>JBFWMD010000050.1:0-27587 GCA_050251775.1 Desulfovibrio sp.
GACAACGAAAAAGAGATGATCGAGGAGCTGGCCAAGAAGATCGGCACGCAGATGATCTACTTCGTGCCCCGCGACAACGACGTGCAGCGCGCCGAAATCAACCGCAAGACCGTCATCGAGTGGAACCCCGAAGCGCCGCAGGCCGACGCCTATCGCGGACTGGCCAAGGCCATCGACGAGAACGAACTGTTCGTCGTGCCCAAGCCGCTGGAAATCGAGGACCTGGAGCAGCTCCTGCTCGACTACGGCCTGCTCAACGCCTAGTCCGGTCCGTTTTCGTAACCCATACAGCCCGCTTCAATCCAAGCACGAGGAGAAACCAACATGATGATCATGGTCAGGGCCATTGTTCGGCCCGAACGAGCGGACGACGTTCTCGCGGCCCTCATGGACGCCGGTTTTCCCGCCGTCACCAAATATTCCGTTGCCGGGCGCGGCAAGCAGCGCGGCATCAAGATCGGCGAAGTAACCTACGACGAAATTCCCAAGACCATGCTCATGAGCGTGGTCAAGGCCACGGACAAGGACTTCGTCATCGACACGATCATGAACGCGGCCCGCTCCGGCAAGAAGGGTGCCTTTGGCGACGGCAAGATCTTTGTCAGCGATGTCGGGGATGTCTACACCATCAGCTCCGGAGTCAAGGAATCCAACGATCCCGAGGAGGCCACGGCATGAAGGAAGTGATCGCTGTCGTGCGCATGGAGAAGATGAACCGCACCAAGAAGGCTCTCACCGAAGCCGGGGTGGACGCGTTCTTCGCTCATGAATGCCAGGGCCGCGGCAAAGGCTTCGTGAACCCCAAGGTGCTCGAGGGCGCCGGAGAGGGCTACGAGGAAGCCGCCGCCCTGCTGGGTGAAAAGGGCAAGCTCTATCCCAAGCGGATGATCACGGTGGTTCTGCCCGACGACGAGGTGGACGACGTGGTCAAGACCATCATTGAAGTCAACCAGACGGGCAAGCCGGGCGACGGCAAGATTTTCGTCCTGCCCGTTTCGGACGCCGTCCGGGTCCGCACCGCCGAACGCGGCGCGAAGTCCATCGCCTAACCCCAACGGAGCAATGAGAATGGCCAAGACCAAGCAAAGGCTCGTCAAGTGGGATCCCACCGCGATCAAGGAGGAACTGCTCAAAAAGTATCCTCCCAAGGTGGCCCGCAAGCGCGCCAAGCAGATACTCATCAATGAGGCTCAGGAAAACGAGACGCCTGAAATCCAGGCCAACGTCCGGACCATCCCCGGCATCATCACCATGCGCGGCTGCACCTACGCAGGCTGCAAGGGCGTCATTCTCGGCCCCACCCGCGACATCGTGAACATCACCCACGGCCCCATCGGCTGCGGATTCTACTCCTGGCTGACCCGCCGCAACCAGACCGATGCCTCGGCTCCGGGCGCGGAAAACTACATGCCCTACTGCTTCTCCACGGACATGCAGGACCAGGACATCATCTTCGGCGGAGAAAAAAAGCTGGAGCGGGCCATCCAGGAGGCCTACGACACCTTCCATCCCAAGGCCATCGCCATCTTCGCAACCTGTCCCGTGGGGCTCATCGGCGACGACATCCACGCCGTGGCCAAGAAAATGAAAGAGAAGTTCGGCGACTGCAACGTCTTTGCCTTCTCCTGCGAGGGGTACAAGGGCGTCAGCCAGTCCGCCGGCCACCACATCGCCAACAACCAGATCTTCAAGCACGTGGTGGGCGAGAACGACGCGGAAAAGCCCGGCGAATACAAGATCAACTTGCTCGGCGAATACAACATCGGCGGCGATGGCTTCGAGATCGACCGCATCCTCAAGCTCTGCGGCATCTCCAACATCGCCACCTTCTCGGGCAACTCGTCCTACGACCAGTTCGCCTCGGCCCACATGGCCGACCTGAACTGCGTCATGTGCCACCGGTCCATCAACTATGTGGCGGACATGCTGGAGACCAAGTTCGGGATCCCCTGGATCAAGGTCAACTTCATCGGCGCCGAGGCCACGGCCAAGTCCCTGCGCAAGATTGCCCAGTACTTCGGCGACAAGAAGCTCATTGAGCGGGTCGAAGTGGTCATCGCCGAGGAAATGCCCCTGGTGGACGCCGTGCGCAGCGACGTGCGCACCCGCACCGAAGGCAAGACCGCCATGCTCTTTGTGGGCGGCTCCCGCGCCCACCACTACCAGGAGCTCTTCGCCGAGATCGGCATGAAGACCCTCTCCGCGGGCTACGAGTTCGCCCACCGCGACGACTACGAAGGCCGCGAGGTCATCCCCGATCTCAAGGTGGATGCGGACAGCCGGAACATCGAGGAGATCGAGGTCAACGCCGACCCGGAACGCTACAATCCGCGCAAGCCCGCCGAGGAGATCCAGAAGCTGGAGGCCGCCGGGTACAAGTTCAAGCATTACGACGGAATGATTCCGGAAATGGACAAGGGGACCATCGTCATCGACGACCTGAACCAGTACGAGGCCGAGAAACTCGTGGAGCTGCTCCACCCCGACATCTTCTGCGCGGGCATCAAGGAAAAGTTCTCCATCCAGAAGCTCGGCGTGCCCATGAAGCAGCTGCACAGCTACGACTCGGGCGGACCGTATGCGGGCTTCCGCGGCGCGATCAACTTCTACAAGGAAATCGACCGCCTCGTGAACAGCAAGGTCTGGAGCTACATGAAGGCCCCCTGGCAGGAAAACCCGGAACTCTCCGCCACCTACGTTTGGGAATGACCGGCGACTCCCTGAACACGGGCGACGAACCGACTGAGAGGAACAGAGCATGACCTTACTGAGACATACACCCAAAGAAATCACCGAGCGCAGCGCCTTGACCATCAACCCGGCCAAGACCTGTCAGCCCATCGGGGCCATGTACGCCGCGCTCGGCATCCACGGCTGCCTGCCGCACAGCCACGGCTCCCAGGGCTGCTGCGCCTACCACCGCAGCGCCCTGACCCGGCACTACAAGGAGCCCGTCTCCGCCGCCACCAGCTCCTTCACCGAGGGTGCGTCCGTGTTCGGCGGCCAGGCCAACCTGCTGCAGGCCATCGAAAACATCTTCACGGTCTATGAACCTGAAATCATCGCCGTGCATACCACCTGCCTTTCCGAGACCATCGGCGACGACCTGAAGCAGATCCGGGACAAGGCGCAGAAGGAAGGCAAGATCCCCGACGGCAAATTCGTCATCGGCGCATCCACCCCCTCCTATGTAGGCTCCCATGTGACCGGCTTCTCCAACATGGTCAAGAGCGCCGTGGACCAACTCGCCGAGTCCACCGGCCACAAGAACGGCAAGGTCAACATCCTGCCCGGCTGGGTCGAGCCCTCGGACATGGAGGAGATCAAGCGTCTGGCGACCCTGGTGGGCGTGGACTCCATCCTGCTGCCCGACACCTCGGGCGTGCTCAACGGTCCGCTTTCCGGCGAGTACAAGATGTTCCCGGAAGGCGGAACCCCGGTGGAGGACATCGTGGCCACGGGCGACGCCATCGGAACCCTGGCCCTGGGCGAATGGTGTTCGGCCGACGCCGCGCGCCTGCTCGACTCCAAGTTCAAGGTCCCCTGCAAGGTTCTGGACATACCCTTCGGCCTCAAGGCCACGGACCGCTTCATCGACGCCCTGCGCACAGTGGCGGGTGTGTCCGTGCCCTCGGAAATCAATACGGAACGCGGCCAACTCGTGGACCTGATCTCGGACATGCACCAGTACTTCTATCACAAGAAAGTGGCGCTGGTGGGCGATCCGGACCAGCTCATCGCCATGACCGAATTCCTGGTCTCGATCGACATGCTGCCCGTCCACATCATCACGGGCACACCGGGCAAGGCCTTTGAGCGCCGCATCAAGGCCATCACCAAGGATCTGCCCTGCAAGGTCAACGTCAAGGCCAAGGGCGACATGTTCCTGCTGCACCAGTGGATCAAGAACGAACCCGTGGATCTGCTCCTGGGCAACACCTACTGCAAGTACATCGCCCGCGACGAGGATCTGCCGTTCGTCCGCTTCGGCTTCCCGATCCTGGACCGCGTGGGCCACCAGTACTTCCCCTCCGTGGGCTACAAGGGCGGCCTGCGTTTGCTGGAGAAAATCCTCGGCGTGCTGCTCGACAGAAAGGACCGCGACGATCCCGAAGAAACCTTCGAACTCGTCCTGTAATACCCTCCGGCGCGGCGGGGTTCCACACCTCAACCCCGCCGCGCCCATACCAAACCGGGAGCAGCAGCATGCACGACCACGCCCTGAACACCGCCCACCCCTGCTTTGGCCAGGCTCCTCGCGAGTCCGTGCTCCGCGTGCATCTGCCCGTGGCCCCGCGCAGCAATCTGCGCCTGCGCTTCGGCTCCCCCCGGCCCGCGTCCGCGGCTCCGGCAATCCTGCCCGCCGAGGCTCTGGCCTGGCTGGAGGATGTGATCGCCTGCGGCGAGCCTGTGGGCATGGTCGGCATCACCGGACCGGGCGAGCCCCTGGCCACCCCGGAAACCACGTTCGAGACCCTGCGTCTCGTGCGGGCCAAATTTCCCGATCTTCCCCTCTGTCTGACCACCAACGGCCTGATCTCCCCTGCGCCGGGCGGAATCATTGCGGACCTGGACGCCTTTGCCGGGGAATGCCGGCTGCTGCGCCTCTCGCACGTGACCCTGCTCATGGACGCGGTGCGGCCCGAAGTGGCGGAAAAGCTCTACGCCTGGATCCGCCCCGGCCTGAAGACCCTGCCCCTGCCCCGGGCCACGGCCCTGCTCATGGATGCCCAGAGCGAGCTGCTGCGCGCCCTGGTCCGCTTCGGCGTCCCCGTGAAGATCAACACCACGGTCTACACCGGGCTCAACGCCGGACACGTGGAAGAGATCGCCCGGACCGCCGCGTCCCTGGGTGCGGCGATCATGAACATCCTGCCCTGTCCGGCCCTGCCCGAGGACGCTGTGGAGGCTTTCGGCATCGAGGACGCACCCTGCCCGCCGGGCAAGGAACTGCTGGCCACGATCCGCGACCGCGCCGCCCGATATCTGCCGCTGATGACCGCCTTTGACGAGTGCGGCGATGCGAGCCTGGAAACTCCACGCGGCCAGAGCGCCCCGGCAGCGGCCCTTC
This sequence comes from Desulfovibrio sp., assembly GCA_050251775.1. Lineage (GTDB taxonomy): Bacteria > Desulfobacterota > Desulfovibrionia > Desulfovibrionales > Desulfovibrionaceae > Paucidesulfovibrio. Next base: position 5,072 of record JBFWMD010000050.1, read on the forward strand.
TGCCCCGGCCCACGCCGGAACGGCCCAATGTGGCGGTTTGCAGCGTTTCGGGCATGGAGATCGACCTGCACCTGGGCCAGGCTCCGCAATTTCTGATCTACGGCCGCGACAACAACCGCACCGGAGAACTGCCCACGCTGCTCGGCACACGCCCCGCAGCGGAACCCGGCAGCGGCAATGCCCGTTGGGAGCAGGTCGCGGAAACCCTGCATGACTGTTTTGCCCTGCTGGCCGCCGGAGCCGGGGAAAAGCCGCGCACCGTGCTGGCGGCCAAGGGACTGAAGGTCCTGGTCTGCGAGGAGGGCGCAGGCATCGACGCCAGCGTGGACATGCTCTACGGCGGCGGCAGGAAACCCGGCTGCGGCAAAAAGAAGCGGCTCTGAAACCCCGTGAGACAACGCCGCAACGCGGCGACATCCAACAGCACACAAGCATACAGGAGACGAACATGGCCATTCCCGAACGACTGATCCTCGTCTGTCAGAGCTTCCGCGCCGGAGGCGACCCCAAGGGCATCTGCCACAAGCAGACCGACGGTTTTCTCCAGTACATCGAAGAGGAAATCCTGGACCGTGGGCTGGACATCCAGGTCACGGCCACGGGCTGCCTCAAGCAGTGTGAATCCGGTCCCATCATGGTGGTCCAGCCGGACAACTGGTGGTTCAAGGGCGTGGACAGCGAAGCCGCCATCGACGCCATTCTGGACAGCATCGAGGACGGCGAGCCCGCCGCCGACTACCTGATTTCCTGAGGACCCCAAAGCATGCCCGCACGCCTTGCTTCCACGCCCCGGATCCGTCCGGCCCGCCCCGGCGACATCGACGCCTTTTGCGGATTGCTCGCGACGCTCTTCGGTATCGAGGCGGACTTCGCCTTTGACGCCGCCCGCGCTCGGAGAGCCCTGGGCCTGCTGCTCGCGGAGGAGCGCGCCTGCGTCTTCAGCGCCCTGCACAACGGCGAGGTGGCGGGCATGTGTTCGGGCCAGATCGTTATCTCCACGGCCGAGGGCGGCCCCTCGGTTCTGGTCGAGGACGTGGTCATCCGTGAGGATGCGCGCGGCATCGGCCTGGGCCGGGAGTTGCTCCTCGCCGTGGAGAACTGGGGCCTCCTGCATGGCGCGACCCGGCTCCAGCTCCTGGCGGACCGCCACAACGCAACAGGCCTGGAATTTTACGGCCACCTCGGCTGGCACTCCACCAATCTCATCTGCCTTCGCAGGCGTCCGGCCTCCGAAGCCTTGCTCCAAGGAGAACCCGCATGACCACCACGTCCATTTTCGAGGAACGCAAGGACCAGATCCACCGCACCGGGCAGGGTCCCTTCGAGCTGGCCTGCAACCGCGATTCCCTGGCCGGCGCGGTCAGCCAGCGGGCCTGCGTGTTCTGCGGCTCGCGGGTGGTGCTCTACCCCATTTCCGACGCCCTGCACCTTGTCCACGGCCCCATCGGCTGCGCCGTCTACACCTGGGACATCCGGGGTTCCCTCTCCAGCGGCCCGGAACTGCACCGGCTCTCCTTTTCCACGGACCTGCGCGAAAAGGATGTCATCTTCGGCGGCGAAAAAAAGCTCGCCGCGGCTTTGGACGAACTCATTGACCGGCATCAGCCCAAGGCCGCGTTCGTCTATTCCACCTGCATCGTGGGGCTCATCGGCGACGATCTCAAAGCCGTGTGCAAGGCCATGAGTCAGAAGAAGGGCATTCCCGTGCTGCCCGTGCAGTCCGAAGGTTTCAAGGGCAATAAGCGCGAGGGCTATCTCGCGGCCTGCAAATCCATGTTCGAGCTGGTGGGCACGCGGGAGGACCCGGAGATTTCCCCGGTTTCCGTGAACATCTTCGGCGACTTCAACCTCGCCGGCGAAATCTGGATCATCCGCGAATACCTGGAACGCATGGGCGTGCAGGTGGTGGCCAACGTCACGGGCGACGGTCGGGTGGATGACATCCGCCGCTGCCACGGCGCGGCCCTGAACTTGGTGCAGTGTTCGGGCGCGACCCTGGATCTGGCCAAAATGATGCAGGAAAAGTACGGCACTCCGTTCCTGCGCGTCTCCTACCTCGGCGTGGAAGACATGGCCCAGGCTCTCTACGACGTGGCCGATCATTTTTCCGAATTGGACCCCGGCATCGTGAAACGCACTGGCGTCCTCGTGCGCGAGGAGCTGAGCAACCTGTTGCCGGAACTGAAGAAACTTCGGACCGACCTGGAAGGCAAGCGCGCGGCCATCTACGTGGGCGGCGCGTTCAAGGCCTTCTCCCTGATCAAGGCCTTTCGTCATTTGGGCATGAAGGTCTGCATCGTGGGCTCCCAGACCGGAACCACCGAGGACTACGAGGAACTCGCCAGCATCACGGATCCCGACACCATCATCGTGGACGACGCCAACCCCCTCGAACTCTCGGCCTTCATCAAGGAGAAGGACGTGGACGTGTTCGTGGGCGGGGTCAAGGAACGGCCCATCGCCTTCAAGCTCGGCGTGGGTTTCTGTGACCACAACCACGAGCGCAAGATCGCCCTGGAAGGGTTCGTGGGCATGCTTAACTTCGCCCGCGAGGTCCACGCCTCGGCCATGAGTCCTGTCTGGCGCTTTGTTCCGCGCCGCGCCCAGAATCCCCGCAACACTTCCAAGGAGGCCGGAGCATGAGCACCCCATCCTACGTTTCCACCACCAACGCCTGCAAGCTCTGCACGCCGCTGGGCGCCTGCCTGGCCTTCAAGGGCATCGAAGGCGCGGTTCCCTTTCTGCACGGCTCCCAGGGCTGCGCCACCTACATGCGCCGCTACATCATCAGCCACTTCCGGGAACCCGTGGACATCGCCTCCTCGGCCCTCGGCGAAAAGCACGCGGTCTACGGCGGCGGCCCGAACCTCAAAAAAGGCCTGCTGAACGTGATGCAGAAGTACGGAGCCAAGCTCATCGGCGTGGCCACCACCTGCCTCACCGAGACCATCGGCGACGACGTGCCCCGGATCATCAGCGAATTCAAGCGCGAATTCGGCGACCTGGACCTGCCGGAAGTGGTCGGCGTGTCCACCCCGAGCTTCGCTGGCACGCACATGGAAGGCTTCCACGCGGCAGTGCGCTCCGTGGCCGAGCAACTGGCCGTGGAAAGCGTTCCCCGCCACGGCGGCCTGAACCTCCTTCCGGGCATGGTCTCCCCGGCGGACACCCGCCAGTTGCGGGAGATCAGCGAGGACTACGGCCTCACGGCCTGCATCCTGCCGGACATCTCCGAAACCATGGACGGCCCGGCCCTGCTGGACTACCAGCGCATTCCCCACGGCGGCACGCCCATCGCCGCCATCAAGGCCATGCCCGGCGCCACGGCCAGCATCGAGCTGGGACATTCCCTGCCGGGCCGCCGCACAGCGGGCGGCTTTCTCAAGGACCAGCACGGAGTCCCCTGTTTCCAGCTGCCCATGCCCATCGGACTGCGTTCCAGCGACGCCCTGTTCGACGCCTTCGGCGAGATCACGGGCAAAGAGCTTCCGGCCCGCCATGAACGGGACCGGGGCCGGCTGGTGGACGCCTTTGTTGACGGCCACAAGTACATCTACGGCAAGCGCGCCGTGGTCTACGGCGAAGAGGATCTCGTGGCCGGACTGGTGGACTTCCTTTCGGAAATCGGCGTCCACGTGGTGCTCGCGGCCACCGGTTCCGAAAAGACCGGGCTGCCCGCGACCATCCGCAAGAGCTGCGACGAACTGAACCTGAAGATGCCCGAAGTCCGCGAGGGCGCGGATTTCCACGAGATCGCGGAACTCGCCGGAGAACTCGAACCCGATCTTCTGGTGGGACACTCCAAAGGCTACCGCTACGCCCGGCAGTGGAACATACCCCTGGTGCGCGTGGGCTTCCCCATCCACGACCGCTTTGGCGGCCAGCGTCAGCGCCTGCTCGGCTATCAGGGCGCCCAGGAACTCTTCGACCGCATCGTCAATGCCGTGCTGGAAAAGAATCAGTCCGACAGCCCCGTGGGCTACGGCTACCTCTAGGAGAAAAATCCCATGACCGCATCCCCGCGCATCGCATCCGACAGGCATCCCTGTTTCAACAAGAATTCCTCCGGCTCCTGCGGCAGAGTCCACCTGCCCGTGGCCCCGAAGTGCAACATCAAGTGCAACTACTGCGACCGCAAGTACGACTGCGTGAACGAATCGCGCCCCGGCGTGACCAGCGCAGTGCTCAAGCCGCACCAGGCGTTGGAATACATGCACAAGGTCCTGGAGGCCGAACCGCGCATCACTGTGGCGGGCATCGCCGGGCCCGGCGACCCCATGGCCAATGCCGAGGAAACCCTGGAGACCATGCGCCTGCTCAAGGAGCACTATCCGCAACTGCTTTTCTGCCTCTCGTCAAACGGCCTGGGCATGCCCGCGTATCTGGACGACCTGGCCACGCTCGGCGTGAGCCACGCCACTGTGACCATGAACGCGGTGGACCCGGAAATCGGCGCGAAAATTTACGGATTCGTGCGCGACGGCAAGGTGGTCTACCGGGGCCGCGATGCCGCCGAGCTGCTGCTCACCCGCCAGTTCGAAGCCATTGCGGGACTCAAGGCGCGCGGCTTGGCCGTCAAGGTCAACACCATTGTCATTCCCGGCCTGAACGAAGAGCACGTGGTCGAGGTGGCGCGCAAGGCCGCGGAACTCGGCGCGGACCTCCAGAACCTGATCCCCATGCACCCCAACGCGGGCACACCTTTCGGCCACCTGACCGAAACGCCTGGAGAGGTCATCCGCGCCCTGCGGGGCAAGGCCGGCGAGCACGTGGAACAGATGACCCACTGCCGCCGCTGCCGGGCCGATGCCGTGGGCCTGCTGGGCAAGGATCTTTCCGGGGCCTGCGCCGGGCTGCTGATGACCTGCTCCAAGCTGGCTCCGGCCCTGAACACCCGCCGCCCATACGTGGCCGTGGCCACCCGCGAGGGCATGCTCGTGAACCAGCACCTTGGCGAAGCCAGCTCGCTCCAGATCTGGACCGACCGGGGTGGCAACTACGAACTGCTGGAGGAACGGGAAACGCCTCCGGTGGGCTGCGGCCCGAGGCGCTGGGAGGCTCTGGCCGAGCTGCTTTCCGATTGCAGCACCCTGCTTGTGGCGGCCCTGGGCGAAACCCCGCGCAAGATTCTTTCCGCCCATGGCATCAAGCCCGTGGAAGCCGGGGGCTTCATCCAGAACGCCCTGGAGACCGTGTTCTCGGGCGGCGACACGGCCACGCTGAAGACGCCCCGCCGCAAGGCTGCCGCCTGCGGCTGCTCCGGCGGGGGCGGCGGCTGCGGCTAAGCACGGAGATTTCGGACTCGCGGATATTTCGCGGATGGAAATCCGCGGGTCCTTCACCAGAACCATGAGGAGCACTGCCATGCGCAAGGAAACGCTGGAAAAGGTCTTTGAATACGCCTCCATGCCCGTACATGGAACCCTTTCGCGCAAACTGCGCAAGGGGCTGCGCGTCCAGGTCAATGACGGTCCGCAGCACGAGAGCGCCACCCTGTTCCTGGGCGACGAGTTTGTGCGCATCACGGAAGAAAAGGATGGGGAAATCGTGAACACCTATTATGATTGGACTTCCGTGGCTTCGGTGCGCACCTTTGCCACGCCGGACAACAAATAGCCTGCGACTCATTCCAGAAATGAAAAAACGGCGACCTCTCGGGGTCGCCGTTTCCTTTTTTGTCCTGTGCCGGTCCGCTCCGGTCCGCTATTCCCGCCGGGAGCGCGCCCGCTCGCCCGCCACCATTTCGTCCAGCCCGAACTTGTGGACCCGGTAGCCCATCTGCCGCGCAGTGAGTCCCAGTTCCCGGGCTGCCTTGTACTGCACCCAGCCGTTGCGGCGCAGCGCGGCCAGGACCTGCTGGCGCTCTGTTTCTTCCAGAGTCACACGTGGCAGAGCCGAGGGCCCTTCCTGCGCGGCCCCGGCATGTTGCGGTTCCTGGGACGAACTCGCGGCCTCGGCGCTGAGGTAGCTCTCCACGGCGTCGCGCTCGATGCGCTCCTCGTCCGCCATGATGGCCAACCGCTCAATGAGGTTTTCCATCTCGCGCACGTTGCCCGGCCAGCCATAACGGCAAAGCCTTTCCAGGGCCTGGGGCGCGAGAAAAAGCCTGCGCCCGTATTCACGTTCCATCTTGTCCAGAAAATGATTGAGCAGGCCGGCGATGTCCTCCATGCGCTCCCGCAGGGGCGGCACGCGAATGGGAAACACTGACAGACGATAATAGAGGTCGGTGCGGAAATCCCCCAGCTCGGCCATGGCCCCGAGATCCTTGTTCGTGGCGGCCACAATGCGCACGTCCACCTGCCGGGTGCGGTTTGAGCCGAGGCGCTCGAACTCCCGTTCCTGGATGACGCGCAAAAGCTTCGCCTGAATGCCCATGGGCAATTCGCCGATTTCGTCCAAAAAAATCGTGCCCCGGTGCGCGTCCTCGAATCGTCCGGGCTTGGGACCGGCCGCGCCGGTGAACGCGCCGCGCTCATAGCCGAAGAGTTCGGATTCCAGCAGGTTTTCCGGAATGGCCGCACAGTTGACCTTGACAAAGGGGAAATCCTTGCGGTCCGATAGACCATGGATGATCTTGGCGATGAGCGTCTTGCCCACGCCGGACTCGCCGAGGAGCAGCACCGTGGCCCGGGTGGGCGCGACGCGGCCCATCTGTCGCTCCACGTCCTGCATGGCCAGACTGCGGCCCACGATGTACGGCCCTTTGCGCTCCCGGCTGATTTGCGAACGCAGGGACAGGTTTTCCCGGCGCAGACGCTCCTCCCGATCCAGCACCTTCTGGTTCAGGCTCATGAACTGGCCGATGAGTGTGGCGACCACGGTCAGAAAACTGATGTCCTCCTGCCAATCCACGTCGTCGCCGAAAAGCCGGTCCACATTGAGCACGCCCACGGGATGGGAATTCACCAGAATCGGCACTCCGAGAAAAGATACACGGTCCTTTTCAATGGTTCGTGCCTTGGTTTTGTCCAGAAAGAGTGGCTCTTTGGTGATGTCAGGCACATAATACGGCTCGGAGGTCTGAAAGATGCGCCCGGTCACACCCTCGTCCAGGCGGTAGACCCCGCGCCGACGCTCCTCGGAACTGAGGCCGTGCGAGGCGCTGATGGCGAGATTGCCGGTGGTCCGGTCGTACAGCGTTACCGTTGCTCGCTTCATACTCAATGTTTCCGAAAGGATACTGAGCACATTCACAAGTGCGCTCTCCAGGTCGAGTGCCTTGTCGATGATCTCGCAGATCGCGGAAAGGACCTTGAGCTGAAGTCCTGCTATTTCTCTGGGCATGGAGGTGTTCTAGCAATCTCCGTTCCAGATGCATCCCATTCTGCAACACGGCAACATACCGAATAAATTAGATATAAATCCGAACCTCCATTTTTTACTAAACAAAAATGTAAAACAACTGCTTGTAGCACTATGGTTTTCAGCCATTTGATTACAAAAACGTAATTCTAAAGAATGATTATCGGTGACGACAATATCCCCTGGGCTCCACTGCCAACAAAAAAGCAGAGGACACTTTGACTCTGACTCAAGGCGCATGTAAAAAGTAAGGGAATGGACTCCGACGCAAAATAGAACCGCAACAGACAGGAAGCTGATGCGACCATCCACTCTGCAACCAGTCGCTTCCCAACGAAAAATGCTTCGTTGTGCAGTTCGTGTTGCGATTTCAATTATAGCAACATTGCTTTTTCTGGAGCCCGCGCTTCTTCGCTCCCCGCGCGCGGTCGGCTTCCTTCCCGACCGGCCTGCGGTCCTGGTTCTGCTCTCCTACCACCAGGGGTACGCCTGGACGGACGCCGAAGTCTCTGGCATTCTTGACGTGTTTGGTGAAAACGGCACAACAGCGGACATCGACTTCGAATACATGGACACCAAGCGGCGCTCCCCGAAGTCCGAATCCGGCCCTCTTGCCGCCCGGCTTCAAGCGCGCTACGCCGCCGATCCGCCCGATCTGCTGATGGCCTGCGACGACAACGCCCTGGACTTTCTGCTGGAACGTCGGGCTGAACTGTTCCCGAATGTCCCCCTGGTCTTCTGCGGCATCAACAACCTCTCTCCGGGCCGCTTGCGCGGACAGAGCGGAATCACGGGCGTGACCGAGGATTTCGATCTGCGCTCGACCATTGATGCGGCGCTCCGACTGCAACCCCGCCTGCGGCGAATCGTCTCCGTCAGCGACGGCACGCCCTCCAGCAGAAGCAACCTGGAGCGTCTGCGCCTGATTGACGGGGAATACCGAGGCAAGGGAATCCGCTTCGAGGAACTGGCCGACCTTCCGGAAAAGGAACTGCGGATGCGCCTGGCCCACCTGGGCAACGACAGCGCCATCCTGCACCTGAACTATTTCCGTTCGCCCGATGGCCGGGTCTACCCGCCAGGAGAGAGCATCCGACTGGTGGCCGAGGCCGCCGCCGTTCCGATCTATTCCTGCTGGGACTGGTACATGGGGCACGGAATCGTGGGCGGCATGATCACCAGCGGCTTCACCCAGGGGCGCACCGCCGCGCAACTCGCCCGGCGCATTCTGGGCGGCGTCCGGCCAGAATCCCTTCCCGTGCTGCGGGAAAGCCCCAACACCTGGATGTTCGACGCGGAACAACTCGAACGCTTCCACATCGATCCGGGCACACTGCCCAAAGGCAGCGTGCTCATCAACCAGCATCCCGGCCTGTTCGAACGGTATCGGAACATCACGCTCGGCGTCATCGGCATCATGGTGCTTCTGAGCGGCGCAGTGCTCCTGCTCGCCCTGAACATTCTTGCGCGCCGCCGCGCCGAACGCGATCTCAAGGAAAGCGAGCAGCGCTACCGCATGCTTTATGAGGAAGCCACGGTCGGCATCATCCTTTTCAACGAGGAACTGCGCATTCTGGACGCCAACCCGCTGCTCCACCGCACCCTCGGCTACGCCGCGCCGGAGCTCCTGGGCCATCTGCTCACCGAATTCATGCACGACGAGGATCTGCGCATCCTTCCCTTGCAGTTCGCCGCGCTGCACCGGGGGGAGACGGTCCGGGTCCAGCGCCGCTTGCGGCGTCAGGACGGCGACTTCCTCTCCTTTGAAATCAGCGCCCGCCGCCTGGGACCGGGATTCATCCAGGGCATCTACCACGACGTGACCGCCAGGGTCCGCGCGGAGCGAGAGTTGCAGCGAGCCAAAAAATTCGCCGAAGCCGCAAGCCGCTCAAAATCCGCCTTCCTGGCCAACATGAGCCACGAACTGCGCACCCCGCTGACCACGGCCAGAGGCATGCTGGAACTGCTTCGGGCCAAAAAACCGCGCGAGGACCAGCAACGGTACATCCAGCACGCCCTGAATTCCTGCGACGGCCTGACCCTGCTGCTCGGCGATATTCTGGATATCTCCAAGGTCGAGGCCGGGTGCATCGAGCTTCAGACGGAACCCTTCTCCCTGCGGGAACTGCTGAACACGGTGCGGCTGAACCACGAGCGCGCGGCGGCGGAAAAACATCTGCGTCTCGAAATCAAGTCCCAGCCGGACCTGCGGGACGACCTCCTGGGTGACCCGGCCCGGCTGCGGCAGATTTTCTTCAATCTGGTGGGCAATGCCGTCAAATATACAGATCGGGGTTCCGTGCAGCTTTCCGTGGAGCGGCTCGTTCCACTTACGCCCGGTGAGGAGCGCCTGCTCTTCCTGATCAGCGACACGGGCATCGGCATCCCCGACGCCCTGGTTCCGACCATGTTCGAGGCCTTCACTCAGGCCGACACCTCGGAAGCACGCAAATACCACGGTGCCGGACTGGGACTCCAGATTGTCAAGCGCCTCGTGCTGCTCATGGGCGGGATGCTCTGCGTGGACAGCGAGCCGGGCAAGGGCACGGACGTGCATCTCTGCCTGCGGCTGGCTTCCGGAAGCTGAAACCTGGCAAGCGGGTCAGACCGTGTTCAGGACCACGGCCAGTGACTTGAAACGGAATTCGGCCATGTCCCCCTTGGCAAAGCCCAACTCCTTCATGCTGCCGGCGGAAAGCAGGGCGCAGACATTTTCCCCGTCCGTGGTCCGGCCCGAAATCTCACCGATGACCTCCGTGGACCGCAGCGAAGTGACTTCCGCCACCACCCGGTTGCGCACCGCGCTTCGGGTGGCCCCCCCCACGTGATAGACATTGACCAGGGGGGCCTTGATCGTGGCCACCACGGGCACGCCCGGCTCCAGACGCAGGGAAACCAGGCTCTCCAAGGTGATCACAGCGCAGATGCGCCGCCCGGTGCGGGTTTCCATCACAACCTCGGCCATGACCCCGTCGCGCAATACCGTGGCCACGCTGCCGATGAACGTATTGCGCGCGCTGGTGCGGCCCTGGAAGTCCCGCAGGGCCAGTCGCCGCACGAGCGTGGAGGCCGCGCCCCCGGAATAATGCTGAAACACGGCGGTCAGATCCGTGGAGGACTGGCCGAGCACGTCGCGGACCACGGCCAGAGGCACACCGCTTCGAAGCAGTTCCACGGCCCGCGTATTGCGCAGGATGCGCGGGGAAGACAGCTCGCGCGGAAAACCGCACTCCTCGGCCCGTGCATAGAAGACACGCCGGACATAGCCCGGATCGAGCCGGAAGAAGTTCCCTTCCAGTCCCGCGAATTCCGGCGATTGCAGCAGGAGCCGCAACGAACGGCAGAGATCTTCGGGCAGGGGCACGTCGCGCCGGGCCCGGTCCTTGCCGAGCAGCACGGAGCCGCGCTGGGTGTCGATATCCAGCAACTCATCCAGGGCCAGAACCTCGCCAAGGCGCGCCCCGGTGTGCCGCAGGAGCAGGAAAGCCATACGCAGCCGTTCGCGCGAGCGCCTGCTGGCCTGGGTCCGCGCCCCATCCCGCCAGACCGTGAAGGTCCGATCCAACTGATCGACCTGATCGGCCGAAAGATGGCGAATTTCCTTCGGAACCGTGAATGTCTCGCTGGCCGGAAGCCGCATGCCGCCGGAATCAGTCATATTCCCGTCCATCCCTTTCTCTCTGGTCTGCAAACAAGTCACGCATCCAGGAATTTGCGTGACCGCGTTGCCGCGTTGTCCAAAGCCCCCTATGCATGACGACAGTCCGATGGTAGTCGCACGCAATCAACAATGCAAACATCTGTGAGGCATCCATGAAACGCATCTCCCTTTTTCTCCTTGCGGCCATGCTCATTCTGCCGCTTCCCGCCTTTGCAGCGGACCTGTTCATTGCGCAGGCCGCCAACTTCATGCCCGCCATGAAGGAAATCATCCCCATTTTCGAGACCAAAACCGGTCTGAGCGTTGAGGCCACCTACACCTCCACCGGCAAACTGTATGGCCAGATCACCAATGGCGCGCCTTTCGACCTCTTCCTGGCCGCCGACGAAGCCCGTCCGGCCAAGCTTTTCGCCGACGGCCAAAGCACCGAACCCTTTGTCTATGCCAAGGGCCAGGTCGTGGTCTGGACCATGAAGAAGGAGCTCTGCGGCATGTCCTGGAAGGATGCCGTGATGTCCGACGGCGTGGTCAAGGTGGGCATCGCCAACGTGGAGACCGCCCCCTACGGAACCTCGAGCATGAAGGCCATGCAGGCCGTGGGCATCTGGGACGCCATGCAGCCCAAGCTCGTCTTCGGCCAGTCCATCTCCCAGCCGTTCCAGTTCGCCTCCACCGGCGCTGCGGATGCGGGCTTCTGCGCCTACTCCTCGTTCTTCACCGAAGAAGGCCAGAAGGGCTGCATCATCGCGGTTCCCGAGGCTCCGGAAGTCATCCAGGCTGGCTGCGTGCTCAAGACCGCGCCGCACCCCGATGCCGCTGCCAAGTTCGCCGAGTTCCTGAACACTCCCGAAGTCGCGGCCATCAAGGCCAAGTACGGATACAAGTAGGCTCATGGACTGGACTCCCCTGATACTCTCGGCCAAGCTGGCGCTGCTGACCACCCTGCTCATCCCGGTGATGGCAGCGCCGCTGGCCTACTTCCTGGCCTTTTTCCGCTTTCCGGGGAAAAGCCTCCTGGACGCCTTCGTCACCCTGCCGATGGTCCTGCCGCCCACAGTGCTGGGCTTCGGCCTGCTGATCATCTTCGGCCCCCAGGCCTTCATCGGCGGGGCCTGGGAACACCTCTTCGGCTCGCGGCTGGTCTTCAGCTTCGCGGGCATCCTCATCGGCTCCCTGATCTTCAACCTGCCCTTTGCGGTCCAGCCCATGCGCGCCTCCTTCGAGAAGCTGGACTCCCGCCTGCTGGAAAGCTCGGCCATCCTCGGCCTTTCGCGCACTTCCGCCTTCTTCCGGGTGGTGCTGCCCAACTGCCTGGGCGGCCTGACCGCCGCCTCCATCCTCGTCTTCGCCCACAGCCTGGGCGAATTCGGCGTGATCCTCATGATCGGCGGCTCCATCCCCGGAGAAACCAAGGTCGCCTCCATCGCCATCTTCGAGGCGGCGGAGGCTCTGCGGTACGACGACGCCTTCCGCATGTCCGCCCTGCTCGTGCCCATAAGCTTCGCGGTCCTGCTGATCATCAACAAAATCAACGCGAGGAAGCCTTGACCCTGGAAGTAACGCTGCGCAAGAAACTGCCCCATTTCGAGCTTGATGTGGAGCTCGCCTGTCCCTCTGGATGCCTGACCGCCATTGTGGGGCCTTCCGGCGCGGGCAAAACCACGCTCGTGCGGCTCATCGCCGGGCTGGAGCGCCCGGACCAGGGCCGCATCCGCCTCAACGACGCGGTCTGGGTCGATACGGCCGCGCATATCTTCCAGCGCCCCCAAAAACGCCGTCTCGGCCTCGTGTTCCAGGATTACTGTCTCTTCCCCCACCTGAGTGTGCGCAAGAACGTGGCCTTCGCCTGCAAAGACGAAGCCCGTGTGGACGAACTACTGACCCTCTTCGGCATCCGCCATCTCCAGGACAGCCGCCCCCAGAACATCTCCGGAGGCGAACGCCAGCGCGCAGCCTTCTGCCAAGCCCTGGCCCGGAACCCTTCCCTGCTGCTGCTCGATGAACCCTTTTCCGCGCTGGACGCGGCCACTCGCGACACTCTGCGACATGAACTGCGGGACCTGAAAAGCGCCCTGGATATCCCCATCATCCACGTGACCCACGATCTGCCCGAGGCCCGTTTCCTGGGCGACGCAATCCTGCCCGTGGTCAACGGTCGCATCACGCCGGACTGGCTGGACCGGCAATACGCGCCCTGCATGTGCGGCGCGGATGGCGCGACCCCGCTGAACTGAGCCCGGCGGACCGCGCACCCCTTTCGCGGGTCGAGCAGCTCCCGTTTCTCGCGATCTCCATGCGTCGATTGAGGTTGATTTCGTCACGTCCAGGCTCCCGCCGGGACGCGGCTTTCCTGTGTATGTTCAGCCGCCTCAACGCACACCCGCCCCCTTTCTTCTGCAACGTCTCCCTTACCCACGCGCCTTGAACTGTTTCCTGGCGAGTCAGACCGTAAAACCATTCCTCTTTTTCCTGCGGAAAGGCGTCTCGCCCAGACAGCCATGGTGTCAAACCGTTGTTTAAAACTCTCATTGACCAATTATGCCAGGTTGTGCATAAATTTTGTATTCACTCTGGACGAGTTGTTCCCTCGGGAGTTCGAGGCTCCGGCCCGAACCGTTCGTATTGCGACCGTCCTCCGCAGGCAGTCCCTGGACCGCCGCGGGAATGGTATGCCCTGCAGGAGAGAAACAACCGGTTTTGAAGCTGCCCCTTTCTCACGCGCAACCGGAGCGGACAGATGATTCACAGTCTCCCCGTCGAAGAAGCAATCGGCAAGGTACTCTGCCACGACATGACCCGCATCGTGCCGGGCGAATGCAAAGGCCCGGCTTTCCGCAAGGGCCACATCATTACGGAACAGGACATTCCGGCCCTTTTGGAAATCGGCAAGGAGCACATCTACGTGCTCCAGCTGGAAGCGGGCCAGCTCCACGAGGACGAAGCGGCCCGGCGCATCGCGGCTGCGGCGGCAGGCCCCGGTCTGAGCCTCTCCGAGGTCTGTGAAGGCCGTGTCAATTTCATCGCCGAACCAGGGCTGCTCACGGTCAACGTGGACGCCCTGAACCGTATCAACTCCATTGAGGAAATCGCCCTGGCCACCCTGCATACGGGCCAGCAGATCACCGCGCCCCGCCCTGTGGCCGGAACACGCGTGGTCCCGCTGGTGGTGGACGAAGCCAAAATCGAGCAGGTGGAAGCCATCTGCGCCCAATACTGGCCCGTGATTCAGGTCAAACCCTTTGCCAGTCTCGACGTGGGCATGGTCACCACGGGCAGTGAAGTCTACGAGGGCCGCATCAAGGACAAATTCGGGCCTGTGGTCCGCCGCAAGTTCGAGCAGCTCGGCTCCCGCGTCATGGGCCAGACCTTTTCCAGCGACGACCCGGCCATGACCCGGGACGCGATTCTGGACTTTCTCCGGCGCGGAGCGGGCATGGTCGTGGTCACGGGCGGCATGTCCGTGGACCCGGACGACCAGACCCCCACGAGCATCCGCGCCACCGGAGCCGAGGTGGTGACCTACGGTTCGCCCACCTTCCCCGGGGTGATGTTCATGCTGGCCTACAAGGACGGCGTGCCCATTCTCGGGCTGCCCGGCTGCGTGATGTACTACCGCGCCAGCATCTTCGACCTGGTCGTGCCCCGGCTGCTGGCCGGGGAGAAGCTGGAGCGCGCTGACATCGTCAAACTGGGCCACGGCGGTTTCTGTGCCGGGTGCGACCAGTGCCGCTACCCGGTCTGCCCCTTCGGCAAATAGCTTTCGAATCCCGCCATTCGCAGAGGCGGGTAAGGATAGACGGCAACATCAACGTGCGGACAAGGAGGATTCCATGATCAAACGCACTCTCAACGTCAACGGCGTGGACCGTATGGTCATTGCCGACCCGAAGTCGTCCCTTTCCACGGTACTTCGGGAAAATCTGGGCCTCACCAGCGTCAAGGTCGGCTGCGACCAGGGCCAGTGCGGTGCCTGCACCGTGTACATGGATGGCAAGCTGGTGCGCTCCTGCACTCGGAAATTCGAAAAAGTGGACAACGGCGCGGACATTCTGACCCTGGAAGGCATCGGAACCCCCGACTGCCTGCATCCCATCCAGATCGCCTGGATCGCCTACGGCGCGGCCCAGTGCGGTTTCTGTTCCCCCGGTTTCATCGTCTCCACTTACGCCCTGCTGGAACAGAACGAATCCCCGACCCGCGAGGAAGTGCGCGACTGGTTCCAGAAACACCGCAACGCCTGCCGCTGCACCGGGTACAAACCCCTGGTGGACGCGGTCATGGCCGCCGCGGAAGTGCTGCGCGGAGAAAAGGACATCGATGAGCTGATCTTCGAAATTCCCGAAGACGGCCGCATCTGGGGAACCAAGTACCCGCGCCCCTCGGCCATCGCCAAGGTCACGGGAACCTGGGACTTCGGCGCCGACCTGGGCATTCGCCTGCCGCAGGGAACCCTGAAGTGCGCTCTGGTCCAGGCCGAGGTCTCCCACGCCAAGATCCTGGGCATCGACACCAGCGAAGCCGAGAAGATGCCCGGCGTCTTCAAGATCGTGACCCACAAGGACATCCAGGGCAAAAACCGCATCACCGGCCTGATCACCTTCCCCACCAACAAGGGGGACGGCTGGGACCGCCCGATCCTCTGCGACGAGAAGGTCTTCCAATACGGCGACGCCATTGCCATCGTCTGCGCGGACACGGACGACCACGCCAAGGCCGCCGCGGCCAAGGTCAAGGTGGACCTGGAACAGCTGCCCGAATACATGAGCGCGCCCGCCGCCATGGCCGATGACGCCATTGAGATCCATCCGGGCACGCCCAACGTCTACTACATCCAGAAGATCGCCAAGGGCGAAGACACCGCCCCCATCTTCGACAAGGCCGACGTGGTCGTGGAAGGCAACTACTACACCACCCGCCAGCCGCACATGCCCATCGAGCCGGATGTCGGGTTCGCCTATCAGGATGAGAACGGCAAGCTCTTCATCCACTCCAAATCCATCGGCCTGCACCTGCACCTGTACATGATCGCTCCGGGCCTGGGCGTGGCGCCCGAGAACCTGGCCCTGGTCCAGAACCCCACGGGCGGCACGTTCGGCTACAAGTTCAGCCCGACCATGGAAGCCCTGGTGGGCGCGGCGGCTCTGGCCACCGGACGCCCCGTGTACCTGAACTACACATGGTATCAGCAGCAGACCTACACCGGAAAGCGCTCGCCCTTCATCACCTGGCTGCGCTACGCCGCCACCAAGGAAGGCAAGCTCCTGGCCATGGAGACCGACTGGACCGTGGACCACGGCCCCTACTCCGAGTTCGGCGACCTGCTGACCCTGCGCGGCGCCCAGTACATCGGCGCGGGTTACGACATCCCGGCCATCCGCGGCGAAGGCCGCACCGTCTGCACCAACCACGCCTGGGGCGCGGCCTTCCGCGGCTACGGCGCGCCGGAGAGCGAGTTCCCCTCCGAGGTGCTCATGGACGAACTGGCCGAAAAGCTCGGCATGGACCCCTTCGATGTCCGGTACATGAACGTCTACCGCAAGGGTTCCACCACTCCCACGGGCCAGGACCCCGAGGTCTACTCCCTGCCGGAGATGATGGACAAGCTGAAGCCCAAGTATGAAGAAGCCAAGAAGCGGGCCAAGGCCAACTCCACCGCCGAGATCAAGCGCGGCGTGGGCCTCTCCATCGGCGTTTACGGCTCCGGCCTGGACGGCCCGGACACCTCAGAGGTGGACGCGGCCCTGAACCCCGACGGAACCGTGACCATCTACACCTGCTGGGAAGACCACGGCCAGGGCGCGGATATGGGTTCCCTGGGCACGGCCCACGAGGCCCTGCGGCCCCTGAACATCGACCCGGAAGACATCCTCCTGGTCATGAACGACACCAGCCTGGCTCCCAATGCGGGTCCGGCCGGCGGCAGCCGTTCCCAGGTCGTCACCGGCCAGGCCACCCGGGTGGCCTGCGAAATGCTCATCGCAGCCATGAAGAAGCCTGACGGCTCCTTCCGCAGCTACGACGAGATGGTCGCCGAAAAGATCGAGACCCGGGTCCACGGCAAGTGGTCCGCTCCGGCCAACGACTGCGATGCCAACGGCCAGGGCAACCCCTTCTGCTGCTACATGTACGGCGTGTTCCTGTCCGAGGTGGCCGTGGAAATCGCCACTGGCAAGACCACTGTGGAAGCCATGACCATCGTCGCCGACATCGGCGTGGTGAACAACTTCCTCGTGGTGGACGGCCAGATCTACGGCGGCGTGGCCCAGGGCATCGGCCTGGCCCTCTCCGAGGACTACGAGGACATCAAGAAGCACTCCACCATGATCGGTGCGGGCTTCCCGTACATCAAACAGATTCCCGACAACATGGAGATCATCTATGTTGAAACCCCGCGCCCGGACGGCCCCTTCGGCGCTTCCGGCGTGGGCGAGATGCCGCTCTCCGCGCCCCATGCCGCGGTGATCAACGCCATCTACAACGCCTGCGGCGTGCGCATCCGCGAGTTGCCCGCGCTGCCCGAGAAGGTCCTGGCCGGCCTGAACGCCTAGCTCGGATCAAAGCGAACCACTGGGCGGCGGTTCCGGCATCCGTCGGGCCGCCGCCCTCTTTTCCGCCCGAACCTCGGAGGGGCCAATGGACCAGCAAACGCTGCACGCCTGGGAAGCGAAATGCATTCAGGAAGAAGCGCCCCGCTGCACGGCTTCCTGTCCGCTGCACGTGGACGCCCGCAAACTTTGCGAACTCATGGGCAAAGGCCGCTGGAACGACGCCTGGGCCGTGTTGGCTCGGACCATGCCGCTGCCCGGCGTGCTGGCCCGCATCTGCGACGCGCCCTGCGAGACCGCCTGCCTGCGGAACGAACGCGGCGGAGCCGTGCGCATCGGCGCGCTGGAACGCCACTGCGCCCAAAAGGCGAATCGCACCCCGCCGCTGATGCCCCTGCCAGCCAAGGGCAAAAGCGCAGCGGTCCTTGGCGCTGGTCTGGCCGGACTCAGCGCGGCCTGGGAACTGGCCCGCAAGGGCTTCCGCGTGATCGTCCACGGAACGCCTGCCCAGGGCCTGCTCTCCTCCATCAGCGCAACAATGCTCCCGCCTGCCGTGCTTGCGGCCGACCTGGAGCGGCTGCGCAAACTCGGTGCGACCTTCTCCGAAGCCCTTCCGGAAAACGCTGACCTGCGGGCGCTGCTGGACGAGCACGCGGTGATCTTTCTTGATCCGGAAATCCGGCCGGCCTTCCGGTACGGCCTGGGCGGCTGCGACCCCCTGACACTGGGCACGGACCAGCCCGGCATCTTTTCCGGCGACCTGCCCGAAAACGGTCCCTCCTCCCCCGTGGCCCTGGCCAGCCTGGGCCGTCGCGCCGCCAATTCCATGGAGCGCTTTGCCCAGGGCGCGTCCCTGGTGGCCGGACGGGATAAGGACGGTCCCTACGAAAGCCGCCTTTTCACCAACCTTTCCGAGGTGGAGCCGCTGCCCTCGGCCCTGCCCGACGCCACCGAAGACCGCGACGATGCCGCGATCCAGACCGAGGCCCGGCGCTGCCTGCACTGCGAATGCCTGGAGTGCGTGAAGAACTGCGCCTATCTGGAACACCACGGCTCCTACCCCAAGGTCTACGCCCGGCGCATCTTCAACAACGCCTCCATCGTCATGGGCACGCGCATGGCCAACAAGCTGGTGAACACCTGCATGGACTGCGGCCTGTGCGAAACGCTCTGTCCCGGCGATTTCGACATGGGCGCACTCTGCCTTGAAGCACGGCGCGATCTGGTGAGCATCGGCAAAATGCCCCCCTCGGCCCACGAATTCGCCCTGCGCGACATGGCCTTTGCCAACGGCGAGAAATGTCGGATCTGCAAGCCCGCGCCGGGACACGCCACAACCTCCCTGCTCTTTTTCCCCGGCTGCCAGCTCTCGGCTTCGGATCCGGAAGCGGTACGCCGCGCCTATGCCTGGCTGAGGAAGCTGCGGCCCGACGCCGGGCTGCATCTGGCCTGCTGCGGCGCGCCCGCGCTCTGGGCCGGTCGGACCGGGGAATACGGGTCCTCCCTGGCGACCCTGCGCCAGGAATGGACCGCGCTGGGTTCGCCGGAAATCGCCACGGCCTGCCCCACCTGCCTGAAGACCCTGAGCCAGGCTTTACCCGAAGCCCGGGTCCGATCCTTCTGGGGACTGGTGCGCGAACTGGGCCTGCCGGACACCGCCAGCTCCCCGCAAACGCTCCTGGCCGTGCATGACCCCTGCGGCTCCCGTGAAGACACGGCCCTGCAGGAGGACGTGCGCGCTCTGCTGGAGCTGTTGCACGCCAGGACCGTGGAACCGAAGCTGACCCGCGAGCTGACGGAATGCTGCGGCTACGGCGGCCTGCTCAGCGAGGTCGACCCGGCCCTGGCCGATACCGTGGCCCGACGCCGGAGCCAGGCCGCGAACGAGGACTTCATCACATACTGCGCCATGTGCCGCGACCGTCTGGCCCGCACGGGCAAGCGCATCACGCATCTCTTTGACCTGCTTTTTCCGGCCCCTGGGCTTGCGGACCCGGCGGCCCGGCCCGCGCCCGGTTATTCCGAACGCCGCGAAAACCGCGCCCGGCTGCGCGATTCCCTGCTGGCCTCGCTCTGGGCCGAAAACGGCTCCACACCGGAAGCCCATGAAATGATCACAGTTCGCTTTGCCGAGGGCATTGCGGAACGACTGGACGAGCGCCGCATCCTGCTCAGCGACGTGCAAAAGACCCTGCTGGCGGCGGAAAAAGACAAAAAGCGCTTCGTCTCTTCGGAGTCCGGCCATTTTCTGGCCCGAAACCGTCCTGTAAATGTCACGTATTGGGTGGAATATTCTGTGGAGCCGGACGGATATCTCGTTCACAACGCCTGGAGCCACCGCATGCGCGTGGCCGGACTGGAAGGAGGGGACCGATGAGCACAATCCGCGTACCCGAGGCCGATGTGGCGGGCTGGCGCTGCGAGGCCTGCGATCAGGCCCTGCTTCCCACCAGCGTGAATCTGGAATATCTCGGCAGCCGCTTCAATGTGGAACTGCCCGCCTGCCCCGCCTGCGGCATGGTTTTGATCCCCGAGGCTCTGGCCCGGGGCAAGATGCACGAAGTGGAGCAGTTGCTGGAGGACAAATAGTGTCCGCGCAAACTGCTGCATCCCGGCCTGATCCGCTCTGGACGCGTCCCGAGGCGCGCGCGGTTCTGGGCGAGACCCTGCGGCCCGGCGATTTCGCGCTCACGGACAGGGCCGTTGAAGCCCTGGACCTGCGACCGGGCATGTCCGCGCTGGACGCGGGCTGCGGAACCGGAGCCACGGTGCGGCGGCTCAGGCGACGCTTCGGATTGCACGCCCTGGGGATTGATCTCTGCCCCGCCCCTCCCGCGGCAAACTCCCTGGCCTTGGCTCCGGGCCTCGCTTCAGGCCTGGTGCAAAGTCGTATTGACGCGCTGCCCCTGCGGAACCATTGCCTGGACGCGGTCTTCTGCGAATGCGTGCTTTCGCTCCAGATGGACCCGAAAGGCGTCCTTGCGGAATTCCACAGGGTGCTTGCTCCGGGTGGCGGCTTGGCCCTTTCCGACCTCTACCGGCCCGACCCGACCAGCCCCGGCGAAAAACGAACAGATTTTCCGGCCACGGAGCCCCCCCCTTCCTGCGCTCAGGGCGCACTGCCCCGCGCACGGCTGCTGGCGCTGCTGACCAAGGCCGGGTTTCGCGTCTCCCGCTTTGAGGACCATACCCCGCTGCTGCGCGAGCTGGCGGCGAGGCTGGCCTGGGCCGGATGCGCCACTCCCTGTTGCGGGCCCGGCTGCGGGGTTGAACCGGTGCCCGGATATTTCCTCCTGATCGCCACAAAACCGGAGAACGATCATGCTTGACGATCTCGATCTCAGACTGATGCGCCTGTCCGGCGCGGGCTATTGTTGCAGCCAGATCATGCTACTGCTTGGTCTGGAAGAGCTGGGCCGGGCCAACCCCGATCTGGTCCGCGCCGCGTCCGGCCTCTGCCACGGCATGGGCGATTGCGCGGGTCCCTGCGGCGTGCTTACGGGCGGGGCCTGTCTGCTCGGCCTGCATGCGGGCAAAGGCCACGACAACGAGGAAACGGACGAGCGTCTGGCCCTGCTGCTCTCGGAACTGACGGACTGGTTCCGGGAAACCGCCACTGCGGACTTCGGCGGTATCTCCTGCTCCCAGATCATCGGCACGGAGTGCGGCAAACCCGATCCCCAGCGCTGCGGCGGCCTGCTGAGCCGCACTTACGCCCGCATCCGCGAGATCCTGATCGAAAACGGCCTGGACCCGGCCCAGGGACGGGAACTGCCGGATGCCTTCTGAGCACACGCCGCGCAGCGTATGCCCGGTCTGCCTGCGCCCTGTTCCCGCGCAGTTGGAACGGGTCGGTCAGGACCATTTTCTGGTCAAGACCTGCCCGGAACACGGCACGTTCCGTAGCGTGGTCTGGCGCGGCTCGCCCGAACTGGAGCAGTGGAGCCGGGAAAAGATTCCCTCCCGGCCCAAGGCTCCGGCCACGCCGGTCCGGAACGGCTGTCCCCTGGATTGCGGCCTCTGCCCGGAGCACGGCCAGCACACCTGCACCGCGGTGCTGGAAATCACCTGGCGCTGCGATCTGGGCTGCCCGGTCTGCTTTGCCTCGGCAGGCGGCAAGGCTCCGGCCCGGCCCGACCTGACCCGCGCGGATGTGGAGCAACTGCTGCGCGGCGTGCAGCAGGCCTCGGGTTTTTGCAATCTCCAGTTCTCCGGCGGGGAACCCTCCCTGCATCCGGACCTGCCGGAATTTCTGACTCTGGCAAAACGTATCGGATTTCCTTTCCTGCAACTGAACACCAATGGCCTGCGCGCCGCACGCGAGCCGGATTTCGCGCAACGGCTGGCAACTGCGGGCCTGGATTCCGTGTTTCTGCAATTCGACTCCACGCGGGACGAACCCTCCCTGCGATTGCGTGGCCGGGCACTGCTCAGGGAAAAACTCCTGGCCGTGGAGCGCTTCGTGGCGGCGGGCGTGGGCGTGGTGCTCGTGCCCACGGTGGTTCCGGGCGTGAACGACGCGGACCTCGGCGACCTGTTACGGCTGGCTGCGCGGCTCTCGCCAGGCGTGCGCGGCATCCACTTCCAGCCCGTGAGCTACTTCGGCAGGTTTCCGATGGCCCCGGATGACGCCCAGCGCATCACCCTGCCGGAAATCATGCGCGGCCTGGAGGAGCAGACCTCGGAACAGGGCATGCCCCTGGTCCGTGCCCGAGACTTTTTACCGCCCGGTTGCGAACACTCCCGTTGCTCTTTCCACGCCAACTATCTTGTGGAGGAGGGCGGCGGCCTGCGACTGCTTTCGGCCAAGCCTTCCTGCTGCTGCGGAGACAGTGCCCAAGACGCGACCGAATCCGGAAAACCCTTGGTCGCAATCCCTCTGTCCCCCCCCACACAGCCCCCCCTCCTGGCCCGCATCGGCGCGGACCAGGCCAAGGCCTTTGTGGGCAGGCAATGGGCCGCGCCCCGGCCCCGGCCCGGCGCTCCCGATTGTCCGCAGGACGAT
>JBFWMD010000051.1:0-27500 GCA_050251775.1 Desulfovibrio sp.
TCTGTGGAACGCGACCCTCTCTTCAAGCTCCAGGAGCCGTTTTCTGGCGGCGTTCAATTCTTCCTGGAGCTCTTTTCGGGAATGATTTTCTGTGCCCATGTGTCCACCCGGCGTATGTGGCTTGATATCTATTAAGGCATCATACCCTCTCGCGAACATATTGGAAAGACATCCAAAGGCATCGATACATTTTTCCCGGCGGCGCAGGCCAGAAAAATGGCTGCCGGAACGGAAAAAGGGCCGACCGGATAAACCGGACAGCCCTTGTTCTTGTTCGATGGTCGGGATGAGAGGATTTGAACCTCCGACCCCCTGAACCCCATTCAGGTGCGCTCCCAAACTGCGCTACATCCCGTCGAAGCGAAGGGTGTTACTACCCTCGGGCCGGTTGCTTGTCAACGATTCCGTGGATCTTTTTTCGAGTTTTTCGCGAATTCGCCTGTCAGCCCGCGTGAGCTGGGGCTAGAAGGGCTCGTCCAGGGATTGGGTCCGGTCCCACTGAACCTTGCCCTGAGATTTTTTGTGCTTGCGCAGCAGCACATAGAGCGCTCCGGCTCCGCCGTCCGCCGCCCGGGCCGTGCAGAAGGCCAGGACCACGCGCTTGAGTGGCTCGCGCGTCAGCCATGTCTGCATGGAGTGGCGCAGTACACTTTGGCCACCTGGGGAGTTGATGCCCCGGCCCGTGACCAGGAGCACGCAGCGCCGCCCCTGGAGGTAGGATTCCTTGAGGAAGAAGAGCATGGCTTCGTAGGCCTGCTCCGCGTTCATGCCGTGAAGGTCGAGGTGGCCCTCGGTGCTCAGCGCCCCGGCCTTGAGCTGGTTGAAGGTCTTGGCATCCAGGCCGCGGACGAATCCGTAGAGGTATTCCTCGGTGAACTCCAGCTCGAAATCCACCTCACCGCGCACGAATTGGTCGAGGTAGCTGCGGGCATCCTCGTCCAGGGACGAGGCCGGAGGCTCTGGCGGTATGGGCTGCGGCGCAATCTGCCTGCCCGCGTTTTCCTCCAGCGGGTTCACCCCCCGCATGGCGCTGAAGAAGAGGTTTTCCTCGTCCGGGGGGAGCTCTTCCTGCGTGCGGGCAGCCGCCTTTGGCGGTGATTCTGATTCGTCCGTAAGCCCCAGCCGCTCGCGGACTTTTTGCAATGCGCGGGCATGCTTTGGCTTTTTCTTTTCTTCCTTGCCGAGTCGGAGTTCCTTGAGCCCCTCAAGGGAATCGATTTTTTTCCTGGCCATGGTTTCTCCTTACTCGGGGGCAGGGGGGATAAAAAATTGCGGAGCCGCGTCCAGCACATCTGTTTCGCCCTTGACTTTCCGGACGGCGTGGGCATTTAAACAATGGGGGCGTGTTCCCGGCTGGACTTGCCGCGCCGGGTAAAGTAATAAACCCGGCTCGATGAATGTCAATATAAGTGAGGAATCCGATGCTCAAGATCGAAAATCTGCATGTGGAAATCGACGGGCGGGAGGTGCTCAAGGGCATCGACCTGGAAATCAACGAAGGGGAGACGTTCATCCTTTTCGGCCCGAATGGTTCCGGCAAGACATCACTGCTTATGACCCTGATGGGTTTTTCAGGATATGAAGTCACCCAGGGCAAGATCACCTTTCAGGGCACGGATATCACCCATGCCCCGACCTACGAGCGCGCCCGGCTGGGAATCGGCATGTCCTTCCAGCGGCCGCCGACCATCCACGGCCTGAAGACCCGCCACCTGGTGCAGATGTGTGCCCGCGACGGCGAGGTGGACGTGGACGCCATGGCCCGCAAGGTCAACTTCGACCATTTTCTGGAGCGCGACATCAACTCCGGCTTTTCCGGCGGCGAGATCAAGCGTTCCGAACTGCTCCAGCTCATGGCCCAGAATCCCCGGCTGGTGCTCTTCGACGAGCCGGAATCCGGCGTTGACTTGGAAAACATGCAGCTCGTGGGCAAGGTGGCCCGCTCCATCCTGGACGGCGACGTGCAGCCGCGCATGGACGTGAGCATGAAGGAACAGAAGGCCAAGAAGCGCCAGACCTCCGGGCTGATCATCACCCACACAGGATACATTCTGGACTACGTCAACGCGGACCGGGGTCAGGTGCTCTACAACGGGCATCTCTGCTGCGAGGCGCGCCCCCGCGACATCCTGAGCCACATTCAGGAATACGGCTATCAGGAATGCGTGAAGTGCCTGAACTAACCCCGCTCCGGGCGGATTGAGGAGAGATATATGAGCAACGTCGATCTCAAGGAATTCAAGTTTGAGGGCCTGGAGCGAGCGCCCATTCCCGACCTGAACACCCTCAGCCAGGAAGACAAGGACCAGCTGCTGATGGCCGGAGTGGTTGCGGACGAGCAGAACCGCAGCGCCTCCTATCTCCAGATGGACCATTCCGCCGTGCATTGCCGCAGCTTCAACGACGGCGTGGAAATCCTCGACATCAAGGATGCCCTGAAGAAGTACGACGGCCTCAAGGAGTACTTCTGGACCCTGGTGGACAAGGACAAGGATGAATACACCCGCTCGGCAGCGGAAAACCTGCATGGCGGCTACTTCATCCGGGTCAAGGCCGGAGCCAAGATCGAGCAGCCCATCCAGTCCTGTCTGATGCTCAAGGCGGAGCAGGTGGGCCAGAACGTCCACAACATCGTGATCATCGAGGAAGGGGCCGAGGCGCACATCATCACGGGCTGCTCCGTGGCCCACGGAACCAAGGGCGGCGCGCACCTGGGCATTTCCGAATTCTTCGTGGAAAAGAACGCCTCCCTGACCTTCACCATGGTCCACAACTGGGGCGACAAGGTGGCGGTGCGTCCGCGCTCCGCAGGTATCGTCAAGGAGGGCGGCAAGTTCCTCTCCAACTACGTGCTGCTCAAGCCCGTGCGCGACCTCCAGATGTATCCTTCCATCCGCCTTGCCGGGGCCAATTCCCTTGCCCGGTTCCATTCGGTCATCGTGGCTCCGGAAGGTTCCCAGCTGGACATGGGCAACCGCGTGGTCATGGAAGCTCCCGACACCCGTTGCGAAATCATTGCCCGGACCATCTCCACGGGCGGTACGATCATCAACCGGGGGCACATCGGCGCCCATGCGGTTCCGGCCAAGGGACACCTGGAATGCCAGGGCCTGATTCTCGGCAATGGCCGCATTTACGCCATTCCCGAGCTGGACGGCACGCTCGAGGGCGTGGAGCTTTCGCACGAGGCCTCGGTGGGCAAGATCGCCCAGGAGGAGATCGAGTACCTCATGGCACGCGGTCTGGACGAGGCCGAAGCCACCTCCACCATCGTGCGCGGCTTCCTGAACACGGACATCATGGGGCTGCCCGATGTGCTTACCAAGGCCATTGACAAGCAGATCGAAGAGCTTCAGGCCAGCGGCGCCATGTAGCGGATTTCCATCGGCAACAGGGGCGGTTCCTTTTGGGGAACCGCCTTTTTTTTGTGATGTGATCAAGTTCATCGCGGCATGGCCGCTTCCGGCCTGGAAGCGTTGCTCAACGCCCAGGCGACATTGAGCGTACAATCCAACGGCCCGGCGTGCAAAGGCGTACCGGGCCGTTTTGTCGTGGCGGGCGGGAACGCCTCAGCGCACGTGGACGATGA
This sequence comes from Desulfovibrio sp., assembly GCA_050251775.1. Lineage (GTDB taxonomy): Bacteria > Desulfobacterota > Desulfovibrionia > Desulfovibrionales > Desulfovibrionaceae > Paucidesulfovibrio. The sequence continues at coordinate 3,590 of JBFWMD010000051.1, forward strand.
CCGCGCCCACGTCAAACAGGCCCCAGGCCTGGTCGCCGAGGCGGAGGCCGAGCTGGTCCAGCCCCCCGGTGCTGAGAATGGCGCAGAGTTCCGTGCCGTCTGTCAGTTGCAGGGTCACTTCGCTGTTGATCTCGCCCCGGCGCATCCTGGTCACGGTCCCGGCAAGCTGGTTGCGCGCGCTGGCCTTGCGGGGCGCGTCGCTCAGGGTGATCCAGGGGGCCTTGACCTCCGCCGTGACGAGCCGGCCGGGCGCAAGGCCCATGCGCACCACGGATTCGATGGTGATCACCGAGGTGATCTCGTGGCCGCCCAGGGTGACGAGGCCCAGTTCCGCCTGGATTTCGTCGCGCACCAGTTTGGTGATCTTGCCGAAAAAGGCGTTGCGCGCGCTGGAGGTGCGGTTCTGTTCACGGTTCAGGAAGCGCTGGGTGATCTCTCGTGATTCCTGCTCGGAAAAGGAGAGCAGCGAGGCCGTGAGATTGGCTGTGGAATGGCCGAGCAGACTCTGGACCACGGTCAGGGGCACGCCGTCGCGCAACAGTTCCACGGCGCGAGAGCGGCGCAGGGCCGAGGGGTTTGCGGACTCGCGGGACAGGCCGCATTCATCGGCGCGCTCGTAGAACTTGCGGCGCACGTGGGCCTCGTCCACACGCAGGGGTTCGGGGCCGCGCTCCAGGAGGTCGGACTCCCGCAGCGCCTGGGAAAGTTCGCGGACCAGTTCGGCGGGCAGGCTGACCTCGCGTCCCTGTTCCAACGGCGTTCTGCCCACGCGCACCAGGGAATGGACTTCGTCGAAATCCGTGCCAAGATCCAGGGAAAGAATTTCCCCGAGCTTGGCGCCGGTGTAGCGCAGGAGCAGATAGAGCAGCAGGATGCGCTGGCGCGAGGCGCGCACGTCCGCGCGGCGCGGACGCCCGGCCCAGGCGCGGAAGGCCTCGGTCAGCCGGGCCAGGTCCAGGGTGTCCAGGTGGGCGGTGTCTTCGGGAACGTCGAAGGAATTGGCGGAGGCCGCCGCCTCGCCCCGGCGTCGCCGCGACTCCCGAAAGGCCGAGAGAACGCTGTCCAGCCCCGCATCCTGATGCCGTCGATCTTCCATTCCTGCTCCGTGGTCGCGTGGTTCTGATGCTTTTCAGCGCGATGATCCGCGCTGCCATTTTTCTCATGCCTTTCTTGCATAAAATACATGACAGGCTCAACGAGTATAGTTATTTTAGTGACACGAAAAATATAAAAAAGAAGTCATTAAAAACGACCGAAACAGGACGGGCAAGCGGGGAGGGAAACATGCACTTCGAAGTGGCAAACGTGGACGTGGCGCTTTGGGTTCCGCCGCTGGCGGCGTTCTGTGTTTCGTTCTTCACGAGCATGGGCGGGGTTTCCGGAGCGTTTCTGCTCCTGCCGTTCCAGATGAGCGTGTTGGGCTACACCGCGCCCTCGGTGAGCGCGACCAACCAGCTCTACAACATCGTGGCCATTCCCAGCGGGGTCTGGCGCTACGTCAAGGAAGGGCGAATGGTCTGGCCCCTGGCCTGGGTGGTGATCCTCGGCACGCTGCCGGGGGTGTTCCTCGGCGCGCTGGTGCGCGTGGCCTGGCTGCCGGATGTCGGGCACTTCAAGCTTTTTGCGGCAACGGTGCTGGTCTACATTGGCTCGCGCATGGTCCGCGATCTGGTCACCCGCAAGGGCGGCAAGGCCGAGTCGGAGCGGAAGTTCCGGGAGACCGTGGCGCGGTTCCGCGCCCAGGGCGAAACCGGCCTGCGACCCGTTGAGGTCACCAGCTTCACCCTGACGCGGCTTTCCTACCGCTTCTATGATGAGATGTATGAAGTTTCTACTCTGGGCGTGTCCGCGCTTTGCTTCATAGTCGGCATGGTGGGCGGGGTCTACGGCATTGGCGGCGGATCCATCGTGGCGCCGTTCTTCGTCTCCATTCTGGGCCTGCCCGTGTATACTGTGGCTGGCGCCGCGCTCATGGGAACCTTTGTGACCTCGGTGGCCGGAGTGGCCTTCTATCAGTTCATCGCACCCTGGTATCCGCAGATGTCCGTGGCTCCGGACTGGCTGCTGGGCCTGCTCTTCGGCCTGGGCGGCATGGCGGGCATGTACCTGGGGGCGCGCTGCCAGAAGTTTGTTCCGGCCCGCTATATCAAGTGGATGCTCGCGGTGATCATTCTCTTCACCGCCGGCAAGTACGTCTGGGGATATCTGTTCTGATGCCGGAACAGGCCTGCTGGAGGCGGCTCAGAGGCATTCCAGGTTGCCTGTGAGTATGTTCACAACCTTGGCCGGGCCGAACAGGGCGATGCCCGCATAGGAAAGCGCGCTTGCGTCCGCCTGGGCCATGCGCTCGGTGTAGTCGGCATAGTGCCGGGCCGTGCGGGCCTGGTGCGTGAAACCCGCCACCAGCAGACGCTCGTCCGCGTGGGCCTGGTCGTGCAGGCGTCGCAGCTGTTCGGCGTCTCCGCGCAGCACGGGCAGGGGAAAGCGGGTGATGGCCACGTGGGTTCTGCCATCCGCATCGAGCACGTCCGGGCCGAGCAGGCCGTCCACCTTGCAAAAAATGGCGGAGGCGAGCACCGCCGCCGCATTGGCCGCCTGTCCGGGCAAAAGCGCTCCGTCCAGGATCAGGACGCATTTCTCCTTTTTCGGATCCGTGGCCAACCAACCGGTATTGTGCATGAATTATCCTCCAAATGCGGTTTGTCCTCGATCACGACACTGTGAGCGAAGGCAGCCAGCCTAGGACGTGGCGGAGCGGGAGTATGGTAAAATCTTGCGGAATGCGGCGTGGATTCCGTTGCTTGCTTCCAAAGGGCGGGGTGACTATACTCGGGACAGGAGTCGTTCATGCCCGGATACAAAGGACATCTGCTCGGAGGGGTGCTTGTGGCCGCCACCTCGGTCGTGGTTCTGGTGGCCCTGCGTCTCTACACGGACGACTATCCGCTGCTGTTTTCCCTGGGCGGCGTGCTGCTCTTCGGCGCGCTGTTTCCGGATATCGACACGGATTCCAAGGGGCAAGGCCTGTTCTACACGGCCCTGGTGGCCGTGGACGGCTGGCTGATCTACCGGGCGCAATACATGCACGCGGCTTGGCTCGGACTGCTGGCCCTGATTCCGCTGGTGGGGCGGCATCGCGGCTGGATCCACACCTGGTGGGCCATGCTCCTGCTGCCGTTGCCCATTCTGCTGCTGCCTGTGGCGCTCTGGCAGATCGAGCTGGAACGATCCCTGCCGTTTTATCTCGCCTTTGTGCTCGGCTATTTTTCCCATCTGCTGCTGGACAGGGAGCTGTTCTAAATGCGATTCCGGCCATTGTCCGGGAGTGCCCCGTTCCTGCGTCCAGGGCTTGCGTTTTGGGGAACCGTGCTGCTCTGTGTTCTGACGCTCTGCGGCGCGTTTCTCGTCCGCGCCGAAACAGCGGTTGTTGCGGGCACACCCTTTGGCCCATCGGCTTTGCCCATGCGGGACCTGCGTTTCGCCGGGTTTCTGGAAGGACTGGAGGCTGCTGTGGAAGCGCGGGATGAACAGGCGATTCTTGAACTGGTGGATGAAGAATGTCTGGTGGCTCACGGCGGGTTTCACGGACGTGAGGGCTTTCGGCAATATTGGTTTGGAACGGCCTCGCCAGGCGGAGACCTGTTCGGGCGGCTGGCCGCTGCATTGCAACTGGGCGGAACAGTGGCCGGAGCGGATCGGGAGTTTTTTGTGCTGCCGTATACTGCGCTGGCCCCGGCCGAAGACCTGCAGGGCGCATTGCTCGGGGTGGTGGTGGCGGAAAAGGCGAAACTGCGCGCGGCCCCCGGATTGAAGAGCGCGGTGCGCTCCGAGCTGGGACAAACCCTGGTGCGCTACTGCTCCAACCGTTTTGTGCCGTACAAAGTGGATGGTCGGGAATGGGTCTGTCTGCTCGGGCCGGACAACAAGCCCGGATTCGCGTTGCGGGAAGAGGTGCGCAGTCCCCTGGACACGGCCTTTGTGTTTCACCGCACGGAAGCGGGCTGGCGGCTCACGGCCTGCGGGGCCGGGGCCGAGTTGGACCTGCCGCAGGCAAGCGGAAGGCCGTCAACTCGTTGAGAGCGTTGCCTCGCCTGTCCGGGCCTTGGCAACCTCAAGCCGCATCCAACGGAATGTTGAACCAATGGCGCGGGTTCGGAGGGTTTATTCCACAGCCTTGAGAAACTGGGCCAGGGCCGTACGGGTGTCGAAACGTTCCAGGACACGCTCCCGGCCTTTGCGGCCCATTTCCGCGCGCAGGCTGGGGTCGCGGGCCAGGGCTTCCAGGGCGTCGGCCAGGGCCACCGCGTCGCCGGGCAGGGTCAGCAGGCCTGTGACGCCGTCCTCCACCACCTCGGGATTGGACGAGATCGCAAAGGCGGCCACGGCCCGCTCCGAAGCCATGGCCTCCACCAGGACATAGCCGAATCCCTCCCAGAGCGAGGAAAGGGCGAAGATGTCCAGGGAAGCGTGAAACCGTTTCATGTCTTTCACGAACCCGAGAAATTCCGTGACATCCTCCACGTCCAGGCGCGCGGCCTCGGCACGCAACGCGTCTTCGGATTCACCCGTGCCCGCGATGAGCAGCCGGAAGTCCAGCCCCCGGTCCTTGAGCAATCGCGCCGCCTCCAGCAGATGTTGCTGGCCCTTCTGGGGTGTCAGGCGACCGGCGTTGCCGATGAGCACTTCGTTGCCGCGCCGCTTCACCAGCGGTTCGCCGGGCAGGGCGTCGTAGGCCACCACGTCGAAGCCGTTGTAGATCAGCCGGATGCGTTCCTCCGGGATCAGCCGGGCATTGTGAGCGAGCACGCAGCGTTTCGTTTCCAGGGAATTGACCAGCAGGCGGTGCAGGACTTTTCCGTAGAGCAGACGGTTCAGGGCGGAGTCGCGAACGGGCACGGCAATGCCCCGGCGGAAGACGATGCGCCGGACTCCGGCCCAGCGCGCGGCCAGGCCTCCGGCCTTGAGGTCCGCTGGCAGGGCCATGACCAGGGTCTCGATGCGCTCCCTGCGGAAGAGGTTGCGTAGGGTCAGGAGCTTCAGAGGGTTGAGGAAGCTGAGGTTGCCGAGCCGCAGCTCGTGCAGGGTCAGGCCCGATTCGTGGCGCAGACGTTCGGCCAGGACGCTTCCCTGGTTGGCCACCACATGCACGTTCAGCCCGGCGTCGCGGCAGAGCAGGGCGAAGTCGTGGTTGAACTTCTCGCCGCCGCCCCAGGGGCGGTTGCTGTTGAAGAAGCAGATGGTGCGCGGCATGGGGAAAGGACGGCCCCTCCGGGGAGGGGCCGGACCAGCTAGAAATCGTCCTTCTTCTGCTTGACCTCGACCATGCCGAGGGTCTGGAGCAGCACGCGCACGCGCTCGTCCGTGGAGAGCAGGATGGGAACACGGTTATTGTCCGAATGCATCTGGTAGCGGGTCAGGTAGATGGCCTTGTCGTCCGTGGTGATCCAGAGGTCGATGACCGTGACGTAGCGGTCGTCCAGGAGCGGGAATTTCCAGATGGCCTTCATGCGCGCCTTGATCTCGCCGCCGTCCAGCGGTTCTGCCTCGCGGATGCGCTGCACTTCGGAGGAAAGGTATTCGGCCGTGGGTCGCATTTCTCCGAGGGCATGCTGCGCGCCGATCTTCAGGGCCTTTTCGTAGCTGTCCACAAGCACCTGCTCCTTGAGCGTGAACGCGGCGCCGGGCAGGGCCGAGGCGAAAATCAGGGCCGCGGCCAGCAGCGCGGGAACAAATGCCGGAACGTGTCTCGTGATCCGCATGGATACTCCTTGGTTCAGGGTCAACGGGCGTCCCGCACGGCCTCGGCAATGCTGTCCAGGTCGGGACAGACCGTGAAACCGGCGCGGCGCATGGCTTCGATTTTGTCTTCCGTGGAGCCGCCTTTTTCAAGAATGGCTCCGGCGTGTCCCAGACGGCGGCCCGGAGGCGCGGTGCGGCCCGCAATGAACGAGACCACGGGCTTGGGGAAGTTTGTGGCTTGGACGTACTCGGCGAGATTTTCCTCGGCGCGGCCGCCGATCTCACCAAGAACCACCACGGAACGGGTCGGCTCGTGGTCGCGGAGCAGGGCGAAGAGGTCGGTGAAGCCCGTGCCGATGAACGGGTCGCCGCCGATACCCACGCAAAGGGACTGGCCCAGGCGGGCGGCGGATAGGCGCGCCGCCACCTCGTAGGTCAGCGTGCCGCTGCGGGAGAGCACGGCCACGTTGCCGGGGGTGAAGGGGTCCACGGGCAGGATGCCGACCTTGAACTCGCCGGGCACGAGTAGGCCCGGCGTGTTCGGGCCCATGAGCCGGGTTTTTGAGCCGCGCAGCTGGGTCAGCACGGCGAGCATGTCCTGCTGGGGAATGCCTTCGGTGATGCACACGACCCAGGGCACGCCCGCGTCCGCCGCTTCCAGGATGGCCTCGGCGGCCATGCGCGGAGGCACGAAGATGATGCTGACCTGTACGTCGTGGGCGCGCACGGCCTGACGCACCGAGGAATAGACCGGGACCCCGAGGACCTCCTGGCCGCCCTTGAAGGGCGTGACTCCGGCCACGACCTTGGTTCCGTAGGCCAGCATCAGCTCGGTGTGCAGCCGTCCCTCGTGTCCGGTGATGCCCTGGACCAGCACGGTGGTGCTTTTTCCAAAGGGGAAGGGCGCTTTTGTCGGAGAGAGGACCGGGGAAAGGGCGGGAGCGGCGGCGCGCGCATCCGGCAGGGCCAGGCGCGGAGCCTCGTAGGGGCTGGCGACAGCGTCCTTGGGGCGCAGAGATTTGAGAATGGCGATGGCCTCGCCCATTTCCGTGGCCAGATGCAGGTTTTCGGCGTTCAGAGAACGGAGAATCTTCAGGCCGCTTTCGGCGCTGTTGCCCGAAAGGCGGGCCACGATGGGCTTTTTCGGTGGTTTGCCGCCGAGCGCGCCCTGCATGGCCAGCGCGACCTTTTCGCAGGAGAGGATTCCGCCGTAAAGGTTGATGAAAATGATCCGCACAGCGTCGTCGCTGAAGAGCAGGTCAAAGGCCGTTTCCATGCGCTGCTGGTCCGCGCCGCCGCCCAGGTCCAGGAAGTTGGCCGCGGGCAGGTCCGAAAAATTGAGCAGGTCCATGGTGGCCATGGCCAGACCCGCACCGTTGACCATCAGGCCCACGAAGCCCTGGAGCTTGACGAAGGAAAGCCCGGCCGACCGGGCGCGGTTTTCCTCCGGGGCGCTGTGGGCGGGCGTGTGGAACGCTTCCAGGTCCGGACGCAGGTCCACCATGTTGTCGTCAATCTCCACCTTGCCGTCCAGAGCCAGGAAATCGCCCTGGCCCGTGAGCACCAGGGGATTGATCTCGGCCAGGAGCAGACCGTTGTCCAGCAGGGCGCAAAAGAGGTTGCGCAGCAGGGCGGCAAACGGGGCGTACTGTTCCTTTTCCAGCCCGAAATGGAAGAAGGCGGCCCGCACATGGCGGTCGGAAAGGCCACCCGGCAGCGGGATGTCCTGCACAAGCAGGTTGTCCGCCCCCAGGTTCTCGATCTCCACGCCGCCTTCTCGGCCAGCCGTGAGCACGATGCTTCGGCGCTCTCGGGAAACCGTGAAGGAGAGGTAGAACTCCCGTTGAATGTCCGAGGCGGGTTCCACGCGCAAAAAGGGTACGACATGGCCCTTGATGGTCATCCCAAGGATTTTTTCCGCCGTGGGGCGGAAGTCCTCACGCGCGTCCACGCGCCGGATGCCGCCCGCCTTGCCGCGTCCTCCCGTGAGCACCTGGGCCTTGAGGAACCAGGGTGGCGCAAAGTCCGGCGAAAAGGAGTCGAGTTTCTCCGGGGTCACGGCCAGGCCCGGAGGCACGGCCACGCCCGCCTTCTGGAACAGAAGCTTGCTGTTGTGTTCGTTGAGAAGCATCGGGAGTCCTTGTTCTGAGTCGGATGTCGGGAAATTCGATGGTCGATCTTCGGGAGTCTAGGTGGTTTGGACACATTTTTCAACGGCAAATCCCCGGCTTGCCGCCTCCGGCGAAATGGCCTAACGAGGATGAAAGCGCAGGAGGCGTTGCTTCATGTCCGAATTTGATCATTTTGCCGACAACCTCGCCGATGAGGTGCTCAGCGAGATGGCCGACAATTTCTTCGGCGCGCGGCGGGCCATGGACGATCAGATCGAGCGGTTCCAGAAGCTCGCACGGGAACTGAAGAAGATCCAGGAACAGGTGGAGCACTACGCCGAGATTCTGCACTTCGTGCTCCTGGGCGAGGAGGGGGCCGCCGGTTTTTACGAGGCCGTGGGACTTGACCCCGGGTCTTTGCCCCTCTGCCTGGAATGCACGCTTCCTCCCCGGCTGGAGAAGATCCCCTTCGCCTTCACGGTCAAAGGCCGGTTTCGCAAGCTGGTGCGGCTCGCCTACCAGAGCATGCGCGACAGCGTGCAGGATTATCTGCGGGGCCACGAGTACGCCGATCCGGACGAACCGCGCCGCAGGCGCGTCAGTGTCCACTACAAGGCCCTGAAGCAGATGGAGCGCCGGGTAAATACACAGATTGAGAAGCTCAACCGGCAGAACTCCCTGACGAACACCCTGCACTATGTACACGGGTTGAACCCTGCGGCGCTGGAGCGCGAAAACATCGCGGGTGCGCCGGGATTCGTGGATCCCGCAAATCGGGACGCCGAATTCAAGTATGCGCTCCAGGACACGGAGGCCGAGGGACTGAAGGAGTTTCCGGAAATGCCGGCCTATGGCGATGTCAGGCAGGAGATAGGCGGATTCGTGGACGCCTTTTACGCCAGAAACAGCGCGGAAATCCGAAACATGCTGGAGCGTCTGCGGGAGGCGCTGAAGAGTTCTAGCCGATGAGCTTGAGCTTCCGGAGTTCTTCCCGCACAGCTTCGCCCACGAGGGGCTTGGCCAGATAACCGTCCGCCAGCGCTCCCCGGAAAAACGACCTGCTCACATTGCCCACGTCGCTCAGTGAGGAAATCATCACCAGCCGGGCCTCGCGGCCGGCGGGCACGCCGTAGTCGCTCTCCAGCTCCCGCATGGCTTCCGCAGCCTGGTGGCCGTCCAGCTCCGGCATGATGATGTCCATGAAGACCGCGTCAAAAGGACAGCCGTTCTTCAACTGGCGCTCGAAGAGGCCGACGGCCTCGTGTGGATTGTTCGTGCAGACACATTCCCCCACGGCGGAAAGAATGTGCATCATGAACATGGTCACTTCCTCCTGGTCGTCCACGATCAGGAAGCGACGGATGTTGTCGTTCATGCCGTTCGGTCCTCGCTGTTGCGTGTCTACCCCGGCCCCCCCGAGCCACACGGCGAATCCGTTTCTTGTCTGCGGCCTAGCCGTCCGCGTTGATGCGCGCGATGATTTCCTTGAAGGCCTCCTCGGCCTTGTCCACAGCGATCTGGCAGGTTCCCACGCCCCGGTGGCCGCCTCCGCCGAATTGGAGCATCAGGCTGCCCACGTCGGTCTTGCTGGTACGGTTGATGATGCTGTGGCCCACCGTGAAAACGATGTTCTGCTTCTTGAAGCCCCACATGACCTGCATGCTCACGTTGCACTGGGGGAACAGGGGATAGACCGCGAAGCGGTTGCCCGAATAGATGGTCTCCTCCCCGCGCAGGTCGATGACCACCAGGTTGTTGAAGACCGTGGTGTTGCGCTTGAGCATCTCGATGAACCGGTCGGTCTGCTCGAAGTAGCGGCGGGTGCGTTCCCTGACATCCTCGAGTTCGAGAATCTCGGCGGCGGTCATGTGGCGGCAGTGCTCGATCATGTCCAGCATCAGCTGGTAATTGGAGATGCGGTAGTCGTGGAAGCGACCCAGGCCCGTGCGCGGGTCCATGACGTAGCCCAGGAGCACCCAGTCTTTGGGATGGGTGATCTCGTCCGGCGTGAGATCAGCACTGTCCACCTTGTCCACCGCGGCCATCATCTCCCGGAAGCGTTCCGGGAAGGTCTTTTCCCCGCCGTAGTATTCCCAGATCACCCGGGCGCAGCTGGGCAGGGGTTTGCTCAACCCCTCGAACTCCAGATCCTTTTCCAGCCGTTCCTGCTCGCTGGTGTGATGGTCGAACCAGAGGCCGGCACCGGGCACGTAGGGCACGTTGGCGAGCACATCGTTCCGGTCCACCTTGATCTTGCCGTCCTGGAGGTCCTTGGGGTGGGCGAAGAGGTAGTCGTCCACCAGCCCCATCTCCTTGAGCAGTACGGCGCAGGCCAGTCCATCAAAGTCCGAGCGGGTTACCAATCGCATTGTCTGTCCACTCCCTGGAATCGGAAAAAAAGTTATAACTTCCCAATAATAAAGACGCTTAACCAAATCACGGTCAAAGGTCAATCCGCTGGAGGCGCGTTCAGGGCTTGGGCACGGAGCATGCGCAGGCGTTCGCCGGACCGCGCGCCTTGGTTGCGTTCGTTCTCCGGCAGGCGGACCGCGAGCAGCGCGGCCAGGTCATGCCGGGCCAGGGGCAGATGATCCTCGCCCTGGTCCGCATAGACCAGCCGGAACATGGACTCGACCAGACGGGCCGCGTGCAGCCGCATCAGCAGGTCCACGCGTGTGCCGGGCCGCAGGCCGGGATAGCGGCCCGCTGTCATGTGCAGCTCAGCGGCCAGGATTCCGGCCCGGATCAGGGCGGCGGGCAGGAACAGGCGCTCGCCGAGCATCCGGGCCAATGGGGCTCCGGCCTTTTCGTGGCCGATGTGCCGGGGCCAGAGCGCCGGGTCTGTGGCTCCCTTGCCCAGATCGTGGCAGACACCCATCCAGCAGCTCTCGGCGTGGCCCGCCAATTCGTCGGCCACGCGCAGGGTGTGTTCGAAGGCGTCGCAGCTGTTGTGGAATTGCGGAGGTCCGGCGGGCACGCCTTGCAGGCGCTCCAGTTCGGGCATCCAATGCGCCAGGCAGCCTGTCTCGGCCAGAAAGCGGAAAAAGCGGGCCGGGCGCGGGGCCGCCAGGGCCTTGAGCAGTTCGCGACAGATGCGCAGGGGCGCGAGGGCGTTCAGAGCGCCCGAGGCCGCACAGCGCTCCATGGCCTGACGCAGTTCCTGGTGGGCGGTGAAGTCGGGATATTCGGCCAGGAAACGGGCGGCGCGAAAGGCCCGCAACGGGTCCTGCTCCAGGGCGTCGTGCCGGGCAGGGCGCAGAACCCGCGCATGCAGGTCCTCCAGGGCTTGGGGATGACAGAACAGATTGCCGTTTTCGTCCAGGGCCATGGCGTTGACGGTCAGGTCCCTGGCCTCCAGGTCGGATTGGAGAACGGCGTCCGGATTGGCCCCGGGGGGCGCTGTTTCACGCGGAAACGCGTGCTCCAGCCCGTCCACAAGAAAGACGCCAAAGCTCTTGCCCACCTCGTGGGCCTGGGGAAAGCGGGCCAGGAATTCGGACCGGGTCGCGCCGAGCACGAGAAAGTCCTTGTCGGCCACGGGCCGCCCGAGTAAAAGGTTGCGGACGGCACCGCCCACGAGCAGAATCTGCATGCGACCATGGCTACCACACCCGGCCTCTGCCCGCTACGGTTTGCCCACCGGAATATTCATGAGCTGCGAAATACGCATTCTGCATCACGGATTCGGCGCGCTTTGCGCCCCTCTCGACCTGAGCGCGCTTGCCGCCCGCTGCGAAACCTGGGCCGGGGACTTGCGCATTGCGCAACCGCTCTCGGAACGGAGCGCTCCCGTGGGCGCTGCGGGGGAGGTGGAACTGCTCACGGGCGAGGCTCCAGGGCATGAGCTGGTCTGGGTTTGCGGCCGCTGCGAAACCAGCATGGACGTGGCTTGGGAACTGGTGCGCGCCGGAGCGATGTCGCCCTGGAGCGCCGTGCTCGCGGTGGAACAGTCCTCGGGGCGCGGCCAGCTCCGTCGCCCCTGGCTTTCCGTGCCCGGAAACCTCCATGTCTCCTTTCACCTCGCCTGTCCGCCCGCGCCGTGGGACGGCCTGCTCTCTCTGCTGGCGGGATATGCGATCTGCACCGCGCTCGGAGAGCTGGGCGCGGATCTGCGTCTGAAATGGCCCAACGATCTCTACCAGTGCGGACGAAAAGTTGGCGGAATTCTTGTGGAACAACGCGGTCCGGACGTGGTTGTGGGCATGGGGCTGAATCTTCTTCGCGCTCCGCTTGATTGCGAAATGCGTAAGGATGCCGCCGCAAGAGCAGGCGTTTTGGAATTCCAGGGACCTGAATCGGGTCCCCTGCGTGTCTGGCTGGAGCTTGTAAACCGGTCAAAAAACGCGTATATGTATCTCTTGGAAAACAATTCCCCCACCGATTTTCTTTCTCTTGTATCCCGACGCCTGCTTTGGCTCGGCCATGTGGTCTTCCACCAGGACGGCGGCGAGTGGCGTCGGGCGAGATTGATCGGTCTTCATCATGACGGCGGACTTCTCCTGGAGAGGGAAGGGAGCAGGGAAGTCGTCTATTCGGGCAGCATCTTATTCGAGCGGCCCTAACTCTTGACTGCCGCGACCGGACACCATGCGTCGGTTCGGCGTCGGCACAATCGGAAGGACGTATGAAGCCCAAATCGTTTAAAGAGATTCTGGACCTGATGAGCGACAAGCCGATCCTGGTGGCCAACCGTGGCATTCCGGCTCGGCGCATCTGCCGTTCCATTTCGGAAATGTCCGAGGCCATCAGCGTCATGACCGCCACGGATGTGGACAAGACCTCGCCGGCGACCTCGGGCGCCAACGAGTTGATGCTTCTGGGCGACGATCCGCGCGCCTATCTGGACATCGACACGATCATCCAGAAGGCCAAGCAGCGCGGCGTCATCGCCATCCATCCCGGCTGGGGATTCGCGGCCGAGGATGAGTCCTTCCCGGAAAAATGCAAGGAAGCTGGCATCATCTTCATCGGCCCGCCCACGGAGGCCATGCGCACCCTGGGCAACAAGGTCGCGGTGCGCAAGCTGGCCAAGGAGATCGGCGTGCCCGTGGTTCCCGGCTCCGAAGAAGCCGTGGACGTGCCCGAGGCCCGCAAGATCGCCATGCAGATCGGCCTGCCCATCATGCTCAAGGCCGAAGGCGGCGGCGGCGGACGCGGCATCTACGAGGTCTATTCCGAGGACCAGCTTGAAAAGGCTTTCCACAAGGCCTCGGCCCTGGCCCAGGCCAGCTTCGGCAACCCGCGCCTCTACGTGGAAAAACTCCTGACCTCGGTGCGCCACATCGAGATCCAGGTCATCGCGGACCAGCACGGCAACGTTTTCGCCTTTGACGAACGCGACTGCACCGTGCAGCGCAACCACCAGAAGCTCATCGAGATCACGCCTTCGCCCTGGCCGGGCATGACCGTTGAACTGCGCGAGCGGCTCAAGGAATACTCCCGGCGGCTGGTCAAGGCCGTGGGCTACTACTCCGTCTGCACCGTGGAATTCCTCGTGGAGGCCGACGGAACCCCGTACCTCATCGAGGTCAACACCCGCCTTCAGGTGGAGCACGGCATCACCGAATGCCGTTACGGCATCGACCTCGTGGAGGAGCAGGTGGCCATCGCCTTTGGCTCCAAGCTCCGCTTCGACGAGAACAACTGCAAGCCGTTTCAGCACGCGTTGCAGGTGCGCATCAACTTCGAGGATCCGCAGAACGATTTCTCGCCCAATGCGGCCCGCATCGAGCGGTATTTCGCTCCGGGCGGCCAGGGCGTGCGCATGGACTCCTGCATCGGTGAGGGCTACACCTTCCCGTCGCAGTACGACTCCGCCGCGGCCCTGCTCATCGCCTACGGGCGTTCCTGGGAAAAGATCGTCCTGCTCATGCGCCGCGCCCTGCGCGAATACGTCATCGGCGGGGTGAAGACCACCATTCCCTTCCACCGCCAGGTGCTCAAGCATCCGGACTTCATCTCCGCGAACTACAATACCAAGTTCGTGGAAATGAACAAAAATCTGCTGCTCTCCTATTCGGACGAGGCCAAGGATTCCTTCCGCCTCTGCCGGCTCATCGCCGAGATTTCCGCCAAGGGTTACAACCCCTACGTGCAACTCGGCGAATACCGCTCCCGCGCGGACAAGCGCGTGGGCCGGTTCGAATTCGTGCGTCCCCCGGCGCTCGACACCGGGTTCCAGCCGCGTTTCAAGCGGGGCATGGACCGGGCCGACATCATCAATGGCCTGCGCGAGGACCGCGCCAAAGGTGTCATCCATCTGACCGACACCACCACGCGCGACATCACGCAGTCCAACTCGGGCAACCGCTTCCGCCTTGCCGAGGACCGGCTCATCGGCCCCTACCTCGACAAATGCGGGTTCTTCTCCCTGGAGAACGGCGGCGGCGCGCACTTCCACGTGGCCATGCTCGCGAACATGACCTACCCCTTTACCGAGGCCAGGGAGTGGAACAAGTTCGCGCCCAAGACCCTGAAGCAGATCCTGATCCGCTCCACCAACGTGCTCGGCTACAAGCCGCAGCCGCGCAACGTGATGCGGCTCACGGGCGAGATGATCGCCGAGGATTACGAGATCATCCGCTGCTTCGACTTCCTGAATCACATCGAAAACATGCGGCCCTTCGCCGAAGTGGCCCTCTCCAACAAGACCAACATCTTCGAACCCGCCCTCTCCATGTCCTGGGCGGCGGGATTCGACGTGAAGCACTATCTCTCCGTCACCGAGGAGATCCTGCGCATGTGCGCGGACGTGGCCGGGGTGAACACCAAGAAGATCCAGGACATGATCATCCTGGGCCTCAAGGACATGGCCGGCGTCTGTCCGCCGTGGTTCATGCGCGATCTGGTGGGACAGCTCAAGAAGCAGTTCCCCGATCTGGTCCTGCACTACCACCGCCACTACACCGACGGCCTGTTTGTGCCCTCCTGCGGCGCGGCCGCGGCGGCCGGAGCCAACATCCTGGACGTGGCCATCGGCTCCTCCGTGCGCTGGTACGGCCAGGGCGAGGTGCTCTCCACCGCGTCCTACCTGGAAGGCGAACTGGGGCTGAAAACCAGCCTGGACAAGGAGATGATCCGCTCCACCAACTTCGCCCTGAAGCAGATCATGCCCTACTACGACCGTTACACCGCGCCGTATTTCCAGGGCATCGACCACGACGTGGTGCAGCACGGCATGCCCGGCGGTGCGACCTCCTCCTCGCAGGAGGGCGCCATGAAGCAGGGCTATATCCGCCTCTTGCCCTACATGCTCAAGTTCCTGGCAGAGACGCGCAAGATCGTCCGTTACCATGACGTGACCCCCGGCTCCCAGATCACCTGGAACACGGCCTTCCTGAACGTTACGGGCGCGCACAAGCGCGGCGGCGAAAAAGAGGTCCGCAGGCTGCTGAACATCATGGAAGTGGTCAACACCGTGCCCGAGGAAAAGCTCTCCGAGCTGGAACGCAAGGCCCGGCTGGACATCTACCGTGACTGCAATGATGCCTTCCGCGACCTGCTCCTGGGCAAGTTTGGGAAGCTGCCCCTGGGCTGGCCTCCGAACTGGGTCTACGAATCCGCTTTCGGCCTGGAATGGGAAAAGGCCCTGGCCGAGCGTACGGACCAGTCTCCGCTCGATTCCCTCAAGGATGTGGATCTTGTGGCGGAGAGGGCCGCTCTGGACGAGGCCATCGGCCGCGAACCCTCGGACGAGGAATTCGTGATGTACCTCAACCATCCGGCCGACGCCCTGAAGACCATCGAGCAGAAGTCCAAATACGGCAACCCGAACAACCTGCCGCTGGATGTCTGGTTTGAGGGCGTGGAAAAGGGTGCGGAAGTCCAGTTCATCGGCAATTCGGGCAAGCCCCACAAGTGCAAGATCATGGACATTCCCGAGCCGGACAATGACGGTGTCTGCGATGTCCGCTACATCTACGACTCCGAGAGCCTGAGCCATCAGGTCAAGATCCGCGAGGTGGCCAAGACCGGCCGCGGAAGCGTGGAACTGGCCGACCCGGACAACCCGTACCATGTGGCTTCCCCTTCCACGGGCGACCTCTGGGTCATGCACGTGCGGCCCGGCGACGTGGTCAAGAAGGGCGAGGAGATCTTCAACATCTCCATCATGAAGCAGGAAAAGGCTCTGCTCGCGCCTGTGGACGGTGTGGTCAAACGCGTGCTCAAGACCGCCAACTTCGAGGAAGACAAGAAGATGGTCCCGGTGCTGGGCGGCGAACTGCTCGTGGAGCTCGGCCCCCCGCCCCGTTCCTGCGAGAAGTGCGGCGAGGCCATCGCCCTGGACGAGTGCAAGTTCTGCCCGAACTGCGGCGCCAAGCGCTGATAGACGAGTGTATTCGAGACGCGGCGGCTCCTTTTGGGGGGTCGCCGCGTTTTCCATTCGCAAGGAGAACGCCGTGAAACGACTTCCGCTCTTTTTTCTGGCACTGGTTGTGCTGCTCTCCGCCTGCGCGACCAAGTCGGCGGTGCGCAGCGCCATTCAGAAAGATCCTGCCCTGGTCATGGACGTGTTGCGCGAAAACAGGCTTCTCCTGCTGGACATCGTGCAGCAGGCCCTGGCCGACCAGGACCGTCTGGCCCAGGAGCAACAGTGGCGCCAAGAATTGGCCCATCCTTTCAAGCCTGTGATCCAGGGCGACCGGCCCATACAGGGCGAGGTCATCGCGCCCGTGACCGTGGTGGAATATTCCGACTTCTTCTGCCCCTATTGCGGACAGGGCAGCCAGACCCTGCACGCCTTGCTGGAGCGCCACCCCGACGAGATCAAAGCGGTGTTCAAACATTTTCCGCTGCATGACGGCTCGGCCTATCTGGCCTCCCTGTTCGAGGCCGTGGCCAAACAGAACCCGGCGGCGGCCTGGAAATTTCAGGGCGAGCTCTTTGCGGCGCAGAAGGCCGTGCAGCAGGAAGGTCCGGACGGACCGACCCTTACGGGCATTTTGGCCGGGCTGGGTGTTGATCTGGCCAAGGTCAAGACGGACGCCGCATCCACTGCTGTGCAGGAGCGCATCGCGGCGGACACGGAAGAAGCCCGTGAATTTGGGTTCCGGGGCACGCCCATGTATCTGGTGGGCGGGGTGGCCGTGCGCGGAGCCGCTCCCCTGGCGGAATTTGAGCGGGTTTTGGAACTGGTCCGCAAGGGCGCGGAAGGCGCGGCGGACTGCAAGGACTGCGGCTCGGTGAACTGAGTCCGGCGGGTTCGTCCGTTGTCCGAAAGAGAAAAGGGAGGGAGCGTCTTGGCGCTCCCTCCCTTTTTGGGGCATGTGTTGTTGTTTTGCCGGACGGAACTGGTCAGAACTCGGCTGCGGCTTCCCGTGCCAGGTCCAGGGCCTTGGCCTTGTTGGCGTCCTTGTCCGGTCCGAGCATACCTGCGGAGGCGATGCTGATCACGTCCGTGATGCCGATGAACCCCAGCCAGAAGTCCATGTAGGGGGACTGGAAGTTGTAGGGTTCGGACGGGGAGCCGGGTGAATAGACGCCACCGCTGGCATAGGCCACAAAGGCCTTGCGTCCCTTGAGCAGGCCCTCATAGCCCTTTTCGCTCGCCGAGAAGGTGTAGCCGGGCTGCGTGACCACGTCGATGAGCTGCTTGAGCTTGTAGGGCAGGGAAAAGTTCCACATGGGCACGGCAAAGACGTACTTGTCCGCGCTCTTGAACAGCTCGATGACCTTTTCCACCTCGCTCCAGGCCGTGCGTTCCTCCGGGGTGTAGTCCCGGCCATGCATGACGTTGTACTTGCCCTGCACGGTCACGGCGTCCAGATCGGGCAGGGCCATCTTAAAGAGGTCCAGCGTCACGATGCGGTCGTCGGGATGCTTTTGCGAATAGGCTTCGAGAAAGGCGTCCGCCAGAGCCAGGGAATGGGACCGGCCCGTTCTGGGGGAAGCCTTGATGTAGAGAATGGTGCTCATGTTCACCTCCGAAGAGTTCGTTGAGAGGAGATTGAAATTCAACTGAAAAGATAACACCGGGCAGAGGGGCTGGCAATGCGGCGCTCGGAAAAAGAAGCGTCGGCCGTTTGGCCGACGAGCGGGAGGTCCGGATCAGTAGTAGCCGTTGATGATGGAACCGGCGCCATCAAAATACGAGGCCAGGATGTTCTTGTTCTCGTCCCAGTTGGTTCCGGTCTGGGCGAAATTCAGGGCTTCGCTCGGGCCGCTGTTGAGCTGATAGTCCGAGGCTTCGGTGATGCTGTTGGTGCTGTAGGTCTGGTCGTCGAAACGAGCGGACTCCGCCATGTCCATGTCGTAGCCACGGAAGGCGTTGGCCGTTTCCATGACGGCGAAGTTGTCGATCTGATCCATGCTCATACGGAACCTCTGTATCCGGAATATAGTTCAAGCCGGGCCGCCTGGCAAGTCCCACCGGAAGAAGCGGCCCTGGGTGCGGTTTGGGTTGCCATCCTCGGGAAATACGATACCATGAAGCCAAACAGGATTGCAGATGAGGAAAGAATGGGGGAACCGCATCAGATTGTCGTCAACATCTCGGACATGAAGTTCTCCACGCGACCGGACGACGTGATTGTGACTTTTTCGCTTGGTTCCTGCCTGGGCGTCACCGCCTATGATCCCCGGCGTCGGGTCGGGGCCATGATGCATGCGCTGCTGCCGAGCGAGGCTTCTTCCCCGGAACGGGCCAGGAAAAATCCGTTCATGTTTGTCGGGGCGGGGTTCCAGGCCATGCTGGCCCGGTTGGAACAACTCGGTGCGTCCCGGCGCGATCTGGTATTCAAGATGGCGGGAGGCGCGGACATGCGCGGGGATACCCTGTTTCACACGGGAGAGAGGAACGTGGAGGCGCTGCAACGCATGCTGCGCGAGGAGCGCCTTCGGCTGGGCGGCCAGGAGGTGGGAGGAACCATTCCGAGAACCCTGTATCTTCGGATGGATACGGGAGAAGTTGTGGTCAAAACCTTTGGAAGGCTGAGAAACATATGAGCAGACGCGAAGAGATCATCGCCCGCATCCGGGACGTGAAGCGCATGCCGACCTCGGTGCGCAAGGCCTTCGTGCTCCTCGGCGACCCCGACGTGGACATGGGCGAACTCTCCCGGATCATTGAACTGGATCCCGGATTGACCGGCAACCTCTTGAGGTTGGCCAACTCCGCGTATTTCGGAGCCACGCGGAGCATTTCCAGCGTGCGGGAGGCCGTGGTACGGCTCGGAGCCGTGAATCTCAAAAAACTGCTGACCACCGCAGGCCTGACTCCGGTGGCCAACCAGGAGATCAAGGGCTATGGACTGTCGCCCGGCATGCTGCTCAAGCATTCCATCACCGTGGCGGTCAGCGCGGAGGAACTGGCGGCGCAGCTCGGATTGCAGCCGCCGGAGCACACCTTTACCTCGGGCCTGCTTTCGGACATCGGCAAGATCGTGCTGGGAACCTTCCTGGCCGTGGACGCGGACCCCATTCTCCATCTGGCACATGAAAAGGGACTGACCTTTGAACGGGCCGAGGAGGAGGTTCTGGGCATCAACCACGCGGAAGTGGGGGCTCTGCTGCTCGATTATTGGGAGCTCCCGGAGTCCATCGTGCAGGTGGTCCGCTGGAAGTATGACCCGCTTGGATTCGATGGCCGGGACCTGGCTCTGGATCTGGTGCATGTGGCCGATGCTTTGGCCAAGATGTCGGGAATCGGTTTGGGCGTGGACGGCTTGAACTACCGGCCTTCGGACGCGGTGGCCAAGCGTTTGCGGCTCACCAGCGAGGTCATCGACAGGACCATGTCCGAAGTCTTGGGCAAGGTTGAGGAAGTTTTTGCGAGTCTGGCAGGGGCGTAGACCGCCATTGCGGGAAGCAGGGCGGATATCGTATGATTCCGCCCTGTTCGAATTTCTTTAGATTTTTTCAAAGTATTCTTTTTCCGCCCCGCACTTGGGGCAGACCCAATCCTCGGGCACATCTTCCCACGCTGTGCCGGGAGCGATGCCGTGTTCAGGGTCGCCGAGCTCAGGATCGTACACATACCCGCAGGGGCATTCCCATTTCTGCATTGATTCCTCCATTTCTGTTGAACTTTTCTGAACTTGCACCTAAAAAGTATTCCATGCTATGCAGAGTGTCAAGAATTCACAGTCCGACAGGGAACCGGTGACGCTGGATGCACAGCTGTGGCGGGAAGGGCGAAGCGTGGAAGGGGGGCTTGCTCTGTCACGCTTTTCGCGGAGTTGAAGTGAACATTCGCAGGAGGTCGTCATGGCGCGAGAAGAGAACAAGCGGAATACCGAACGGGCGGCCGTTCAAAAACAGGTGGAGTTTTTCGTAGATGCAGACATCATCCGGGCCGAATCCGTGGACCTTTCCGGGAGTGGCATTCGCATGAATACGGACAGGCCCATCACCATCCGCCTGCGCCTGTATCATGCGGACGGCGGATTTGATGAACATCTGGCCGAGCTGGTCTGGGCCGCACGCAAGGGCGAGGCCATGAGCTATGGGTTCGAGTTCCAGCCGGATCCGGAAGGAGGGACAGGGGCGTAACGCTCCGGTTGACACTGCTTTCCCACATCCGGCACTGGGGCGGAGCTTGCCCGAGTGTTCCTGGGACTTCGGATAACTCGAATTGTCTTCGGTTCGAACCGATCGGGACGGACCATGCAACTTGCTGAAATCGATTTTATTTCTGTATCGCTTCCAAGCATGATTTTGCTTGCCTGATGATTTTCCCCATGGCATGCGAAAAATGTAACGCAATCGTCACAAACTTTTTTTGCCGCCCAGTCCTCCAAAGCGGCTTCGCAGCAGGAAAGGGTCGCTTGTATGCCAGAATTGAATGAGGAAATCCTGCGGAATGATCCGCAACGGCGCGTTTCTCCCCTATTTTTTGACCAGCGGGATTATTCGCTGCTTTCCATCGTCAACGATGTTCTGGAGCGCGATGAGCCGCATTGGGGACTGAAAAAGCTCCTTGCCCCCTACCTGCATCCGCACGGCATCAAGGAAATGGCCGCCACGCGTGGCTTGCGGGTCGCCTATGCGGTCATCCACCTGCTCGGTTCCCTGGAACGAGGCAAAGCCAACGAGCGCGTCGAGGCGCTCAGGGCCGTCCGGGACGAGGTTCTGACCACGGCCAAGGGATCGTTGCGCACCAACGCGGCTCGGGTGCTCCTGCAAATCATGAAGGAACTGGTCCGCTCCAAAGGCGATTTCCGCAAGCAGCTCGAACTGGCCCACGATTTCCGCATCGTCACGTCCGGCAAGCCCCGCGTGGTTTTGCAGCAACTGCACAAATACCACCTTGTGGAAATGCCGGAGGAGTGGAACCAGATCAGCTTCGACGACCATGTCCACGACGCCAACAGCAAGGGGCGCAAGTCGCCCACGCATTTGATCATGGATGCCTGGATCAAGGGTATCCGGCGGCTGACCGTGGTCTACTACAACTACGTGGACCCCCGTGTGGCCGAGGAACTGCTGCACGCCGCCGAGGTCATGGAGATCTCCGTGCATGTGGGCGTGGACGTTTCCGCGCGCTACCGTGACCGCTTCGCCCGGTTCGTCTGGGAGCCGCGCGGGTTCGCCGACCCTCAGGAATACCTGGGTTTTCTGCGCAGGGCTGACGTGCAGGAATTTATGTCCGCCGGACGCAAGGCTTCCAACTATCAGCATGCCTACGTTTTTGAGGTCATGCGTGCCTACAACCAGCGGCATCGGCTTGATCTTGGCCGCAGTCTGGACATCGAAGCCCCTCTGGTGGACGAGGTGGAATTCTGCGGATTCGTGGGTATGGGCCAGCCTTCGCTCCTGCATCTTGGAACGCATATCCTTGAGAAACTCATGCCGCTGCTTCGTGAGCGACATGACAAGCTCTGCGCCTGCCTTGCCGACGGAAACGGCGGGAATGCGGAGGAGCAGCATGCTTTGCTGGAGCGTATGTCCCGGCTTTGCGCCGAGGAGATTGTGGAGCAGTATCTCATTCCGGAACGCAACCCGGATCTGTCCGACCCTGGCGATCCGGATGCCTCCGATCTGCCGGAACTGATGGCCCTGACTCCGCCGAAGCTGATGCAGCGGTTCGCCGGACTGCATTCCCTGAACCGCGTGACCCTGATTCCCGACGGCCTGGGCACGGATCAGGTTCTGGAGATTCTGTTCGATTGCCGCAGCTACATCACCCACATGGAGATTTTTAACCTCAAGGGCGACGTGGACAGCCGTTCGGCCCAGAGCGTTGAACTGAACCGGGTGCGGCTGGCCCTAAACGATTCCAGTCCCATTGCCCTGAAGCGGATTTTGCGCGAGCGGATCGGCCAGCTGGAGCAGGGGGGAATCGAAGGCAATGATCTGTTGGACAAGCTGAATCGCATCATCGGCAACATCAACGGATTCCGTTCGCCCTATCGCACTACGCCACTCAAGGCGAGCATGGGCAGCAGGTCCACGGGCCGTTCCGTGCTCACTCGCGGCATGGGGCTCGTGGTGGCGGAAACCCTGCCGCCCCGGTCGCGACGCCATCTGGCCAAGGCGGACAAGCGCGAGTTTTTGCCTGTGACCGTTGAGGCCTGGCGGCGGGTGACCTGCATTCCGCATGAGGCGGCCGGACGACTGGGCGAGAAGTGGTACGCCCTGCTGCGTTCGGTTTCCTGGTTGTCCGGATTGGCCTGCCGTAAGGTTTCGGACTGGAAGCCGGTACGCTGGACCGTGTCCATGGAGGCGCAGGGAAACGTGGCCACCCTGGGCGGCCCGCGCAAGGAGCCGGACAGCGGTTTGAAGATGAGCTGCGAACAGAAGTGCAAGAAATCGCGGCTGAAGTTCCGGCATTTGAACAGCCGCTGGTTGAATCTGCTCAAGGTGACAGTGGGTTTTATCCCCGCCTTCCTGACCTTTGCCCTGACCAAGGACTGGTGGGTGCTGGCCTATCTCGGGGCTTTCATCTGGTTCGGCATCACCGGTGTGCGCAACGTGATCCAGTCCGTGTTGGGCGGCGGGGGGGTGCGCCGCTCGCCGCTGCTGCGCTGGAACGACTACGTCAGCTGGAGCCGGATTTGCGATTCGCTGCTCTACACCGGCTTTTCCGTGCCGCTGCTCGACTGGCTGACCAAGAGCGTGGTTCTCGACCACATGTTCGGCATCAACACCAGCACGAACCCGCTGCTGCTCTATACGATCATGGCCCTGACCAACGGTGTGTACATCACCAGCCACAACCTCTTCCGGGGGCTGCCCCACAGCGCGGCCTTCGGGAACTTCTTCCGCAGCGTGCTTTCCATCCCCATCGCGGTGCTCTTCAACTCTCTGGTGGGACTGGGGCTGGCTCTCTGGGGCGTGCCCGATGTCAACGGGGTGCTGCAACGTTGGGCCGCAGTGATCTCCAAGCTGGCCTCGGACTGCGTGGCCGGATTCATCGAAGGCCTAGCCGACCGTCGCAGCAACATCGAGATGCGCCGCTGGGACTACAAGGCCAAGCTGGCCCAGGTTTTTGAATGTTACTCCGCCCTGGAGCTGCTCTTTCCGCGTAAGGATGTCTTGCAGATGCTGCGGCGTCCCGAGGAGTTCTTCGGCGAAGTGCGCACCGCGCGCAGTTCCCTGGACAAGGTCATGATGGTCAACGCTCTGGATCTGCTCTATTTATATATGTATCAGCCACGAGCGGCGAGTGCCCTGCGTGGACTGGTCGCGACCATGTCCCGTGAGGAACGGGAGGTGTTCCTGGTCTCGCAGAGCATCCTGGAGAACGAGCGGGATGTGAGCCGGCTGTTCGTGGACGGCATTGTGGGGCGGAATTTCTCCAAGGGCTTGTCTTTCTATCTGCTGCGTTACAAGGGCTACCTGCGTGGACTGGACCGGCTGGTCCAGAGTTTGGACAGAAATCAGGGCAAGGGGTCGGGCCGGGCTTTGGCGAGTCGGATTCCCGCGTCCTGACAAGGGCGCTTGTGAATATGGAAAGATACGAAAAAGGGCGGAGCCTGTGAGGCTCCGCCCTTTCGGCGTCGAGCAGTGGTGGAGCTGGTTACGCCTTGACGCGGCGGCGCAAACCCATCAGTCCCAGGAGACCGGAACCCAGAAGCCAGACAGCGCCGGGAATGGGCGTCTTGGAAAACTGGTCGGTCATG
>JBFWMD010000052.1:0-26916 GCA_050251775.1 Desulfovibrio sp.
TCCATCGCCGTGGTGCTGAACAGGGGCGGCAAGCTCCGGCATGCGGGCGAAGCCGCGGCAATGGTCGCGGCCCTGAAGAAAAAGGCCAAGGAAAACCCCGGAAGCAGTTATGTCATTGACCAGCGGCGGGGCTGAACGCGGCGGAGCGGACGGCCTGCCCGAGGTCGTTCTCGGCTTCATTGCCTGGCTCGGCGTGGAAAAAGGCTATTCTCCGGCCACCTTGCGCGGCTACCGCACGGACCTGGCCCAATTCGAGGAATATCTCCGCTCCGTGGGCCTGGGGCTGGAGCGCTTCGACGAAATCCGGCGGGAACACGTGCGCGGTCTTTTGGCCCGGCTGCACCGCGCCGGGGTGAAGAAAAGCTCCGTGGGACGCAAACTTTCCTCGTTGCGGGCGTTTTTTCGTTATCTCGACGGCCAGGGCGTGCTGGCGGCGGACCCGACCCAGGGAGTGCGCAATCCCCGGCAGGAGCGGCACAATCCCCGTGCGCTGAACGTGGATCAGGCCGTGTCCGTGGTCGAGGCTCCGGCCAGCGACGACGCCAGCGGCCTGCGCGACCTGGCCCTGGTGGAGCTGCTCTACGGATCAGGCTTGCGCATCAGCGAGGCCCTCGGCCTGAACGTGGACGACGTGGACCCCGGCGCGGGCATGCTCCGCGTTTTGGGCAAGGGCTCCAAGGAGCGGCTGGCCCCGCTCAGCAGCACCAGCGTGATCCGCTTGCGCGCCTGGATGCTCCGGCGGCACGAATTGCTGACCGATCCCTCGGAACAGGCTTTTTTTCTCGGCGCGCGCGGCGGCCGGCTCAACCGCCGACAGGCGGCCCGCATCGTGGCGGAGCTGGCCAAGAAGGCCGGACTGCCGGAAAACGTCCACCCGCATATGCTCCGGGGCAGCTTTGCCAGCCATATGCTTCAGGCTGGAGCGGATTTGCGCGACGTGCAGGAATTGCTCGGACATGAACGGATCTCCACGACCCAGCGCTACACGAGTCTGGACTTGCAGCACGTCATGAGGGTATACGACCGGGCGCACCCGTTGTCCGGGAGCGGAACGGACCGGCCCGACCCGCTGGAGCCGGATGCCGGAACCGAGAAGAATCGTCCCGGAAAGGGCGGCAAGACCCCTGAGAAAAAAGGAGATTAAGATGTCGAACCCCATGGTTTTGATGGAAACGTCCCTCGGCGACATCCTCATCGAGTTGTATGAGGACAAGGCCCCCAAGACGGTGGCCAACTTTCTGCGCTATGTGGACGAAGAATTTTACGACGGCCTGATCTTTCACCGCGTGATCAACGGATTCATGATCCAGGGCGGCGGCATGAACGTGATGATGAAGGAGAAGGAAACCCACGAGCCCATCGAGAATGAGGCCAGCAATGGCCTGAAGAACGAACTGGGCACGCTGGCCATGGCCCGGACCCAGGCCCCGCATTCCGCCTCCAGCCAGTTCTTCATCAACGTCAAGGACAACGCCTTCCTGGACTTTAAGAGCGAGACCCCCGACGGCTGGGGCTACTGCGTGTTTGGCAAGGTCGTGGAGGGCCTGGAGACCGTGGAGAAGATCAAGAAGGTCCGCACCAAGACCGTGGGCTACCATGCCGACGTGCCCGTGGATCTGGTGACCATCAATTCCGCGCGCCGTTTCGAGGTCTAGGCTTCCTGGCCTTTCGATGCGATGACAGGCCCGTGCATCCGTGCGCGGGCCTTTTTTGCGCGAAAAAAACGCCCCCGGCAGGGGGCGTTTCTGTTTTCCGGCTAATATCTTCGCTGGCTATTTGGTCTCGGACGAAAGCCGGTCGGACAGGCAATCCTGCAAGGTGTTGCTGACCTTTTCCTGGACCTGGCCCAGGTACTGCTTCGCACTTTCCTTGCGGCGAGTGGCCTCTTCCTGGACCTGGCCCAAGTACTGCTTGGCGCTTTCCTTGCGGCGCGAAGCCTCTTCCTGAACCTGCTCCAGATACTGCATCGCGCCCTGCTTGCAGCGGGCGGCATTGCCCTGCATCTGCTCCAGGTACTGTTTGGCGCTTTGGGTACGGCGGGCGGCCTCTTCCTGGACCTGTTCCAGATACTGCTTCGCGCCTTGCCTGTATCGG
The DNA here is from genome assembly GCA_050251775.1 of Desulfovibrio sp. Taxonomy (GTDB): domain Bacteria; phylum Desulfobacterota; class Desulfovibrionia; order Desulfovibrionales; family Desulfovibrionaceae; genus Paucidesulfovibrio. The sequence goes on from JBFWMD010000052.1 coordinate 2,095, forward strand.
GCGGCGTTGTTCTGCACCTGGTCCAGGTAGTGGCGGGCGCTCTCCACGTAGCGCGCGGTGCGGGAGGCGCTGTAGTTGCAGGCCTCCTCCGTGAGGGTGGAAAAGAGTTCCCTGACCGTGATGATCTTGTCCACGAGATAGGCGTTGGCCCCGGCAAAGGCGAAGCCATGCTTGAGGATGCCGCGCTTGGCATTGATCAGCGCCTTGGCGATGCAATAGGGACCCTCCTCCTGGGGGCAGGAGGCCAGGCACTTGTAGGGGCATTTGTGCGGCTTGAGCTGTCCGCTCTGGACCTTGTCCAGGAATTCGTTGCCCACGGCGCGTCCGGGCAGGCCCACAGGGCTTTGGATGACGCGGATATCTTCTTTTTTCGCGTTGACAAAGGCCATTTTGAAGTTGATGTCCGCGTCGCACTCCTCGGTGGCCACGAAGCGGGTTCCCATCTGCACGCCTGCCGCGCCCATCTCCATGAAGCGGACGATGTCCGCGCCGGTGTAAATGCCGCCGGCCGCGATGACCGGGATGGGCCGTTTGGCGATGGCTTCGAATTCGCGCACCGCCTCGATGGTCTGGGGCACGATTTTTTCCAGGGCGTATTCGGGATCGTCGATCTGCTCGCGCTTGAAGCCGAGGTGACCGCCCGCCTTGGGGCCTTCGACCACAAAGGCGTCGGGCAGCTGGTTGAAGCGTTTGAGCCATTTCTTGCAGATCAGGGTGGCGGCGCGGCCCGAGGAGACAATGGGCACGAGCTTGGTGTGGATCTTGCCCTTGAGCTCTTCGGGCATGTGCGCGGGCATGTCCAGGGGCAGCCCGGCCCCGGCGATGATCACGTCGATGCCCTCGCGCACGGATGTGCGCACGAGCTCGGCGAAGTTGGTCAGGGCGCACATGATATTCACGCCGATGACGCCGCTCGAAAGCTCACGCGCCCTGCGGATTTCCTTTTTCAGGGCGCGGAGGTCGGCTTCCTCGGGGTTGGTGGCCCGGTCAGGCTCGTACATGCCGATCATGGGGGTGGCGATGACGCCGATGCCGCCCTGGTTGGCAACAGCGGACGCCAGGCCGGAAAGGGAGATGCCGACGCCCATGCCGCCCTGAATGATGGGCAGCCGGGCCACGAGATCGCCGATGCGCAGGCTGGGAAGGCTCATAGATCAATTCTCCGTGTAAGGTTGCTCGGAACGCCTTGCGGGGCTTCCGCGGGTGAGTGAATACCCGCTGGGGTTGATTCAGGCAAGGTATTTCTCGGTGACCATCTCGGCGAAAACCAGCGAACTGGTGAAAGCCGGGGATATGGCGTTCAGGATGTGCACGCCGGCCCCCTTTTTTTCGATGACGAAATCCATGACCATCTCATTGGTTCTCAGATCCACGAGCTGGGGCCGGATGCCCACTTTGGGCGTATTTTCCAGCCAGTCCGGCTCAAGTTGACGCACGAGTTTGCGGGCATCATTGAAAAAAGCCTGGGAAAAATATTTGCGCGGCTCGGTCAGGGCCACGGAGCGGAATTTCGGATTGCGGAAGAAGAGCACGGCATCGCGCCAGGCGATGGGCAGGGCTTCCGCATCCATGCCTTTGAGGATGCCGTAGTTCTCCCGCCCGAATGCCGGAATGGCCGTGGGGCCGATGTAGGCGTCGCCGTGAACCGAGCGGGTGAAGTGGACGCCGAGGAACGGGTTGCGGATGTCCGGCACGGGGTAGATATTACTTTGCACTAAATACGCGCGATCCGCTTTTAGTTTTTTATAAAGTCCTTTGAAGGGCACGAGCTGGTAATTCCTGCCCGCGTCATAGAAACGGGCGACCTTGTCGCTGTGCGCTCCTGCGGCGTTGATCAGGGTATCGAAGGCCACCCGGCCACGGGTGGTGTTCATGCCGCGCGGCCCCAGGGCCGTGAGGAAGGCCGCGCCAAAGAGAAAACGGACCCTGCCGGTTTCCCCCAGTTCGCGGATCAGGCTGCGCAAAATTTCTTTGGGATCCACCTGGGCGGTCTGGGGCGAGTAAAGAGCCTGTCCGGCGGTGCGGGCATTGGGTTCCAGTTCGGCCAGTTGTTGGGGATCGATGAGTTCCACGGACGCACCGTTGGCCAGGGCGCGCTTGTGCAGCTCCAGCAGGGTGGGGAGTTCCGCCTCGCAACGGGCCACGATGACCTTGCCCCGTTTGAGGATGGCCAGTCCGTGCTCCTCGCAGTATTGGCGCATGGCCTGGTTGCCTTTGAGGCAGAGCTGCGCACGGGTGCTGCCGGGAGCATAGTAGATGCCGGCATGGAGCACGCCGGAATTGCGCCCGGAGGCGTGCAGGCCCTGCTCGGGCTCTTTGTCCACGATGAGGATATCCTGTGCGCCACGCCGGACCAGTTCGCGGGCCAGGGTCAGTCCCACGATGCCCGCCCCGAGGATGACGACTCCGGCGGCATGGTCGTGTGCGGTCATGTCTTGCTGCATCGCTGAAGGGTCCTTCATGTCCGTTGCTGGGGAACGTCCAGCATTTCCAGCCCGGTGGCCGGGTCAATCCTGCGGCTCATCTCCATGCCGGTCAGCTCCATGAGGATCACTTCGGCCACGCCCCAGACCTTGATGCCCGGACGGATGCATCCGGTGCGGGCCACTCCGCCCCGTCCGAGGGTGGTGTGCATGTGCAGCCGGGGTTTTCCTTCCGCATTGGGAAACAGCGTGCCCACGGCCGCGGCCTCATGCACGCCCTGGAGGTCGTGGTACATGGGTACGGGGGGCATCTGGTCGCCGCTTTCCGCGGTGTCTTCCGGGCCGACCACGAGCCTGCCGCCGCCGATGCCGCCCAGCAGCCAGCAGGCCGCGCTGGCAATGCCGTGCTCCGCGGCGAAAGTCTCCACGGTGTCCGGCATGCGGTCGCCGGTCCCAAGTCGGAGCACGAAGACCCGTCCCGTGCGTCCCTCGGCGTATTTCATCTCTCCATCTCCTCTTGCATCATCCGCTGTCGTTTTCGGCCCGGCGGCAATAATTATTTGCCGCAGGGGCCGCGATAATCGCAAAATTCGCAATGCCGTCCTTCGAGCGGGAAAAAACTGTCCGCACCGGCAAGGTGGGTCGCCACGGCCCGGAGCAGGGTCGCGCATTGCCCGGCCACGGCCTCGGTGCGCTCCTCCGGAGTCCACTTTTCGGGAAAGAGGCCATACTCCCTGCCGTCCTTGGCCAGATGAACCCAGGCCGCATCATACGGCGACTCGCTCCGGTCGTCCAGATACATCCGCAGGTAGGCGGGCAGTTGCAGTCCGCGTGCGGAGCGTTGCAGGTCGGAGAGCAGGGCGCGGTCCGCCGGGTCCGGAGCCTCCAGGCGCGTCCAAAGCGCGTTGTCGTCCCAGAAACCCCGGCGTGGGCGTTTCACGCCGCCGGTCTTGTAATCCAGGATGACCACTCCCTCGGGCCGGCGGTCCGCCCGGTCCAGCCGACCGTGCAGGCGGATGGTTTTGCCGTCCAGGTCGATGCGGCCCTGGGCGCGGCGTTCCAGTTCCAGAATCCGGGTCGGCCCCTGGTTCTCAAGAAACCGCTTCAGCCGCAGGGACCCGGCCTCCAGCAGGGAACGGCGCGCATCCAGGGGCATGCGCGGGAAAAAGCCGCTCAGGTCGAGCTTTTCTTCAAAGAGCCGCGTCAGACGGCCCGAATCCAGGCTCGAAACGTCCACTTCGCCCTGCTCCGTCTCCAGATGCGGCAGCAGAAAGTCGCGCAGGGTCTCGTGGACCACGGTTCCGAACTCGGCGCGATCCCCGTCCTCGTCCATCTCCTCCAGGGCGCGGAGCGGAGTGAGGTACTGATAGAAAAACAGCTTGGGGCAGAGCAGGTAGCGTTCGAGCTGCGAGGGGCTCAGGCCCTGTTCGGCCAGCCGGGCTTCCAGCCGGGTCTGGAGTCCGGGCGTGCGGGGAATCTCGGCCAGTCCATGGCGCAGCGGATCGGAACGGAAGCGCACGGCGGTCAGGGGCGGGCCGTCTCCCGGCTCCACAAGCCGCCCCAGTTCTTTTTCCTTTTCCCAGAGCAATTGCTCCACGTAGCGGGAGCGCACGCTCTTGCCCTCCAACGCGCCGGGCTGCACTCCGCTCTGGTAGAGCAGCACGGCCTGGGAAGCGCCCATGATCAGCCTGTGAAAGTTGTAGGCCGAGACATTGTCCCGCTCCCGGGCGTCGGGCAGGCCGAGGAGGTGGCGCAGCGGATCGGGCAGCAGCGGATCCACCGGACGGGAACCGGGCAGGCGTTCCTCCACGGCGTCGAGCACGAAGAGCCGGCGGAAGCGCAGCAGTCGCGTTTCCAGCACGCCCATGACCTGCAGACCGGTCAGGGGTTCGGCCTCAAAGGAAACGCGCTCCGCATGGCAGAGCTGGCGGAAGAGGGCGAAGAGCGTGCCACTGCCCAGGGGAGCGTGGCTCAGGGCCGTGTCCAGCAGTTGAGGAATCACGCTGGTCAGCAACCGGGCCAGGTATTCCGCATCCGTGACGTAGGCCTTCCAGAGGTGGCTGCCAGCCCGCAACAGCAATGCTGCCAGACGTTGCAGAGCCTGGGCCAGCCCGGCCAGGGTCTCGGCCCTGCCGAAATCTCCGAGGCAGATGTCCAGCAGTTCGCGACGCAGGGCTTCCACGGCTTCGGCCTCCGCGCCCTGGAGCCGTTCCAGGGGCGGCTCTCCGTACGGGGGAAGCCATTGCGCCGGGTCCTGCATGGGCTCGCCCGTGCGGATCGCGTTTTCCAGCCAGAAGAGCACGGGGCGCAGGGCCGGTCCCCTGTCCTGGTCCGGGCCGCCTTGCGCGCGCAGCATCTTCAGATAGGGATGGCGCACCAGCTCCACGAGGTCGCGCCAGTAGTAGCGGCCCTGAGCATCGCGGTTTTCGCGGCAGCGCAACACGGTTTCCACAAGTTGGTACAGGGCGGTGCGTTCCAGGGGGTAGCCCATGGAGACGTTGACTTCCTTGTGCTCGGGCAGGTGGTGCAGCACGGGCAGGAGCGCGCCCTCGTCCGGCAGGACAATGGCCGTGTCCGCCGCATCCGGGTCGCGTCGCAGTTCCGCGCGCAGGGCCGAGAGCTGGGAATGGAGGTCGAAGCCTTCCACAAAGGAGATTTGCGGGGCGTGTTCCGGCGAGGGCTGCTCGCCGTGGAGTTCCACCCGGGAGTTCCAGGCCCGGAGCCAGGCGCGGTGCTCCACAGTGCAGGGATGGGCCGGGCCGCCCAGAGCCAGGGCAGGGTCGGAGTGCCAGAAGACATGCAGTTGGTTGCGCTCCCAGAGGGCGCGGAAAATGGCGTCTTCCGCGCCGGAGAGCGCATAGAAGCCCGCGCAGACCACTTCGTGGCTCTGTTTCTCCGGAAAGGAGGCCGCCAGCGTCTGGTCCAGAGCCTGGTCCAGGCGGGCCATGACCCGGCGGCACTCCAGGCCCGGCGTGGTCCAGCCGCGTTCCTCCAGGCCGAGAAGATATTCGCGGTGAAAAGCATCCAGATGTTCGAGCAGGGCTGCGGCCCAGTCAATGACCTCGCCCTCCAGATGCCGCAGGTCCCCCGGTTCAATGCCCTGGCGCAGCAGTTCCTCCAGCAGGGAGGCCAGTCGCAGGCCCCAGGGCAGGAAGCGCTCGCGCTCCAGGGGCAGTTCGGCCAGCAGACCGCCCTCCTGGGAGCGCAGGCGTACCGCGATATCGTGGAGCAGGGCGGCCTGATCCAGCTTGCGGGCGGGTTTGAGCGGGTCCGGGGCCAGCCCGCGCCGGAGTTTGGACACCAGTTCCTCGAAGGAGAGCATTTCCGGCAGCAGCCTGGGCCGGGCCAGACCGGGCTCGGAGGCGAAAAAACGTTTGAGGTACAGGGCGGGCCTGCGGTGCGGAAAGACCACGCTCACGCTTCGGGGATCTCGGTCCGCCAGGAACAGGCCGATCTCCCGGAGGAAATCCGCGCCCCAGTCCACCAGCCGGAAGGTGCGTTCGGCGGTCATGCGGGCGCTTCTCCTTCCCGATCCGGGCGTTCCACGGTTTCGGTCTCGCGCAGGTCGAGATAGACCAGCAGGCCGCGCACCGGAGTCCCTGGCTCCCAGGCCGCGAACAGTTCCAGGTAGGCCGCGAGCTGCACGACGTGGGCCGGGTCGCGCTGGCCGGTCTTGAATTCCAGGACCAAGGTTTCCCGTTGGCTGAAATAGACCAGGTCGGGCCGCTTGAAGCGTGTGGCGTCCGCGCCGTCTTTGCCGTCATCGGCCAGGGCCATGTCCGGCTCGTGCAGCCCCTGGGCCAGGGCGCGGCGCAATTCGGGCCGCGAAAGCACCCAGAGGGCCATTTCGCGCACATCCCGGAGCAGGGCCTCGCGTTCTTCGGGCGGGGTCGCGGCCAGCACAGGAAACTGGAACATAGCCTCTTCCGCCGCATGCTGGGCGGCTTTGTCCAGGGCGTCCTTGGGGGTGTCCGGGGCCTTCGGGTCGGGCATTCGGAGCAGTTCCATGGCCTTGTGCGCCACGTCGCCGCGCAGCCGCGCCGAGAGATCGGCCACTTCCCGCTCCATGTGCCGGTAGACCCGCAGCCGGGCCTGCCAGGAAGGCGGGCGTTCGTCCGCGTCCCCATCTGAAGTCTCACTTGAAGTCCCGCTTGAAGTCCCGTTTGAAGCCGTGCCGACAGCGTCATTGGCGGATTTGTCGGTATTGTTGGCATTGTCGGCGGCGTTGCCCGGAGCGGGTTCCAGGGAAGGAGATTGCCCTGGTTCGCCGACAATCCGGGCCTCGGTGTCGTCCGCCGCGTGGGCGGCTGAGGATGGATCCTTTGAGGGGGGCGGCTGCTCGCCGTATTCGAAGATGTCGTTTTCCTCGGGCAGGTCGAGCACCAGTTCGATGGCATCCGTGGCCGGGCTTTTCTGCCGGGGGCGCTCCTGGGGAAACCAGGCGTAGAGTTCCTCGCGCGCCCGGGTCCAGGTCACGTAGAGCAGGTGCAGGTCTTCCAGGGTCCGGCGGCGGATTTCCGCCTGGTGCTCCGGGCCGAGGGCCGCCACCAGCCGCGTGAGCAGCCGCCTGCCGTAGAGTTCCACCTCGGTCAGGTCCGGGGACACGGGCCAGGGCCAGTAGAGGAACGGCGCGAAAACCACGGGGTATTCCAGCCCCTTGGATTTGTGGATGGTCATGATCCGCACGGCGTCCACGTTTTCGGGCAGGGGAACTTTTTCCTCGCCGCTGCTCTGCTTCCAGAATTCCAGGAACGCGGACAGGGAACCCATGCCCCGTTCCCCCGCGCGGTGAACCACTTCCTGAAAACGGCGCACGTAGAGCTCCGCACCGGGATGACGCTCCAGCACGCGGAAGAAGCCCAGGATTTCGGCCACGAGATCATAGGGGGTCAGCAGGCCGGACTTGTTGGCAAAGGGTTGGATCCGGTTGGCCCAGAGGGCCGGAAAGTCGCGGCGCAGGGCCTTCCAGAGCGGCAGGCGGGCGGCCTCGTCCTTGAGCGCGGCCAGCCATTCGTGCATGGCTTCCCGTGACGGGCCGCCCTCCGCGAAAAGCAGCTCCCGGCCGAGCAGGAATTCCGCCAGGGAGAGCGCGTCGTCCGGGCGCTCCAGAAAATTGAGCAGAGCCACGATCTGGCGCACCACGGGATGGCGGTCCAGTTGCAGACTGTTTTCCGTGATCACGGGAACCCCGGCGGCCACGAGCCGGTCGCAGACCAGGGCGGCGTGGGCATGGGAGCGAACCAGAACGGCCACGTCGCCCCAGGGACGGCGAGGGCGCACGTTATCCAGAAGACGCGTGGTCAGGGCGTCCAGGGCCTGGCGTTCGACTTCCTCCCGGTCGTCCGATCCCGGCAGCCGCTCCACGCGAACGTAGCCGCCCCGCTTATCCGCTTCCGGTTGGCCCGAGTCCGCATCCACGGGCATGGACTGGTGCGCGTCGCGGAATTCGCCGGAAAGGGCGCGGGCCAGGGCGGCCACGTCATCGGCCACGGCGCCCTTGGACAGGCAGCGTTCGGCCAGCAGGGCGTTGAGGTCCTCATCCGCCAGCCGGGTGAAGAAAAAATTGTTGAAGGCCACCACGCGGTCGAGGCTGCGCCAGTTGTGCGGGAGCTGGCCCGCCTCGTTGGTCTCGGCCACTTCGGCCAGTCCCGGCTGAACCCGGATTTCATCAAAGAGGCTCGCATCGCCGCCGCGCCAGCCGTAAATGGCCTGCTTGACATCGCCCACGTAGAAAAGACTGCCGCCCTTGGCCAGGCATTCCTCGGCCAGGGGAGTGAACGCGGCCCACTGGTCGCGGCTGGTATCCTGGAATTCGTCCACGAGCAGGTGGTGCAGCCGCCCACCCAGACGGCAGAAGGCATCGGGCGCGCCATTGCCCTGCTCCAGCTGCCTGCGGACCATGCGCGGCAGGCCCAGGCCCAGGATCTGGCCCCGTTCGCGTTCGATGCGTTCCAGCTCCCCGGCCAACTGCCCGGCCAGCTCCACGCAGGGCGCGAGTTTGAAGGCTCCGCCGAGGATGGCGTTTTCGCGGTGGTAGCGGGCCAGGGTCTCCTTGAGGCGTTCATAGAGAACGTCGTCCGCCGGGGCCACCTGGGGCTTGGAGGCCTTGAGCAGGCCGTCCGCGAGGCCCTCCTTGGAAGCGTATGCGGACGAGGCGGGCGGCTCGTGCAGAAGCGGCGTGGAGCGGCAATTCTCCAGAAATTTGGTAAAGTTTTTACTGCATTGGAGTTCCTTGAGCGCCACGCGTTTTTCCAGGGCCTCGACCGCGCGCTGGAAGGATCCGTAGGACTTTGCCAGCAATCCGGCCAGTTCGTCCTGATCCGTGCAGAACCCGCCCCCGGAAGTGCGCAGGTGGCGCAGGATCGCGCGCAGACGCTCCCGGATTTTGTCCGCCACCCAGAAACCCTCGGACTGCTCCTGGTGCAGCAGGGTCACCAGGGCGCGCTCCAAAAGATCCCGCTCCGGGGAGTCCGTCTCCAGGCAAGCGGCCTGGAAGCGTTCCAGCACGGCGTCGAAGAGTTCCTCGTCCTCGAAGACCAGTTCGAAGTCCGGGGGCACGCCCGCGTCCAGGGCGAACATGCGCAGAAGCAGGTTCAGCAGGCTGTCGATGGTCCGGATGTTCAGTTGCTGGTAGCGGCGCAGGATGCGTTCGAGCATTTCCCGGGCGCGCGCCGGCGGCCAGTCCGCGCGCTGGCCTTCCTTGAGGTCCAGGGCGGTGCGTTTCAGCGAGCCCACGACCCGTTCCTTCATTTCGGCGGCGGCCTTGTTGGTGAAGGTCACGGCCAGGATTTCCGGCCAGGAGTGCCCGGCGGGAACGGCTCGGCGGCAGGTGTATCCGGGCTGGGCCTCGGAGGCTCCGCCCAGGAGGTCGAGGAACCGGCGTGTCAGGCTGAAGGTTTTGCCCGACCCGGCCGAAGCCTTGAGCTGTCGCAGCTCCGAGCTCACGCTTCGTGCTCGCAGGGCTGGTCGGTGACGGTGCGTTCCGGCGACTGGAGCGTGCCCCGGCGCAGGCCGCCCGCCACCACCAGGAAGACCGCGCCGATGATCAGCGCGCTGCCCGCGTAGCCCCAGAAGCCGAAGCGCTCGGCAAAGAAGAGGTAAGCCAGCACCGCGGCCACCAGCGGCTCAAAGGTGGCCAGCACCGCCGCTCGCGTCGCTTCCAGGCGTTTCAGCCCCGCGTAGTAGGCGGAGAACGCGCCGTAGGAGGTCACGGCGGCCAGAAGGATCAGCAGCAGCCAGGCCGCGGGGGTCTTGTGGCTGAAATGCACGAAGGGCAGGAGCGTGAGCGCGCCCACGGGCATGGCGTAGACAAAGATCGTGGGCGTGGCATAGCGCGAGAGGTACTTCTTTCCGAAGATGTAATAGAGCGCGTAGGTGAAGCCGGAAACCAGCCCGGCCATGAGGCCGAAGAGGTCCAGGCGGATGCCGCCCCCGCCGCCGAAGAACTCTGGCCCGAGGCTGATGAGCATCACGCCCGCGATGGTCATGGCCACGCAGGTGAGTTTGAGCGGGGTGAGTGCCTCCCGGAGCACGAGCCAGGAGAGCAGCGCGACCCAGGCCGGGGCCGTGTAGAGCAGCACCGCGGCCAGGGCCACGCCCGCCTCGCTGATGGCCACCTGATAGGCGCCGTAGAACACGGAGATGCAGATCAAGCCGAAGAGCAGCAGGGGCACGGCGTCACGCGGGGAAATGCGGATCTGGCGCATGCGCGCGGCATGGACCAGAAAGAAACCCCAGCCGAACACCGCGCGCCAGAAAGCCGTCTCCAGCGGACTGATGCCCTGGGCGAAGATGAACTTGGAGAACAGGCCGATGAGGCCCCACATGGAGGCCGCCGCCAGAACATACAGACAACCGCGCAGATCCACACGCGCTCCTTATAGTTCAAGCTTTTTGCCGAGCCCCTGCTGCACGGCGTTTTCAAAAATCAAGGCGGCGGTCATGACATCGTGGCTGGCGATACCCATGAGCACCGCGCCGCGCATGCCCTCGCGCACGCCTTCCAGCAGGCCCGCACAAATTTCGCCCATGTCCGCGTAGATGCCCGAGGCTTCGGGGTAGCCGTTCTGGAAGTAGCCGCCCTGATCCTGCGTCCAGAGGTACTGGTTGCGGTTGTCCACGGTGAAGTTGTCCGCAAAGACATCCGGCTGGAACGCGGCGTCGTAGTCCACGGCGATGGCCAGGGCATTTTCCTTGAGCCAGCTGCGGGGAATGAAGCGTTCCGGGGTTTCCACAATGGGCGTGCAGGTCACGACCACGTCCGCGCCCGTGACGCAGGGCAGCACGTCCTTGCAGGGTACGCACTCCACGTGGGGCAGTTTGTCCCGCATCTCGGCGATGAAGCGTTCGGCCTGGGCCGGATAGACATCATACAATTGGGCGCGGTTCAGCTTGGGAAAGACCTCGGCCATGGCCAGTAGGTTGACCCGGCCCTGGACGCCGAGGCCCACCACGGACACGGTTTCGGTATCCGGGTCGCCGAAGTGGCGGGCGTAGACGCCGGAGGCCGCGCCCGTGCGCCAGGCCGTGATCCAGGCCGCGTCCATGAGCGCCTTGACGATGCCCGTTTCCGGGTCGAGCAGGCAGAAGACGCCGGTGATGTACGGCAGGCCTTTTTTCTGGTTGCGCGGGTAGCCGGAAACGCACTTCAGGCCGCAAACGTCGATGTCGCCGCCCACGTGGCAGGGCATGGCATGCACAAAGCAGTCTTCGCGGGGGTGTACGCCGATCTTGGCGGGCATTTCAACCTCGTCCCGGCCCAGAGCCGCAAAGCCGTTCTCCACCGCGTCCATGACCTCGGGCATGGTGATGCCCAGCGAGTCGATATCTTTCATGGAAAGCCACAGGACTTCAAAGCTCATGCGTCACCTCCGGTTGGTGTTGCGGGCGGAGCCGGTCGCGGACAGCGGACCAGCATTGGTCCGGACGTGGAAAGCGTCCGTTAAAGGGTTTCAGTAATAGGCCTTTTCCCGCAGCGCGTAAAGCCTTCTTGCATGCGCGCCCCAGGGGCGCTACCAGGAAGGAATGAAGCGAAGCATGGTGATTTCCGCGTCGCAGGCGGGTGGCCGGCTGGACCGAACCCTGGAGGCATTGCTGCCCGACCTGGGCTTGCGGGCCAGAAGGCGATTGGCCGAAACCGGGCGGGTGTTCCTGGACGGAAAGCCCTGTGGTCCGGCCCGTAAGGTCCGCGCCGGGGAACTTTTGGAGATCGTGGACGCGGTCCGGGAGCGGGACGCGGAACCGGAGGGTTCCGGCTGCATCGCGCTGGTGCGGCAGGGAGACTTTGCCGCCGTGTGCAAGCCCGCGGGGCTGCATTCCGTGAGTCTGGCCGGAGGGGGCGGGCCGAGCGTGGAGGCGCTGTTGCCCGGACTGTTTCCCGGAGAATGCCCGCGACTGCTGAACCGCCTGGACCAGGGCACTTCGGGCCTGCTGCTGGTGGGTTTTTCAGCCGATGCCGGGGCGCGGTTCCGGGAGCTGGAGGCCGCTGGTCGGGTGGAAAAGGAATACCGGGCCGTGGCCGCGGGAACGGTTTGCGCCGCGACCTTGAAGAACCGTCTGGACACGGCGGACCGCAAGCGGACCCGCGTGCTCGGGGAGGCAGACCCGGACCCGGCGCGCTGGACCCGTGTGGAGCCGCTGGAGCCTTTTCCCGGAACGGCGGACCCCGCCACCCTGCTGCGGGTCGTGATCCAGCGGGGCGCGCGGCATCAAATCCGGGCGCATCTGGCAGGGATCGGGCATGCCCTGCTTGGGGACGCGCTCTATGAAGGACCGCCCGCCGCACGACTGCACCTGCACCACAGGCGGATTCGTTTCGAGACTGGCCAGGGCCTGTTCGAGGTCGTGGACGAGGTCTGCTGGTAGCTTCTGCCGGGAACTTCTGGCCGGGGTTCCGCCTTCCGTGCCTCAGATTTTCTCGCAGAGTTCCTCGCAGCGGGCAAAGCGCTCGTCGCTGCGCGTGGTCAGGGCATTGCCGGATTTTCCCTCGAACCAGCCCACGCGCCGGGCGGGCCAGACATCGAAGTCCGGGACGTAGGGCTTGATGTCGATGACAGGCGTGCCGTCGAGCACGTCCACGTTGTCCAGCAGCAGGCTGTCCTCGGTGGCCTCGAGCAGGGTCATCACCGAGAGCCCGAGGGGATTGGGCCGCTTGGGTGAGCGCGTGGCAAAGATGCCGTGCGGTTTCTTGTCCAGGAACGGGGTCACGGTCAGTTCCTGCCCGCAGATTTCGTGCAGATGGTAGAGGATGATCAGATGGGAGAATCCGTCGATGTCCCTCAGGCCTTCGCGATATTCGGGGAGCACGCGGATGGTCCCATGCACGCCCGAAGCGCCGGAGGGCTGGATGGGCATGCCCCGAACCTGATGGTGGGGAGTGTGGAAGTATCCGATGGGCGTGTAGGTGATCTGCATGGAACCCTTCTTGTTGGTGGCGGTTGAGGCTTTAACCCAAGGCATAAAACGTACCAGGATGGTATGGGCCTGTTTTTCAGCGGGTTGCCGCTGGCCTGCGCGGCGATGAAATCTCTTCAGCGACAAAAATGTCGTTGCACATTGACGAATATGTAGAAGGCGACAAGGGTCGCTGCCTGGAATGCGGGTCGGGCAAACGAAAAGCGGGCCGAAGCCCGCTTGTGTCCTTTAGGAAAGGTGCTGCGGATCAGGTTTCCACCAGTCCGTTCTCCTTGGGGTCCACATAGAGATAGCGTTTGATTTTCTGGGTCGGCGTTTTTTCAAAGGGTTCGGGGTGCTCGATGATCTTGATGATCCGTGCAAAGGAGGAGACCATTTTGTTGATTTCCAGCCGCAGGGCTTCCAGGCGTTCCTGAAGGCGTTCGCGCACTTCGGATTCGATCATCTTTTGGAAGCCGTGCGTCTTGTCCAGCTGTTCGTAGTCCAGATGCACGCGGGCCGTGAGCTTGCCCTCGTGGCTGTAGACCAGGGATTCGAGCACGTATTCCTTTTGGTTCAACAGGGCCTCGATCTCCTCGGGGTAGATGTTCTCCCCGCTGGCGCCGATGACCACGTTCTTGCAGCGGCCTTTGATGTAGAGAAAGCCGTCCTTATCCTGGATGCCGAGGTCACCGGTCTTGAGCCAGCCGTCCTGGAAGGCGTTCTCGGTCAGGTGGGGAGCCTTGTAGTAACCCTTCATGACCACGGGACCGCGCACCAGGATTTCGCCTTCGCCGGTCTCGGGGTGCGGGTGGACGATCCGGACCTCCACGCCGGGGATGGGATAGCCGCAGGCCCGGTAGCGGACCTTGCGCGGGTCCGCGCCCGTGATCATGGGGGCGGTCTCGGTCATGCCGTAGCCCACGGAGTAGGGGAAACCGCCGTTGAAGAGGAAGCGCTCCACCTCGGGGGAGAGGGGCGCGCCTCCGATACACATGCAGCGAATGGCGCCGCCGAAACTGTTGATCAGCTTTTTGCAGGCCATGCGGTGCAGGGCTTTTTCCGTGGCCTTGAACCTGGTCAGCCCGCGCATGACCGCGCTGGAGCGCAGCTTGGGCTGGATCTTGTTCTTGAAGATTTTTTCGATGATCAGGGGAACCACGAGCAGGAACGTGGGTTTGACCTTTTCCAGGGCGGGCAGCAGTGTGCGCGGGGTCGGCGGTTTTTCGAGGTAGTAGACGCTGGAGCCATAGAAGATGGGGATGACCAGGCCGAGGGTACATTCATAGGTATGGGCCAGGGGCAGCACCGAGACCATGCGTTCCTTGGGGGTGAATTCCACGAGGTCCGCCGTGGTCTGGGCATCGTAGACGATGTTCTTGTGCGAGAGCATCACTCCCTTGGAGTGGCCTGTGGTCCCCGACGTATAGATGATGGAGGCGAGGTCGTCCTCGTGGATTTCGGGCTGCCTGCGGTCAAGCCGCTCCATGGCGTACTGGCGCAGGCGCTCCAGTTGCGCCCGCCCTGCGCGGACTTTCTCGCGGATGCGTTCGCGCACATCCGTGCCCTGGAAGACGTGCAGGTCCTCCAGACGGATCACGGATTCCAGGTCCGGGAATTCCGCATCCTCCATCTTGGGCATCAGTTTTTCCGAAACGAAGATGGCCTTGGCTTCGCTGTGCTGGAGGATGTGCTGCACGGCGCTGTCATGAAAGTCCGGCAGGATGGGCACGACCACAGCGCCCATGGTCGCGACCGCGAAATAGGCCACGCCCCAGTTGGGCATGTTCGTGCTCAGGATGGCCACGCGGTCGCCGGGGCGGATGCCGCGCTGGTGGAGCAGGCCGGAGAGCGCGCGGACCTGCTCGGCGAATTCGCCGTAGGTCATGGGTTCGCCATCGACGAAGGACAAGGCGGGCCGGTCTGTGAACAAGCGCTCACTCCGGTCCAGAACCGCCTTCAAGGTGAGCGTATCCAATGCTTCCATCTGGTCGGTCCTCATGGGGTCAGGAGAGCAGGGCCTTGGCGAAGTCGCGTCCGTCAAAGGGGCGGAGGTCTTCCATTTTTTCGCCCAGTCCCACAAAGGTGATCGGTACGTTGAATTGCAGGGCCACGGCCACGACAACGCCGCCCTTGGCCGTTCCGTCAAGCTTGGTCAGGATCAGTTCGTCCACGCCCACGGCCTCGTGAAAAAGCTTGGTCTGCGAAAGGGCGTTCTGGCCCGTGGTCGCGTCGATGACCAGCACGCTGCGGTGTGGCGCGCCGGGGTGCTTCTTGCCGAGCACCCGTTTGATTT
This sequence comes from Desulfovibrio sp., assembly GCA_050251775.1. Taxonomy (GTDB): domain Bacteria; phylum Desulfobacterota; class Desulfovibrionia; order Desulfovibrionales; family Desulfovibrionaceae; genus Paucidesulfovibrio. The sequence continues at coordinate 17,206 of JBFWMD010000052.1, forward strand.
TTTCCAGCTCTTCCATGAGGTTCGTCTTGGTATGCAGACGACCCGCCGTATCCAGCAGGAGCAGATCGTACCCTCCGGCCAGGGCCATGTCCATGGCCTCGAAGGCCACTGCGGCCGGGTCGGAGTTGGCTTCCTTGGCGAAGAAGCCCGTGCCCAGGCGTCCGGCCCAGACCTGGAGCTGTTCGATGGCCGCCGCGCGGAAGGTGTCGCCCGCGGCGATGAGCACCTTCTTGCCCTGGAGTTGGGCGCGGTGGGCCAGCTTGGCGATGGTCGTGGTCTTGCCCACGCCGTTGACGCCGATCATCATGACCACTTCGGGCGGGTTCACGGCCTGGATGCGTTTGGGAGCCTTGAAGATGCTCTCCAGCTCCGCCTTGAGCAGGTCGCGGAATTTTTCCGTTTCCCGGGCTCCTTCCTTGCGGGCGCGGCTTTTGAGGTTTTCCATGAGCATTTGCGCGGCGTCAAAGCCCACGTCCGCCATGATCAGGATTTCCTCCAGTTCCTCCCAGAAGGCCTCGTCCATTTCGCCGTGGCCGGCCACCAGGGAGTCGATGCGTTTGGAAATCTGTTCCTTGGTCTTGGAAATGCCTTCGGAGAGCTTCAGGAAGAGGCGGTCGCGTTCGTCTTCCTCGTCTTCCAGGTCCAGGGCCAGGGCCAGGCGGTATTGCAGTTCGGAACGGAAGTCGCGGACGCGGCGGTAGCCCATGTCGTCGAGCCAGGCATTGAAGCGGGTGACGAATTGCTCGGCTTCCTGGCCGGGCGCGCCCAGTGCTTCAAAAAGAAAAAGGAGCCGCTCGTCCAGGGCCGGGCCTTTTTCCTCCACGCCCTGGACAATGGCGTCGAGCCATTGGGAGAGGCGGGGTTCGGCCTGGCGCAGGGCCAGGGTCAGCTCCCCGCGCCATTTTCCGTCGCCGGCCGGGGCGGCCTGCGCAGCGGAAGCCCGGTTATCGGCGGGCGCTTCTTCGCCCTGCCAGATCTGTTTCAGTTTGGAAAAAAATCCCATGGGCTCTCCTTGCGTCGGACCGCAGTCCGTGAATGGGTCGGGGTGGTTGTAGCCCAGGTGCGCGCGCTGCGCAAGATTGTTGCCATTTCGAATCAGCGGCGATACAAGGCAGCCATGAAGCGTGTTAAAATTGTTGACGTCCTGGCTGCGGACGCGGCTCTGGGCGAAATCGTCGTCAAAGGCTGGGTCCGCACGAAGCGCGACTCCAAGGGATTCTCCTTTCTCGAAATCAACGACGGTTCCTGTCTGAGCAACGTGCAGGCCGTCATCGACCACACCCCCGAGATCGTGGCGGAGCTGGAGAAGATCAACACTGGCGCCGCCGTGGCCATTACGGGTGCCATGGTCGAGAGTCCGGGTAAGGGCCAGAAGTGGGAGGTGCGCGCCAGCGCCCTGAAGCTGCTCGGCTTTGCCGACGCCGAGACCTTTCCGCTCCAGAAGAAGCGCCACTCTGACGAGTTTTTGCGCAGCATCGCCCACCTGCGACCACGCACCAACAAGTTCGGAGCCATGTTCCGCATCCGCTCCGAGGCGGCCCAGGCCGTGCATGAATTCTATCGCGAGCGGGGCTTCCGCTATGTGCATACCCCTATTCTGACCGGGTCCGACTGCGAGGGCGCGGGCGAGATGTTCCGCGTGACCACGCTGGAGCCGGGCGCGAAGAACCTCGACGAGGATTTCTTCGGCAAGCAGGCGGCCCTGACCGTATCGGGCCAGTTGGAGGCCGAGCTGATGGCCTTGGCCCTGGGCGATGTCTACACCTTCGGGCCCACCTTCCGGGCCGAGAATTCGAACACCCCGCGCCACGTGGCCGAGTTCTGGATGATCGAGCCGGAAATGGCCTTTGCCGACCTTGAGGACGACATGGAGCTGGCCGAGGCCATGACCAAGGGCGTCATCGGCAAGGTCCTGAAGAACTGCCCGGAGGATGTGGAGCTCTTCGCCAAGTGGGTGGACAAGGAACTCATGTCCACGCTTTCGACCATTCTGGACCATGACTTCGTGCGGCTGCCCTACAGGGAGGCCGTTGAAATCCTTCAGAAATGCGGCAAGGAGTTCGAATATCCCGTGACCTTTGGCACGGACCTCCAGACCGAGCACGAGCGCTACCTTTCCGAGGAGAAGTTCAAGCGACCGGTCATCGTCTACAACTATCCGCGCTCCATCAAGCCGTTTTACATGCGCTGCAACGATGACAACGAGACCGTGGCGGCCATGGATGTGCTTGTGCCGCGCATCGGCGAGCTCATCGGTGGTTCCCAGCGCGAGGAGCGCCTGGACGTGATCGAGGCACGCATGGACGAGATGGGCCTCTCCAAGGAGGACTACGGGTGGTATTTGGACACCCGGCGCTTCGGCTCCGCACCGCACGCGGGCTTCGGCATGGGCTTCGAGCGGCTGCTGATGCTCATCACGGGCGTGACCAACATCCGCGACGTGATTCCCTTCCCGCGTACGCCGAGACACCTGGAATTCTGATCCGCTGTTGCAACGAAAACGAAAAAGGCCCGGAACAACCGGGCCTTTTTCGTTTTGGATATTCCGTCAGAGCGGGCGTTCAGGGGCCGGGCGTGAAGCGCTGTTCCAGCACTTCGTAGTGCCGCACCGTGTGGTCCGGAACAATCTCAAAGGCTTCGTCGCCGGGGTAAAGCCGGGCCATGGCAATGTCTTCCCCGGCAAAGGCAACGATGTCCTCCAGGCGGTTCCAGTAGCTGATCAGCGTAATTTCCACGGTATTGCCCTGGTCGCGTTCCAGAATCTGCTCTCCCCGGAAACCGGGCGTGGCCGAGGTGTCCTTTACGCCCGTGGACCGCAGGTGCGCCAGAAATCCTTCCCGCTGCGATTTGGGACAACGGCAGCGCCATTCACGGGCAATCATTCTTCGGAACCCTCCTTGCCTTTTTCGTCCCAGGCCTGCCAGGTCAGCTTGCGGGAAATCCGGTCAAATTCTTCGCGAGTAATTTTCCCAGCTTCAAGGTGGCCGCGCAATTGGCGCATGCGGGCGACAAAGTCCATGCCGTCCATGTGTTCCATGCGGTTCATTCTGCCTCTTTCGGGGGACGCGCCCGTGCTGCTTGTCGCGGAATCCTCGTCCGGATCAGGGTCCGCGTCGCGTTCAGGTGGGCGTCTTTCTTCCGGTCCCCAGTCGTCCATGAATTTTTGGCGTTCCGTTTCGGTGTCCATGCGCCGCGAGTACATCCGGCCGCCGTGCCCGTTCTTCCAGATTACGAGCAGGAAGAGTGGAACAACGAGGCCAAGCAGCAGGAACAGGGTCAGGAGGGCGTCCGTCATGGAGTCGTTCATTGTCCTGTAAATTCGCCGATGCGCGCCCGGACAGTCGGACGCGGGGTGGTGTGCGTGATGCTGATCATGCAGAGTTCTTTGAAACAATTTGCGCCATTTTTTTCTTTCCGGCAATGAGAAAGGCCGCCCCGATGGGCGGCCCGAGATAATCTCGCGGTTACGTCGGACGCGACGGAATCACTTCAAAGCGAGACACACGTCCGTGACCAGTTTTTCCGGCGGTGTGTCGTTGGGCGTGTTGCGGTAGATTTCCACGGAGGGAGACTCCCGCAGTTCGCGGCCCGATTGGGGCAGCCAGACGCCCACGAGACGGTTGTAGAGTTCCTGGAGACCTTCGTAGGGGCCGAGGTGGCGGCACACGGCCCATTCCCCGCCAAAGACCTCCTGGATGCCCACAGGACCTTGCGCCACGATGTGTTCCGGCACGGTCATGCAGGCGTCGTAGCGGACCTTGTCCGGCGGGGTGATTTGCGGGTCGTCGTGGCAGACTCCCAGGAAGAGAGTCGCCGGACCGAAAAGGTTTTGCGGGCAAGCCCAGGCGCAGAGCGCGTTCCAGGTCTCGCCCACTGTGAAGTAAGGGCCGGCGTGTCGCATGTAGGCCACGCGGAGGCTGGGCATCAGTTTGATTTCCACGTTCATCGTACAGCTCCTTGGTCGGATGTGCAGGCCGGGGCGTTTGCCGTCCGGCAGGTAATGTACGCCCGAGGGGGAATCCGGAACAAGCCGTTGGCGCGCATCCCGGCGATACTCCGAGGGCGATGCGCCGAACATGCGCCGGAAGCTGCGGGAGAACGCCTCCGGCGTATCGTAGCCCGCGTCCAGAGCGAGGTCCATCACGCTTTGTTCCGTGATCAAAAGCCGCAACGCGGAGCGCTCCAGGCGCAGCCGCCGGATGTGCTCCCCCAGGGATTCGCCGAGCATGCCCTTGAAGAACCGGTGGAAGTGCGCCTGGGAAAAGCAGGCCAGCCGGGCCAACTCCTCCACGCCGGTCTCCCGGTCCAGATGTTCCTGGATGTGCCGCAGTACCTTGAGAATCCGTTCCTGGTAGTCGTGTTGCGTGCTCTTCCGCATTCTCTCCTCCCTCTTGCGTGTGGAGCTTGTAGACCATTCGTCCGCGAACCGCCTGACCGTTTTTAGCATTTTCACCCCAGCCCTGACAGGGGCGGGCGCGGTTGACAAGGGCGTCGGGTTGAGACAAATAATCAAACTGTCTGACAATTAAACAGTACGTCCGCATCGGGCGGCAGGGAGAAGCGCATGGCGCTGCATATCGTAAAACTGAAAAATAACCGCATGTATCAGCATGTAGTCGCCCAGATTGAGGAGGCCCTGGTCCGGGAGGAACTGCTGCCCGGCGATGTGTTGCCGTCCGAAATGAAGCTGGCCGAGATGTTCGAGACCAGCCGGGGCACGGTGCGCGAGGCGCTGCGCGTGCTGGAGGAAAAGGGGCTGGTGGACATCCGGGTGGGCGTGGGCGGCGGGGCCGTGGTGCGCGAACCGGACATGGACAAGATCGGCGAGCGGCTCGATCTGCTGGTCCGGCTCGGGCGGGTCGGCTTCGACCATATGGGCGAGTTTCGCGAGTCCGTGGAAGGCATTGTGGCCTCCCTGGCCGCGGAGCGCGTGGACACGCAAAAGGCCGCCCTGCTCCGGAAAAAACTGGCCGAGGCCCGATCCGCTCTGGAACGCGGCGATGGCGAAGCCTTTTTGCGCGGGGACGTGGCCGTCCATCTGGCCATTGCCGAAGCAGCGGAAAATCCGCTCTTTCTGGCTGTGCTGCGCATGGTCCATGAGAACATCCTCGGGGCCTTCGAGCAGTTCCGCCTCAGTGGAGCGGAGACCCTGGAAGAGAATTGCCGCGACCTGGAGGCGCTTGTGGAGTCCGTTGCCCAGGGCCGGGCCGAGGACGCCGCACGGCAGGCGCGGGAGCATGTGCGGAAATACAACACGACCATGAAGGCGCAGCACGAGCAGCGCAAGCAAAGGAGAAAGCAGGCATGAAACCGCAGGATTACATCGCTCTGGAGAACCAGTACGGCGCGCACAACTACAAGCCCCTGGACGTGGTGCTTCAGCGGGGCGAGGGCGTCTGGGTCTGGGACGTGGACGGCGAGCGCTACATGGACTGCCTCTCGGCCTATTCCGCCGTGAACCAGGGGCACTGCCACCCGCGCATTCTCGCGGCCCTGCGCGCGCAGGCCGAGCGCCTGACCCTGACCTCCCGCGCTTTCCGCAACGATCAGCTTGGCCTGTTTTATGAAGAACTCTGCACCCTGACCAACTCCCACAAGGTCCTGCCCATGAACTCCGGGGCCGAAGCCGTGGAGACCGCCATCAAGGCTGTGCGCAAATGGGGCTACCTGGAAAAGGGCGTGCCCGAGGACCAGGCCGAGATCATTGTCTGCGCGAACAACTTCCACGGTCGGACCATCTCGATCATCAGTTTCAGCACGGACCCCACGGCCAAGGCCGGGTTCGGACCGTTCACGCCCGGCTTCCGGGTCGTGCCCTTTGGCGATGCGAACGCTTTCGAGGCGGCCATCACGCCCAACACCGTGGCCCTGCTCGTGGAGCCGATCCAGGGCGAGGCCGGGGTGATCATCCCGCCGGACGGCTATCTGCGCCGGGTGCGGAAAATCTGCGACGAGCGGGGCATCCAGCTGATTCTGGACGAGATTCAGACCGGCCTGGGCCGCACGGGCCGGATGCTCGCCGAGGAGCACGAGGGCATCGAGGCGGACATCTCGCTCATCGGCAAGGCCCTTTCCGGGGGATTTTATCCGGTTTCCGCCGTGCTCTCCAATACCGAGGTGCTCGGCGTGCTGCGGCCCGGGGAACACGGCTCCACTTTTGGCGGCAACCCCCTGGCCTGCGCCGTGGCGCGCACGGCCCTGAAAGTCCTTGTGGAGGAAAAGCTCGTGGAGAACGCCGAGGTCATGGGCGCTCGGTTTGTGGACGGACTGCGAAAGATCGAGAATCCTCTGATCCGCGAGGTGCGCGGGCGCGGCCTGCTCCTCGGCGTGGAGTTCAAGGCCGAGGCGGGCGGCGCGCGGCAGTACTGCCTGAAGCTCAAGGAGGCGGGCCTGCTCTGCAAGGAGACCCACGAGAACATCATCCGTTTCGCCCCGCCCCTGGTGATCACGGCGGAGCAGGTGGACTGGGCCCTGGAGCGCATCGTTCCCATTCTCAGCAAATAACCGCGAGGGCGGCCTGGACAGGAATCCGGGCCGCCCTTTTCATAAGCCACGGGAGAGTTCGCAATGGTCGAGAACGTCATCGTCATGGGCGCCGCCGGGCGCGATTTTCACAATTTCAATGTCTATTTCCGGGGAAATGCGCGCTACAACGTGGTCTGCTTCACGGCCACGCAGATTCCGAACATCGACGGGCGCAAGTATCCGGCGCAACTGGCTGGGGAGCAATACCCCGACGGCATTCCCATCCATCCGGACGCGCGTCTGGCCGAGCTGATCCAGGAGCACAAGGTGGATCTGGTGGTCTTCTCCTATTCGGACATCCCCCACGTGGAGGTCATGCACAAGGCCTCCATTGCCACGGCCCACGGCGCGGACTTCATGATCATCGGCGCGCCGTACACCATGCTCAAGTCCTCGAAGCCCGTGGTCTCGGTCTGCGCCGTGCGCACGGGTTGCGGCAAGTCCCAGACCAGCCGCGAGGTCATGCGTGTGCTCCAGGCCCTGGGCAGGCGAGTGGTGGCCGTGCGCCATCCCATGCCCTACGGCGACCTCGTCAAGCAGGAGGTTCAGCGTTTCGCCGAGCTGGCGGACATGGACCGGCACGAATGCACCATTGAGGAGCGCGAGGAGTACGAGCCTGTGGTGCGCATGGGCGCGGTGATCTATGCGGGCGTGGACTATGAGAAAATTTTGCGCCGCGCCGAAGAGGAGGCGGACGTGGTGGTCTGGGATGGCGGGAACAACGACACGCCGTTCTACAAGCCGGAAGTGAACATCGTGGTTTTCGATCCGCACCGGGCCGGGCACGAGCTGACTTACCATCCTGGCGAAACGAACATGCGCATGTGCGACATCGCCGTGATCAACAAGGTGGACAGCGCGGACCCGGACAAGATCGAGCAGGTCCGGCGGACCATTATGGAATGCAATCCCGGCGCGGAGATCGTCCTGGCCGAATCCGAGGTGCTTGCGGACCGGCCGGAGCTGATCCAGGGCAAGCGGGTGCTCGTGGTCGAGGACGGCCCGACCCTGACCCACGGCGAGATGCGGTTCGGCGCGGGCGTCATCGCGGCCGAGCGGGGCGGGGCCACGCAGATCGTGGATCCGCGTCCTTTCCTCAAGGGCTCGCTGGCCGAGACCTTCCGCAAGTATCCGAACATCGGACACGTGCTCCCGGCCATGGGCTACTCCCCGGCCCAGGTGCGCGACCTGGAGGCGACCATCAACGCCTGCGAGTGCGACACCGTGGTTTCGGCCACGCCCATCGACATCACCGGCCTGCTCACGGTGAACAAGCCCCTGGTGCGTGTCTCATATGAATATAAGGACCACGGCGAGCCCACCCTGGCCGGGGCGCTGGAACGGCGTTTCCGCCGCTGAGGAGGGGTATGGACGCAAAAAAGAAACCCATTCTTCTCGTGGCCCTGGGCGGCAACGCCTTGATCCGCAAAGGCCAGGAAGGGACCATCCGCCAGCAGTTCGAGAACCTGCGCCTGCCCATGGGCCAGATCGCCCGCCTTTCGCAGGACTGGCGGGTGATCATCACCCATGGCAATGGCCCGCAGGTGGGCGACCTGCTCTTGCAGCAGGAGTGCTGTGACAAGGTTCCCAAGTTGCCTTTGGAAATCCTCGTGGCCCAGACCGAGGGCCAGATCGGCTACATGATCGAATCCACTCTGGATCAGGCTCTTTCGGAGCTGAACGCGGCCTATCGCCCTCTGGTGAGCATGCTGACTTATGTGGTGGTGGACCGGGACGACCCGGCACTGCAAACGCCGACCAAGCCCATCGGACCGGTGCTGGCCCAGCCGGAAGCGTCCGAGCCCCTGGGACTCGCGTATCCCGTTCGCAACACCGCCAAGGGCTGGCGCAGGGTGGTGGGCTCGCCGGAGCCGGTGAGCATCGTGGAGCGCCGGGAGATCGGCCAGCTCGTGGATCTGGATTTCATCGTCATCTGCTGCGGGGGCGGGGGCATTCCCGTGATCCGCGAGGGGCGAGGATTCAACGGCGTGGACGCGGTGATCGACAAGGACCTGGCCAGCGCGCTGCTGGCGCGGGAGGTGGGCGTGGACCTCCTTGTCATGGCCACGGATGTGGAGGGGGCCATGCTGGAGTACGGCCGGCCGGGGCAGCGGGTCCTGGGCGAGGTCACGGCCCATGAGCTTGCGGGATATGTGGAAGAGGGGCATTTCCCGCCGGGAAGCATGCTGCCGAAAATACAGGCGGGAAGGCGGTTTGCCTTGTCCACGGGCAACCGGGCCGTGATCTGCTCCATCGGGTCCATTGAAGAGGCCGTGTCCGGGCGGTCCGGGACGTATATCGTGGCGGGATAGCTTCCGACCTACGGGTGCGCCGCGTTCAAGGGAGTTGTGACCGCTTGGACGCCTGAAATGTCGAGTGCCATGGGCACGAATCGGATGCCGTTGTGGCATTGCTCGGTGTCCGTGGGCAGGAAACCGAAACGCCGGTAGGCGTCCACGGCATTGACGGATGCGTTCACCGTGATACGCTCAAGACCAGGGATTTCCCGAGCGCAGAGTTCAACGCAGGCGTTTGCCAGTTGCCGCCCGATGCCCTTGCGCTGGAATTCGTCCAGGACGAAGAGCAGGCAGATGTGTCGGCTGTCGCGGACTTCGGCCACCGCGGCCAGGGTCTCGCCCATGCAGGCGGCGAGGAAGTGGTGACCCTGCTTAAGGCGCTGCAACGCACTCTCCAGGGTGACGAACGAGCCGAATTCCAGGACCCCCTCCTCGGAGAAGGCCGGGGCCACGTGCCGCGCAAAGACATCGCGCACCAGTTGCATGGCCTGCGGGAATTCGGTGTGCCTCAACGTGCGGATGAGAATTCGCTTCATGCTGAGCCTCTTATGGTAAGTTGTCCGCTTCCGCCTCAAAATGGTTAGCCTTTGGAAGGAGGAACATCAAGACGGAGAGAGGGGACTTTTGTCGGGTGTCATGGCAGAATTTTCAAGCTTGTTTAATAAAATAAGTCTTTAAAAATAGAGGCATTGAAAGGGAAGTGTGTTTTTGTTCCAAAAACCGCTTGACCGTCGGGTGGGATTTGCATAGACACACCCCTCGCCGCTGATGCGGAGCGAAACGGAGTTGCCGGGGCGGATGCCCTGGAAAAAAGTTGCAAAAAGCGCTTGACTCCGGACGGACAGAGGCCTAAAAAGCTCGTCCGCCGCAAAAGTGGGGGAGTTTCGGA
>JBFWMD010000053.1:0-26454 GCA_050251775.1 Desulfovibrio sp.
GTGCTCTTCCGATCTCTATACCCGCGTGGTGGGCTATTACCGCCCCGTGTCGCGCTGGAACAAAGGCAAGCAGGAAGAATACCGCGAACGGCAGGAATACTCCCAGCAGAGTTTCTGCCCGGCGAACTGAGCGGCGGACCGGAGGAGCGGCCATGATCCTCGACAGCAATCAGCTCGCAGCGCTGCGGCAGCACAACAACGAGGAACTGCGCAAGGGGTCCAGAGCCTCCCACGGCTACCCGGCGCAAACCATCCAGGATCTGCTGCACACTGTGGAGGCCATGAAAAAGGAAAAGCGCAAATGGAAGCGGCTGGCGCAGGAACGCGGCAAGGCGCTCGCCGAAGTGGGCGGCATTGTCGCGCGGACGATCCGCACGGATGACGACCCGCCGGGCGTGGAATCGGCTGACGAACCCCGTTTCTAGACGACATGGCCCGCCCTTGCCGGAAATCCGGCAAGGCGGGCTTTCCCTTGACGCCCGCGAAAGCGGGGCGGTTCGTTTTGCCATTGACGGGCCGCCGCGACCTCGGCAAGCATATCCGGATGTCAACACGAGCAAAACGCCCTTTCCGGCGCGGACATGCCGGGCAACGGCACGGGAGCGGCCCATGCCCGGCGTGAGCACCCTGACCGTGACCCGGGCCGAGGACGGCCAGAAGCTGCTGCAATACCTGGAACGCAGGCTCCAGGGGGCGGTTCCCCGCTCGGCCATCCAGAAATGGATTCGCACGGGGCAGGTGCGCGTGGACGGGGGCCGCAAAAAGCCCTTTGACCGCATTGCCGAGGGGCAGCTCGTGCGCATTCCGCCCCACACCCCCGGTGAGAGCGGCGGGCACGCCGCGCCCGCGTCCGCCTCCCCCCTCCCCTCCCGGCCCGCCCTGGAAATCGTCCACGAGGATCCGGATCTGGTGGTGGTGGCCAAGCCCGCGGGCCTGCCCGCCCACGGCGGAACCGGGCACGACGACTCCGTGGCCGCGCGGCTCGCGGCGCGCTATCCGGGCAGCGACTTCGCGCCCACCCTGGCCCACCGCCTGGACCGCGACACCTCGGGCCTGCTCCTGGCGGCCCGCTCCTATGCCCGGCTGCGCGAGTTGAACGAGCTCATGGCCTCGGGCGTGCTGCGCAAGACCTATCTGGCCTGGGTCCGGGGTCGCTGGCCCCACGCCGGGGAAGTTGTGCTGGAAGACCGGCTGGAAAAACGCGGCGCGCCCGGAGGCGAGCGTGTGGCCGCCGGAAGCGGCAAGACCGCACTGGCCAGGGTCCGACCCCTGATTCTGCCCGAACCAACGGCAACGACCGACGAAAACGTCAGTCTTTTGGCTGTGACTCTGCTCACGGGTCGCACCCACCAGATCCGCGTGCAGCTTGCGGAGCGCGGACATCCCCTTGTGGGCGACCGAAAATACGGCGCAGCTTCTGAATCAAAAACAAGTGTGAATTCAAAGCATTCGACAATGTACCTGCATGCCTTTCGACTCACCCTGCCGGATCTGGAGCTGCGCCTGCCCCCGCCCTGGCAGGGGCGCTTCGCCGTGCCGGAACACATCCTGCAAGCCTTGCAGGCAGTGCTGGACCGGGACGACGCGCCCCCGCGCTGAGCCGCTCCACGCACACCGTCGGCATTCGTTCAATCTCCATTGCGTACGGCTCGGGATTGGGCGATACTGTTTGGCCCTGACGCCTTTCATCATCCACCGGAGGACCATACGAAGATGTTCCGCTCGCTCTGCGTTCCGCTCGCAATGCTGCTTGTCACGTGCTTTGTGCTGCTTTCCGGTTGCAATCCGTACGTCGCCGGGTACAAATATGCCTCCGACCCACGTGAAACCAGCGTGCTGGCCCGGGACAAGGCCATCTCCACGGAAATCCTGGCACGCTTCGCGGACAATGAAGTGGTCGGCATGACCGCCATCTCGGCCTCGGCCTACGACGGGCAGGTCTATCTGGTGGGCGAATACATGAACACCGCCCAGTTGGAGGCGGCCAAGCGGATCGCCGCCAAGGTCGAGGGCGTGCGCGGGGTCACGATCTATGCGCAGCCCCGGTCCAAGCGCAAGGACTGCGAGGACCTCGGCAACCTGACCCTGGCCCAGGAAGTGGGCGCGCGCCTTGTGGCCGACGAAACCGTGCATGGCTACAACGTGGACGTGAAGGCCGTACAGTGCCGGACCATCGTGCTGCTGGGTCTTGTGGCCGACGAGGCCGAAATCGCCCAGGCCAAGGTCGTGGCCGCCAAGGTCAAGGGCGTGGAAAAGGTCGTATCCTATCTCAAAGTCTACACACCGAAACCCTAGGGAGAGCCCCATGCAAGTCTTCGTCAAATTTTTGTTCGCCGCGCTGCTGCTGGCCGCGATCTCGGGTTGCACCGTGTACAAGGCCGCCATGGATGAACGCAGCCTCGGCCAGATCTACGACGACGAGCAGATCACCTTCCTGATCGACAAGGAACTGCTCGCGGATAAGGATGTCAACTATCTGGACTACAAGGCATTCACCTATCTCGGCCGGGTCTACCTCGTGGGCGAGTATGAGAGCGATGTCCAGCGCACCAAGGCGATCCGGATCGCCCGCGACGTGGAGGGCGTCCGCTCCGTGACCACCTACATGCTGCCCAAGCAGGAGGTCGCCAACTGCGACACCGCCACGCAATTGCGCATCGGCGCGGAACTGGACAAGGACCTGCTGGAGGACAAGAGCGTCAACGGGACCAACGTGGACACCAAGATCGTCCAGTGCCAGGCCGTGCTGCTCGGACTCGTGGGTTCGCAGCGGGAAATCGACCGCGCAGCGGTCATTGCCGGACAGGTTCCGGGCGTGACCTCGGTCAAAAGTTTTCTCCAGGTTTACTCGGATCGCTGACCTGATCTACGGACTCGGAGCAAGAGGAGCAGAGGATGTTTTTCCGGAGAGCACATGCCCGGAGCAAAGGCCCCAGAGGGAAGGCGCTGCTCCGGCTTTGCCTGTTCGGACTGGCAGCGCTGACGCTGGCCGCCTGCTCCGTGCTGGACATGGGCAAGGCCCGCATCCCACCGGGCGCTTCCCACGGCACGGCCGGACGCTCTGCGGCTCCCGGCGGGTACAGTGGCGGAGGGTACAACGGCGCAGGCTACAGCGTGGCGGACACCGCCCGTTCCGCCATCGGCAGGCCCTATCGCTGGGGAGGCGACTCCCCGGGCGAGGGATTCGATTGTTCCGGACTGGTCTACTGGGCCTTTGCCCGCCACGGGGTGCGCGTGCCCCGTCCCAGCTGGGAGCAGATCCACGCGGGCGTGCCCGTGGGCCGGGGCGCTCCGCTCGTGCCCGGCGACCTGCTCTTCTTCAAGACCGTGCGGGGCAGCAGCTTCCACGTCGGCATCTACGCGGGGGGCGGCGTGTTCGTCCACAGCCCCAAGTCGGGCCAGCGCGTGCGGGAGAGCAGTCTTGCCGAAGAGTATTGGCGCAGCCACTACGTGGGAGCCCGGCGCATTTCCGCGCCGCTGCGGGCCAACCTCTGAGCTGGTCACTTTTCCAGCTTTTCCCCGGAATAGGTCACGGCCTTCTTGACCAGAGTGTAGTGGCCGCCCCGGTCCAGCCCCACCCGGCGACCGCAGGAGCAGTAGAGCCCGTCCGCGCGCGCCTCGGCTCCGTAGAAGCGCTCGATGCGCTCCTTGTGGCAGCGATGCACCTCGCCCTGGCCTATTTTCCGGTAGCGGAAGAGTTTTTTGCGGCAGGCCGCACATTTCATGGTCAGCATGAACCCCTCCGGTGCGTTTGCGCAGGCCTTTGGCCCGCAACCGCAGAATAGTTTGTTTTCCCGCCCGGGCGCAACCCGCGCGCACTCCCTTCCCGCAGGAAAAACGGGGCCGCGCCCTTGACTTGCGTGTTCCGCTGCTTATTGTCCCACGAGTGTATCCCGCGGTCGGGCTTGGACCCGGCCGTTCCGTTTTTCCATACATCCCCGTGAACCTTTAAGGAGAGACCGAGATGAAACTGAAACCCCTGAATGATAACGTCCTGGTCAAGCGCATGGAATCCGAGGAACGCACCGCCTCGGGCATCATCATCCCTGACGCCGCCAAGGAGCGGCCCCAGCGCGGAACCGTGCTTGCCGTCGGTCCCGGCAAGGGCGAGATCAAGATGACCGTCAAGGAAGGTGAAGTCGTGCTCTTCGCCAAGTATGCCGGAACCGAGTTCAAGGTGGATGGCGAAGAAGTGATCATGATGCGTCAGGACGACATCCTCGCCACCGTCGAGTAACTCCCTCCCAGCAAGGAACGAGCACATGACTGCCAAAACGATCAATTTTCAGGAAAAAGCCCGCCTCGGGCTGAAAAACGGTGTGGACGCCCTGGCCAATGCCGTCAAGGTCACCCTCGGCCCCAAGGGACGCAACGTCATCCTGGACAAGGGCTGGAAGCCTTCCATCACCAAGGACGGCGTGACCGTTGCCAAGGAAATCGACCTGACCGACAAGTTCGAGAACATGGGCGCCCAGATGGTCAAGGAAGTGGCTTCCAAGACCAACGACATCGCTGGTGACGGAACCACCACCGCCACCGTGCTTGCCCAGGCCATCTTCGGCCAGGGGCTGAAACTCATCGCGGCCGGACGCAACCCCATCGCTGTCAAGCGCGGCATCGACAAGGCCGTGAACGCCGTGGTGGAGCATCTGGACAAGATCGCCAAACCCGTGAAAAGCACCGCTGAAATCGCCCAGATCGGAACCATCTCCGCCAACAACGACTCCACCATCGGCGACATCCTGGCCGAGGCCATGGACAAGATCGGCCGCGACGGCGTGATCACCGTGGAGGAGGCCAAGTCCATGGAGACCACTCTGGAAGTGGTCGAGGGTATGCAGATCGACCGGGGCTACGTCTCTCCGTACTTCGCCACCAACACGGACAAGATGGCCTGCGAGATGGAAGAGCCCTACATCCTGCTCACGGACAAGAAGATCAACAACCTGCGCGAAATCCTGCCCGTGCTGGAGCAGGTCGTGAAGACCCAGCGTCCCCTGCTCATCGTGGCCGAGGACATCGCGGGCGAGGCCCTGGCCACCCTGGTGGTCAACCGCCTGCGCGGCAGTCTGAAGATCTGCGCCATCAAGGCTCCGGGCTTTGGCGAACGCCGCAAGGCCATGCTCCAGGATCTGGCCGTGCTCACCGGCGGCCAGGTGGCCACGGATGACCTGGGCATCAGCCTGGAAAAGCTGACCATCGAGGACCTGGGCTCGGCCAAGAAGGTCACCGTGACCAAGGAAAACACCACCATTGTGGACGGCGTGGGCGACCCCGCCGAGATCAAACGGCGCTGCGGAACCATCGAGGCCGAGATCAACGAGTCCACCTCCAGCTATGACAAGGAAAAGCTTCAGGAGCGCCTTGCCAAGCTCATGGGTGGCGTGGCCGTGATCAGCGTGGGCGCGCCCACCGAGATCGAGATGAAGGAAAAGCGCGACCGCGTGGACGACGCCCTGCACGCCACCCGCGCCGCCGCGGACGAGGGCATCGTGCCCGGCGGCGGCTGCGCCCTGATCCGTGCCATTTCCGCCCTGGCCGGCCTCAAGCCAGCCGACGACGACGAACTCGCGGGCGTGAGCATCATCCGACGCGCCATTGAGGAGCCCCTGCGCCAGATCGCGGCCAACGCCGGTTTCGAGGGCTCCCTGGTGGTGGAAAAAGTCCGCGCGGGCAAGGACAGCTTCGGCTTCAACGCTGCCAGCGGCGAATACGAGGACCTGGTCAAAGCGGGCATCATCGACCCCAAGAAGGTCGTGCGCATCGCCCTGCAGAATGCCGCCTCCGTGGCCGGTCTGCTGCTGACCACCGAGTGCTCCATTGCCGAACGGGTCGAGGAAGACGACTAACCACCCCGCCGACGCGGGATGTTTCCAGACCGGGCCGGCGCGATTCGTCCGTCGGCCCGGTCCTGGTTTTTCGAAACAGGAAGCACCCCCTGTTGGAGTCTTGACCCTGGGATGCCGCCGGACTATGTTGCGAGACCCAAGGAGGCTGCCATGACCAAAAAAGAAACGACCTACAAGCTCGTGATCATCGCCAACGGCGTTGAGACCACGCTCTTTGTGTCCAAGAACATTCGCGAAGTGGAACTCCAGCGACAGATCCACATTCGCTCGCTCGCACCCGGACTGGCGGAAATCCGCGAGGTCCAGGACTGAGGCGCAAGCCTCGGTAAAAGGAAGCGGCCGGGCAAATCGCCCGGCCGCTTTTTTTGTGCCGTTTCACCGTCACTCGTGCCCCTCATGACGGTGAAACGGTCCGACATGGTCGCGAATCCGGGCCGGTGGTCCCCTTCTCGCCCGGATTCGCGCCGTCCGGAAAGTGCTTCCTCTGGTCAATCAGAAACGTTCAAATTCTCCACTGCCTCGCTTGCTGTCTCCGCGTCCCGGCGCAAGCCTCGGCAGGGGCGCGCTCTGCGCCAGCAGCGCCCGGGGCGAACCGTTGCCGTGCTCGGACCGGAAGAACTCCATGGTCTGCTGGAGCTGCTCGGCCTGACCGGCCAGTTCCTCGGACGTGGAAGCCATCTCCTCGGCCGCCGAGGCGTTCTGTTGCACGACCTGCTCCATCTGGGTCACGGCCCGGGCGATCTGGTCCACCCCCGCATTCTGCTCCTTGCTGGCCGCGGCTATTTCCTGCACCAGCTCCGCTGTGCGGCGGATTTCCGGCACAAGCTGCTGAAGCATGCTTCCGGCGCGCTCGGCCACCGTGGTGGAACTTGCGGAAAGTTCTCCGATCTCCCCCGCGGCCTGGCCGCTGCGCTCGGCCAGCTTGCGCACCTCGGCGGCCACCACGGCGAATCCCTTGCCGTGTTCGCCCGCCCGGGCAGCCTCAATGGCCGCGTTCAGGGCGAGCAGGTTGGTCTGGCGGGCGATTTCCTCAATGATCGAGATCTTCTCCGCGATGTTCTTCATGGCCCGCACGGCCTCGACCACGGCCTCGCCGCTCTCTGCGGCCTTGTCCGCCGCTCCGGCGGCAATGGCTTCGGTCTGCACCGCGTTGTCCGCATTCTGCCGGATGTTCGTCCCCATCTGCTGCATGGAGGCCGAAACCTGTTCCACGGAAGCAGCGGATTCCGTGGCGCCCTGCGACAGGGTCTGGGCCGTTGCGGAAAGCTCTTCGCTGCCCGAGGCCACATTCTGGGTGGCCAGATTCACCTCGGCCACCACGCGGCGCAATTCGCCGACCATGCCGCGCAACGCGCCGGCCAGAACGCCCACTTCATCTTTCTGGTCCACATCCACTTCCGCCGTGAGGTCGCCGGTGCTGACCACCTCGGCAAAGGTCACGCCCTTGCGGATCGGAGTCACAATGCCCCGCGCGATGATCCAGGCCAGAATCACGCCCAGCAGCAGGGCCGCGCTGCCCACG
Organism: Desulfovibrio sp.; assembly: GCA_050251775.1. GTDB lineage: Bacteria > Desulfobacterota > Desulfovibrionia > Desulfovibrionales > Desulfovibrionaceae > Paucidesulfovibrio. Next base: position 7,372 of record JBFWMD010000053.1, read on the forward strand.
GAGATGATCATGGAACGCGTCCCGGAAGCGCTCGCCAGCATCTGGTCGTCGGTCATGATGTTTTGGGCCACGACCTCGCGCGTTTTCGTCAGCAGTTCCTGCACCCTGCTCAGGGCCGGAACGGTCTGCTCCACGTAAATTTCCCTAGCCTCCTCCAGCCGGGCGACCTTGGTCCCGTGCCAGGCGATGAGCTCCTTGAGCACGTCGAGCGTCTGATGGCCGCTGGGCTCGGTGACACTGAAATACACCTTTGCCGCTGCGTCGAAATCCCCGGCGGCCAGCAACTTGTCGATCCGCTGCACGGACTCGTGCAGTTTGGCGTGCGGTTCAAAGATCGGTTCGAGATGCTCGGCAAACTCCGGATCCGCACGCCGCATGCGGCCTACCTCGTCGGAAGAGAGCCACTCGCCCAGCCCACAGCGCGTCGGGTCTTTTTCCACACCCGTGGCGCTCTTGTGTTCCACCACGGCATCCAGGACCTTGTTCATCCAAAGCAGATGGTCCACCTGCTTGGCATAGAAAAACTTGGCCAGTTCGGGATCCACGTTCACGAAATTCTTGGCGATGGCCACGGCGCTTTCGTGCAGATGCTTGTGCGGCCCCTCGATTTCGGCCATCAGGGGCTTGATCGCGGGCACGAGCTGTTCCGCCATGATCCGCCCCTCGCCGTAATACCATTTGCCGAAGGCGCACTTGCGCGGGTCGGTCTCCACCGAAAGCGTGGTGACCTTCGAATCCGTGAGCAGGGCGCCGACCTTTTCAGCCCACTTGAGGTGCTCCACGATGCGCTGCACAAAGTCACCCCGCAGCTTGTTGCCGTCGATGACCTCCCCGGCATTGCGGACAATGCCGCCGATGCCGAGCACCGCCCAGATTGCGAGCACCCCCAGCAGGCCCAGGACGAGCCCGAAGCCAACACCAAATTTTCCGCTCAAACGCAAATCCTTCCAGCGCGTCATTTCCCATCCCCTGTGGTGAAAACGTTTCGCCACCAATCCCCTGCGCTGATGAACCGCTTGAGCATCCGGGAGTCGGCCCGCCCTTCCAGGCGTCCCAGCTCCATCCCCTCGCCGTTGAGCAGCAGATACGTCGGCGTGCCATGGATGCCATAGACCTTCATGAATCCCGGCGAGAGCCGGGGGTCGGTCCAAAGAGTTGCGAGCTTTCCCTCAAAAGCCCGTGCAACCGTGGCCACCTCGCGTCGGTGCTCCTCGTATTCCTCGTCCCTGTGGACGCAGGCGATCAGAATCCGTTTTCCGGGTCGCAGATGCGCCGTGACATCGTCAGGATGGATTTCGAAAAGCATCGCCTTCCTCGCTGTCTCCCAAGAAGCAAGCTTTGTGCCATCAGCATTGATCGATGGATTCAGCATATCATTCCGGCGGGATACTCAACAACCCCGCCGCTGATGCTCGTCTGTGAAGTGTCCCGTGAGACAATGTGTTTTGGGACAAATTGTCCCAAATGCATATCAAGGCAGGCCCAGCTCTTCCAGTCGCCGATACAGGCTGCTGCGGCTGATGCCCAAAAGTCTGGCCGCACGGCTGCGGTTCCAGCGGGCCGACTCCAGCGCGGTCAGCAGTTCGGCCCGCCCCAGGCTCCGGGGCCGTCCCCGACCGGCCGGGGGGAGATGTCCGCCCCGGAGTTCCGAGGGGAGATGCTCGGGCCGCACCAACCCGCTCCGGCAGAGGATGCAGGCGTGCTCCAGCGCATGGCGCAGTTCGCGCACGTTGCCGGGCCAGGGTTGGTTCATGAGCAGTTCCAGCGTCTCCGGAGAAAGTCCGGAAAGCTCTTTGCGCATCTGTACCCGGAAGATCTCCACAAAATGGTTGGCCAGCAGGGGAATGTCCTCGGTTCGCTGCCGCAGGGGCGGCAGCGACACGACCATGACCTTGAGCCGGTAATAGAGGTCCGTGCGGAACTGACCCAGGCGGACCTTGCGGCGCAGGTCCGCGTTGGTGGCCGCGACCACGCGCACATTCGCCGTGCGCGTGGCGGATTCGCCCACGCGCTCGTATTCCCGGCTCTCCAGAAAACGCAGCAGCTTGAGCTGGGTGCGCACGGAAATGTCCCCGATCTCGTCCAGAAAGATGGTCCCGCCCTCGGCGGCCTGAAACCGGCCCACGCGGTCGCGGATGGCCCCGGTGAAGGCGCCCTGCACATGTCCGAAAAGTTCGCTTTCCAGCAGTTCGTCCGTGAGGGCCGCGCAGTTGACCTTGACCAGCGGTCCGCCCGCCCGGGGTCCACGCCGGTGCAAGGCTTCGGCGGCCAGTTCCTTGCCCGTGCCGGACTCCCCCAGGAGCAGTACGGTGCTGTCCAGCCCGGAAAGGCGGTCCAGCAGCGCAAAGACCTCCTGCATGGGTTCGGACCGCCCCACGAAGTCGTGGAAGCGGTGCTTCCGGGCCAGTTCGCTTTCCAGCCGGACCAGACGCGAAACGTCGCGCAGGATCAGGACCGCGCCGTTGAAGCGTTCGCCGCTTCCGGCCAGCGGGGCGGTATTGACCACCACGACCTTGTCCTCCCCAAACCCGTCCCGGCACTCGAAGCGGTATTCGCGAACAGGGTCGCCGGTGTCAACAGTGCGCCGGAGCATTTTCACGCAGCCTTCCAGGCATGACCCCGGTTCGCCCTTGAGCGGACTGCCCAGCAACAGGCCGCGCCGGGTCCCGCTGATGCGTTCGAAGGCGCTGTTGGCCTCCAGCACGGTCATGTCCGGCGCCACAATGAGCAGCCCTTCGGGCAGGCTGGTGAAGATGGCCTCCAGATTGCGGCGGTAGCCCTCCACGCGCTGGCGCAGCCGCTGTCCGGCCCTATCCGCCAGAACGCGCTCCGTGACATCCTTGGAATACACGGCCACCTGCCGGACTCTGCCCGCGCGGTCCAGCACCGGGTAGAGATGATTTTCCAGGTGCAGGCCCTCGCGTTCATCCTGCACGACCACGAGCCGCCCGGTGGTCTTGGCCTCCAGAAATGCTGCGCGCCGGGCCTCCACGATCTCCCTGGGAAAGAGCTCGAAACAGTTCACACCCCGCAGTTCTTCGGCGTTCCGACCGAGGCGGGTCGCTCCCGTGGAATTGATGGCCAGGATGTTTCCGGAGAGATCCAGAAGCATGATCGAGTCCGCAGTGGCGTTGAACACTGCCTGCAGGGCTTCGTCCCGCTCCTGTAAAGCGTCGCGGACCGCGCCCAGACCGCCCGCGTCACTGCTTCCGCAGGCCTCCAGTTCGCCGACCCGCGCCCGGAGGCGATCGCGTTCCCGCTCCAGTTCCTCAATGCGTTTTTCCGTGTCCGATTGCTTCATGCCGCGCTGATGTTTCCGACCGGTTTCAATTCATCTTTTGTGCCATAAATAGTGTACCCCTTCCTTGCGCAAAATAAAAGCTGCGCATTGACGCGGTTTCCCCGTAGACGTACGTTCCGGGAAAACAACGACAAGGAGTTCCTTCATGTGCCGCATCATGCTTGTCGTCCTTGCGACCCTGTTGCTTTACCTTGATGTCTCCGCTCCGGCCCGGGCCGACGTGTGCCGCGCGCCGGATGGCCCGAACGAGGCCTTGGCATCCGCCGTGGCCCGGTCCGCTATGCCCGGCCAGGGCGACGTTCCATTCCTGGCGGAATGGCCCGGAGCTCCCTGCATCAACGATGCGGACTGCGGCAAACTGAAATGCTGCAACAAAGTCTGCGCCCCGTCCTGCCGCGACGCCGCCCCGGCCCTGGGGCTGCTCCGACGCGAAGGCGCATCCCGGTTCTGCCCGCGCTGAGCAACTTCCGGCCGGGGTGCGCATTCTCCCGACACCGCGCTTTTTTAATTCTATTATCGTTCCCTGCGTTGCGCTCTTGTGCTATGTTCGAGCCGTGCCCGCAAATCGGGCTTCATCTCCTGAAAAACTCCAGCCCAATGGGAGCCTGATACCATGACCAAGACCATCAAACGGTTGCTCCTCATCGTCGGGGGTCTGGCAGCGCTGCTCGTAGCCGCCCTGATCTTCGTGGCGCTCTTCGTGGATCCCAATGACTACAAGGACCGCATCACCCAGACCGTGCGCGAGACCACGGGCATGGAACTGACCATCGACGGCGATCTCTCCCTCCACGTCTTCCCCTGGATCGGCGTGGACACCGGAGCCATCCGCCTGGGCAATCCTCCGGGTTTTGGCGACGAACCCTTTGTGAGCCTGCAAAGCTCCTCCGTGAGCCTCCAGGTCCTGCCGCTGCTCTCCGGCTCCATCAAGGCCGGACAGATCGATGTGCAGGGACTGACCGTGAACCTGATCCGCAACAAGGACGGCGCGGCCAACTGGGAGGCCATCGGCGGTGAAAAGGACCCGGCAACGTCCCAGGAAAGCCAGGACAGCAAGTCCGGTTCCAGCAGCGGTCTCGACCTCTCCATCGGCGGCCTGAAGGTCAATGACGCCAACATCGTCTTTGACGACCTCCAGGCGGGCAAGCGCTATGCTCTGGAAGGGCTGAACCTCGCCCTGGGAGAGGTTGTGCCCGGCGAGCCCTTTGACATGGAAGCCTCCCTGAGCCTGCAAAGCAGCCAACCGCAGGTCAAGGCCACGGTGGGGGTCAAGGCCGTGGCCGCCCTGGACCTGGAAAAGAAAATCTATGAGTTGCGGAACCTTGACGCCGGAGTGGAGGCCGAAGGCGACGTGGTTCCCGGCGGCAAGACCGAGGTGACGGCCAAGGCCGCCAGCGTGCTCGCGGACCTGACCCGCCAGATCGTGACCACCGAGGGGCTGACCGTCTCAGCCTACGGCGTGGACGTGGCCGCCGAGTTGGCCGCCTCCGAACTGGACGCCGGTCCCAAGGCCAAGGGCAGCGTGGCGGTCAAACCCTTCGATCTCAAGAAGCTGCTCGCATCGCTGGGCCAGACTCCGCCCGAAACCACCGATCCCACGGCCCTGACCAACCTCAGCCTGAGCCTGGACTTTGACTACGGTCCGGCCGCGGCTGTGGCGCGCAACGTGATCCTGAGCCTGGACGGCCAGGAGATCACCGCCGAGGCAAGCATGATCGCGGGCGATGTGCCCAGCTACGGCATCAAGGTCCAGGCCGCGTCCCTGGATCTGGATCCCTACCGCGCGCCCAAAAGCGAACAGACGGCCCAGCCTGCGGAAACCGCCCCGACGGATTCCGCCGCCGCCAACCAGCCCCTGCTGCCGGAATCAGTGCAGGAGCAGTTGCGCAAGCTGCGCCTGGACGCGGAAATCAAGATCGGCAGGCTCAAGGTCTCGCCTGCGGAAATCACCAACCTGCTCGTGCTGATCACGGCCCGCGACGGTCTGCTCAAGGTCGAGCCCGCCTCCTTCACCTGCTTTGAGGGCGACCTCAAGTCCGCGCTCTCCATGGACGTGCGCGGCACGCTCCCCAACTACGGACTGAATGCCGATCTCAACGGACTGGCCATCGGCCCGCTGCTGGAGGCGCTCCAAGGTAAGGAATCCCTGAGCGGCACGACCAACGCGGAAGCGGCCCTGACCGTGCGCGGCAACACCGTGGACGAACTCAAGCAGACCCTCAACGGCAACCTGCGCTTTGACATCCACGACGGCGTGTTTCCCGGCGTGGACCTCGCGGGAGTGATGACCAAGGCCTACAAGAGCCTCCAGGCCAAGGCCGACGGCGAGATCGAAACCGAAAAGGACGCCCGGACCCAGTTCGGACTGGTTCAGGGTTCGGCCACCATCACCAACGGCCTCGTGGACAACCGCGACCTGCTCTTCAAGTCCCCCTTTCTCCAGGGAGACGGCGAGGGCCAGGTCAATCTGCCGGGCAACTCCGTCAACTATCTCGTGGTCGGGGCCATCCTGGCCTCCACCGAGGGACAGGGCCGGGGCGACAAGGAGGATTACTTCGGCATCGGCATCCCCATCCGCATCAAGGGCGACTTCGCCAACCTGCACTTCTGGCCCGACCCGGTGAAGTGGGCCGAAATGATCGCGAGCGGCGCACTGAACATCCTCGGCGACGGCGCTTCCGGCGTGCTCAAGGCTCCGGGCGCGCTGCTCGACGCCGTGGGCGGATCCTCGACCAAGAGCGGCACAGGGGATTCCTCGGCCACGGAAAAGCCCGCGTCGGAAAAGAGCAATCCCATCAAGGACATCGGAGGCGCGGTCAAGAGCCTGTTCTAGCCCTCCGATCCCTGCCTCCCAGCACATCCAGGGGCGGTCCGCAGTGGTGGACCGCCCTTTTTGTGACCGTACCCGAAGCCGGGCGCGGACCACGGCTGCGCAGCCGGACGTTTTCCGCGCGCCGCGCAATGGAGTCTCCCCGGCGACGGCCCGTATTGACAGGCTTCTCCCTTGGCATAATACTTGTTAAGATATTTTAAGAAGCATCCACCGATGCGGGAGCCAAGGAGGATTCGCATGACCGGACAATTCCGCAGGGATCTTGAGCGCAGGGGCATCGGCAGAAGGGAATTTCTGAAACTGGCCTCCGCTGCCACGGCAAGCGCGGTCATGGCCCCGCTTCTGGGCGGCTGCGCCGTGAACCCGGTCACGGGACAGAGCCAGCTGATGCTCATGTCCGAGCAACAGGAAGTGGCCCTGGACAAGTCCAATTCACCGCACCAGTTCTCGGCGGACTACGGCGCGGTCCAGGACGCGGCTCTGAACAACTACGTGGATTCCGTGGGCCAGAAGCTGGCCCGGCTCAGCCACCGGCCGAACATGCCCTATTCCTACCGCACGGTGAACGCGACCTACGTCAACGCCTACGCCTTTCCGGGCGGCTCCATCGCGGCCACACGCGGCATCCTCCTGGAGCTCCAGAACGAGGCTGAACTGGCCGCCCTGCTCGGCCACGAAACCGGTCACGTCAACGCTCGGCACACGGCCTCGCGCATGAGCAAGGGCATCCTGCTCTCGGCGGTCATGGCCGGGGCAACGGCCTATGCCAGCTCCCAGGCAGACAGCGGCTGGCAGCCGCTCATCGCCGGACTGGGCAGCCTGAGCACCGGCGCGCTCCTGGCCTACTACAGCCGGGAGGACGAGCGCCAGGCCGACGACCTGGGCATGGAATACTCCACCCGGGCGGGCCTGAACCCCGAGGGCATGGTCGGTCTCCAGCAGATTCTCGTGAACAAGAGCAAATCCGACCCGAGCCTGCTGGAACAGATGTTCGCCTCCCACCCCATGAGCCAGGAGCGCTACAATACCGCCGTGGCTTCCACCAAGGGCAAGTACAAGGACTACACCGGCCTGCCCCTGAACCGGGAGCGGTTCATGGACCACACCGCGCGACTGCGGCGCATGCGCGAGCCCATCGGGGAACTCCAGAAGGGCTCGGAGTTGATGGGCAAGCAGCAGCCGGACAAGGCCGAGGCCCTCTACGGCCAGGCCCTGAACCAGGCCCCCCACGACTACGCGGGCCTGCTGATGATGGCCGACTGCCAGACCGCCCTGGACCGGCCCAAAAAGGCCGAATACTACGCCAGCCGCGCCAGCGAGGTCTACCCGCAGGAGGCCAGGGCCTACCATTCCCTGGGCGTGGCCCGGCTGATGAACGAGAAATACGACGCAGCCTACCAGGCTTTCGACCGCTACGACAAGGTTCTGCCGGGCAATCCCCAGCTGCTGTTCCTCAAGGGACTTTCCATGGAGGGCGCGGGCCAGAACCGCCGGGCCGCCGAGCTGTATTACGGCTTTCTCCAGCAGGTGAACCAGGGCGACCACGCCCAGTATGCTTACGGCCGTCTGAAGCAGTGGGGCGTGTTATAATTTCCCGGAGGGGCAGGGAGCAAATCCGGGTTCGCCACTGCGCAGAAAACGTACGCGGGACAACGCCATGATGGAAAATATCCAGCAATGGCGGCCCGAACGCCAATGGCACGAGCGTTGCTCTTCCCCTTTCAAAACCTTTGGGGATGGAGTACGGAGAAGCCTGGAATCCACTCTCACCCACGGAAGAGGAGGAATGTCATGAGAAGGATCATCGTGCCCGTTTTCGCGCTTGCGGCCCTGTTCTGTCTGCTGGCCGTGTCCACGGCCCTGGCCGTGGCTCCGGAAGCCCCCAAGGCCCCGGTGGAAATGAAGTTCCCCGGCCCGGACAACAAGTATGCCCCGATCATGTTCGAGCACCATGCCCAGCACCTTGCCGTGCAGGGCGGCTGCGTGACCTGCCACCACAAGTGGGACAGCAAGAGCGCCATCACGGGCTGTCGCGTGGAAGGCTGCCACAGCGACACCAGCAAGGAAATGAAGCGCGAACCCACGTCCTACGACTCGGCCTTCCACAGCAAGACCGCGGCCAACAGCTGCATCGGCTGCCACACGGCCATGCTCAAGGACAACCCGGCCTTCAAGGGACCGAAGAAGTGCAACGATTGCCACAGCAAGAAGTAGCGCTCCCGTTACGCCGAAACACCAGCGGCCCGCTTCCGGAAACGGTGGCGGGCCGACCGCTTTCCGGCGCGGCGGCGCGCTATTCGCGCTCTGGTTCCGCCAGCCCGTACTTATTGATCTTATAGTGGATGGCCCGACGGCTGATGCCCAGCAGGTCGGCGGCCGCGGTCTTGTTCCAGCGGGTGTGCTTCAGGGCGCGGAGAATGGTCTCGCGCTCGTTTTCCTCCAGGGAGAGTGCTTCGCCCCCGGAGTCGGCCCCATTTCCGGTTCCATTGCCGGCCCAGGTTTCCAGACCGTTCCCGCTTCCGCCGCCGACGCCGATCCCGCCGCCGCTGCCGACGCCACTCCGGGATGACGAAGAACAGGCCGCCTCCAGTTGCAAATCCGAGGGCCGCACCACCCCGCCCGTGGCAAAGACCGCCCCGGCCTCCACGGCATGGCGCAGTTCACGCACATTGCCCGGCCAGGAGTGATTGCGCAGCATTTCCAGCGCCTCCGGGGTGAAGCGCAGTCCCGCGCACCCCTGCTCCCGGCAGGCCTGCTCCAGAAAACGCCCGGCCAGCAGCGGAATGTCCTCGCGCCGCTCGCGCAACGGCGGAACCACCAGGGTCACGACCTTGATCCGGTAGTAGAGGTCCTCCCGGAACTCGCCCCGGCGGACCATCTCGCGCAAGTCCGCGTTGGTGGCCGCCACGACCCGGCAGGAAACCCGAAGGTCCCGCGTGTCGCCCACGCGCCGAATGGTTCCCTCCTGGAGGAAACGCAGCAGCCGCGTCTGCATCTCCGGGGAAACGTTGCCGATCTCGTCCAGAAAAAGCGTGCCCTTGTCCGCCTCGCTGATCAATCCCTTCTTGTCCTTGACCGCGTGGGTGAAGGAGCCCTTGACATGGCCGAAAAGCTCGCTCTCCAGCAGACTGGCCGGGGTGGAACCGCAGTCCACCACCACGAACGGCCCGTCGGAACGCTGCGAAAGCCTGTGCAGCAGGCGGGCCACCAGCTCCTTGCCCGTGCCCGATTCACCGGCCACGAGCACGCCCACCTCGGTGCGGGCGACCCGCTCGATGAGCTGCTGAAAGCGGCGCATGACCGGGCTTTCCCCGCCCCAGAGCAAGGCGCGGATTTCGGCGCAGCCGTCCCGCCCGGCGCGGGCCTGGACCGGAAGCAGCTCCTGGACGCGGCGCAGCAGCTCCTTGCCGTCAAAGGGCTTGGTCAGATAGTCCGCCGCACCCGAGCGGATCAGGGCCACGGCGTCCGGAATGGTTCCGTAGGCCGTGAGCAGGATCACGGGAATCTGGGGCCACTGCTCGCGCACGGCGGCCAGCAGGCCCTCGCCCCCCATGCCCGGCATCTTCACGTCCGAGACCACGAGGTCCACGGCTTCCCGCGCCAGCACCTCCAGAGCCTCTTCCGCGCTGCCTGCCGTGCGGGTCTCCAGCCCGACCGAAGCCAGCCGCGCCTCGATCACCTCGAGAATGCCCCGATCGTCATCCACCACCAAAATAATACGTTTGTCAGCCATGTCCCGCTTTCCGTTTGAATTTGTCCGCGAGGTTTCCCGGCGCGATCTCAGGCCGCGCCGGCCCGGGCAGGAAGCAGAAAGCGGAACGCGCTGCCAGCGCCGCCCGGTCCCGGCTCCACCCACATGCGCCCGCCGTGGGCCTCCACAATGCTCCGGGAGATGTACAGCCCCAGGCCCGCGCCCTCCACTGTGCCGGCCTCGCCGCGATACCACTTCTGGAAGACCAGCTCCCGCTCGGCCTCGGGCACGCCCGGCCCCTGGTCCAGCACGCCGAAGACCGTGCCCTGGTCCGTGCGCTCCAGCTCCAGCGAGACCTCGCTCCCGCGCGGGGAGAACTTCACCGCGTTGCCCAGGAGGTTGACCAACACCTGGCCCACCTGCCCGGCATCGGCCCAGACGGTCCCGCCGCCGTCCTGGAGCAAGGGGCCGTCCAAAAGGGTCACGCCCTTGGCCTCGGCCGCGGGACGAACCCGCTCCAGGGCGGTGCGCGCCAGCAGGACCGGATCCTCCGCCGCCGGGCAGACCTCCAGCCGCCCGGCCTCCAGCCGCGAAACGCGCATCAGCCGCTCCAGCAGGTCCGAGAGCCGTTCGGCCTCGCGGGCCGCGATATCCAGAAACTTCTTTTGCCTGGCCTCCACAGGTCCGAACGCGCCCTCGCCCACCAGGTCCACGGATTCGCGGATGCTGGTCAGGGGCGTGCGGATTTCATGGCTGAGCATGGAGATGAAATCCGCGCGCATCTGTTCCTCCCGCTCCAGCCGCGCCGTGAGCCGGTCCAGAGCCTGGGCCAGTTCGCCCAGCTCGTCGCGGCTGCGCACGTCCACAGAGGTGGCCCGGCCCGTGCGCCCGAACTCGCGCAGGGCAGTGCGAATGCTGCGCAGGGAGCGGTTCAGCCCGTAGGCGAAGAGCAGCGAGCCGGAGAGGCCCAGGGCGATGATCAGCCCGAGGCCCATGAGCCCCCGGCGGGAAGCCGTGGACGCGGCCTCGTTCAGCCCGCTGAGCCTGCGCTCCATGGCCTGCTGGTTCTCGTCGCGGATCTCCCGCAGGCGCTGCATCCAGGCGGCCACGGTCTGGTCGGGCATCAGCAGGCGCACGGGATCCGCGCCTTTCTTCAGGGTGATGGTGTATTCGCGGGTCAGCGGCTCCAGGGCGCTCTCGTACTCGGGGTGGGCGGCCAGGGTCTCCTCCAGCATCTCCCCCAGGTCGGTCAGGTCCTTGACCACGGCCTCCATGTAGGTGTCATCCTGAAGAATTTCATAGCGTTTGCGGTCGTCCTCCAGCTTGGAAATTTGTTGGAGCATGCGCTGCATGGCCACGCCGATTTCATGGTTGGTGCGCACGATTTCGGCGGATTCAGCCACGATCACGTCGATGCCCGAGAGCAGGTAGGCGGTGGTGGAATAGAAGACCGCGATGAGGGCCAGACACCAGAGCAGCAGCCGGGCCGTGATGCCCATACGGAACGCGGGGCGAAACGCGGGGCGGAAGCGGGAGCGGATGCCTGCGAACAAGAAGCCTCCAGAAATGGGGGTTGGCCGCCAGAGCGGGAACACGACGTTCACCAGGATACATCGAAGCCGGATTCCGGTCCAGTCGTGGACCGCACAACGAAGGTCCGGGCCGGAAAAGAGTGAGGCCCGCCCCCAATGGGCGGGCCTCGCGGCGAAGTGAGAGTGTAACGCGTGAATGGTTCCCGTTTTACGGCCCGGCCGTCCCTGCGCGAACCGGTCGTGCCCGGCCGTGTCGCGCGCGGGGGCCCTGCCGCGCCCTCGCCGTCGTCGTCCCCTGGGTCAACAACGGTTTCCGGGATTTCTTCCGTGAACCGCCAGCCAAGCCCCGGGTGATAACGAAACAGAAAAAGCAACGGACGTGCCAGGATGGCATCCTATTGAAACAAAAGGAAACATCACCTTATGGCAGACAGGGGCGCACACGGGCCGGGCAAAGATTGCGCGGCTCTGCGCAGCGGCTCGGCAGCCCGCGCGCGGCAGAAGAAAAACGGGCCGGAACCCCGGAAGGTTCGGCCCGTTTCGCGCATGCAGGAAAAAATCGACGAAGACCCGGAGCTATTGCAGGGTGTCCGGCTCCGAGGGATTCTGCTGGCCGCCGAGCACGAGCTTTTCACGGTACTCCATGACCTCGTCCAGCTTGCTCCACTCCGTGAACATCTCCTCCCACTCCTCGAAGTCGTGAAAGCGTTCGTCCAGATGCTTCTCGTGGCCCCGGTTCCAAAGCTGGAACATGTAGAGGTCCACCTTGAAATCCTTGGAGTCAAAAGCCTTGGGCAGAATATCCGCGGCGTACTTCTGGCCGTCCAGGCGGGAACTGGCAAAGGCACAGACCGTGGTCTGGCACTTCTCGTAGGTGATCTCGTCGCCGTTCATCATCTCGGCCAGGGGCAGCAGGTCGGGCTGGCGCTCCCGGACCCGGGCAAGGGCCTCCTCGGAAATATTCACGTGCAGCGCGCCTTCCTTGTCCTCAAGAAAATAAAATCGCACCCACTGCTCGAACATCATGATCCGCAGGATTTCCCGGGCGGCCTTTTTGACGTTCATGCTTTTCAGGTTATGGTTCATCAGAGGTCTCGCTGGTTGGTCGGTTATCTGGAAGGGGGATAATGGTCATGATCCGTCTCCGCGTCAACCCCGGCCTTGCGAAACCGGGCTGGACAATCGGTCGAGGGTAATGTATGGCTGTTCGCTTCCGAGCGATACCAATGTTGACACCGCCATCAGGAGGATTATTTCAATGGCCAGACATAAGAAGCATGAACGCAAGAAGGAACTTGACCGCCGTCGCAAGCGCCGCGAAGAGCGCCTCAAGGCCCGCATCCGCGAAGCCAAGACCGCGGGCAAGTAGCCTGTCCACCCCGCCCGAAAGGGCGGGATGCTACTTCATCTCCAAGGAGGATGGTTATGCCCATCTACGAATATGAGTGCGAGGACTGTAAGCAGATCTTCGAGGAATGGCAGCAGGGTTTCGACGAAATCGAACTTGACTGCAAGGTCTGCGGAGGCAAGTGCCACAGGCTTATTTCCAACACTTCGTTCGTTCTCAAGGGTTCGGGCTGGTACGTGACCGACTACGCGGGCAAGACCCCCAGCGGGGCCTCGGCAAGCGAAAGCGGGAACGGCAATGGGAACGGCAACGGCAAGGCCGAAGGGGCCAACCCCGCCGAGACCAAAGCGGCGAAACGGGAGGAGGCCAAGGCGGCCGCCTGTCCCGGGAAAACCGCAAGCCCCGGAACGGCCAGCATCGACACCTCCGCCTAGGAGACGGCAAGGCAGCCCCGGCTGCCTTTTTCTTTCGTGACCTCCATCCAAGGGAGCCTCCCCATGATCGAACGCTACTCCCGCCCGGAAATGGCCGCGCTCTGGACGCTTGAAAACAAGTTCCGCGCCTGGCTGGAAGTGGAGCTGGCGGTTTGCGAGGCCTGGTGCAAGCTGGGCGTCATCCCCGTCGAGGACATGCGGACCATCCGCGAAAACGCGGACTTCGACCTGGACCGCATCCTGGAAATCGAGGAACGCACCAAGCACGATGTCATCGCCTTTCTCACGGCGGTGGAGGAAAAAGTCGGCCCGGCCTCGCGCTGGATCCACCTCGGCTGCACCTCCTCGGACATCGTGGACACGGCCAACGGCCTGCTGCTGACCCGCGCGGGGGAGATCATCGCCAGGGACCTGGACAAGCTCCTTGAAGTGCTCCGACGCATGGCCGACGAACACAAAGGCCGCTTGTGCATGGGCAGGACCCACGGCATTCATGCCGAACCCACCACCTTCGGCCTGAAGCTGACCGGATTCTACGCCGAGTTCAAACGCCACAAGGTCCGGGTGGACGCCGCGCGCGAGGGCATCCGCGTGGGCAAGATTTCCGGCGCCGTGGGAACCTATGCCCACCTCTGCCCGGAGTTGGAGGAAAGCGCCCTGACCCTACTCGGTCTGGCCGTGGACCCGGTTTCCACCCAGATCATCCAGCGTGACCGCCACGCCCACTTCTTCACCTCTCTGGCACTGCTGGCCGGTGGCATCGAACGGCTGGGCACGGAACTGCGCCATCTCCAGCGCACCGAGGTGCTGGAAGTGGAAGAGGGCTTCTCCAAGGGGCAGAAGGGTTCCTCGGCCATGCCGCACAAAAAAAACCCCATCTCCGCCGAAAATCTCTGCGGCCTCTCGCGACTGGTGCGCACCAACGCCCTGGCCTCCTTGGAGAACATGCCGCTCTGGCACGAGCGCGACATCTCCCACTCCTCGGTGGAACGCGTGATCATGCCCGACTCCACCATCCTCATGGACTACATTCTTTCGCGCATGACCGGGCTGCTCGACCGGCTGAAGATCAATGCCGACAACATGGAGCGCAACCTCCAGGGGTCCTTCGGCCTGTTCTACTCCCAGCGATTGCTGATGAAACTTCTGGACAAGGGACTCAAGCGCCAGGAGGCCTACGAACTGGTCCAGGCCGTGGCCATGCGCTGCTGGGAAGAGCGCAGGGCCTTCCAGACCGAGGCCGCCGCCGATCCCGCTCTGAGCGCGCATCTTTCACCCAAAGAATTTGCCGAAACTTTTGATCCTTCCTATTACCTTCGGTATGAAAACGTGATATACGAACGCGTATATTCGGAGGACTAAGTTGTGGACGACCTGAAACGACGCTTGGCACGGCTGCTCCTGAGCCTCTCCTATGTGGAGGGGGAGGTCACGCTGACTTCCGGCAGAAAAAGCGACTACTACTTCGACTGCAAGCAGACCGCACTGCATCCCGAAGGCGGCTGGCTCATCGGCACGCTGCTCCTGAAGATGCTTCAGGGTAAGAACGTTGCGGGCGTGGGCGGCATGACCCTGGGCGCTGACCCGCTGGTCAGCGCCGTGAGCGTGCTCTCCTACGAAAAAAATTGTCCCCTGCCCGCTTTTATTATACGAAAACAATCAAAGGGACACGGAACAAACCAGTTCCTGGAAGGGATGAAGAACTTCACTCCAGGCTGCCGCGTGGCGCTTCTTGAGGACGTGGTCACCACCGGAGGAACGCTGCTCACATCGGTGGACCGGGTCCGTGAGGCAGGATACGAAGTGGATTCCGTGCTCTGCGTTCTGGATCGCGAAGAAGGCGGACGCCAGCGTCTTGCCCAAGCTGGACTCGCCCTGGACGCCATTTTTACCCGCGCTGAGCTGTTGGCTGCGGCCAAGTAACTTATTAATACAATGCGAACCGACCGGATACGTATGAAGGGACTGACGCCCTCCGCGCTGCTTCTGATCCTGATCCTCCTTGCGGGTTCGGCCCGCGCCGAGGGCTGGAATCCTATTTTCAGCTCCCATGACCAGGGCCCGGAGCTCATGGTCGCGGTGGACAAGACTTCACAGACCCTTTACGTGCTCGGACGGCACAGCCCGCTGGAAGTGCTCAAAAAGCTGCCCTGCACCACGGGCCAAAGCGACGGCGACAAGGTCGAACGCGGCGATCTGCGTACACCCGAGGGAGTCTACTTCATTGAGGGACGACTCGACCGCGGACTCGACTGGGAACTTTACGGAGACGTGGCCTACCCTCTGAACTATCCCAATCCGGTGGACCGCATCCGGGGCAAGTCCGGCTCGGGCATCTGGCTGCACGGACGCGGAAAACAGCTCGTCCCCAGGGATACGCGCGGCTGCGTGGCCCTGGCCGACCCGGACATCCACGCACTCGGCCAGGAACTGCACACCGACATGCCCGTGGTCATCGCCGGCAAGGTCGCCTGGACCGAGACGCCCGGCGAGGACGCTGAAGTGGCCGCCGAGCTGACGCAGGAAGTCCGCGCCTGGGCCAAGGACTGGAGCGACCGCAGCGAACGTTTCTTTACACACTACGCCCCGGAGTCCCTGACCGACTCCGGCATCGAATTCAACGGGTTCCGCGCCCACAAGCGCAATATTTTCCAGAGCCAGCCCTGGATAGAGGTCCTGGTGGACAACATCCGGGCGCTCCAGGGTCCCGGCTACTGGGTGACTTGGTTCGACCAGTATTACCGGACCGGAAGCCTGACCTCCACTGTGGGCAAACGGCTGTACTGGCAGCGCGACAATGCAGGGAAATGGCGCATCGTGGGGCGCGAAATCGCCTCGGCCAGCGAAGACCTGACCGACAAATACCTCGCGACCAAAAGCGCGGAGGTGAGCGGGCTGATCCATTCCTGGGCCGAGGCCTGGCAGCGGGCCGACCTCGCAGGCTATGCCTCCTTCTACGCAAAAAATGCCGTCCAGGACAGCCGACGCGGATCCGAGGATATTGCGGCCTACAAGGCCACCCTCTGGGCCGAGCGCCCGCCGAGCAGGGTCGGCGTGGACAACATCGAAATACGCCCCCACAACATGGGTCTGGTCGCCAGTTTCATCCAGACCTACCGCGACGCCTCCGGCTACGAGGACAAGGGGCGCAAGACCCTGATCCTGGCCCCTTCCCCAGAAGGTTGGCGTATCGTCAATGAACAGTGGAGAGCCTTATGAACGACGCCAAGTACAGTATTCTCTTCATGCGGGACGACCTCGATGTCCGTCGCTTCCGACTCAACGCCTTCTGGCTCAAGGCACTTGTGGTCAGTCTGGCGCTCCTGGTGCTGGTCGCGCTCATCGGAATCTACTTCGGAACCACCTCACTGATGGAGAACGTGCGCCTCGGCAACCAGAACAAGGAGCTGTCCCAGCACCTCGCCGAAGCCGAACTGCGCCTGACCACCCTGGGCAACATGGAGAAGATTCTCGAGTCCTACGACAGCCACGATGTTCAGAGGCTGATGGATCAGGAACAGCCCGGAACCCCGCCGGCCGCCAAGGATGCTGCAAGCACCCCTCCGAGCGAACCGGTCAACCCCGCAGTGAACCTCTCCACCCTTTTCGCCCGCATCGACACCGGGGCCGTACGGTTTGAGGACATGCGCCTGTCGCTTGAGAGCAAGACCTTGTCCGTCTCCTTCAATCTGATCAACAACCTGGACAATACCCAGCTCAGCGGCGACAACAAGCTTGCTCTCGTGACCAACGACGGCCGGATTGTCGAACTTCCGGCCAAAAACGCGGACCTCTCGTTTCAGATTCAACGACGCAAGCCCATCAGCGCCCGGGTTCCTCTGCCCGAGGGCCTGAACCGGGACAACGTCTTCGGACTCCGATTGACGGTCACCCGCGAAGATGGAAAGGTCGTGTTCAGTGAAACGTACCCTCTCGCTCGCCTGGATTAGCCTCTGCCTGCTGCTCTGGGCGGCCACCGCCGCCGGAGCCGCTCCGGAGCGCTACGTCTTCACCTTCTTCGAGGGAACGCAGTACCCGCTGACCGTGGTCTTCCTGCACGGCGAACAGAGCGGCCCGACCATCATGGTTCAGGGCGGCATCCAGGGCGATGAGCCTTCCGGCTACATCACCGCCCAGATTCTTTCCCGCTCCGAAATCCGCACGGGCAATCTCATCGTGGTCCCCAGGGCCAATGTGCCCTCCATCAACCTGCGCCAGCGGCAGGTCAACGTGGACATGAACCGCCGCTTTGACCAGGATTACAACCTGTTCTACGAGGACCGCCTCGCCCGGGTGGTCCGCTTTCTCCTGGCCCGGTCCGACGCGCTCATCCACCTGCACGAGGGCAGCGGATTCTACCACCCGACCTATGTGGACAGCCTGCGCAACCCTTTGCGCTACGGACAGTCCATCATTGTGGACGCGCTGGTTTACCGCAACTGGGATCTGGGCCGCACTGTGGACGACGTGCTGGCCAAGCTGAACCCAAAAATTTCCCCGGAAAGCTATCGCTTCCAACTCTTCAACACGCGCACCTTCGATGATGGGACCAACTATTCGGAGATGCGCAAGTCCCTGACCTGCTATGCGCTGACCGCCCTGAACATCCCGGCCATGGCCGTTGAGGTGAGCAAAAACATCACCCAGCTCGACTGGAAGGTGAAACGGCAGCTCGAAGCCACCGAGGCCCTGCTGCGCCACTACGGTGTGGACGTGGTCGTTCCTGAGGTCAATGCCGACATGATCGCGGACTACGCGGACGACGTGCGCGTGCGCATCAACGGCAAGCCCCTTGCCCCTGGACAGATTATCGACATCGCGCCCGGCGCCCCCCTGACCGTGGAGACCGACGACGAGAGCAACGCCCTTTCCCCGGCCATCTCCGTGTTCGCCTCGGACAGGCCCGGGGTGAACCTGATCAACACTCCCCGGCTGGCTCTGGATTCCTTCAAGGGGCTGGAGGTCCGCTCCGACGGCAAGAAGGTCGCCTCAGCCCAGGTGCGGCTCCAAGGCAACCTTTCCGGCGGGGAAGCCGCGCGCTCTCCTGTGTTCGTCTGTTGGCTGAACGGCAGGCCCCACTTCGTGCGCGAGGGCCAGACCCTCGGCGTCCTGGTGGGCGACCAACTCATCCTGGAGGGCATCTGGGGCTCGACGCGGGATGAAATCCTGAACTTCAAAGGCTATGTGGCCCAGCGCTACTCCAACGACGGCCAGGACTGCGGCTGGGAAATCATCCTCGACCCGGACAACTTCATCGACAAATACCGCCTGGACGAAGACGACATCACCCCACGAGACACTGCCGAAGAGGCCCTGGCCCACTGGGCCGGTCGCTCCGTAGGCCGAAGCGAAGCCGCGCGCTTCCGAGTCGTGCGCGAGACTCCGGGCCAAGCCCGTACGGAGTTCTACATCGCGGTGCGGCCCCGCACCGTGCATGCCCTGCGCCTGCTCGACGCACAGGGCGAAAGCGTGCTCGTGCCCTGGCAGCCAGGCGGGGAGTTCCGCCTGCCCGAGGGCAGCTACGTGCTGGAGGACGCCTGGAGCAACGGCCCGGCCAACAAGCTGCTGACCACGGCCAACGATATGCCCGTGCGATCCGGCGCTTCCGTGCACATCTCCCGAGAGGCGACCCTGCGCCTCTGCCTGCGGCAGGCCACGACCTTCGCCTCCATGGGATCCATGAACCTGACCGCGCGCGGCCCCCTGTCCGACCCCGTATCCGTGCAGGCCCAGCTTCCCGCTGATTCGCCCTCCGCTCCCATGAACGGGGAGGCGGCTTCGCAATCCCTTGCCGCCGGGACCCAAAACCCCGAGCAGCACGCCACCCGCTGAACCTTGCCGCCCCCCTCCGCTCCCCGGAGACCACGCGGGAATAAAGCCGGGCTCTCCACCAGAGCCTGCTTCTTCTTGCGCTTGACATTCCCCTTTCCGACTATGTACTCAA
>JBFWMD010000054.1:0-26178 GCA_050251775.1 Desulfovibrio sp.
ATGCCCGAGGCCTTTCTCACATACCTTGCCGCGAGCATGAACAACCTCGCGAACTTTCTCTAGGACCTGGGGAAAAAGCGCGACGCACTGTAACCGGCGCAGCAGGCCATGGGCATCTACCGCACACTGGCAGAACAGATGCCCGAGGCGTTCCTCCCGGACCTGGCCATGAGCCTGAACAACCTCGCTGGCAGACTCGCGGACCTGGGGCAAAAGCACGAGGCCCTGGAACCGGCGCAAGAGGCTGTGGACAGCTACCGCACACTGGCAGAGCAGAGGCCGGATGCGTATCTCTCATACCTTGCCACAAGCCTGAACAACCTCGCTGGCAGACTCGCGGACCTGGGGCAAAAGCGCGAGGCACTGGAAGCAGCGCAGGAGGCCGTGGACATCCGCCGCACACTGGCAGAGCAGATGCCAGAGGCGTATCTCCCAGACCTTGCCGCAAGCCTGAACAACCTCGCGACCATGCTCGCGGAAACCGGGCAGAAGCGCGAGGCACTGGGACTGGCCCAGGAGGCCGTGGTCATCTTGTCGCCCTTTTTCCTGGCCCTGCCCCTGGCGTACGCGCAATGGATGCGCATCATGAGGGACAATTACATCATGCGCTGCGAAGAAAACAAGACCGAGCCGGACCTGGAACTGCTCGCACCCATTGCTGTTGTCTTTCAACAACTCCAAGAGCAAAGCGAGGAATGAGATGGACATCACAAGCATCAACGCCATTGCCGATCAGGCCGTCACGTATCTTGCCCCGCTTGTCCCAATCCTTGCGGCCACGGGCGAAGGCGTTTGCAACGCGCTGGGCGAGGCCCTGTTCCACAAGACCGTCAAGATCTGGGACAGCCTCAAGGCCCGGCTGACCGGCGATGCGGCCGGAACCGTGAAAGCATTCGGCAAGCATCCCGAGGACAGCGACTTTCAGCAGGAATTTCGGAACCTGCTTGCGCGGCGCATGGAGAACGACCAGGAGCTCCTGCAAATGCTCACGGAAATGGTCGCTGATCCTGACTTCAAGGCGGCGCACACCAAGCTTTCCAACAATACGCAGAGCATCACCAGCGGCGACAATAGTAAAAACGCCAACAACATTGGAAACGGCAACACGTTCAACTTCTGAGTCCGTCGCGCTCCGGATATACGACATCCGGCACACAACATACGGCACACGACAAGACACAGCGCCTCGATCCATGACGGACCGGGGCGCTGTTGCATGGGACGGCGTAGCGCAGGAGAAGGATGCCTCCGGCGTACGTTTCATCTCCCAGGCCAAACATTGCCTTCGAGCAGCAACACAGCGACCAAAGAATGCCTCCGGCGGCCAAGGGGCCAGCGGCCCCTTGGAACCCCGTTTTCCGACCGCTCCCTGCGCGACCGCACCCTGAATTCTTGGAACAAACCCGCCGGACGCCGCAGGCGACCGGCCGATGAACGGTCTTTGGGAGGGGGTCCGGGGGAACCCTTTCTGCAAGAAAGGGTTCCCCCGGAAGCTTTTCCAGCCCTCCGCAGCCCTCCGCAGCCCTCCGCTAGTGCGAGACCAGACCGCCGTCCACGTTCACGGACTGGCCTGTGACGTGCGGGGAGGAGGCGAAGTATACGGCCAGGTCGCCCATGTCTTCCGGGGTCTGGGCCTCGCCCTGGGGGATCAGGGTCTTCTGGTTGCGCGCCCAGGACTGTTCTTCGGTTTCGCCTTCCAGCCGCCACTTGTTGGCCAGGCCGTTTTCACCGCGCCACATGTCCGTGGCGATGATGCCGGGGCAGATGGCGTTGACCGTGATGCCTGTGGCGGCCAGTTCTTTGGCCAGGGCGTTGGTGAAGCCCACGATGGCGAACTTGGATGCGGAGTAGGCGGTCAGCGTGGGGAAGCCTTCCTTGCCCGCGATGGACGAGACGTTGATGATCCGACCGAAGCCCCTGGGCCGCATCACGGCGACTTCCGCCTTGCAGCAGAGGAACGTGCCGCGCGCGTTGACGTTCATGATGAAATCCCAGTCCTCCTCGGTCATCTCCTCAATGGACTTGATGCGGATCACGCCCGCGTTGTTCACGGCGATGTCCAGCGCGCCGAGCTGCGCCACGGTCTCGGCCACCATATTTTCCACCAGGGACCACTGGGAGACATCCGCCTGGAGAACAACGGCTTTGCGGCCCATCTTCCGGACCTTTTCCGCGGTTTGCTCCAGGGGGGCCAAATTGCGGCCCGCCAGGGCGATGTCCGCGCCGGCCTCGGCCAGCCGCGTAACGATGCCGCTGCCGATGCCGTGCCCGGCTCCTGTGACCAATGCGACTTTGCCTGTCAGCTTCATGATGCGTTTCCTTGTTGCCCGTTGCGGGTTTGAGGTCGAAGTGGAACGCCTCGCGACGTTGTTGGGGACAGGCTAGTATCAATTTTTGGAAACTTGCGATGAGAATCATGTAAAAAATCATGGCAGGCGGGGTGGAAGAAAAGCGGGGAAGCCAAGCCGCGAGCCGGACGCTTCGTGACCGGGCAAGGCAAGAGCCCTGCCGCTTCACCGGGAGCGCCCTTTTTCAGGGACGGAGTGACGCCGGAGCGTCAGAACAGCGGAAGGCCGAGGACAGGGCCGCCAAGGACCAGGATGCCCGTGACCAGCTCGGCCAGGGCCAGGGCCGCCAGGGCAAAGCCTGCGCACGCGTGGACCAGGGGCAGCAGCCTGCGCCTTTTCTTGATCCGGTTCATGACCGTGCCGGAAGCGAAGGAAACCACAATCAGCGCGCCCATGGCCAGGCCGATCCAGAAATGCGCGCCCGTGATCCCGAACCCGCGCCAGGTCCAGTGCGCGGCCCAGAGGCCCAGGGCCAGACCGCCGAGCCAGAAGCCCTCGGCAAGCTGGCCCCACTGCACATGCTCCTTCCACGGAAAGACGCATTTCTGCCCCAGATGCGCGGTGCAGAAGCGCTTCCAGCCCAGGCGCAACGCGTGGAAGGCGAAAAACATGGCCAGAAGTTGAATGGCGGGATGAATCCAGAGCATGGAGTCGGCTCTCCTGGTCGAAAGTGTGGTTATGGGCCTGGCCGCCGGTTCTGGGGAGGCGGGGGGCGGCGCAGGCTGAGCATAGCGCAGGGAACCGCTTTTCACCACCCCGGACAGGGAACCGCCTGCAACGCGGGCGGAAAGGCCGAACGCGGATGATGCGGACGATTGCGAAGGACCCGCGTTGACTGTGATTACGACTGGTTGTAGTGGTCTATAAACAGAAACGTGCCCATAACCACTGCAACTTTTCGTCAAGCTGAGGGAAACGGCGTTGATTTATTCCGAGTTTCTGGCGCGGGCGGAAGAAACGCCAGACAAGCAAGCCCTCTCGGGGCCCGATTGCATGCTGACGTATGCAATGCTCGAGCGCGCCTCAAGAGCGCTGGCCCTGACCCTTCTGGATCACGACAAGCATTCCCCGGTCATTATTCTGTCCGAAAGGGGACCGGAGGTCATCGTGGGCATGCTCGCCTGCCTGCGCTCCGGAAAGCCCTTCGCGGCCATTGATCCGGCGTATCCGCCCCGGCGCATCGAGCAGTTGATCGGCATCTGCAAGGGAGGCCGGGTGCTGCACCATCTCAAGGACGGAGGCCTGCCGCTGGACATCGCCCGGATGCCCTGCACGGAAATCCAGATCCCCGCCCTTCTGGACGCCCGGCCCGGACCGCTGGATCATGCGACGGTCTCCAGCAACGATCCGGCCTATCTGCTGTTCACGTCCGGAACCACGGGAACGCCGAAGTGCGTGGCCTGCCACCACGATCCGCTGGTCAACTTCGTGGGCTGGCAGGTCCGGACCTTCGGCCTCACGGCCAGCGACCGGTTTTCCATGCTCTCCGGCCTTTCGCACGACCCGGTGATGCGGGACATATTCACCCCGCTGAGCATCGGCGCGTCGATCCTCATTCCGGCCCAGGCAAGCATCCTCCGCCCTGGCGGATTGCGGGAATGGATGGTCCGCGAGCAGCCCTCCGTGGCGCACATGACCCCGCCCCTGGGCCAGATTCTCACCGCCGGAGACAGCGGAGAGCGGATCGGGACCCTGCGGTACGTGTTCTGGGGCGGAGACGCCCTCAGGACCGAACTGATCGAGAGAATGGCGCGCATCGCCCCGAACTGCACCCACGTGAACTTCTACGGGGCCACGGAAACCCCGCAGGCCGCAAGCTTTCATGTCTACAAAGACGATCCCGATGAGGCGGGCGTCGTGCCCATCGGCGTGGGCATCGACGGCTTTGCCCTGCGCATCGTCGATGACAAGGGCCAGGAGTGCCCTTCCGGTTCCGTGGGGACCATTGTCGTGGATTCCCCGTATCTGAACCTGGGGTATGTGCAGGACGGCGTGCTGCCACCGCCGCTCGCGGCTCCCGAGGTACGGTCCTATGCCACCGGGGACCGGGGCCGGCTGCGCGAGGACGGCGTCGTGGCCATTCTCGGAAGAGCGGACGACCAGGTCAAGGTTCGCGGGTATCGCGTCGAAATGAGCGAGATCTCCGCCCAGATCAAAGCCTGTGCCGGGGTTTCGCAGGCCTTGACCATCAACACCGGCTGCGGCGACTGCGTTCGCCTGTGCAGCTTCATCACCACCTCCTGCACCGTGGAATGCGCCTCCCTGAAGGCATTCCTGGCGGAGCGCGTTCCGTCCTACATGGTTCCGGAAAACATCATCGTCCTTGACTGCATGCCGCTGCTGCCCAACGGAAAAGTCGACCGCAAGGCCCTGGCGCAACTGGATGCCGATCCTACGGACCTGCCCATGGAACAGCGCTTTCAGGAGCTCGATCCGGATGGCGTCAAGCTGCTTGCGGACATCGAAAAAATCACGCGCTGCAAGATTCCTGACCTGGATCAGTCCTTCTCTTCCATCGGGGCTGACTCGCTTTCGTTCATCAACGTCTTTTTGCTCCTGGAACAACATTTGCCCTCCATGCCTTTGGACTGGGACAAACTGCCGTTCCGCGCGCTGCTCCGGCAACGCGCCGCGCTCTCGGGCACGGAGAAGCGGCCCGCGGCGGGTCTTTGGTCCTGGCTGGAAACCGTGGTCCTGCTCCGGGCCATTTCCATCACCATGGTCGTTTTGACGCACACGGGAAAATTTCACCTTTACGGAACAACCATTCTCTTTTTCCTGTCCGGGCACAGCTTCGGGAAATATCTCGCGCCGACCATCATTAAAACCGGCAATCCCAAAGCCGTGTTCAAGTTCATCCTCAAGTTCGGCATCCCAGCCTTTCTCTGGCAGGTCATGCGGGCGTACTACCTGCATTTCTGGTGGATACCCAACCTGATCCTGCTGGGCACGATGTGGCAGAATCCGGAGCACCCGCTGATCACGTTCTGGTTCCTGGACATGCTGGCGGTGAACATCCTGCTGCTCACAAGCCTGATCATGGGCTTGCGGGCCTTGGCCGTCCGGAAGAGAGCAAAGGAATTCACGATATCCTTTCCGCTGACCCTGGCCGTCACCGCCGTGGGTGTCGGATTGGCCTATGCCCAGGTCCGTCTGGACATCTGGAACGGCAGCCTGAACCAGTCCAGCCTCGGGCCGTTTCCGTTCTTCTGGCTGATCGCCCTGGGCTGGGCCGCATCCCTGGCCGAGAGCGCGCGGAAAAAACTGGTCGTCACGGCCATGCTCGCGGTCCTCGCCCTCTTGCAGTCCTTTGAGACCCCCTTCAGCGCCGCCGTGCTCGCGGAAATTCCCTGGTATTTCTATTGCAGCCTGCTGGTCTGCCTGTGGATCCGGCGCATCGCCATCCCCAGGCCTGTCCGGTCGGTCATCCTCGTGGTGGCCAACTCGTCGCTATTCATCTACATCGTGAACTGGTCAGTGATCCACCGCATGCTGCCGCCCCTGGGCGTGCCGGCCCACTGGTTCATCCAGACCTGCGCGGCCACGTTCGTGGGCGTTTGCGCCTACTACTCCTGGACGTTCCTGACGAATGCCTTTTTTGCCGCCAAGGACCGCCTCGGAGCGCGGCTCCGATCCTCGGCGAGACAACGCCAAAGCATCGGACAGGACGTTTAACGGCCCCAAGCCGTGCGCAGGAAAAAAGTCAGGGCGGGATCAGGACAGGATAAGTCCTTGGTCAGGGCAGGGCATCCAGGCAGATCAGAGCCAGAAACGCGAACATGGCCGCATCCGCGAGCCGGAACGGGCCAGCGGGGCTCCTGCGCCGGGAAGTCCGCATGGCCCGCAGCGCGGCAGCCAGCCCGGACAGCAGCGCCAGCCCGAGCAGCGCATAGCGCAGCGGCCCGCTTTCCACCACTCCGAGCACGGCGCTGGCCGCCAGCCCGAGCAGAAAGGCGGCGGTCCAGAAGGCATGCACCAGCGGATAGCGCCCCGGCCCCAGGGCCAGCGGAGCCACGGCCAGCCCGGCCCGGGCGTACTCCGCGCGGCGGCGTTCGGCCAGGGTCCAGAAGTGCGGAGCCTGCCAGAGATAATAGACCGCGAAGAGCGCCCAGATGCTTGGGGAGCGCAGCGCGTCCGGCGCGGCTCCAGCCAGGAGCCAGCCGAACACGGGCGGCAGCGCGCCGGGCACGGCCCCGATCAGCACGGCATGGGGCGTGACGCGCTTGAGCGGCGTATACAGGCCGTTGTAGAGCAGCGCCGTGATGGGAACCACCAGAGCCGCGATAACCCCGCCCAGGGCAAAGGCCGCAAGCCCGGCCAGGGCCAGCAAGGCCAGCCCCAGGGCCGCGCCCGCAAAGGGGCACAGCGCGCCCGAGGCCAGGGGCCGCAAGGCCGTGCGCGGCATGCGCGCGTCAATGCGCCGCTCCTGGACCTGATTGAGCACGGAGCAGGCCGCGCAGAGCAGAAACCCCACGCCCGCGGCGGCCAATGCCGTGCCCAATTCCGCCCGGGCCAGCAACGCGCCGATGCCCGTGGAGATGCCGGCCATCAGGCCGATGCGGGGCCGCAGCAATTGCCCCGTTGCCAAAAGGAAGCCCCCCACTATTCGCTTCCCAGGCTTTCAATGTATTCCACGAGCGCGTCCACATCCTGGGGGGCCAGATAGTCATAGGCGGGCATCATGGGGTCAAAGCCCTTGCGGATCAATTCCTCGGGCGCGACAATGGACTCGTGCAGATAGGCCGGGTCCGCCGTGACCGTCTGTTCCTTGCCATCGTCCAGAACCTCGATGTCGCTTCCGGCCAGCCCCTTGAAGCTCGGTCCGGCAATGACCGTCCCATCCGTGGAATGGCAGGAGAGGCAGCCCTCGTTCTCGGCGATGTCCCTGCCGCGCGGCGGGGCCGGGGTGGCCGCGCCCTTCATCCAGTTGAGCATGGCCCGCAGTTCGTCGTCCGAAACCACGCCCTCGTAGGGCGGCATGATGTCGTCGTAGCCCTTGACCACCTCCGCGCCCGGCTCCAGGATGGCCTTGCGCAGGTAGGCCTCGTCCGCCACCACGCCGCGCTCCTTGCCGTCCGCTTCGACCACCTCGGTCTCGCGATGCCAGATGTTCTTCAGGGTCGGTCCCACCAGTTCGGAGCCATCCAGGCTGTGGCAACCCGTGCAGCCCTGGGCCTCGAAGACCTCCAGCGGATCCGGTCCGCCCTTGGCCGCTGCCGGGGCCGCACCGTTGTACCATTTTTCGAACGCGTCGTGGGACACGGAGCGGACCACGGAAAGCATGTTGGCGTGCTTCAGCCCGCAATATTCGGCGCAGAGAACGTCGAACTCGCCCTCTTCCTCGGCACGGAACCAGGCGTAGGTCCGCATGCCCGGCACGGTGTCCACCTTGATGCGGAACGCGGGCACGTAAAAGCTGTGGATCACGTCCGTGGAAGTCAATTCCAGCTTCACGGCCTGGCCCACGGGCACGACCAGCTCGGCCGAACGCTTGCCGTTGGGATACTCAAAAGCCCAGGACCACATCCGGCCCGTGACCTCCACCTGCATGGCGTCCGCAGGAACCGAACGCAACGCCTCGTAGCTGGTCCAGCCGAACCAGAACATGCCCAGGACGATGAGCGTGGGCAGCACGAACCAGACCGCCTCCAGCAGGCCATTGCCCTTGATGTCCGCGGCCTGGGGGTGCTTCTTGCGCTGGTAGCGCCAGACGAACCAGAGCATGGCCCCGACAATGCCCACGAGCAGGACCACGGAAATGCCAAAAATGATCACAAAGGCCCGATCGACCTGCTGAACCGCTGTGAGTGCCTGTGGATACATGTCCGCCTACCTGTAGGCCACGTCGAAAAAGGTGAATCCGATGAAGATGGCCAGGACCACAAAGGCCGCCAGGACCATCATCTTCAGGCCAAAGGCCTCATACTTGAGATGCATGAAGAAAAAGACCACCAGCGCGGCCTTGGTGCTGGCAATGGTCATGGCCACCAGCACGTTGAGGAAGCCGAAATCCATGCTCGCTGCCCAGACCGTCAGTCCGGTCAGGCAGAGCAGCGTGCCCAGGACCAGGGCCAGGGTCCTGTAGCTGGAGATGTGTTCAGCGGATGTCTGCATCGTCTCCCTCCCTGCGGCGGGCGCTCCCGCGCGCGGTCGAGGTTCAGGTCACGAGATAAAACAGCGGGAACAGGTAAATCCAGACCAAATCCACGAGATGCCAGTAAAGTCCGGCGTTCTCCAGGGCCACGGGCTCGCCGGGCAGGATCTTCCTGCCCGTGAGGCAATAAACCCAGCCGAGCACGGTCATGCCGATGACCACGTGCAGGCCGTGCAACCCGGTCATGGTGAAATAGAGCGCGAAAAAGACCTGCTGCCCCAGTTCCCGCCCGGCCAGTTCATGCCCACCGGGGTAGAGTCCGTGTTCGAACTTGATGCTCCATTCGAAAAACTTGTTCACCAGGAAGACGAAGGCCAGGGCAATGGTCAGCAGGATCAGCCGCCGCGCCAGCGCGACCCGGCCAAAACGCAGGGCCGAGACCGAGGCGGCCACGCTGAAGCTGGAGATCAGCAGCACCGCGGTGTTGGCTGTGCCGAACACACGCGAAAGCTCCTTGGCCGCGTGGTGGAATTCCAGCGGGTAGCGGTGCAGGTAGGCGGAATAGAGCACGAACAGCCCGCCAAAGAGCAGCAGCTCCGTGAACAGGAACAGCCACATGCCCATGCGGGCGCCCACAGGGTCCTTGTGCGGCGCGTTCATGCCCGGCCCTCCCCGGGTTTCGGCGGCGCGGGAGTGCGCATGCTCGGTTCTTCCGGCTCAATGCCCGCATAGTCATACGGCCCGCGCGTGAGCACCGGTTCCTCAAGGAAATTCTCCGTGGGCGGCGGCGAGGAAATGGTCCACTCCAGGGTTGCCCCGCCCCAGGGATTGTTGCCCACACGGCGGCCCGAACGCATGCCCGCGATCAAATTCACGGCCATGAGCACCAGCCCCACGGCCACGATCCACGAGCCCACGGTGGAGAGCACATGCAGGTCCGTGTACTGCGGCAGATAGTCGTAGTAGCGGCGGGGCATACCGTTGAGCCCCAGCAGGAACATGGGGAAGTAGAGCAGGTGGAAGCCCGCGAAAAGGATAAAACAGGCCACGTTGGCCCAGAACTTGTTGTACATCCTGCCGTAGATCTTGGGCAGCCAGTAGTGCAGGGCCGCAAACATGCCGAAGCCCGTGCCGCCGAAGATCACGTAATGGAAATGGGCGACCACGAAATACGTGTCGTGGACGTGGATGTCCGTTCCGGCGGAGCCGAGCACCAGCCCCGTGAGCCCGCCCATGGAAAAGAGCACGATGAAGGCCATGGCGTACCAGAGGGGCGGCTCCGGCGCGATGGACCCCTTGTACATGGTCGCGACCCAGTTGAAGACCTTCACGGCCGAGGGAATGGCCACGATGAAGGTCAACAGTGAAAAGACCAGCACAGCCGTGTCGCTCATGCCCGAGGTGAACATGTGGTGCGCCCAGACCAGGGAGCCGGCCATGGCGATGCCCAGGCTGGAAAAGGCGATGGCGTTGTAGCCGAAGATGTGCTTGCGGCAGAACACGGGCAGGATGTCGGAGATGGCGCCCATGGCGGGCAGGATCATGATGTAGACCGCCGGGTGCGAGTAGATCCAGAACAGATGCTGATAGAGGATCGGGTCGCCGCCGCGCGCCGGGTCGAAAAGACCCATGCCCAGGAAGCGCTCGGCCACGATGAGCAGGGCCGTGATGCCCAGCACGGGCGTGGCCAGGAGCTGGATCCAGGCCGTGGCGTAGAGCGACCAGACAAACAGGGGCAGGCGGCCCCAGGTCATGCCCTCGGCCCGCAGCCGGTGGATGGTGATGATGAAGTTCAGCCCCGTGAGAATCGAGGAGAAGCCGAGAATGAATACGGCCAGCACCGCGAGATCCACGTTGGTGGTGGTCACCTGGGAAAAAGGCACATAGAAGGTCCAGCCCGTGTCCGGCGGCCCGTTTCCCGTGAACAGGGCGACCACGGCCAGGGCGGCCCCGGCCATGTACAACCACCAGGAAAACAGGTTCAACCGGGGAAAGGCCACGTCCTCGGCGCCGATCTGGATCGGCAGGAAGATGTTGCCCAGAGATGCGGGAATGCTCGGGATCACGACCATGAAAATCATGACCACGCCGTGCAGCGTGAAGACCGCATTGTAGGTCTGCTGTCCCATGATGGTCTCGCCCGGCGCGATGAGCTCCAGGCGGATGAGCAGGCCGAGGATCACGCCCACCGCGAACATGGCGGCGACGCAATAGAAGTAGAGCAGGCCGATGCGCTTGTGGTCCGTGGTAAAAATCCAGGAGGCCACCCGCCCGGCAAATCCGGCTCCAGCGGGCGGGTCGAGGAAGGACGTGCTTGCCTGGGTCATCGCGTTCTCCGAAATCAGCTTTTCCGGTGCTCGTTGCGTTTGCGTTTCTTGCCGCCGAAAAACAGGGCCAGCGCGAAAATGCCGAGACCGATGAGTACGGCGCTTCCGGCCACGCGCATAATGTTGAAGGTGTACTGCCTGCCCTCGGGATCATAGGAGAAGCAGAACGAAAGCACCCGCTTCACGGAAAGGCCCACCTTGCCCTCGGCGGCCTCGGTGGCGGCCATGGCCAGATCAAAGGGCATGAAGCCGTTGCCGTAGAGGTAGCGCACGATGCGCCCCTGGGGCGAGACCGCCACCAGAATCACGGGGTGGGCGAAATCGCGCCCGAGCCGGCGGTATCCAAAACCGATGGCCCCGGTAAAGGCCTGGATGTCCTTCAGGTCGCCCACGAGAAAACGCCAGGCTTGCTCGGGATATTTCCCGTGCATGGCGGCCATGTACTGCTTTTTCTTGCGCGCGGCGATCTCCGGCGTGTCCAGCTCGTCAAAGCTCACGGAAAAGACCTGGTATTCCTGGCCGGGCTTGAGGCTGACATCCGCCAGGGAGCGGGCCAGGGAGCTTTGCAGCAGATTGCAGACCGTGGGACAGTTGAAATACACGGGCGCGATGATCGTGGGCTTGTCGATGGCCTGCCGCAGATCCACGCGCGCGCCGGTGCTGTCCATAAAGACGATGCCCTCGGGAAGATAGTCCCCGAGGCGCTCGGTTACGCCCACCTCCACCGGGGTTTCCGTGGGGTGTACATGGGCGGGCGTCTGCCCCTCGGTGGCGTTCATGCCCGCCATGCCTTCGTGACCCGCCATGGAGTCATGCCCGGACATGGCGTTATGGGTCATGTCCGCATCCGGCTTCGGGGCGTCAGCATGCACGGCAGCATGCGGCTCCTGGTCGGCAGTGCCAGCCATGCCCGGCTTGTCATGGGCCGGGGTATGGTCCTGGGCCAGGGCGGGGCACGCCCCGGCGAACAACAGAAGCGTGAGCGTGGCGGCCGCGACCAGAGCCGCGACCGCCACAAAGCGATACAGAGACACGATCCTAGAACCCGGCCATGTAGTCGGCCAACGTCTTGATGTCTTCATCCGAAAGGCGGCTCATCTGGGAGACCATGATGGCCTTCTTGGCGCCGCCGAAGGTCCCGGCCTTGTAGCCGAGCATGGCCTTTTCCAGGTCGGCGGAGCTCATGCCCTTGATGACCATGCCGTCCTGGGCCTTGGATCCGTCCGCGCCATGACAGCCCTTGCAGCGCGTATACAAGGTAGCGCCGTCATCTGCATAGGCGGCGAAACCCGCAGCCAGGAATACCGCCAAAGAAAGAACCGTAAGGATGCGTTTCATAAAGTCCTCCTATTACCTTCGGGATAACAGAATCTTGCCGTCGTCGACAAGCGTTGTTTTTATTTGCGCGTTGATTCCGGGTGTTCCGGGCTGAACGCGTCAAAGGGTATTTCGCCCGGATTTCGTCGTGAATCCGAGCTGGCCGCTGTTTCGATGCCGGATCACCCGCACGCGAAGAAGGGTGTTATTTTCTCCGGCTCCGGCCCGGCATCCGCTCCCCATTGCCACTACGGTCCTATTTCGTTTTCATCTCGGGTTCCGCGTGACATTTGTCCCGGATAATGGCATCAGAGCCTCCGGCGCGCGCAGGGGTCCCCGTCTCCTGCCTGCTCCATATATATAATCACGACCCGACCGGGGAGTTTTTGCGTGCTTGCGCTTGACAGCGAATATGAAAGCCCGTAAGTATCCCCTTCCGGTTTCACGAGAAGGAGCTTTAAGCAATGAAGACATACACCCCGACTCCTGCGGATATCAGCAACGACTGGATTGTGGTCGACGCCACGGACAAAATCCTTGGCCGTCTCGCCACTGAAATCACCCGTCGTCTGCTCGGCAAGCACAAGCCCGAATTCGCCAACCACATGGACAATGGCGATTTCGTGGTCGTGGTCAACGCCGAGAAGGTCAAAGTCACTGGCCGCAAGATGGAGCAGAAGCACTACTACAAGCACTCCGGCTTTCCCGGCGGTCTGAAAACCAAGACCCTGGCTGAAATGCTGGAAAGAAAGCCCGAGAACGTGCTGCTCAAGGCCGTTCGTGGCATGCTCCCCAAGACCCGCCTCGGTCGGCAGCAGCTCAAGAAGCTGAAGGTCTACGCCGGTCCCGAGCATCCGCATCAGGCCCAACAGCCCAAAACTCTCGACTTTTAACGCAGGTGGATGACCATGAGCGATTTTAGCTACGGCACCGGCAGACGTAAGGAATCCGTCGCCAGAACCCGCCTCTATGCTGCGGGCAGCGGACAGATCCTTGTGAACAATAAGCCCGTGAACGAATATTTCCCGCGCAAAGCCCTCCAGATGATCATCGAGCAGCCCCTGAAGCTCGTGCGTCTGCTGGACAAGGTGGACATCAAGGTCACCTGCACCGGCGGCGGCGTCGCCGGACAGGCCCAGGCCATCCGGCACGGCATTGCCCGCGCCCTGGAGAAGATGGACCCCGAGCTGCGCCCAGCCCTGAAGCGTGCCGGCCTGCTCACCCGCGACGCCCGCACCAAGGAACGTAAGAAGTACGGTCAGCCCGGCGCCCGCGCCAAGTACCAGTACTCCAAGCGTTAAGCCGCCAGCGGCCACGCAAGTTTACCAGAGGCCGGTGCGCGTATGCGTACCGGCCTTTTCCGGTTGTCCATCCGCACACCTCCGCGACCCTGGCGCACCCCCATGACAAACGAATTCACCACCGAGAGCCACCCGCACGCCTTTCCGACTCCGCTGGACATCGAACGGGCCTCGCACCGCGCCTGGCCGTGCTTTGAAACCGAGGCCCACGGAACCTCCGCTCCCTGGACCCTGCGCTTTGCCGACGGTTACACCAAGCGATCCAATTCCGCCTGGCTGCTCGCCGAGGCAGCGATCCGCGATCCATATGCCCCGCTCCTGGCCCTGGACCGCGTGCAGGACGCCTATCTCCAGGTGGTCGAGGCCAATGCTCCGGCCCGCGCGCTCTATGCCGCGCTCGGATTCCGGGAATCCCACCGCTACTGGTATCGGGTGGCAGGCTGAGGCTTTCCGCTCCCGATGTCCGGGTCTGGGGCAAGACCGACTTGACATCGCCTCCGGCTTCGGATTTCATAGTGAATCGGTTCCCTTGACCCCCGAAGGAGGATGCATGGACGCACCCTTTTCCCCTTCCCAGCCCTGCTACGCGGTGATCTTCAGCTCCGTACGCTCGGACGCGGACAACGACTACGCCGAGGCAGCAGCAGACCTGGCAACCCGTGCCGCGCTCCAGCCCGGCTTTCTCGGCATGGAGAGCGCGCGCGAGCAGAGCGGCTTCGGCATCACCATCTCCTACTGGACCGACCTGGAGGCCATCCGGGCCTGGAAAGCCGACGCCGGGCACGCCCTGGCCCAGCACCGGGGCCGTTCGGACTGGTACGAACACTTCCAGTTACGCGTCTGCCGCGTGGAACGCGGCCACGGGTTTCCCGAATCCCTGTTCCCGGCCTTTTCCACCCCAACGACAACCCTGGAGACCGGCATGACCACCAAGATTTCAGCAGCGGATTACTATCTGGCGAAACTGGCCTTTGAAACCGACTCCTGGGATCTGGCCGAGGCCCTGAAGTTGAAAACAGCCACATCGTGCCCGGTTGTGGTCATTGACGCCCGCTCGCCCGAGGCCTACGCCGCCGAGCACATTCCCGGCGCCCTGAACCTCCCGCACCGGAGCATGACTCCGGAGAGCACGGCCCACCTGGACCGCGATGCGCTCTACGTGACCTACTGCGACGGCATCGGCTGCAACGCCTCCACCAAGGGCGCGCTGCAAATGGCCCGGCTGGGTTTCCGGGTCAAGGAACTGCTCGGCGGCCTGGACTGGTGGAAGCGCGACGGCCACGCCACCGAGGGTCGCGACGCCCGAACGGGCGCGAGCTGCGCTACTGACGACGATGCTGGCGGCGCTCCGGGCTGCGGCTGCGCGGGCTGAGCTTCGCCACGCCACCCGATGGGACGACCGCAAAGGGGAGCTGTTCCTTCCTCTTGCCGTGTGGCCGGGCATCCACTATGGTCCCGGCCATGGCAAAACGCGAAAAACCCCGTCCGCACCTGCTGGTGGCGGACAAAGACGGCAATATTTACGACCACCCGGACCTCTTGATGCTCTGCCGCCGGGGGGGCGAACTGACCCTGCCCCGGCCCGACGAGATCATGCCCCTGCCCCCGGAGAGCGAATTCTTCCTGCTGCCGGGGCGGCACGCTGTGGGCTTTGACGACGAGACCGGCGAGATCGAGGTCATGGAGGATCTGGCCGTGGCCGCGTTCGCCAGCCCGGCGCACACGGTCACGGGCGTGGCCGCCTATGCCCAGGATCCGGACGCGC
Organism: Desulfovibrio sp.; assembly: GCA_050251775.1. Taxonomy (GTDB): domain Bacteria; phylum Desulfobacterota; class Desulfovibrionia; order Desulfovibrionales; family Desulfovibrionaceae; genus Paucidesulfovibrio. Next base: position 15,153 of record JBFWMD010000054.1, read on the forward strand.
CCGCCCTGCCTCTGCTCTCCTACGCGGCCATCGGATTCGCCGAGGACAAGTTCTGGGTCTGCGCCAAGCAGGTGGACGAGGACAAACGCCAGGTCTTTTCCGGCATCGACCCGGAGCGCATCCGCGCGGGCGCGCACAACCTGCTGAAGAAATTCCCGGACAACCGGCTCATGCGCCATCTGGCGGGCTGCGCCCTGAACTACGGCTGCCCCGCGGCCAAAAACCTGGCCCTGGGCCGCTTTGAATGCCCGCTGCCCTCGGCGCGAACCTGCAATGCCCGCTGCGTGGGCTGCATCTCGCTCCAGCCCGAAGATTCCGGCTTCCCCTCGCCCCAGAACCGCATCGCTTTCACCCCCACGGTGGACGAGATCGTGGAGGTCATGCTCCACCACGGCACGCGCGAGAAGCGGCCCGTGTTCTCCTTTGGCCAGGGCTGCGAGGGCGAACCGCTGACCAACTGGAAGCTGCTGGCCGAGGCCACGCGCACCTTCCGGGAGCGCGGCGGAACCGGCACGGTGAACGTGAACACCAACGCCTCTCTGCCCGAGGCCATGGGCCCCCTGGCCGAAGCGGGCGTGAACTCCATCCGCGTGAGCATCAACTCCGTGCGCCCCGAGCCCTACGAGGCCTACTACCGGCCCAACGGCTACGCGTTCGCGGACGTGCTGGAAAGCATCCGCGAGGCCAAGAAACACGGCCTGTTCGTCTCCCTAAACTACCTCTTTTTCCCCGGCCTGAACGACACCGAGGAGGAATTGGACGCGCTTTCCGCGCTGATCAACGAGACCCGGCTGGACTTCATCCAGCTGCGCAACCTGAACCTGGATCCGCAGCTCGCCCTGGACCTGCTCGGGCCGTATTCGCCCGGTCCGGCCATGGGGCTGATCAACTTCCGCAAGCGGCTGCGCAAGGCCCACGACTGGCTGAAGTTCGGCTACTTCAATCCGTATCTCGGGGAGTGACTCTTCCGGGCCGTATCGCTGCCCCAGGGCAATCAAAAAGGGCGCGTATTTCAGTACGCGCCCTTTTTGATTGCCAACGTCAATCCAAGGTCAACAGATCGGCTTGAACACGACCTCGACCTGCTCCTCGTGGCCTTCGCGCTCCGCGATGACGCCGATGGCCGAGGCGGCCACGCCGTGCTCGGCCAAAACATCAATGGCCAGTTCCGGTTCCGGGGTGATCACGATGTAGCCCACCGAGCAGTTGAAGATCTGGAGCATTTCCGGCCAGGAAAGCCCACCCTGCTCCCGCAGCCAATGGAACACCGGAAGCATCCTCCAGGAGCCGAAATCGATCCTGGCGGTGACGTTTTCCGGGAGCACCCGGGGGATGTTGTCGTAGAAGCCGCCGCCTGTGACGTGGACCATGCCGTGGACCTCGGCCTTGGCCAGCAGGTCGAGCACGGGCTTGACGTAGATGCGGGTCGGCTCCAGCAGGGTCTCGGCAACGCTCCTTTCCCCGCCGGGGAAGGGGTCGGACGCCTTGAGCCCGGACTGGCCGAAGAGCTTGCGCACCAGGGAGTAGCCGTTGGAATGCACGCCGGACGAGGCCAGACCCACAATGGCGTCCCCGGGGCGCACGGTCTTGCCGTCCACCAGCTTGGGCCGGTCCACCATTCCCACGCAGAAGCCCGAGAGATCGTACTCGCCATCCGGGTAAAAGCCGGGCATCTCGGCGGTTTCGCCCCCGAGCAGGGCGCAGGCGGACTGGCGGCAACCCTCGGCCACGCCGGAGAGCACTGCCTCGGGCACGCCCTGGGTCAGCTTGCCCGTGGCGAAATAGTCGAGGAAAAAGAGCGGGGCCGCGCCCTGCACCAGCACGTCGTTGACACTCATGGCCACGAGGTCGATGCCCACGGTGTCATGCTTGTTGAACTGGAAGGCCAGCTTGAGTTTGGTTCCCACGCCGTCCGTGCCGGACACGAGCAGGGGCTCGACCATACCCGCCAGCTCCGGCCGGAACAGGCCGCCAAAGCCGCCGATGTCCGTGACCACGCCGGGGGTGAAGGTGGATTTGACCATCTCCTTGATGCGCCCCACAAAGGCGTTCCCTGCTTCGATGTCCACACCCGCCGCCTTGTAGGCGTCGGCGCGTCCTTTGGCATCGCTCATTTCTTATGCTCCTTGGGTGATGTCGGAAGGCCGGATCATAGGCGGGTTGCAGCGGGAGTTCAAGCATTGCCGCACCGCGCGGCGATTTCCGCCAGCAGCGCGGTCAGTTTGGCCACGTCCAGCGGCTTGCTCAGATAGTCGTCCATGCCTTTGGCCAGGAACTCCTCCCTGTCGCCGCTGCGGGAATAGGCGGTCAGGGCCACGATGGGGATGTCGCGGGGGATGCCCGCAACCTCGCCGGAACGGATGCGCCGCGTGGCCTCCAGCCCGTTCATCACAGGCATCTGAATATCCATGAGCACCACGTCATAGGCTCCGGCGCAGAGCGCTTTGAGCGCCTGGGAGCCATCCTCCACCGCCGTGACCTCGTGCCCGGCCTTTTGCACCAAGCGCACGGCCAGCAGGCGGTTGGTGCGCTCGTCCTCGGCCACGAGCACCCGCAAATGGCGGCCCGATGGCAAAGCCTCCGTTGATTCCTCTGCCCGGGCCAGTTCCTCGGGGTCGGCGGGATCGTAGGGAATGGAAAAGAGGAAGCGGCTGCCCTCGCCCAGGACGCTGCCGACCTGGATTGTCCCGCCCATGAGCTCCACCAGCTGTTTGCTGATGGCCAGACCGAGGCCGGTTCCGCCGTAGCGCTTGGTGAGCACATCCTCGCCGAGCACAAAACTCTCGAAAATGGATTCGAGCTTGTCTTTGGGAATGCCGATGCCCGTGTCCGTCACCACGAATTCGAGCTGGGGCCGGGAGTTATCATAGGAGGGGCGATGACGCACCTCGACCATGACCACACCCCGTTCAGTGAACTTGATGGCGTTGTTCACCAGGTTGATGAGCACCTGGCGCAGCTTGCCCAGGTCCGCGCGCACCGCTCCGGGAACATCCGGATCAATGTTCTGTTCGCAGACCACGCCCTTCTTGCCCGCCAGCACGGCCACCATGCTTTGGGCGGGCGCAAGGCCGCTGCGCACGTAAAAGGATTCGGGCCGGAGCTTGACCTTGCCCGAGGAGAGACTGGAGAGCTCCAGCAACTGGGTTACGATGCCGAGCAGGTGTTCGGCGGACTCCAGGCTCATCCGGACCAGCACGGACTGTTCTTCGGAAAGAGGTGTGTCCAGCAGCAGTCGTCCCATGCCGATGACCCCGGAAAGGGGTGTCCGGAGTTCGTGGCTCATGTTCGCCAGGAAGAGGGTCTTGGCGCTGTTGGCCTGTTCCGCGTCTTCCTTGGCGCGGACGATTTCTCGTTCCATGCGGCTCCGTTCGGTCACGTCCTGGATGATGAAGAAAAAGACTTCCCCGCTCTTGAGGGAGAGGAGGCTGCCGAAAATCTGCACTTCTCGATCTTGCCCGTTGGCGAGCCTGTGGCGCGAACGGATCAGACCACGTCGATTCAGTCGCAGCAGCTCGATGCTGGCGTTGGTCTGGCGCGGCGGAGCCGAGTTGATCTGGGACCGGTTCATGCCCACGAGTCGTTCCCGTGGATAGCCGTAAAATTCCGCCGCGGCCTCGTTGGCGTCCAGCACGACTTCGGTTTCCACGTCCAGAAGCAACTGCACTGCGGCGCTCTCCTCAAACATGGCCCGGTGTCGGCTCGTGCTCTCGACAATGGCCTGTTCGCGCCGGCCGATCTCTCCGATCATTTTCACGAACTCCCCTTCCACCTCTTCCAGTTCCGCGAAACTGGACTGGCGCTTCAGGGGTTCGCGATAATTGCCGCGCGCCACGGCGCGCATGTTTCCCACCAGGGAGGAAAGCTGCTCCAGCAGCAGGATTTTCAGGTCGGCCTGGAACCGGAAGAGCACCACCACAGCCAGCAGCGTCAACACTGCGAGCAGCAGAAGCATGGGCCGCAACGCGGGCAGGAGCATGACCAGCAGGGGGCGCGAAATGATCAGCACCGAGCCGTTGTCGTCCAACTTCACGGCGCAACCCATATAGAGCGTGTCGTCCTCGGTGAAAACCGATCCCAGCAGGTCCAGCTGTCCCGGATTGCGCAGTGGCGCTATCCTGCCGATGTTCTCCTGCTCCTCCACCTTGCGGCTGTCCGAATGCACGAGCAGATTACCGTTGCGGTCCGCGAGCATGACGCGGTAGCCCTCAGGCGTCAGGTCCAGCACGTGGCGGCTCAGGGCCGCGAGGTCCAACTCGCCCACAAGGGTCGCCCCGCTCGGCTGCCCGTGGGCCATGTAGACCACGATCCTGCCGCTGTGCACCGAAGGCATGGGCCGCGAGATCAGATCGCCGGCGGCGCGGGCCAGCAACTGGGGATAGGCCAGGCCCTCGCCTCCGGGTGGGTAGACCGCCAGCGCGCGGCCCTGCTCGTCGAGCCAGAGCAGCCGGTCGAAATGGGGATAAAGTTCGAAGAGGTCCTGCATCTGCATCTGGATCTTGTCCAGCGCATGCCCCTGGACGCGCTCGTTGAATGTGCGCAAGTGCCGCAGGCTGTCCTCAACATAATTTCTTACGGCCTGTCCCACTGCACCGGACAGAATTTGACTTGTGGCGCGAAAGTCGGAAAAAACCTCGCTGGCCAGGAAGCATCCGGCTGCCAAAACACTCAATATCCCGGGCAGGACGATCCAGACCAGAAACTTCCTGCGGACGATGTGTCTGAACGTGGGTAACGGGTGAGACATTTTACTCGACTTCCACGAACTCGCCATTTTTCACCTGAATAATCTGCGTCGCCCGGAGCACGTCTCCGAAGGCATCGAAACGGAACTTCCCGTAGACGCCTTCGAATTCCCCGGCCTGCCCCAGATACCGGTCGAAATCCTCCGGGCTGAAGGCTCCGGCGGACATGCCCCCAAGCAGCACCCGTGCCGCCTCATAGGAGTAGGCCGCCGCGAAATTGGGCCGATAGCCGTAGCGATCCTGGTACTCCCTTTCAAAGGCGATCTGCGCCGGGGAAGCGGAATTTTCCACGAAGCCCGTGGCAAAAACCGCTCCCTCCACCGCCGGTCCCCCCGTGAAAAGCAATTCGCGACTGGCCGGCCAGGTCGGTCCGAGGATTTGCGCGGGCCTCGGACGCCGGATTTGCATTCTGCAAATTTCAGCTGCATCGCGCGCCGAAGTCACGACCAGCAGGGCGTCGGGATTCAGGCGGTCCTGGGCTTCCTGAAAACCCGTCCAGTCCACTTCCTGGTCCAGGCGGAAGTCGCTCCGTCCCACGATCTTTCCCCCCAGCGTTTCAAACCGCCGGGCAAAGGCCAGAGTAAAGGTGTCCACATAGTCGGCGTTGCTCAGGTCTCCCACGCAAAGCACCGAATACAGCTGCAGATTGTACCTAGCATACTGTGCCAGGGCCTCGGCCCAGTTCTCGTTGGTGGCGATGACGCGGTAAAAGAAATCCTTGCGACGACTCAGACTGGGAGTGGCCACGGTGGGGGACAGCACGACTCCTCCGAAATCCCGCATGACCGGCCAGGCGGCAATGGCCTGCCCGCTGGTCATGGGGCCGAGCACGGCCGCAACTCCCCTGGTGGCCATGTCCCGGAAGGCTTGCAGGGTTCCATCGGCACTGCTGTAGTCGTTCTGCACCAGAAGCTTCACCGGTCTGCCGTGAGCACCGCCCGCATCGTTGAACTGTTCCATCGCGAGTCGGACTCCGTTGCGCCCCTGCACCCCCAGATCGGAATACTTGCCCGTCAAAGGACCGACATACCCCAGAAGCAAAGGGTCGTCGCCCCCACAGGAACACAGCAGGGCCACAGCCACCAATACAGGTGCGACAACGCTCCGCAAACAGCCCATATCCCCCCCGGCAAGGCGCATTTCTTTACATGATTACCACCCGTACCCACGTCTGTCCACGAATTGCATCCGGCATGCCCTGTTCAGGCCCGCCATTTGCATCTCACAGGGAAGACACCGAAACAATGCCCGAACCGGGCAAAGGAGTCCCCATGCGTTCCCGATTCGCCATGCTTGCAGTGGCCCTGTCCCTCGTGGCCGGGTTTTTGCTCTCCGCCGGGCTGGCCCACAGCCAGGGAAAGTTTGCCAACAAAGACACGGCCGCAAACCGGCAGGACCATTCTTGGGGTACGCGAATCAACGAAGGCCGCAGCTATTTCGGTACGGACGCCGACGAAAACGATGTCTGGGGCTACCAGCCCGCCGAACCCGAAAAGCCCGTGGACTGGTACGACAAGATCGTGATCACCGTGAATCCCGAGACACAGTGGCCCTCCGGAGGCAGCACCAGTTCCACGACCTCCACCAGCACGACCAGCACGGACGGAGCGGACACCACAACCAGCACCACCACGACCTCGACCACTGCGCCCAACGAATAAACCCATGGATTGTTTGTTGCCCGCCTCTGGATAAGGTTCACTTTTTCCCCTGGTTGCCGTAGAAGTGAAGGACAGGGAGGTGGATCATGCGTCGAGCCGAACTCTGGGAAGCCCTCAGCGAAAACCGTGTTCATTGCCGTCTGTGCCGTCAATACTGCGTCATCCCCGAAGGGGAAACTGGCCTTTGCGGCGTACGACAGAACCGGGGAGGCGCACTCTTCTCCCTTGTTTACGGCAAGGTCGCGGCCCTGAACCTCGACCCGGTGGAAAAAAAGCCGCTCTACCACTTTCTGCCGGGGACGCGCACCTTCTCCTTCGGCACGGCGGGCTGCAATTTTTCCTGTGCCTTCTGTCAGAACGACACCCTCTCCCAGACCCCGCGCAACGGCGGAGGCGTTCCGGGGCGCAACGCCACTCCCGAAGAGCTGGTCACCGCCGCGCTTCGCAATCAGGCCCGTTCCGTCTCCTATACCTATTCCGAGCCCACAATCTTTTTCGAGTTCCTGCGCGAGACCGCCGAGGAGGCCATGCGCTCCGGGCTGCGGAACATCCTCGTCTCCAACGGATTCCAGAGCCCCGGCTGCCTGGAACGGCTCGGGCCGCTGGTCCACGCGGCGAACATCGACCTGAAGGCCTTTACGGAACAATTCTACCGGGAGCTTTGTGGCGCCCGGCTGGAGCCAGTGTTGGAAAACCTGAAGACCATGCGCGGGCTGGGCTGGTGGCTGGAAATCACGACTCTGGTCATTCCAGGCTGGAACGACTCGCCTCAGGAACTGGTGCGGATCGCGGAATTCATCGCCCGGGAGCTGGGCGAAAACACGCCCTGGCACGTCTCCCGCTTCCATCCGCAATACCGCATGGCCGAAACGCCGCCCACGCCTGTGCCCACGCTGGAACGCGCCCTGGAGGCGGGAAAGCGCGCCGGGCTGCGCCACGTCTACATCGGCAATGTGCCCGGACACGAGTCCGACAACACGGACTGCCCGGCCTGCGGGGCGCGGCTCCTGGAACGCGTCGGATTCAGCGTGGCGCTCAACGATATCCGCGACGGAAAATGCGGACGCTGCGGTGCGGACATCGCCGGCGTCTGGGAGTAAATCTTTTCCAGTCACGCGGTCCCATTGCGACAGTTGCCAAGCCGGAACATTTTCCGTATCAGTAGCGTCCGCGTCGGGGCGTGGCGCAGACCGGTAGCGCGCCTGCTTTGGGAGCAGGATGCCGGGGGTTCAAATCCCTCCGCCCCGACCATGCCTTGATCATCAATACGGCCAACCAGACATCTGTCCGGTTGGCCGTTGATTTTGCGAGGCGGCTGGCGCGGGCTGGCACTTAAATTTTTTCACTCCCGGAGTCGACAAGCTGACACACGTCGGTCTGCACTCGGTCCACTTTACACCCTGAGAACAGCGGAAGAATCGAATTTTCATAACAGGTCTTGTTATTCGAGGAAGACTTTTTCGAATTAGGATAAAGAGTGATGACACCATCCAGCCTCCCCGGAGTATGGGCCACGAAACTTTGCCAACCGAAAAATACGCTATTTACGTTTTTAGTTTCGTCTTCAAGTTTTTTTCCGATCTTATGCTCAATGGTATCGACGGCATTTAAATCTTTATCCAGTTTAATGCCGGGAAGAGTGCTGCTTTCATCCCGCTCCCGGTACGCCACACGCAGAGACAGTTTCTTCCCGTGCAGAGCCCTCAAGGCCAACAACGTAAACGCCAATTCTGTCCGAGCTACAAGGAAATCATTGTAAATGACCCTCTGCACGTTAAAAATATGCTGCACACGCTCTTCTATATGTGTGTCGGCAGTAGCGCCCTCCTCCGGTGCTCCTTCATAAAACAAAATGATCAAGTCCTCCGAGCCGTCCATAAGTAGCATCTGGGCGTCGTTTTCGATCATGGACTTTTGCAGCAGGCGCAGCTCTCGCCACCCGTTTCCCGCAGCGTCCGGATCCGGAGTTTGCCTCAATTTATCCAACAATTGGCTCACGAAGACCAACCGGCTTGAGCTGGCCGTAAGACAAATCGAAAGAACCGCCACCAGCTTTTCCGGCTTGTTCACTTCGTCCCAGGACTTCTCACCCAGCCGAATGGGAATTCCAATTTCCCAGCGGGAATAAAACGACAGGAAACGCTCCTCGCTTGCTGTCGCTCTGGCCGATTTCGGCTTGAAAAACACAGGAAGTTTGTGAGGACAACGGTCCATGGGTGTCATTATAAAATTATCATACCTGCCTAGCAGGCTCACGCTATCGTAAGGGGAAGTCTGTCCGCGGCTCCAATCAGCTTTGGCTTCTCCAGCATGAGGCTCCAGGAACTTCGATACCAACTGTCTATTTTTATTGTTAGCGAGACTACATTGAACTTCTGGCTTGGGGTCGATGACCTTGTTGATCGAAGCCAGAATAATACGACCGATCAGCATCGGCGGCACGATTTCCTGGCGGTTTTCTGCGTTGCCATTCGCAGTTGGATGCGCTGGAAGCATGGCCTTGATGATCTGACTCCCCTTGTTCCATTGATGTTTTTCAAGGGCAGAATCGATATATTTTTGGAGTATTGGATAGTCAGCGAGCCATTCGCGGCCATCCCCTTTTAAAAAATCCACCGCCTTTTTGACGGAATTCCTTGAATGCTCGCCATCTCTTTCGTGTTGCGACTTCCGGCGTTCGATATTATGCTTTATGAGATCAGACGCATTAGACCTATATGTTCCCAGCTTATCTTCGTGATTCACAATTCGTTGTATATTCTCCAGACAGATAAACGGAGATTCATTTATGGCCAACTGAATCTCTAGAGCATATACATAGCGGCTGCGTGCTGCGGTAATCTCCTCAACCAATTTATACATTATCTTTTTTTGTGGTGCGGACTCACGACACAATGCTTTTGCATTGTTATTATTCAAGGCGAGCAGCATGCCCATTTGCCAAGGGACATCGTTCAATCGCTCAAACAGTCCCCCCGCTTGCAATACCAACTCCTTTTTTTCCCCAACTGATTTTATAGATTTTACCTTGCCTTGATTGCTTAAGACTTCCGCCAAATTGTTCTCTACGGCAAAGTCCATGAGTAATGTACGCGCCGAGTCATGCAATTGCGGCAGAATTGAGGAGCAATTTCCATTTAGCGGGCACTGCTTGTTGCTGTACCATTTGTCCCCGTAGCGTTCTTGCTGACTGCTGCGCCAAAAACTGACAACTTTAGTTAGCGCCATTGAATAACGTAATTTTATTTTTAATTTATGTGCAAGACTCCTCCAATTCTCTGCAGGAAAGCTTTCAAATGGTGTAATGCATTTCAAATATTGCAACGTGCTTTCCAAGACGCCTCGGACTCCGCCTACGAGATAATTGGCTAATATTTGTGCAGGGCTTCCCTCAGGATACACATAACTAAGTTCTTCTATCCAACAGCATAGCAGTTCAAGCCGCAGATACCAGTCCGGTACAATGTCGGTGTTGTTCATGGCCCCACGTAAATAATCCCGCAGATCCAGATCCACGAAGTCATCCGTACCAAATCGAAACATGGACGCGAGATCGTTCCCTAACATGTCCATGGCGAGCGCATACAGATAGGAGGGGCCTTGCACGCTGGCTGCCAACAGATCCATGAGCAACTCGCGCGCAAACGGGGCTGCCGGGGTTTTCAGATAGCATTCATAATTTTGCAGCACAGGCAGGATGTTCCGCACCAGTTTTCCAAAGGGGCTGGGATCCTGTGAAAGTTTTTGCGGTGAAAGATGGTCGAGAATCAGATTGACATACGTATGTGCCACTTCATGGCCGATCAGGTCGAGCATATCCGGTCGATCCGGCATGAAATAAGAAGAATTTATGAAATAAACATCATTAAACGGGCTGATATGCTCATCTTGTTCTCCTTTGTCTTCTTTTTCATGATCACGCCGTTTCAACGTTGTGTCTCTGAGCATGCTCCATTTCGACGAACGGCCATGTTCCCAAAGATGTTGCAGAATGGGTTCATCCCACGGAAGAGCACCCTTCCGACACCAACCCCAAAGGCGATTCAGGTCGCTCCAGATATGCCTGCACTTGTCCGACATGTGCGCCGAATAGAGGCGCTGCTCCCGCCTGCGTTCCATGCAGGGTTTGGGCGTGTCCAGGGTCAAAACGGGTTCCTGCGATCTTCGGAATTGCCCCTGGCAGTTATCGAGATTCTTGACCGCCTCGTTGACCCGCTCGTTCACCGCAGCTCGGATGCAAAAGAGCTTGCCCAGGATTTTTTGTTGATCGTGCTTGCTGATATGTCCTTCCCGGTTCTCGATGGTGGACATCTTCCAAAACGTCTTACGCGACTCTCCGGCAAAAACGATCCGATCCTTGACGACGTTGCGTTTTATTCTTTGCAAAGAAGCAAGGATATGGTAATCGCGCTGCTGACCGTTGGTCCAAAGCCCCGCAGTCCATTGTTTTTTGATAAACTCCGCATACATCTTGCGAATGGCTTTAGCTTCCCTTCTCAGAGGAATTCCATCGCGGACTCTGCCCACTATTTCCGACACCGCCTTGAGCGGTCGGGGGTAATCAATGCCGCTATTGCGGGCCGCACTTGAAGCTGAAAGTTCATAGATCGGAAGAGCACA
>JBFWMD010000055.1:0-26161 GCA_050251775.1 Desulfovibrio sp.
CACCCCTCCGGCAACAATCAGGGCCCGCGCCTCTGGTACGTGCTTCAGTGCCCGTTCCGTCTTGATACGCAGGGTGTCGGCCACGCTCCAGTTGAACGAGGCGCAGATCACGGCCAGTTCGTCGCGCACTTCCGGGGCCAGCGCCTCCGGCCCGGCCAGGGAGGGCAACGCCAGGTGCGGACGGGCGTCCACATGGTTGACCACAGCGGTCTTCAAACCGCTGAAGCTGAAGTCCAGACTGTCGTTGTCGATGAACGCGCGGGGAAACATGCTCTGGTCCGGTTCGGCCTCGCGGGCCAGGTCGTCGATGAGCCGCCCGCCCGGATAGGGCAGATTGAGCCGCTTGGCCGCCTTGTCAAAGGCCTCGCCCGCGGCGTCGTCCAGGGTGCGCCCCAGGAGCTGAAAATCGTGGTCCGAGCGCACCGCATAGGTGTGCGTATGCCCGCCCGAAACGAGCAGGCCCAGGGCGGGAAAGGGAATCTCCCGCTCCAGTCCGGCGGCCAGCAGGTGCGCATGGAGATGATTCACGCCCACGAGCGGCGCGCCCGTGGCCAGGCTCAGCCCCTTGGCAAAGGAAAGCCCGATGAGCAGCGCGCCGAGCAGACCGGGCCCCCGGGATACCGCGATGCAGGAAATTTCCTCCGGGCGGACCCCGGTGTCCGCCAAAAGGGCACGGTACAAACCGGGCAGCACACGCAGGTGCTCGCGGGAGGCAATCTCTGGCACGACCCCGCCAAAAAGCGCATGCACGTCCACCTGCGAGGCCAGCCGCTGTCCCAACAGACGGCCGTCGCGCACCAGGGCGACCGCTGTTTCGTCGCAGGAGGTCTCGATTCCCAGGCAGAGCATGGTGGTCCGGTCAGTCGCCCTTGAGGATTTCCATGATCTTGAGCACATCGTTGCGCGAGCCGATGAACAACGGCACCCGCTGGTGCAGATGGTCGGGATCGATATCCAGGATGCGACGCACGCCGTCCGTGGCCAGACCGCCCGCCTGTTCCACAATCATGGACATGGGGTTGGCCTCGCACATCAGCCGGAGCTTGCCACGCGGCTTGGCCGGGTCGCGGTGGTCCGCCGGATAGAGGAATACCCCCCCGTAGATCAGATTGCGATGGAAATCGGCCACAAGGGAGCCGATGTAGCGCAGGCTGAAGGGCCGCTTGATGGCGTTGTCCGTGCCCTTGAAGTAACGCACGGCCTTGCGCGTGGGTTCGTCCCAGTAGAGTTCGTAGCCCTCGTTCACCGAATAAATCTTGCCCTGCTCCGGGATGCGGATGTTCGGGTGGGAGAGCAGAAACTCGCCCACGCCCGGATCCAGGGTGAAGCCATGCACACCCTCGCCCGTGGTCAGCACGAGCATGGTGGAAGTGCCGTACATGATGTATCCGGCGGCCACCTGTTCCGCGCCTCTCTGGAGCACGTCGCTGTGCATGATCTCCGAATCGGCGGGACTCTTGCGGCGGTAGATGGAAAAAATCGTGCCGATGTTCACGTTCACGTCGATGTTCGACGAGCCGTCCAGCGGATCGAAGATCAGAATATATTCGCCCGTGGGGTAGCCACGCGGAATGCCAATGATGTCGGCATTCTCCTCCGAGGCCATGGCACAGAGCACCCCGGCCTTGGACAGGCGGTGGATCAGGATGCTGTTGGCGTATTCATCCAGCTTCTTGACCTTTTCGCCCTGGACATTGATGTCCCCGGTAAACCCCAGAACGTCCACCAGCCCGGCCTTGTTCACCTGGCGGGTGATGATCTTGGCCGACATGATCAGTTCGTTCAAGAGCAGGGTGAAACGACCCGTGGCCTTGACCTGGGACTGACTGTACAACAGGTGTTCCGTGACGGTTATCTGTTGCGGCATTTCAGCCTCCCTTGAGAGTTGTGGATCGGTCGAGCGGATCGACATGCTGCCCCGTCTTTGAAACAATCCAGGTTAGAAGAACGGCAGCCAGCCGCTCGATTCGCGTTTCTGCTCCACGCAGGTGGTGGCGTAGATGTACGGGTCGCTCCCCACATAGCGCACAATCCAGACCCAGCGCTGATCGCCCGCATCCACCTCCCCGGCCACGTCTTCCTTCAGGATCTCTTTCCAGGGCAAATCCTTAAGCGGGCCGGTATCCAGGTTGTGGTTCATGGTCCAGGCTCCGCCTCCCGGCTGGAGCAGCACGAGTTCCTCCTGCTGCGGGCAAAAGCTCAGCAGGGTTCGCGGATCCACGCTGACGAGAATCAGCCCGGCGAAATCCGCGTCCTTGAAATACGGCGTGCCCACGTAGAGTTCCGGCCCGAGTTCGGGATAATCCACCACGGTCTGCAAAAACGTCGTGCGCCAGTTGGCTTCGTAGACCAGGGGATCGCTGATGCGTTTGAGTGGCTCGTCCGGAATCCGGTCCAGCATCCAACCGTCCTTGTCCACCACGATCAGGCTGTGGATCCAGGGGTAGCGGATGAAGAGCAGGTCGATCCACTTCTGGTCGGGATAGGAATCCCGGTCCGAGACATAGCGGATCATGGACTTGAGCGGCCCGTCCACGGGCGTCATCAGCCGGGCCAGCTTTTCCTGGTTGGGGTTCTCGAACTGGTAGGCGTCGAGGTTCACCTCGGGATTGGGATTCACAAACCGGCCCACACCGTGGACGGCCTCCTTGGTTCCCTGCCAGCCTTCGTCCAGAGTGGAGCAGGACGTGGCCAGCACCACCAGCAACAGCAAAAGCAAAAGATGTTTCGGGCTCAATTCCAATCGCCTCGACAGGAGTTTTCACCGCAACTGCACTGAGCGCGCGGTGCGAATGGTTCGATAAAGAGGATCAGCCGGCGTTCTGGCGGCGCACTCTGGCCTCGAAACGGGCGGCCAGCGTCTCAAGAGCGCTGATCAGACGGTTCTTGGCGTGCTGGCTGAAGACATCCTCCTCCGGCTCGGTTTCCGGCTGCGGAGAGGACTGCCGTTCCACAATGCCCGCCTCCATCTCGCGGATGCGCCCGGCAAGCTCGTCCTTGTCCTGGCCGGACGCGCGGGACCAGAGTTCGCGATAGATGTCCTGCGCCCCCTGATAGTCGCCTTGGGCGGCCAGCAGATCGGCCATGGTCTTGGTGCGCAGGCTGCCACCGACGCTTTCGGCCTTGCGCGTCGCCGCGCCCTCGAAAAGAACGGGGCGCACCGGGGATTCCGTCGGGGTCGGGCGGACAACCGGCTCGGGCAGCGGCCCCACGAGCTTTTCGGAAAGGGAGTTCACGCCTTCGAGCATGATGTCGGTCCAATGCACGGGCCGGTCCTGAAGCCAGGAGGCCACGAGCATCAGAAACACGGCGAAATCTCGGTTTTCATGTGGCTGTCCCTGGGCCCAGAGCTTCCAGAAGGAAGGATAGCCTCCCAGGGCCTCCACGACCTTCCGGGACTGTTCCAGAGCTTCGTCGGAGCGTCCCAGGTCGGAAAGCAACTGCACCAGGAGCATCCGCGCCTCAAGGTATTCGGGATGCCTGTCCAGGCCGGATTTCAGGGTGGCCACGGCGTTCTCGGACTCGCCGACCTGCACGAAGAGCCGGGCCAGCGGAAAGAACACCCGGGAGCCGGGCTCCAGGCTCAATACTTCTTGGAACCACTCAATCTTTTGTTGCATCCCGGCCCTCTCCAGCGGTTTCGACGCCCTGCGGAAACACGTAGAGCACCTCGTTTTTCCGCACGTAGTTCATACGCTCCCGGATCATGCGCTCCTGATAGTCCGCATCGGTCTCCAGGCGCATGATCTCCACGCTCAGGTCCCGGCTGCTCGTTTCCAGCCGCTCCACCTCGGCCCGCAGGCTTTGGTAGCGGTTCCGCAAATCCAGATATGACAGAGCGCCCCGCTCTCCCCAGACCAACCCCAGCAGGAGGTAGAGGTTGAGGAGCACCAGCAACCCGACGATGACCCGGCGTCCAAACATGTCACCTCACTGCAAACGGTCGGAGCCGGATCGCTTTTCCATGACCTGCGCAAACGGCAGTCGGAGTTCCTCAAGAAATTTGGACGTGGCGCGCTCGATCCGCTCCACCTCGTCTTCGGAGAGCTGCATATGGTCCACCTTTTCCAGAAAACGCTTCAGAAAGTCGAACTCGTCCAGCAGACTGGCGCCGAGGTCGAGCTTCCGGAGCTCGGGTTCGAGCTCAAGAATCGTCTTCAGGCAATTAGTGATGCGGATGACGCGGTTCACGCTCTTGGTTTCCTGCATAGGCGCCTGCCCGGATAAAGACTTATCAGCCGTCCCTTTCCTGACCATGTAGCAGGTTTGTATAGAAGTTGTACAGATAGTTCCAGCCGGAAAACACGGTCAAAACCAAGGCCGCATAGAGCAGAACCGTCCCGATCACGGGCAGATCCAGGCCCAGAAGCTCCCGGCCATAGATCAGGGGGACCAGAGCCATGATCTGCAACACGGTCTTGAGCTTGCCGAATTTGTCCGCAGCCACGACCAGTCCGCGCTCCGACGCGATGGCGCGCATGCCCGTCACGGCCAGTTCCCGGCCAATGATCAAAATGACCACCCAGGCCGGAGCGCGCCCCTGCTGCACGAGCATGACCAGCACCGAGCAGATCAGCAGCTTGTCGGCCAGCGGGTCGAGAAATTTGCCCATGCTCGTGACCTCGCTCCGCCGCCTCGCGAGCATTCCGTCGAGCATGTCCGTGACGCAGGCGGCGATGAACACCAGCATGGCGAGCCAGGCAGTGACCGCTCCCGGAAAATACATCAACAGCACGATCAGCGGAACGGCCGCCACACGGGCCAGGGTCAGCGAGTTGGGCAGATTGAACATCCGCAAGGCTCCTTCTGGTGCGCCGCCCCGAACCGGACAGCAGGGGTCCGGTCCGGAAACGGGGAGAACAACGGCCGCGGGCCCGGAACGGGCCTCGGCGCGCGTTCTAATTGTGGACCGAGCTGGCGGCTTCGAGGCTCTTGAAGGCCGCGTCCGCGACGCGGTCGCCAAGCTCCAGCAGCGCGGTCTTGGCCGGGGTGTCCTCGTCCAGCAGGACCACCGGCGTACCGAGATCGCCCGCCACCACCGTGGCGGGGTCCAGGGGAACCGCCCCCAGAAATTCCAGACCGTACTTCTCGGCCAGATCCTTTCCGCCGCCGCGCTTGAACAGGTCGATGCGCTCATGACAGTGCGGACAGATCAGGCCGCTCATGTTCTCCACCACACCGAGAATGTTGGCCTTGGCATACTGGAGAAAATTGATGGACTTGCGCACGTCGGCCAGGGAGACCTCCTGCGGCGTGGTCACGACCACGCAGAGCGCCTCGGGAATGGTCTTCAGCACGGTCATGGGCTCGTCGCCCGTGCCCGGAGGCGAATCAACGACCAGAAAGTCGAGCTCGCCCCACTGCACATCCGAGATGAACTGGCGGATGGCGGAGGTCTTCATGGGACCGCGCCAAAGCACGGCCTGGTCCGGATCCTTGAGCAGGGACTCCATGGAGACCACGTGCAGGTTCTCGGAATAGGCCTTGGGCATGATCAGGGATCCCCTGTCCACGTCCAACAGCCCCTTGAGGCCCAGCAGGGTAGGCACGCTCGGGCCGTGGATGTCCACGTCCATGAGCCCGACCTTGAAACCCTTTTGGGCCAGGGCCGCCGCGAGGTTCACGGAAATGGAACTCTTGCCCACTCCGCCCTTGCCGGACATGATGAACAGTTTGTATTTGATCTTGGCCAGGGTCGAGGAGATCAACCCGTCCTGAATCTTGAGTTTGGCGCTGCCGCCGTCCTGGCCCCCGGAGGGACAGGAACCAGAAGAACACGAACCCATGATGTATACTCCTTGCCCGCTCGCGGCGGGGTTCTTTGAAATCCGCGTCTACCAGCCGTGGACGCCCACGAGGTCCACGAAGCTCACGCCGCCGAGGTTTGTCCGGAGCACTTCGCCGTCCCGCTTCTCCACCAGCAGCAGCGTCTGGCTGCCGCGCGCCGTGCCCACGGGAATGACCAGCCGCCCCGGGTCGCCGAGTTGGTCCAGCAGCGGCTCGGGCACGCCCGGCCCTCCCGCCGTGACCATGATACGCTCAAAGGGCGCCTCGTCCGGCCAGCCCAGCGTGCCGTCGTCCAGCTTGCAGCGGACGTTGAACAGACGCATGTCCAAAAAACGCTGCCGCGCGGCGAAAAAGAGCGACTTGATCCTCTCCACAGTATAAACATCGGCGCCCAGGCGGGCAAGGACCGTAGCCTGATATCCCGACCCCGTTCCGATCTCCAGGACCTTCATGCCGGGCCGGACCTGAAGCACTTCCGACATCAGCGCCACCACGTAGGGCTGTGAAATGGTCTGGCCTTCGCCGATGGGCAGGGGGCAATCCAGATAGGCCTTGGCCCCCAGGGCCTCCTCCACAAAAAGATGGCGGGGAATTTCGCGCATGGCCGCGAGCACGGCCGGGTCGCTCACGCCCCGTGCCTCCAGTTGCTCCCGCACCATCCGCTCCCTGGTTCGTTTCGGATCGACCCGCAATTTCCCTCCCCCAGTTTCAAACACATTCCAGGCGGATGGATGACCAGATTTTCGAAGGCAAGTCAACCGACACGCCCCATTCCGAGCAAATATCCATTGACAAAGCCAAACAAGTGTGGAATCCTTTTATTTAATAATTACAACGGATTTAAGGTGAAGACGTGATGAAAGTCAAAGACGTGATGTCCTCCCCGGTCTACGCCCTCAGGGAAACGGACACCCTGCACAGTGCGCGTGAGCTCATGGAAATGCAACGCATCCGCCACGTGCCCATTGTTTCGTCCAGCAACACCTTCATCGGTCTGATCACCCACCGTGACCTGCTTTCGGCCACCATTTCCCATTTGGCCGAAGTGGATCCGGAAACCCAGCGCGAAATCGACTCCGGCATCCCCATCCGGGAAATCATGCGCACCGACCTGAAATCCATCTCCCCCGAGGAAAATCTGAAGGACGCCGCCGGCGTTCTGCTGAACCACAAATACGGCTGCCTGCCCGTGGTGGAAAAAGGCAAGCTCGTGGGCATCATCACCGAGGCGGATTTCCTCAAGCTGACCATCCAACTGCTCGAGCTTCTCAACAGCGACGCCTGATCCTGATTACGACGCTTTTCGCGGCCCTCCGGAAATGCCTGCGGCATTCTTTTTCCAATTCGCCCCCCTCGCGGGCTTGTCCCCACCTTTTTTTGAATGTAGACAAATTCTAGATCACACAAACGGGAGTGAGCATGACGACACTCGATCGCAAGCCCGTCAAGAAATACGGACGGATGATTATTCTGGTTCTGCTGCTGGCCGCCCTCGGCGTCGCAGCTTGGTACGTCCTGCGCGACACCACACCGCCCGCCCTGACCATTGCGCCGGAGCAGGGCTACCTCAATGCGGATTCCGTGATCGCGGTCACGGCCCTGGACGAGGGCGTCGGCCTCAAAAGCCTCAGCGTCCGCGTGCTGCAGGACGGCAAGAACCGCTTCAGCGTGGACAAATCGTTCCCCTCGGCCCTGCGCAGCCACCAGGAAAACATCCAGATCCAGGGACAACCCCTTGCGGACGGCCCCATCGAGGTCGCGGCCCGAGCCGAGGACCACGGATTTTTCCTCTTTTCCGGCTCCAAGGAAACCCGCGTGACCCTGATTCTGGATACCAAGACCCCGCGTATCAACCTGCTCAGCTCACGGGTGAACGTGAACCAGGGCGGCAGCGGACTGGTCGCCTTCGAGGTCAGCGAGGACCTGCGCGAATGCGGCATCGAGGTCGGCGACCTTTTCTTCCCGGCCTACCGGCAGGAGAACGGAACCTATCTCTGCCTCTTCGGCATGCCCTGGGACGTGGCCCCAGCGAACTTCACCCCCACGCTCCGGGCCGTGGACCTCGCCGGGAACAAAACCACCCGTGCCCTGCCCCACAATGCCAATGCCAAAAAATTCCGGCAGGACCGGCTGAATCTCCCCGAAAGCTTCCTGGTCAGCAAGGGCGAGCTCTTCAAGCGCGTTTTCCCCAATGATCCGGAAACCGACCCCCTGGGCCGCTACATCAAAATCAACAACGAACTGCGCCGACAGAACCGTGCCCAACTGCGCGACATCGGCCTGGAAACCGCGCCCGCCCCTCTCTGGAAGGGAGTGTTCCTGCGCTCGCCCGGCGCCACCACGGCCAACTTCGGCGACAATCGCGACTACTATTACAACGGCACGGTCGTGGACAACCAGACCCACCTGGGTGTGGACCTCGCCAACCATCAGAACAGCCCCATCGCGGCGGCCAACGACGGCAAGGTCGTGTTCGCCGAATTCCTGGGCATCTACGGCGAATGCGTGATCATCGACCACGGCCTGGGCCTGCAAAGCATCTACGCCCACCTCAGCCGCATCGACGTGAACCTGGGCGACTACGTGAACAAGGGCGAACTCATCGGCCTTTCCGGAACCACCGGACTGGCCGGCGGCGACCACCTGCATTTCGGCATGCTCGTGTCGGGTCTGCCCGTGCAGCCGCGCGAGTGGTGGGATGCGGGCTGGATAGCCCACAACATCACACCCAGGCTCGATCTCCAGGCCACCCCATAGACCGACCGGCACACGTTTCCAACCAGGCGGGAAGAGAAATCTTCCCGCTTTTTTTCAGAATTCCATATCCACTCCTCCCTGAAAAAAAACCAGGCCTTCAAAGCCGCTTCGCGGCGATCATCAGCTGATTTCGCCTCTGGCGGGCAAGGAGCCCTCCCCCTTGCCTCCCTCTTTTGCGCCTTCGGCGCATGGCCTTTCCGCTTCGCAAGCAAAGAGCCAACGTTGAAAATTCCGAAGAGAACGTTTTCCTCACCGCAGCCCCCCCATCCATCAAAATAACGTAAGAAACCTTTTGAACAGGCATTGTTCTTGCTGCGATTTCAGGGCGGAACTTTTTTCCGGAGGAACAAATGACCAGCATCGATACCAGTTCGACCGGACTGAGCACTTCCGGCGTCGGCGCGACCGGCTCCGGACTGCCCGGCATGCGCCGGCAGCTCAGCGAAGAGGAAAAACAAAAGGTTGAGCAGCTCAAGGACATGCTCACGGACCTGCTTTCCGAATCCAAAGGACAGCCGGACGAGGAGCAGCGCGGTCGCATCCGCGAAGTGGAAAACGAGATCGCCAAAATCACGGGGGAACGCCCGCGACGCAGTCTGGCCGCCACCACGCGCAAACTGCCCCTGAAGCGGAAGGAAAAGCAACAGGAAGAAATCACCGGCGAGTCGCCGTTCCTTGTGCAAGAACGCATCGCCCAGGCCACTCTGCCCCCGGACAAGGGCGTGAAGGGGCCGGGTACACTGGCCTCGCCCCTGAGCAATGCGGCGTCCGCGTATCTGGCAGTGGCCATGACCATGGACGCGACAGCGGCGACCGCGACCGGCGGGGGAACCGGCACGGCAACAAACGCCACCTCGGCCGCCACCACTGTCGCCACCACCGGAGGCACGGGCAAAACACGGTCCTTCAACGCATCCGAAGGCTACTCCCGCCAAACCGCGCAACCGACTTCCGCCGCAACCCTGCTCGCGGACGCCCCCAGGCTGGACCGGCAGATCTGAGCTCTGGCCGCCGCCCCCCGGCCTCGCTCTTCCCCGGGCACAGATCCGGACCCACCGCCCGCAAAACGCAAAAAAGGCCCGGAGTCTCCTCCGGGCCTCTGTCGTTTCATTTCTTTCCGCGCAGTCAGTGCGTCCTGCCGGGCCGTTGCTCCTTGAGCAGCAGGTTGGCGATGGGTTCGGAAGGCTCGTCGCGTCCGCAGAAGATCGTGGCCGCGCTGTCGCACTCCAGGGCGCGCTCCAGGACCTCGTCCATATGCTCCACTGGCACGATGGTCAGGGCATCCTTGATTTCCGAAGGCACGTCCTTGAGGTCCTTTTCGTTGTCCTTGGGAATCAGCACCGTGCGGATCAGCCCACGATGCGCCGCGAGCAGCTTCTCGCGCAGTCCGCCGATGGGCAGCACGCGGCCTCGGAGCGTGATCTCACCGGTCATGGCCAGATCGTGGCGCACCGGGATGTTCAGCAGGGCCGAGACAACGGAGGTGGCCAGAGTGATGCCCGCGGACGGTCCGTCCTTGGGCGTGGCCCCCTCGGGCACGTGGACGTGGATGTCCACCTCCTGGTGGAAATCGCGCTTCAGGCCGAAGACATCCGAACGCGAGCGCAGGTAGGAGATGGCCGCCTTGGCCGATTCCTGCATCACGTCGCCGAGCTTGCCGGTGATGACCACTTTACCCTTGCCGGGCATCAGTGCGGTCTCGACCACGAGCAGTTCGCCGCCCATCTGGGTCCAGGCCAGGCCCGTGGCCACGCCCACCTGCGCGCTTTCCTCGCGTTCGCCGTGGCGATACTTGGGCACGCCCAGGAAGGCTTCCAGCTGGGAGGAGTCCACAACGACCTTCATGTCCCGGTCGTCGGCCTCCACGATGCGCATGGCGGTCTTGCGGCAGATGGCCGCGATCTCCCGCTCCAGGTTGCGCACGCCCGCCTCGCGGGTATAGGTGCGGATCAACTGCACCAGGGCCTCATCCTCCAGCTCCAGATTGCCCTGCTTGAGGCCGTGCTGTTCCAGTTGCTTGGACATCAGGAACCGGCGGCCGATCTCGCGCTTCTCGGTTTCCAGGTAGCCGGGCAGCCGGATGATCTCCATGCGGTCCTGCAAGGGCAGCGGAATGGAGTCCAGGGTGTTGGCCGTGGTGATGAAGAAGACCTTGGAAAGGTCGTAGTCCAGATCCAGATAATGGTCGTTGAAGGTTCCGTTCTGCTCCGGGTCCAGGACCTCCAGCAGCGCCGAGGACGGGTCGCCCCGGAAATCGGTGCTCATCTTGTCCACTTCGTCCAGGCAGAGCACGGGGTTGTTGAACTTGCAACGTCGCAGGGACTGGATGATCTTGCCGGGCAGCGCGCCCACGTAGGTACGCCGGTGGCCCCGGATTTCGGCCTCGTCGCGCACGCCGCCCAGGGAAAGGCGGATGAACTCGCGATCCGTGGCCCGGGCAATGGAACGGGCAATGGAGGTCTTGCCCACGCCCGGAGGACCCACGAGACAGAGGATCGGTCCCTTCATGGTCTCCACGAGGTTCTGCACGGCCAGATATTCCAGGATGCGCTCCTTGGGCTTTTCCAGGCCGTAATGGTCCTCGTCGAGCACGGTCCGCGCCTTGTCGATGGAGATGTGGGTCTCCTTGATCTCACCCCAGGGCAGATCCAGGACCCAGTCCACATAGTTGCGCAGCACCGTGTATTCTGCGGAACTGGGCTGCATGGTCCGGAGTTTCTTGACCTCCCGGAGCACCCGTTCGCGGTTCTCGTCGTTCATCTTCTTTTCGAGCAGGCGCTTCTCCAGGTCGGCCGCTTCGGCCACCGGGTCGTCCTCGCGGCCCATCTCCTTGTTGATGGCCTTGATCTGCTCGTTGAGATAGTAGTCGCGCTGGTTTTTCTCCATCTGGTCCTTGACCCGGCCCTTGACCCGCTTCTCGATGGTGGCGATCTCCACCTCGCCGAGCAGCAGTTCATAGGCCCGTTCCAGGCGCTCATAGGGATGGAGCAACTCCAGCACTTCTTGTTTCTTGCGGAAGTCCACTTTCAGGTGCGGCATCACGGAATCGGCCAGTTGCCCGGCCTCGGCAATGCCCGCCAGGGCGGAGACAGCCTCGGGGGCCACCTTCTTGTTGGCCTCGCCGTAGGCTTCCAGAGCTTCCTGCACGGCCCGGACCAGCGCCTTGACCTCGGGACCCTCGTCCTGGCGCTCGGTGACGCGCTCCACGTGGGCCATGGGATATTCGTCGTCCGGGGAAATGACGTTGGTGGTGGGGTCCCAGCGCCCGCGCCAGAGTCCCTCGAAGAGCACTTTGATGGTCCCGTCGGGCAGGCGCAGCATCTGGAGAATCCGGCTCACCGTGCCGACCTCGTAGAGGTCCTCGGACTGCGGTTTTTCCTTCTCGGGAGTCTTCTGGGTCACGAGAAAGATTTTTTTGTCGAAATTAGCCAGCGCGCTCTCGATGGCCTTGACCGAAGCCTCACGTCCCACGAACAGGGGCACGATGGACCTCGGAAACATGACCACCTCGCGCAGACTCATCATGGGCAAGGTGACGAAATCAATGGGGGAATCTTTCGGGTCGAAACCGAATCTCGGCATGCGTTCCTCCGTAAGGCATAAACATCCGCTCCGGGAATCGGAGCGGAGTTCATTTCAACTAATACCGGAACGCAGGATGTCAATTGCCGGAAGTCCGGCAGCTCGCCGACATCAGGCGCTCTTCACTTCCTGCTGGTAAATCAGCAAGGGGTCCACCTTCTTCTCCACCACAGCCTCGTTGATCACGCATTCCTTGACGCCCGAGAGGGACGGCAACTGGTACATGATCTCCAGCATCACGCTTTCGAGCACGTTACGCAGTCCTCGCGCACCGGTCTTGCGTTCGATGGCCCGCTTGGCAATGGCCCGCAAGGCGTTCTCCGTAAAGCGCAGATTCACGTCGTCCAGGCTGAACAGTTTCTTGTACTGCTTGCTCAGGGCGTTGCGCGGCTCCACCAGAATGCGCACGAGGTCGTCCTCGGTGAGTTCCTCCA
This sequence comes from Desulfovibrio sp., assembly GCA_050251775.1. Classification (GTDB taxonomy): domain Bacteria; phylum Desulfobacterota; class Desulfovibrionia; order Desulfovibrionales; family Desulfovibrionaceae; genus Paucidesulfovibrio. Next base: position 12,561 of record JBFWMD010000055.1, read on the forward strand.
GCGCGGTGATCACGGGAATACGGCCCACGAACTCGGGGATCAGGCCGAACTTGACCAGATCGTTGGGTTCGACGCCCGCCAGCAGTTCGCCCGTGGTGGCCTTGAGCTTCGCATCCACCTGGGCGCCGAAGCCCATGGCCGACCCCTGCTTGCGCTGCAGCACGATGCCCTCCAGACCGATGAACGCGCCTCCGAGGATGAAGAGGATGTTGGAGGTGTCCATGCGGATGAACTCCTGCTGGGGATGCTTGCGCCCGCCCTTGGGAGGAATGTTCGCCTGGGTTCCCTCGATGATCTTCAACAGCGCCTGCTGCACGCCCTCGCCCGAAACGTCGCGGGTGATGGAGGGGCTGTCGCCCTTGCGGGAGATCTTGTCGATCTCGTCGATATAGATGATGCCGCGCGAGGCGGCCTCGATATCGTAGTCCGCGTTCTGCAAAAGCTGCACAAGGATGTTCTCCACGTCCTCGCCCACATACCCGGCCTCGGTGAGGGTGGTGGCGTCGGCGATGGCGAAGGGAACCTTGAGCACCCGGGCCAGGGTCTGGGCAAGCAGGGTCTTGCCCGATCCCGTGGGTCCGATGAGCAGAATGTTGGACTTGTCGAGCTCCACGTCCTCCTTGGTGGCGGAAGAAGCGTAGAACACGCGCTTATAGTGGTTGTGGACGGCCACGGAGAGGATCTTCTTGGCCTGCTCCTGTCCGATGACGTACTGTTCGAGCAGGGCCTTGATCTCCTGCGGGGGCAGGAGCCTGCCGTCCTCGAATTCCTCCTGGACATGCTCCTGAGCCATGATGTCGTTGCACAGGGCAACGCATTCATCGCAAATATACACGTCCGGCCCGGCAATGAGCCGCTGCACCTCGGACTGTGCCTTGCTGCAGAAGGAGCAGCACAGCTCGGTGGTATCGTTCTTCCTGCTCATGAGCGCTCCCTAGCTTTTCTCAGGGGCATGATCCCGTGAAACCATAATGCTGTCAATAATGCCATAGTCCTTGGCTTCCTGGGGACCCATAAAATAATCCCGCTCGGTATCATGCTTGATTTTCTCCATATCCTGGCCGGTGTGCAGGGCCAGAATGCCGTTGAGGTCCTCGCGCATGCGCAGAATCTCGCGGGCCTGGATGTCGATGTCCGTGGCCTGTCCCTGCGCGCCTCCCAGGGGCTGGTGGATCAGGATACGGCTGTGCGGCAGGGCGTAGCGCATGCCCGGCGCGCCCGCGCAGAGCAGCAGCGCGCCCATGCTCGCGGCCTGGCCCATGCAGAGCGTGGCCACCGGGGCCGAGATGTACTGCATGGTGTCGTAGATGGCCAACCCGGCCGTGACCGCACCGCCCGGCGAGTTGATGTACATGTAGATTTCCTTTTCCGGGTTTTCCGACTCCAGGAAAAGGAGCTGGGCGCAGATCAGGCTGGCCACGTGATCGTCCACGGCGCTGCCCAGGAGCACGATGCGGTCCTTAAGCAGCCGGGAATAGATATCGTAGGCGCGCTCGGTGCGGCCGGTGGTCTCAATGACGATGGGTACGCTGGGCATGACCTCTCCTTGCGTTATGAAGACGTATCGGCGGCTGGCGCGGAAACATTACCCGCCGCCCACCCAGGGGCGGGCGGCGGGCGCGACGCTCACAGCGGCATGATGGGACAATTCGCCCCGGGAGGCAACAAGCGCCTCGTTATTCCTTGTCTCCGGACTCGTCCTCGGACTTTTTCGCGGCAGTCTTCTTGGCTGCGGGCTTTTTCGCGGCGGGTTTCTTGGCCGGAGTTTCCTCGTCGGAATCTTCCGTGGCCGCAGCCTTTTTGGCCGCAGGTTTCTTGGCCGCAGCCTTCTTGGTCGAAGCTTTCTTGGCGGACTTGCCGTCCTCGTCCCCTTCCTCATCGTCCACAGGCTCGACCTCGGTCACCTTGGCGTTGTCAAAGACAAACTCCATGGCCTTGTCCGCCAGCAGCCGGTCGCGCAGGGGCACGACCAGACCGTGCTCCTCATAATACTGCTTGAGGTTGTGGAACGGCTGGCGGGTCTGCATGGCCATCTGACTGATGGCGATGTCGATTTCCTGGGGGGTCACGTCGAGAGCCTCCTTGCGGGCCACGGCCAGCAGGAAGATCTCGGCTCGCACGCCCTCCTCAGCCTGGGCGCGGTATTCCTCGCGCAGTTCGTCCAGGCTCTTGCCCGTGGAGGAAAGGCTCTTGCCCTGACGGTCCAGGCGCTGCTCCAGGTCGGCCACGAGCCGGTCAATACGGTCGGCGACCATGCTCGGAGGCAGTTCGAAGGTCATGCCTTCGAGCATCTTGTCCAGCAGTTCCTTGTGGGCCTTGCTCTTGGCGAGCTGGCTGCGCTGGCTCTTGTAGGATTCGACAATGGCGGTACGCATGGTCTCCACGGAGTCGAACCCGGCCTTTTTGGCGACCTTGTCGTCCATCTCCGGAACGATGCGTTCTTTGACGGCATGGACCGTGGCCTTCATGGTCAGGGTCTTGCCGGCGATATTGGTATTGATGAAATCTTCCGGGAAGGTGATTTCCTTCTCACCCATGGCGCCGGGCTCCAGGGTCTTGAGCATCTCTTCGAACTCTTCGAGGGCCTGTCCCTTACCCAGGGTCAGGTCGAAGCTCTCGGCCTTGATGCCGTCCACCACCTTGCCGGTCTCGTCGTAGGCGCCGAAGCTCACGGTGACAATCTCGCCGTCACGTCCGGGGCGCACGTCCTCCAGGACCTTGACCTCAGCGGCATTTTCCATGATACGCTTCTCGACCTCGGCCACCTCGTCCTCGTCCACCTCGACCTTGTCCATCTCGACCTCAAAGGCGGAGTAGTCGGGCAGGTCCAGGACCGGAGCGCACTCAAAGGCGATGGTGTAGGCGAAGTCCGCATCGCGGACCAGTTCCTTGGCATCCACATCGATACGGGAGACCGGCTGCATGTTCAATTCGGCCATGATCTCGTTGATCTGATAGTTGATCAGATCGGTGGTGGCCTCGCCGTAGATTTGGGCGTGGTACTTGGCCTCGATCACGGAAGCCGGGGCCTTGCCCTTGCGAAAGCCGTGAACATCATGTCCGCGCTTGTAAAGCGCCACAGTGGTGGCCAGAGCGGCATTGACTTCCTCAGCGGGAACCTTGATGGAAATCTCCCGCTTGACAGGGGACAATTCTTTAACTTCGTATTCCATGACTCCAATTTCCTCCTCGAATCATGCCGTTCTGCGTCGCTTGAAATATCTGGTGCGAGAGGGGAGACTCGAACTCCCACGGACGATGCCGCTGGATCCTAAATCCAGTGCGTCTACCAATTCCGCCACACTCGCAAAAGGACGCTTATAGAGCACCCCAGTTGGGCGCTGTCAACTCCAATAACCACTCCAGCGGCCGAGACAACCCCCGGCGCGCAGGTTATTTCATCTTTTTCAGGACCCGCGCCACCAGTCGCACGAGCTCCCCGGGCTGCGCGGCCCAAAGACAGATGCGGCCTTCCACTCCGGAAGCGCCCTTGTCCGCCAGCGCGCCCACACTCAGGGCGGCCTTGTGCTGAGAGAGCGCGTGGTACGCGCCCCACTCCAGAGCCGCATCGCTGTTGCGGGTCGGGCCGGCCGGGGCTTCGGCGCGGTCGAAGCGGGCCACGGAAACATCAAGGGACTCCAACGCCCCGAGAATGTCCTCGCCGGGCCGCAGGCTCAGGCAGCAATGCAGGTCCTCGCGCACCTTGCGGGCGGAGAGCAGCGCAGCGGCCTCGTCGCGCTCCACGCCGTAGGCCGGACGCCCGGCCAGGACCACGCGCCCGTCCGCCGCACGGCACAGAGGCGCATCCAGGCTGGCCACGTCGTCAAACCCGGCGGCGTGGGGCATGGCCAGGGCCACGTTCATGCCCGAGCGCGCCACAAGACGCCCCAGTCCCGGCATGGTGGCCAGCTCGTCGGCCACTGCGGCAAGATTGCGCAGTACGGGCCAGCGCTCGCGTTCCTTGAGCAACGGCGCGAGATGGTTCGGCGGTCCGCTGCCCTGCCCCACGTGGATTTCGTCCCGCAGGCAGAGATTCAGATAGCGCTGGGCCTCGCGCACAGCCTGGGAGAGTTCCAGACCCTGCCCCAGAAACGCGGCAATGGACGCGGAAAGCGTGCAGCCCGTGCCGTGGTTGTTCCGGGTGTTCACCCGGCGCTGCATGAACGGCAGCGGTTTCTGGCCGGGCCGCGCATACCAGTCCGTGGATGCCACGGAATCCATGCCGTGCCCGCCCTTGAGCAGCACCGCCTTCGGCCCCATCTCCAGCAGGCGGGCCGTGGCCTCGGCAATGTCCTCGGGCGTGCGGATGGTCAGGCCGGTAAAGAGTTCGGCCTCCGGAATGTTCGGGGTCAGCAGGGTCGCGTGCGGAAAGATCAGCTTGTGCATGGCCTCCACCGCGTCGTCCTGGAGCAGTTTGTGGCCGCTCTGGCTGACGCAGACCGGGTCCACCACCACCGGGAAGGCCGCCTGCCGTAGAAAAGGGGCCACGGCTTTCATGATCGCGGCGGAAAACAGCATTCCGGTCTTGGCGGCGGCCACGTCGATGTCCGTGAGCACGCTCTTGAGCTGCTGGGCCACGAACGCCGCGGGCGGCGCATGGATGGCGTCCACGCCCCGGGTGTTCTGGGCCGTCAGGGCCGTAATCACGGACAGGCCGTACCCGCCGAGCACGGTAATGGCTTTCAGGTCAGCCTGAATACCCGCACCGCCGCCGGAATCGGATCCGGCGATGGTCAAAATGCAGGGGAGATGTTTCATGGAAACCTCGGATGCGTAGTCGCGGCGGGCGCGGTCAGGCGTCCGTCACTGCCGCGCCGCAAGGTGCATAGCAGGAAAATGGTCCGGGGGGAAGTCAACTCGGGCGAGACCGGCCGGATCAGCCGCAGGAAACCTTGACGTATTCCTCCAGGGCCACGCCTTCCCAGGTCTTGCTGGTCCAGTAGGCCGTGGCCCAGATCATCAGCGCGGTGGCCTGGAGATCGTTGAGGCGGCGCAGCTTGACTTCGAGATTGCTCTTGCTCGCGCCGTGCTGGATGTGCGCTCCGCGCTCGTCGCAGGCCTCCTCGACCCGCAACTGGAGATAGGCCTGCTTGGACTGGTTGGGCAGAAGCTTGACCTCTCGGTGGGCTTCAAGAACCGTCTTCAGCTCGGCCACGGAAAATTCGTTGGAGACGTTGCGGATGCAACGAAAGAAAACATCCACGGCCCAGGGCAGAATGAATTCGGCTCCGGCGCTCTTCGTTTTGAAGAACTCCTTGAGCCACTTCTCCTGGTCGTGGGTTATCCTTGCAGCGACCTGCGGCATGCGCCCCCCCTCCGCCTCATATGACATGTTATGATCCATTAACCTGAAATACGTTCATACATCAAGACTTTTTCTAGTAAAAATTAATCTTTGCCCCGATTAATACAAGAAGCCGAAAGCATAGGGGACAACATGCGCCTATAACAAAAAAATCAACGGTTCCAAGCGTCAAAGCCGTCTTTGACCTTTTTGAACAGCGAAAGCAGCAGGGAATCAGGCACATCGTTGCCGTTGATATTCAGACGGACAATCTCGGTCACCGTATTCCGGCTCGGGGTCACGGTCTTCCTGCTCACAAGCACCACGTGCTGCTCCCGGCCATCCTCGGCGTCGCGTGCGGAGATCAGCAGCACCCACTGGTCGTCTCGCCGCTCCCAGGACATCTCCAGTTGCCGCCCGGCAGCGGCGTTGCGTTCGATCATGAACACAAAATCCCGCAAGGCAAAATGTTTCTGCACCTTGCCGAGCACCCCGAGATATTCGTCCTGATTGGTGCGAATCACCAGCGGGCGGGAGAGATATTCTTCAGAAGGAAACAGGGGAGTTCCGGAGCCGCCCTGCCGCAGCAGCCGCTCCAACTCTTCCTTGGAACGTCGCAGAGAGGCGACCTCCTGCTCCATCTGCTCCAGCGCGTTGCGGTAGCGCCGCTCGCTCTCGTCGCGCTCCTGCCGCAAGCCCGCCAGATCGTCGCGCAACGAACGGATCTCGCTGCGGAACAGACTCTGGTTCTCCAGCAGATCGGTCATCTTTTCCAGCACGCCGCCCATGCCGCGCACCATGCTGTCCACGTCCCCGACGGATTTTTCGGGCCGGACCTCCTGCACGTCGCGCCCAGGGGCGTAGCGGAGCGCCAGCTCCTGCTCAATCTGTTCCGTGGACCAGTTGTTGTTGAACATCTCGCGAATCCTCCTGAAAATATCAATAACTTCAGCCGGGTAACGCTTACGCCGCCCCTCCCCACCCTGGGAGGGGACATATTCCGAGAATCTGTCCTTATAATATACGACAGTGGACGGCGGGATATTGAGCTGCCGGGCCACCTCGCGCAGGCTGATGAACTTCTTGGTCATCCGTGTTTCGCCAACTGTTCATTGTTGTTCAACTGCTTGATCGTTATCAATTGAGCAGAGCATTGTCAACAGAATTTCTCGTTTTATGTGCTTCGTCGTTGTTCACCACTAATCACTTGTTCAAAATGTGATCAGGGTCTCACGCCCCTCTTCCGGAATCCGCTCCTGGTCTCAGGACACAAAAAAGGGAGGCGTTCGCCTCCCCTGTCACTCACGAATTTCGCCGCGAGCCTGTTAGGGAAAAACCACTACTGCGTCATGGTCCGGGGCTGATCCGCCGCGCCCCCACCCAACGGGACCGAAGCTTGCGGAGCTTCCGGTTCCGGAGCGGACTGCTCTGCTTCGGGCGCGGGCTGCTCCGCAGTCACCTCTGGCTGGACCGCCTCCGGTGCAGGAACGGGCTGGACCGCCTCGGGCACGGGCGGCGCAGCCGTCGGCTCGGGCGCGATCTCCGCTGCGGAACTCGCCGGAACCGGACTCTGCGGTTTCAGTTCCATCAGCAGGGCCCGTACACGACGCAGTTTCTCCGCTTCCGGAGCATTGCCCAACTGCGCGGTCAGAAAGGTAGTTTTCTGAATCATTTCTTCGAGCATGGATTCCATGAGCATCCGGACCGCCACCTCTTTTTGACGGGCGTCCATGTCCAGCAACTGCGCATTGATCCGGCCCATCTGGCCGAGAATGTCGTCCACATAGGCGTCAAGGGAGTTCACGCTGTTCTTCATGGCGCTGAAGTCCTGCACCTCGCGGGTCAGGCCGCTGAGGTTGCGGTTCAAGCCAAAGAAAAAGATCGTGACCAGCACGAGGGACAACAGGGAAATCACCAGGGAAATCTTGCCCAGATCCCGTGGTTTCCCCTGGAAACCCACCCCCGGGCCGCGTTCAGATTTCCGGGAGGGCTCCGCCTTCTCCGCCTGCGGGGCGGCAGGGGTGTCGGTGTCATTGAGCATATTCTTTGCCTCCTGTGCGCGTTTTGGCGGGTGGAACCGTTTCAGGCCTTTTATCCACCTATACGGCATGGTTTGGCACAGGGCAAGGGAAGTGGCCACCCCGCACCGGAATGTAACGAGCGGCTTTTCCGTCCCTCTCATCATCTGGACGCGTTTGCCGGACCATGGTAAATATCTTCATGTTTATACGCGTGAAACGCTGTTCACAGCACTTAGCAAAGGAGTCAGCCGTGGATGAATATCTCAAGGAAGCTCTGGAGATTGCCAAGGCGCAGGCCGCCGTTCGCGAGATGACCGACGAAGAACTGACCGAAATGGTGCGGAAATTATCCATCGGCATCCGAGGACTTGCCGAAGGCAGCAATCCGGCTTCCGCCCCGGATTTTCCCGACCCGCAAAAGGCCATCCGTGAAAAAAGCATCGTTTGTCTGGAATCCGGACAGTCGTTCAAGATCCTTACCAAGAAGCATCTCGCAAAATTCGGACTCACTCCGGATGAATACAGGGCCAAATGGGGCTACCCCAAAAAGCAGCCCCTGGTCTGTAAGTCGCTTCAACGCGAGCGGCGCAAGCGCATGAAGGAGATGCAACTCTGGAAACAGCGGACCAAGGAGCAGTGAACTCTGCTGGGTAACGACGCCCCTATAACACGCCCCGGAAAAGTTCCGGAAGAACGTTCAGGCCAACGGGCGGACGGAAGTCTCTGCCCGTGCCTGTACGACAGCCAGAGGAAGCCGCGCCGCCTTTGGTCGGTGAGGCCTCTGGGCGGCTCAAAAACCTCCGTACGCTTGAGGCTCAACGCCTTTCCGCCACTGGCCGGACCAACACAGGGGAGAACGGGCGCTGCCGTGCCCGTCTTCCCCTGTTGCTGAAAAAGGCTTAGCCAACGCTGGAAAGTCATGCACCGGCGTTGCGCTACGGCCATCCGCAGCGACCACATCCAAGCACATCCCAAAGTGGTTCCCGGTCGGACCGGGAAGCAGGGCTCCGTCACAGGCTGGAGCTGAGTCGATGCAAAGACCGAAAAAACTTCCCAAAAGAGAAGGCGGGCTTGCGCCCGCCACTGGTGTCTTTCGACTTGTTAACGGCCTGTCAAAAGACCCCATTTTCCCTTCTGCTACAAAGGTGTCGACAAAATATCGCTTCGAAAATATTCTGTCAATCCCAAACAGCATGAGGAGGATGACATGGGCTATCGTTTCGCATTCGATATCGGGACCAACTCCATTGGTTGGGCAGTGCTGGATCTTGGGCAAGACAACACCCCATGCAGCATTACGGACTTGGGCGTGCGCATCTATTCCGACGGCAGAAATGCTAATAAGACAAAGGCCAGCCTCGCCGAGACGCGGAGGCTTGCCCGCTCCGCCCGCCGCAACCGCGACCGCTCACTCCAGCGCCGCAAAAAACTCATGGATCTCTTGGTACGCCACGGCCTGATGCCAGAGCGCATTGAGGACCGCAAAAATCTGGAAAGCCACGACCCGTATGCCCTGCGCGCAACCGGCCTGGACCAGCCGCTCCCGCCCCATAACTTCGGCAGGGCGCTTTTCCATCTCAATCAGCGGCGCGGGTTCAAGAGCAATCGCAAGACCGACAAAAAGGACAAGGACCAGGGTCTTGTCCGCACCGGCATCGAAGCATTGCGTACGAACATGCAGAAGATGAACGCCCGCACCTTTGGTGAATTCCTCCACAAGCGTCGCCAGCAGGGTCAAACCGTTCTCGCCAGAACCCAGGGCATCGGCAAGGAAATCCATTACGAATTTTATCCCGACAGGGAACTGCTGCTTGAAGAATTCCAGATACTTTGGCAGGCGCAGGAACCGCTTCTCCGCCTCGGCGAGCAGGCCCGCCTGGAAATCGAGCAGGCCATTTTCTTCCAGAATCCCCTGAAACCCGTCAATCCGGGCCGCTGCACCTTCTTCCCGGACGAATACCGTGCGCCCAAGGCATTGCCTCTGGCCCAGCGCTTCCGCATCTACCAGGACCTTAACCACCTGCGCGTGCTCAGCCCCGGCCTGGAATCCCGTTCCCTGACCCTGGCCGAGCGCGACAAGCTTGCGGGAAAGCTCCTGCGCCAGAAGACCATGAGCCTCTCTGCCGTTCGCACGATCATCAAGCTCGATGCCGAGCACGAGATCACCCTCCCTGGCAATGAAACGGAAAAACTCGTCGGTGATCCCACCACAGTGCGACTCGCCACCAAAGAAAATTTTGGCCCCGCCTGGTTCGATCTCTCCCTGAACGAACAAAACAAGCTGGTCCGCCTCCTGCTCGACACCCAGGACGAAGGTTCCTTGGTCGAAACGCTTCAGGAGCGCTGGAACCTCACGCCGGAGCAGGCGCAAAACCTCGCCGACCTCCCCCTGCCCGACGGCTATGGCCGCCTCGGCGAAAAGGCCCTTGCCCTGATCCTCGCGCAACTGGAGAAAGCGGTCATTCCCTATTCCCAGGCCGTCCTCGACGCGGGACTCGGTTCCCATTCCGACCTGCGCACCGGAGAGATTCTCGACCGCCTGCCCTATTACGGCAAGGCCCTGCAACGCCGCGTGGCCTTCGGCACGGGCGATCCTGCTGACAAACAGGAGGCTCGCTATGGTCGCATCGCCAACCCCACGGTGCATATCGCCCTGAACCAACTCCGCGTCGTGACCAACACCCTGCTCAAAACCTACGGCCACCCCGAGCAAATCGTTGTGGAAGTCGCCCGCGACCTGAAAAACAGCATCGAACGCCGCAAGGAAATAGAAAAGGAACAGAAGAAAAACCGCGAAAGCAATGAAAAGCGGTTGGCGGAAGTGGCTGCACTGGGCATCGAAAACCGGGGCGACGCCCTATTACGCATGCGCCTCTGGGAAGAGCTGTCTCCTGACGCAGCCTCGCGCCGCTGCCCCTACACGGGTGAACAAATCTCCCTCAGCCGCCTCTTTGACGATGAAGTGGAAATCGAACACATCCTGCCCTTTGCCCGCACCCTGGACGACAGTCCGGCCAACAAAACCGTGAGCCTGCGCCGGGCCAATCGCTACAAAGGCAACCAGACGCCCTTTGAAGCCTTTGGCGAATCACGCGACGGCTACGACTGGTCGGGCATCGCAGCCCGCGCACTGCATTTGCCCAACAACAAGAGCTGGCGCTTCCAGCCGGACGCCCTGGAGCGCATCTTCAAGGATCGGGACTTCCTCAGCCGCCAGCTTACGGATACGCAATACATCGCCGTGGTGGCCCGGGAATACCTGGAGTGCATTTGCGATCCCAAAACCGTTTGGGCCACTCCAGGCAGACTGACTTCTATGCTCTCCCGACACTGGGGCCTGCCGCCCAAAAATCGCCAAAGCCACCGGCACCACGCCGTGGATGCCGCCCTCATCGGCGTGACGGACCGCGCCCTGCTGCAGCGCATTTCCACCCTGCATGCCTGCGACGTGGAACAGGGCCTGCGCCGTTTTCTTGCCGGGCTGGATGCGCCCTGGCCCACCTTCCGGGAGGACGTGCTCGCCAAGGCGGAATCCATGATCATCTCCCACCGCCCGGACCACGGCGTGCAAAAGCGTTTTCTCAAGGACACGGCCTACGCCGTGCTCGGCAAGAACGGCGAAAAGGGCAACGCCTCGGTACGCAAGGATATCTCCACATTCGCCAAGCCCGAAGACCTGCTCAAGGTCAAGGGCCGCAACATCAGGGCGCGGCTTCTCGGAGCATCCTGCGGCGTTTCGCTGGAAGAAGCTCTTTCCCTGCTCGACGAGTGCGACGCCCTGGGCAAACGCGCGGCCCCGGCGAGGCTAAAGCAAACAATTCGGATTGACGATAAGGATTTCAAGAACCGATTGCAGGAGTATGCACAGCGCAGAAACCTTCGCCGCGTCAAAATCCGCGATACGCTGCCCCTGATACCCATCAAGGACAAATCGGGCCAAGTCTATAAAGGATATGAAAGCGGCGGCAACGCCTATTACGACATCCGGCTCGCCCCGGACGGCAAGTGGGTCGGGGAGATCGTCTCCGCCTTCGACGCCAACAGGCCGGAAGGATTTACAACCGGACTGGAAAAACAGGGCCTGCCCCTGGTTATGAAGCTGTTCAACGGCGACATGTTGGAACTTACGCATGAAGGAGAACAAAAAATCTTTTGTGTCGTTAAACAGTCACAAGGGAAAATATCCCTGGCCGAACACCACGAAGCTGATGTGGCGGAACGTAAATGCTACTTTACGCGAAGTCCGGGTATGCTCCAAAAACAACACGCCCGCCCCCTGTTCGTGGATCCGATCGGCCGGGTGCGCCGCCTGGAGGTGCCGAACAATGCTGCTGCAAACCGTGGAGATCAACGGTGAGAACCGCTACCTGTGCAAGGAGCGCGGCTTCCTCGCCGTATACGCCGAAGGCGAACGGCTCGGCCGCCTGCCCCTGGACGACCTCGGGTTGGTCCTGGCCGCCGGGCATGGCCTGACCTACTCCAACAACCTGCTCTTGGAACTTTCCAGGCGGGGCGTCCCCCTAATCGTTTGCGACCAGGGAATGCGCCCCGCCGCTCTGTTCTGGCCTGTGGAAATGCACAAGCAGCAAGGGCAGCGGCTCATGGCCCAGGCCACCGCAAGCCAGCCGCAAAGAAAACGTCTCTGGCAGGAACTCGTACAGAGCAAGATAGCAATGCAAGCACTCGCGGCAAAATGCAGGGGGGAAAATTCTGGTCACCTGAGCGAGCTGTCCCGTGCGGTCCGCTCCGGCGATTCAGGCAATGCCGAGGCCACTGCGGCCAGGCTCTATTGGAAACTGCTCTTCGGCCCGCACTTCCTGCGCGACCGCAAGGCCGGTGGTGTCAACGCCCTGCTCAACTACGGCTATACCATCTTGCGGGGGCTGATGGCCCGCTCTGTGATGCTTGCTGGGCTGCACCCCTCTTTCAGCCTGCACCATAGCGTAGAGCGAAACGCTCTGGCTCTGGTGGATGATCTCATGGAGCCCTTCCGCCCCATGGTCGACCTCGTGGTGCTCGCTTTGCTGGATGCCGGGGAACATGAGCCGACGCCCGCAGCGCGAACGTCCCTGGCAGCATTGCCCATTCTCGACATGAAGTCCCGCAAGGGAACGACCCTCGTGGCCGAAGCCGCGAAAAACCTTGCCGCCTCCCTGGCGGACGCGCTCCTGGGAAAACGGAAAAAACTTCAGCTGCCCTCTGCCCTTCCGGAGATTTCCCTTCCGGAAGAACTGATGGACACGACGGCATGTTGAGCGGGTACAGGATCATGTGGATGCTGGCCATGTTCGACCTTCCGGTCCTGACCAAAGAGGAGCGCAAGCAGGCCAATGCGTTCCGCGAGCATTTGCGCAACCTCGGTTTCGACCGTGCGCAGCTGTCCGTCTACATGCGGCACTGCGTCGGCAAGGAGCGTGTCGAGGCCTTGGTTCGCAAGATCAAAGCCAAAGTGCCGCCCGGAGGCCAGGTCGATATTCTCACGTTCACGGACAAACAATACGAAAATATCGTCAGCTTCACGTCCGCGGAAGTGAAAAAACGCAAACAGCCCCAACAACTGACGCTGTTCTAGGGGATTTTTCCCTCGCCGCTTCCTGAAAAAAGGCCGTGATCCTGGGCTGCTGACCCTGTATCGATCGTAGCAGAAGGGAAAACGGGGTCAAGCCGCAACGCAACTCTCCGTGCTGAGTACGCGCAACTTATCGTAGCAGAAGGGAAAACGGGGTCAAGCCGCAACACAGGCATTGCGGTAAGGGTGGCATTGGTAATCGTAGCAGAAGGGAAAACGGGGTCAAGCCGCAACTACAAAGTGCTCGCAATCCCAACATCTCCAATCGTAGCAGAAGGGAAAACGGGGTCAAGCCGCAACTATAAGGATATGTGCTTGCTTGTCGATCAAATCGTAGCAGAAGGGAAAACGGGGTCAAGCCGCAACCTCAAATGTGTAGGCATACATCCAAGGGTTATCGTAGCAGAAGGGAAAACGGGGTCAAGCCGCAACTAACCGCTTCCATGCTAGACCTCCCAGGTCTATCGTAGCAGAAGGGAAAACGGGGTCAAGCCGCAACGAAGCTGTCACAGACGAAACTCCAGGGAACTGGAGCCCCCCGTTTTTGGTGTAGAACCGGGCGCGGAGAGGGCAGGAAACAAAACAGGAGCGCCGCAACGTTTGTTGCGGCGCTCCTGAAATGAAAAGTCCTGGCGACGACCTACTTTCCCACAATTAAAATTGCAGTATCATCGGCGATGTAGGGCTTAACTTCCGAGTTCGGAATGGGATCGGGTGTACCCCCTAC
>JBFWMD010000056.1:0-25313 GCA_050251775.1 Desulfovibrio sp.
TCTACGCCACCCGCTGAACCTTGCCGCCCCCCTCCGCTCCCCGGAGACCACGCGGGAATAAAGCCGGGCTCTCCACCAGAGCCTGCTTCTTCTTGCGCTTGACATTCCCCTTTCCGACTATGTACTCAAAAGCCATGACGTTTGGCAAAAGCACCAAGTGTTGTCCCCCGACCAGCGGCATTTCCCGCACCCTCGCCGACTACGAGACCCGGGCCAGGGTCATGAAAGCCTTGGCCCACCCGTCACGCCTGATGATCGTGGAAGAACTCGCCAGCGGGAAGCGCTGTGTCCGCGACCTGACGACCCTGGTCGGAAGCGACATTTCCACGGTGTCCAAGCACCTTGCGGTGCTCAAGAAGGCAGGAATGGTGGAGGATGAAAAACGCGGCAAGCAGGTTTATTACCGACTGCGGATTCCCTGCGTGGTAAATTTTTTCCAGTGCATGGAAGCCGTGCTCTCGCCGGACGAATAATTTTTTTTGGCTGAACGATTGGCCGTTATGCCAAATGTTCCGATGAACGCTCACATTTGGAGGTCGCGATGAAGATCCAGGTCATGGGGCCGGGCTGCGCCAAATGCGCCCAGGCGGAAAAAATCGTCAAGCAGGCGCTGGAGGAATCCGGCATTGAAGCCGAAGTGGTCAAGATTACCGACTTTCAGGAAATCGCCTCCCTCGGTGTCTTTTCCACCCCGGCCGTGGCCGTGAACGGCGAAGTGAAGATCGTCGGGAAAGTGCCCAGCAAGGCGGAAGTCCTTGACTGGCTCAAATAATACCGCTCAACACAGGAGATTGAAGATGTCTTCCAACTGTTCTTGTTCCTGTTCCGTCGCTCCCAAATTCGTTTTTTCCTGCTCCGGAGCAGCCGATGTCGGTGAAATCGCGGACCAGGCCGCGCGCGCCCTTTCCCGCGAAGGCAAAATCAAGATGTTCTGCCTTGCCGGCATCGGCGGACGCGTGTCCGGCATCGTCAAGAGCACGGAAGCCGCCTCCCTGGTCGTGGCTGTTGATGGCTGTCCGCTGAACTGCGCGCGCAAATCTCTGGAGCAAGCAGGCATTGCCAACGTACGGCATGTGCAATTGCAGGATCTTGGCTTGAAAAAAGGGGAATCTCCGGCCACTGCTGAAAATATCGCCCTGGTGACCAGCGCGGTGCACGCGTTTTTGGACTGAATTCCCCGCAATCACCGTTGCGATGTGGCCTGTTGCGGCATGTTGCGATCTAGGCGGTCATCTGGCCGCCTTTGCTTTTTCCCGCATCCCGCCCCGAATGTCGCCGCGCTGGCCACGCAGCATCGTGCAATTCCTCCTGATCCGCGTCCCTTCTTGCGCTCCCCGCGCATTCGTCCTACTAAATGAAGTGGCTTCGCCCGCATCCCACGGGCCACATGAACCTTCGAGGAGAGCGCACATGGACGGCATGGCCGACAACGGATTCTGGTCCCTGCTCATTGAAACCGGACCGGTGATCAAGGTGGTCTTCGCGGTTCTTCTGGCCATGTCCCTGGCCAGCTGGAGCCTGATTTTCCTGAAATGGCACGAACTGCGGCAGGCCCAGGCCCAGGCGCGCGCGGACCGCTCCGGATTCGAATCCGCCTCCTCCCTGGAAATCGCCCTGCAATCGGCCCGGACCCGGGCCGACAGCGGAGTTTCCCGCCGCGTGGCCGAGACCGGCGCCCAGGATCTGCGGCGGCTGGCCGACCTGGACCTGGAACCCACGGTCAAGGGCCGGATCATTCTGGAAAGCGTGCGCCACACCCTGCTGGACGAATCCCAGGCCCAGGCCGACCGGCTGCACGGCTCCCTGGCCCTGCTGGCCACCGTGGGCAACGTGGCCCCGCTCCTAGGGCTCTTCGGCACGGTCTGGGGAATCATGAACTCCTTTTCCAAGATCACGGGCGGCACGGACATCGTCAGCGGCGTGGCCCCCGGCCTGGCCGAGGCGCTCTCCACCACCGCCCTGGGCCTGATCGTGGCCATTCCCGCAGTGCTGGCCTACAACGCCTTTCTGAAACGCCTCGGTGACATCGAGGGCGAACTGGCGCGGCTCTCCAGCGCGTTCATGAACCGGGTCAAGGAGGAATTCTCCACCATCCTGACCTGCTCGCCCGGCCGGGAGGGCTAGCCATGGCCCTGCGCGCACGCAGACGCTTCCTGTCCGAAATCAGCACCACGCCCTTTGTGGACGTGATGCTCGTGCTGCTGGTCATCGTCATGGTCGGCGCGGCGGTCAAGGGCAAGGGCGTGGAAGTGGACCTGCCCCGCACACGCACCGTGCAGTCCCTGCCCAAGGGCAGCGGCCACTTCGTGCTGAGCATGGATGCGGACGGCAGACTTTTTCTGGATCTGGAGGAAATCGACCGGGAACATCTCAAGGAATTCATGATCCAACGCGTGCTCAAGCAGGACAAAGCCCTGTTCCTGCGCGCGGATAAAAACGTTCCCTACGGCGAGGTGGTCCGGGTCATGGCCGAAATCCGCGAGACGGGCGTGCCGCGCATCGGCATCGTGGCCGAGCCGGAGGATCAGGCGGCGGGCGGCGATTGAGATGCGCGCCCGCACCGTTTCCCGGCTGCTCTCCCTGGGACTGCATCTGGCCGCGCTCGGTCTGGCGCTGCTGCTGGCTCCACCGGACGCGCTGCGCCACGTCCTCGGTGTGGAGCTGACGGACGAGGAACTCTCCGGGATGCTCCCGCCGGAATACGCGGCTCCGCTGGAAACGCCCGTGTACATTCCCATCAGCCCGAACAAGGTCCTGGTGACCTACGGAGGCCGCAACGCAACGGAAGAAGAGCTCTTTCGCGAGTTCGCCGAGGCGGGCGGGCTGGTGGGCGGCATCGACCAGACTTCCTACGGCCCCAAGGTGCGTTTTGGAACAACGCTCTTTGACAACTACCATTCCTATTACGTCAGCGGCCTGACGGGCCACTTCCGCACGGACGAGGACCTGGATGTCTACATCGTTGACGGCCGCAAGGACCCGCGCATCAAGAAGCTGCTGCTGCACGTGCCCTCCTGGAACTTCACCCGCGCCCTGACCGAGTACAACAGCCGCTACATCTACACTTACGGGCCGAGCCTGCTTTCCGAGGAGCCGATCCAGGGGTCGGTCATGTTCATGGGCGACGGCGACAAGATCTACCGCCTGATGTGGATTCCCAAGACAGGCCGGGCCATTTACCCCGAGCGGGTCTTTCAGACGCCGCCCCCTGCCGAAGGCCGCACCGCGCCCTGACGGCTCCCAAGAAACGCCCTGCTAATGGTCCGGCAATTCCCGAAAGTCAAAGGTCTTGCCGTGCAGTTCCGCGTGACCGCGTTCCAGCAGGTTCGCCAGTTTTTCGGCGGTCTGTTCCGGAACGGCCAGCAGCCCCTGTTCCTTCCAGGGCCGGAACGCGGCCTGGACCTTTTCGGACTGTCCGCCTTCCGCATGGCGCCCTTCGCGCTGCATACGCGTCTCCACGATGCCGGGCCGGTAGACCAGGGCCGTGACCCGGGTGGTTTCGGCCGCGAGCTGGCGCATGTAGTGCTCTTCGGCGGCCTTGGCCGCGCAATAGGCCGCTGTGCCGGGCAAGCTCTTGGTGGCCGCGCCCGAGCCGAAGAAGACGGCCAGTCCCGCTCCCTGTCGCAGCAGCGGCGGATAGCTGAAGCGGACCAACTGGAACGCGGCCTTGACCGAGGCGTCCATGACTTCGCAAAAGATGTTTTCCGGCAGTTCCCAGGCCGACGGCCCTGGGGCCAGCACCCCCGCCGCATGCACAAACCCCTGGAAATCGCCCAGATCGCAGGCGCGCAGCACGAGACGCTCCGCCACCTCGGCCTCGGCCGCATTGCCGTGGACGCATTTGCACCGCACCCCGAGAGCGCGGCAGTCTTCGCAACTTGCCTGCAACTCTCCCTCAGAACGGGCGGAAAGCACGAGATTGGCCCCCCGGCTCGCCAGGGCCAGAGCCAAAGCCCTGCCGATCCCGCGTGAGGCCCCGGTCACAATGAGGGTTTTGTTCCGGAAGAAACTCATATAGATTCACCCTTGGTTTTGTGGAGACAATTATTTCTTACGAGGATTCCATCATGCCGATACGGCAAAGCAAGCGTTGCGATCTTGTGAAACAATCGGACATCCGAAGCATGACCCTGGCCTGCGCCGCGCGGGGCGGCATCAATCTGGCCCAGGGCGTCTGCGATCTGGATGTGCCCGAACCCGTGCTCCAGGGCGCGGCGGACGCCATGCGCGAGGGCTACAACGTCTACACCCGCTTTGACGGCCTGCCCGAGCTACGCCAGGCCATTGCCGAAAAACAGCGCCGCTTCCAGGCACAGGAGCTGGACCCGGAAACCCAAATCGTGGTCAGCGCCGGAGCCACGGGCGCGTTCCAGGCCGCCTGCACCGCTCTGCTCGAAGCCGGGGACGAGGTCCTGCTCTTTGAACCCTACTACGGCTACCACGTGAGCACCCTCCGGGCCATGGACGTGACTCCGCGCTTTGTGCCGCTGCACGAGCCGGACTGGAGCTTTGACGACGCCGAGCTGGAGGCAGCTGTCACGCCCCGGCTGCGCGCCATGATCCTGAACACGCCCTGTAACCCCTGCGGCAAGGTCTTCAGCCGGGCCGAACTGGAGCGGGTCGCGGACTTCTGCACCGCCCACGATCTTTTTCTCTTTACGGACGAGATCTACGAGCACTTCGTCTACGACGGACTGGAGCACGTCTCCCCGGCCCGGCTGCCCGGCATGGAGGAACGGACCATCGCCATTTCCGGCGCGTCCAAGGTCTTCGCGGTCACGGGCTGGCGGTTGGGCTGGGCCACCTGCCACCCGCGCTGGCGCGAGCCCATCGGCCACTTCAACGACCTCTACTACGTCTGCGCCCCGGCCCCGCTCCAGATCGGCGTGGCCCGCGGCATCACCGGGCTCGGTCCTGAATACTACACCGAACTCTCCGAAGACCACCAGCGCAAACGCGACCGCTTCTGCGAGGCTCTGCGCCATGCCGGACTCTCGCCCCACGTGCCCCAGGGAGCCTACTACGCCCTGGCCGATATTTCGAGTCTGCCAGGCCGGGACAGCCGGGAACGGGCCATGCACCTGCTGGAGCAGACCGGCGTGGCCTGCGTTCCCGGACGCGCCTTCTGGCACGACCACGCGGGCGAGGGTCTGGCCCGCTTCTGCTTTGCCAAGCGCTGGCCCGAGCTGAACCAAGCCTGCGAACGACTGGAGCGCCTCTCATGAGCGAGGACCCCAACCGAACCGATGAATACGCCGGAATCGCACGGATCTACGATCCGCTGCTGAATCCCCTGCTGGACCGGCCCCGCCAGGGCGTGACCGCGTTGGTGCGACGCTGCTTGCGAACCTTTGAGGAGGACGGGGTGGATGCGCCGGTGCTGGACCTCTGCTGCGGCACGGGCAGGCAGGCCGTCCAGCTGCACAGCGCGGGCCTGCGGGTCTGCGGGGTGGATCGCTCCCCGGCCATGCTCGACGTGGCCCGCAGACAGAGCCCGCCGGATATCAAGTACCTGGAGGCGGACGCCTCGGCCACGCCCTTTGCGGACGCCGGTTTCGGCTGCGTCTGCATCTCCCTGGCCCTGCACGAGAAAGCCCCGGCCCTGCGCGAGGCCATCGTGGAAGAGGGCCTGCGTCTGCTCCTGCCGGGCGGCTCCCTGGTTTTGCTGGATTACCGCATTCCCGAAAGCCTGCCAGGTCGCGCAACCATGGGCCTGGCCGCCCTGGTGGAGCGCATGGCGGGGCGGGAGCACCACGCCAATTACCGCCAGTTTCTGGCCGGAGGCGGCATGCGCGCGCTGCTCGGGGCCTCGCGCCTGCCTTTCCGCCGCGTGGAGACCTATTTCCAGGGAATCATGGGACTGTATCGCGTGTTCACGCGGGAGGACTAGAGATGCCCGGTCGATTCGGCTTCAACCTGAGCAGGGAAGACCTGGAGCAGGGCTTCGGCGTGGCCGTGGAGGGCAGTGGCCCGGCTCCGGACTACAACATCGCGCCCGATCCCTCGGGCCAGCGTCCGGTGCTGGTCGTGCTCGTGGAGCACGGCCAAAACAACGCGAGGCGCGTGCTGCGGGGTCTGGCCTGGGGGCTGGTTCCCTCCTGGTCTATAGTCCTATAATATGCCACCAAGTATCTTCTTTTGTCTGATCCTCTAGGCTTGGAAGGAATAGCACTCTTCGGTTGCCTTGCAATCTTTTACAAGTTAATCAATTACGCTGCCATTTAAAGAACAAATACCATTTTCCCATTTCCATGGAGTTGACCCACAATGTCGGGTGTAAATCGTAAAGATTTGGTCGAGGGGTATTGCAAAGGCGTCTCCAACGCCACCAACGAACAAGCCAAGAAGGAGCGGTTCATCACGCTGCTGACGAACCTTTTTGGTGATCATGATGAATTCGGGATAATCGATCAATTCGCTGGAGGCGCTGAGAAGGCGCTGACAAAAATCAACAGAGCTGATAAAAAAACCGATCGCGGAAGAGCGGACACCCAATATGGCTCCGTTATTATTGAATTCGAACATGACCTGAACAAAACAGGCGCACACGCCGAAGAGCAGCTTCAAGACTATCTCAGTGGCAACTGGAATGATGGTGTTCAGATCAACTTTACGCTGATCGCCACGGATTGCCTTATATGGAAGGTATATACTCCTGACTATGACAGTTTGATCAAACTCGGTGAACTGAATGCCGAGGACATCCATCTCACTTGCATCAATACGTTTGAGGTGACAGCAGACCGCGCAAATGATTTTTACTATTTTCTTGATCGGTTCCTCTTTCGGAGCGAACCGCTTCCCGCTTCTCTGGAAGAAATCAGAAACGAATTCGGTTACGGTTCGGATATCTTCCAGACGGCCATGCTCCTTCTGCACCGCCATTACGCCACCATCAAAGACACCCCTGAGATGTTAACGGCATATGGGCAGTGGCATAAATTTCTCAGCATCGCCTATGGCCGGTTCAACGCCTCAGAGCAGGCTTTTCTAACGCAGTCCTATCTCAGCATCCTGGCCAAGATGTTGGCTTATGAAGTCCTCACAGGGGATGATTTCATCGATGAAGATGAAACACACGACATCCTCAGCGGCGAAGCATTCAAGCGAAAGGGCGTGGCCAATTTTACCGACGAAGATTTTTTCCGCTGGACCGCGCAAGAGAATAACTTCCGTGCGCTGAGCCCGGTTTTTCGCGCAATCGCCCATGGGTTCAGCAGGTTTAATTTTGTTAGTGTAACTGAGGACATTCTTAAAGGCGTATACCAGGAACTGGTTGATGAGGACACGCGGCACGCTCTGGGCGAGCATTACACTCCAGACTGGCTTTGCGCCTATGTTGTTTCCGAATTGAATCCTAGGCCTGGGCAGCGCGTACTCGACCCTTCTTGCGGGAGCGGATCCTTTCTTAAGGCTGTTGCAAACCACCTAATCGCAGTCAAACCAGAAATTAGCGCAGCTGAGTTGAACAGCTTACTCTTCGGAATCGATGTACATCCGCTGTCTGTTCAGATCACCAAGGCAACGCTGCTCATTGCGCTTGGAAGACGAGTCCGCAATGAGCCGCAGCCGATCACATTGAATGTATTTCTCGCCAATACACTGTTGTTACCAAGAAAAGAAGTATCGTTGCTCGGCAGTCGTTATAAGATCAGCATTGACAACAAAGTCGTAGAAATCGATGAAAGCTTGTTCGCCGACCGCAGCCGTTTCTACGAGATCATTTTCCATTGTGACTATCTCGCGGAAGCGGACGTCAAGGTCGGTAAGACCCGAGAACGGCAGCAAATATCTCCAACGTTTATAGTTCGTTATGGAATTCGGACCGAAGCGTTTCTTGACAGTGTCTACGCACTCTACAAAGCTCTGTCCCAGGCCAAACAAAGTGGTCGGGACAGCATCTGGGCCTATATCATCAGCAACAGTTACAGCCCTTTTTTCCTCCAGGAAGCTTTTGACCTGGTTGTTGGCAACCCGCCGTGGTTGACCTTCAAGGATATTGACAACGGGGACTACCAAAAAGAAATCGAACGCATTGCCGAACAATACAACCTTCGCCCTGAAAGACAGAACCTTCGAACCCAGTTGGAAATCGCAGCGCTCTTTTTAGGCCACTGCGTCAACTACTTCATGAAGCCGGAAGGCCGACTTGCTTTCGTCATGCCCCGCAGTTTTTTTAGCGCCGGCCAACACGCCAACACCCGACAGGGCCGGGCAAAACGAGTCAAAATCACTGAAGCCTGGGATCTCAGGGAGGTCACTCCGCTGTTCAAAGTGCCGTCGTGCGTGCTTTTTGCCCGCCGGGGGCAGGATGGCGCCATTGCACCGAGGCAGTTTCCGGGCAAGAGAATCAGTGGCCGGCTGTCAAAGAACAATGCCGGGACCGAAGAAGCGAGAGAAAAACTTACCGTTAATCAGGATCAGACCTATCTGGCGCGCATGGGCTCGGTTACGGCCTGGAGCATGGGCAAGAACATACAACTTGGCGGCGCAAATCCGTATCGAACGCTCTTTCAAAACGGAGCGACGATTTTCCCTCGGCGGCTCTTCTTCATCGACATTACCCAGGACCATGAAGGTCCGCTCCTGGAGCGCCGCTTGCGGGTCCGCTCCTCGGACGCGGTGCTGCGAGAAGCCAAAAAACCATGGAAGGATGTCACGCTGACCGGCACTGTCCACACCCGCTTCATGTTCCAGACCGCCCTGGCGAACAATGTCGTGCCGTTCAGCCTGAATGGGCTGCATACGACCGCGCTGCCCGCAGTCATCCCAAATGGTCAGCTCCGCCTTTTGACTCCGGAGCAGATCATGCGCGAAACCGGGGAAATTGAAAGTAGTGAATGGTTTACACAGGTTGAACAAATATGGGAAAAGAAAAAAACAGAGCGAAACCAAAATACGAGCATTCAAGATTACCTGAATTGGATGCATAAGCTCGAAGATCAACAGTTTGGCTGCAATTATGTTGTAATCTACACTGCCGCCGGATCAAACACGGTCTCCACAGTGGTCAATCGCGCCGTGGACTCCTTTTTTCCGTTCATTGTCGACCACATCACGTACATGTATTTCACGAACAACGAGCAGGAAGCCCACTACCTCTGCGCCTTTTTCAACTCACGCATTCCCAACCAGCTAATCAAGCCCTTCCAGTCCCAAGGATTGATGGGCGCTCGCCACATTCACACCAAAATTCTCGAAATCCCGCTCCCCCGATTTGATGCGGACAATCCACTCCACACCGAACTCGCCACGCTCTCCGCGCAGGCTGCGGCTTCGGCATCTGCTTTTGTGCTGGACCAAAATCTCGGCCCGCATGGAGGGAACATGACCTCATCTCAAACAGGCCGCTTCCGCAACACTATTCGTGAGCATCTTTTTGCGGAAATGGACGCCATCGACATCGCATTGGCCCAAATTCTCGGGGTCTAACCGTGCTCTTTTCAAGAACAGCAATGCTTGGTATTCTGCGTCCATGCCCGGTCGATTCGGCTTCAACCTGAGCAAGGAAGACCTGGAGCAGGGCTTCGGCGTGGCCGTGGACGGCGACGGTCCGGCTCCGGACTACAACATCGCGCCCGATCCCTCGGGCCAGCGTCCGGTGCTGGTCGTGCTCGTGGAGCACGGCCAAAACAACGCGAGGCGCGTGCTGCGGGGCCTGGCCTGGGGGCTGGTTCCCTCCTGGTCCAGGGATCCGCGCCGCTTCTTCATCAATGCCCGGGCGGAAAGCGCCCTGGAAAAGCCCTCGTTCAAAAACGCCCTGCGCCACCGCCGCTGTCTCGTGCCCGCCGGACTGTTCTACGAATGGCAACCGCAGGCGGGCGGCGGCCCCAAGGTCCCTTACGTCTTTACGCTGGAAAACAGCGCACCCTTTGCCATGGCCGCCATCTGGGAGCACAACGAGGACGCGGGCACGGGACTGGCGCTGCTGACCGTGGCGGCCAACCCTCTGGTCGCGCCCGTGCATGACCGCATGCCCGTGATTCTGCCGCCGGAAGACTATGCCGCGTGGCTGGACCCGGCCACGCCCGTTGCCGCCCTGCCCGCGCTGCTGCGGCCCTTTGCGGCCGGACGCATGCGCTGCTGGGCCGTTTCCCGCCGGGTGAACAATCCGGCTCTGCACGGCCCGGAATTGCTGGAACCGCCCGAAGTCTGAGATACGAAACAACCGGATTGTTGACAAAGTCCAATCTGGCAGGCCGCGGAGAAATGGTCAGATGCTAGGCGCAAGAAAAATCCAGTACCGACGCGTGGTTAAACCCACGCGAGGGTCTGAATTTTTCGCAGCAACGACGCAGATGGCCGTTTGTCAGCAGCCTGAACGAATCAGGCCTTGGAGCTGTCCCCGTTGCGCCGCTTGGTCAGCCGCCGGGCGCGGCGGCCAACGCGCAGAATTTCCTCGCGCCAGTTCAGGGCCGCCAAGGTCAGCACGTTCATGATCAGGCCCATGGCCAGCAGCACCAGGACGTTGTAGATCGTGGTACTGCCCCAGACATTGATGAAGGGCAGCATCTTCCGGGGCACGAACATGGGGTACGGCAGGTTCCAGTCCTTCATGGCCCCTTCCAGCCCGGTCTCGGCCCGTTCCGGATCCAGGTCCATCTGCTCGCGCACCAGTTCCTCGAACTTCTTCTGGCCCAGGGTCACGGCATCGTGAATGTTCTTGTTGCCGTACTTGTACTTGTGGGTCTCGCGGAAGGTTTCCAGCTCCGCTTCCAGGCGCGTTCGCTCCGCCGCGAGCCGGGGTTCGTCCGCTGTGCCCTCGGCGTTGTGCAGATCCAGCTTGACCTGCCGCAACTGATCCGAAAGCTCGGTATGACTCGAATGGTAGCTGTTGTTGTTCTCCTGGAGCACGAGCAGCCCCTCGTAGGCCCAGCGCGAGGGCATCAACTGGCAGATTTCCGGGATGGGGCTGTTCTCCACGATGGTCAGGCTCTTGTTCATCTTTTCGTATTCGATGAGCGCGCCGCCCAGGATGATCTGGGGCACGAGCATCAGGGGCACGATGTTCTGCGCGGCCCTGGCCGAGAGGCGCGGCAGCGAGGAGATGAACAGGCCCGCGGAAAGGCTCGTGTAGGAGAGTAGAGTCAGATAGATGATGTACGGGAGCACCAGCTCGCGCACCTCCACGATCAAAAAGCCCAGGAGCACGAAGAGCACGTTCTGGGCCAGGGCAAAGGGCAGGAGCACCAGGAGCTTGGCCGCG
The DNA here is from genome assembly GCA_050251775.1 of Desulfovibrio sp. Lineage (GTDB taxonomy): Bacteria > Desulfobacterota > Desulfovibrionia > Desulfovibrionales > Desulfovibrionaceae > Paucidesulfovibrio. The sequence goes on from JBFWMD010000056.1 coordinate 11,207, forward strand.
AGGTAGGTGCGGCTGGTCATGTCCAGCATGCGCTCGCGCATGAACAGGGAGGAGTCCCCGATGATCTCGCCCACGGAGTTGGTCATGGACAGAAACAGGGTCACGATCACGGCCACGAACAGGAAGGTCCCGAAGAGGTCGTTGGTGTAGAGCGAATATTCCCCGGCCGGGGAGTAGCGCAGGATGAAGCCCACGCCCGCGCCGAGCAGGGGCGCCTCCAGAAAGGTGATCAGCAGGTTGGAACGGTCGCGAATTTTGCTGCGGTAGTTGCGCGAAAGCAGGGTCCGGAACTGCACGAAACGCTCGCGCGCGCCAATGGCGGGCCGGGGCGGCAGGATGTCCGAGCTGGGCGGCTTGATGCTGGAAAGCCAGGCGTCGATGGCCGTGCTCTCGTACTCCCGCTTCCAGTAGGCCGGGGAGTACTTGCGCTTGCCAAGCACGCTGCCGTCGATGTCCCGCAGGGACTCCTCCAGGCTGTCCAGGAGGATGTTCGGCTGTACGGTCTTGCAGTTCGGGCACTCCACCACGATGCGGCCCTTGCGCGAGTCGCGCTCCATGTGCCGCTTGAAATATTCCAGGGCGGAGTAGGCCGTGCCGTAGAAGGCCAGCTTGCCTCCGTGGTCCAGAAGCACGACCTTGTTGAAGCTCTTGTAGATCTTGGAGCTGGGCTGGTGGATGACGCAGACCACGATCTTGCCACGCAGGGTGATGTCCGCCAGCAGCTCGATGATCTTCTCGGAATCCTTGGAGGAAAGTCCCGAGGTGGGTTCGTCGAGCATGTAGATGTCCGCGTCCGTGAGCAGTTCCAGCCCGATGTTCAGCCGCTTGCGTTCGCCGCCGGAAAGGGTCTTGTCCGTGGCGTCGCCCACGCGCAGGTCGCGCCGCTCGGTCAGGCTGATGTCGTTCAGGGTCACGTCGATCTTGGCGTTGAGCTCTTCCTCGCTCTTGTCCGGAAAGCGCAACTTGGCGTAATAATACAAATTTTCATAGACGGTCAGATTGGCGAGGAGCAGATCCTCCTGGGGCACGTAGCCCAGGTGGTGCTTGAGCATGGAGTACTCGCCGTGCAGGTCGTACTCGTCCACGCGCACCTGCCCTTCCGTGGGCTTTTCCAGCCCGCTCATGACCCGCAGCACCGTGGATTTGCCGCTGCCGCTCGGGCCCATGATCGCGGCCAGCTCGCCGTATTCGATCTCAAAGGACACGCCGTCCAGGCCCACGGTTCCGTCCTCGAAGACGTGGCGCAACTTGTCCGCCACGAGCTTGTTGAAGCTGAACGCGGCCTTGCGCAGCTTGCCCGCCTCCAGGTCCAGGGTCAGGTAGTTGCCGTGGACAAAGAGCGTGTCCCCGTGGCGCAGGTCCAGCACGCCCCGGCTGGGCCGGTTGTTCAGGTAGACCTGATAGGGGCAGTCGCGCGGATCAAAGCGCACCCGGCCCTGGGCGCGGTTCACATGGAACAGGGAGTGCCAGCGGTCGGGCAGTTCGTCGTGGATGAAGAGATCGCCGCGCACCGAGTTGCTCAGACGGTATTCGCTCCGGCCATCGTCCAGGGAAAGCTCACGCTTGGCGTTCAGGGAGTAGAACAGCTCACGCAGATTCATGCGGAAGCCGTTGACAAAGATGTCGTCGTCCAGGTTGACGTGGGCCTCGTCGCGCACGAGCTGGTCGTTGACGTTGACCACGGCAAAGGGATCCAGCAGCTTCAGGCCGATGCGCGAGCCGCGAAACTCCAGCTTGAGCACGTCGTTCTCGCCCGGCTCCTCGGCGTAGACCGGTTCCAGGTCGTTCTGGGCGACGTAGCGGTCCGCGTTCAGCGGGTTGACCTTGTTTTCGAAATAGGCCTTGAGGTCGTGGTGCTTGAGGGAATAGCCGTCAAAGAGGATCCGGTAGTTGTGGGAGACGCGCGTGGAGATGTTCTTGCGCAGCTCGTAGCCGTCCACCACCACTTCGTGGCCGTCGCATTTCTTGGTGATGCAATAGAGGTTGCGGATCTTGTAGACGAGCACGTCCAGGCCGGGAAACGGCAGATAGACATCCGCGGTTTCCAGGTCGCCAGTGACCCGCAGGGAAATAATGCTGGAGCGCCGGGAGATTTCCGGGTCCGCCCGCGTGAGGCCGAAGTTGGCCTCGATGAAGCGCATGTCCCACTCGGAAACCTGGAGCAGCTTGGCCATGGCTCTTGCCAGCCGTCGCTCCACGCTCTCAGCCGTGTCCGCGATGATGAACTCGTAGACGATGATCAGGCAGTAGAGCTTTTCCTGGTAGGAGAGACGCCCGTCCAGGTTTTGGCAGACCGCGCCCAGATCCAGGCTCTGGAAAAGAAAGGCCTCGAACTGATCCCGGAAGTGGCTGAGCACATCGGCGGGATAGAGGTGTCCGTAGAAACTGTCGATAAACTCGCGGCGGCGCGCCGAGACTTCCTTCCCGGCCTGGGCGATGAGCGCAAGCAGCTTGAGGACCTCGGCGGCGAGGCTTTCCTCGAAGTGTTCCTCGGTACGGGAGCGGGCGGTGCGGCGGCCAGGGATTTGCCGAAGCATTCTTCTCCTGGGGGAACGGACCAAACGCGGGGCGGACGCCGCGTCGGCCCGAAATTGCGGGCGTGCCCGGCCAGGGAGGAATCCCCTGCCGGATCACGCCCGGATCAATGGCATACGAGAGGCGCGGCTACTTGTAGCCGGCCAGGATGAACCAATAGTCGAGTTCGCCCTCGCAGTCCACCAGGGTGGCCTTGACGTGGAACGTGCCGCTCCATTCGGGCTTGAGCGTCACGGAAACGGGAACGCCCTGGCCCGAGTTCTCGGCCACGATCTGCCAGTTCTCGTCGAACATCTGGATCTTCAGCTCGCGGACGCCCACATCTCCCTGAAAGTGAAAGAAGTAGCCGATGCCCGTGGTCAGCTGGGTGTCGAAATAATAGGACTTGCCCTTGCCCAGCTCGCCGATCTGGATATCGTCCTTGACGCTGTATCCCTCGTTCTCGTACTTGAGCACCTGCTCGTAGGCGGGCTTGCGGATGTCCATGCGCCCGGCAAAGGCCAGCGCCGGGAGGAGCAGGAGGGCCGCAAGAAATGCGATTGTGCGTGCGTTCATGTCCCTACCCTCTCTCGATCAGCGCGACCAGTTCCGAGGCGATCTGGTTCAGACGCTTGATGTTCTCCATGGGGACCGGCTTGCGGTATCCCACGTTGACCAGCCTGCGCAACTCGGGCAGGGCCTTGAGAATGGCCTGTGCCGCCGGAGTCTGCTTGGCTTCGGGCTCCATTCCGTTGAGCTGCGTCTCGAAATAATCCGCCAGATTGGGCTGGTAGAGAATCGAGGAGCTGTGCTCGGGGTAGAGCCCCTTGGCCAGGAGCTGCGAAGTCACGCGCAGGCCTTCGAGCCAGCCCCCGACCCGCACCAGCGTGGCCACGTCCTGGTCGCCCAGCTGGTCCATCTCCATTTCGATGAGATAGCGCAGGGCGTCCAGTTCGTCGCGCAGTTCGTTCCAGCGGCCCTGGTTCGCCAGGTCCTCGAAGGTCTTGCTGCGGTCGAGAATGGTCTCCTGGACCTGAAGTTCCTCCGCCAGGGTGATGACGATGACGATGACCCGACCGAGCTTGGTCTTGTCCTCGGCAAGGATGGCCACCAGGCCGTCGGCGGAGCGCACGCCCAGATTCAGGGCGCGCATGTAGTTGTCCTGGTAGTCGTAGCGCTCGTTGAACACGGCCGCGTCGTTCCAGTTAGTATCCCCGAGCCGGTCGATGGCCAGGAACATCTCCGCTGGAGACGGCAGGGCCACGTTCATGGAAAACTCCTTTTTCTCGGCCTCGGAGAGGGACTGTGAGAAAGCCGGACCGACCGCCAGCACAAGCTGGGCCAGCAGGACGGCAAGGAGGACAAGAGTGGTCGATCGCTTGCTCATGCGTATACCTCTGCTCGAATGTTCACCACAGGGCAATGCCGCGGAATAAACGCGTACCCCCACAATAGGGCAAGATACCAGTAGGGGAATAAAATGTAAAACAACAAGAATGGTTCGGAGTTCACTCCCCCCGCGCGCGGACCGCGGCGCTCTCAGGGTCGTGCTCAATGGGAATGAGCTGCTGGAGGCCGGCGATGTGCATGACCTCTTCCACCAGGGCCTGGGGACGGTAAAGGACCATGCGCAGGCCTTTGCCCGCCAGGGCGCGCGCGTTGCGCAACAAGAGGCCCATGCCCATGGAGGCCATGAACGAGACCCCGCCCATGTCCACGACCACGGAGCGCCCCTCCTGGGCCACACTCCGGGTGAAGGCCGCCTCAATGTCCTTGATGCCCGCCGCATCCATGCGGCCGGACAGGGCCACACGGTTCAGCCCGTCGGCGTCTTCCAAGACCGTGAACTCCATTCCCCCTCCTTGGTCCGGGGTCCGTAGCGCGAAGCTTTTCCGGCCCCCCGGCCGGACGCGTTCAATGGACCGCCGTGATTATGTATCCGGGTTTTCGGGGGAAGGCAACCGGCCCCGAAAAAAGTCCGGCCCTCCGGCGTTTGGCAAATCAGGTCCGCTTGACCACGGCCAGGGTCACGTCGTCCTCACTGCGCGTGCCGTCCTGAAAGGCCTCCAGCGCGGAGAGCACGGCCTGAACGATCTCCGCGGCGCTCTTGTCCGCATTGCGGCGGACCACGTCGAGCATCCGGGCGCGACCAAAGGTCTCACCACGGGCATTCACAGACTCCCAGACCCCGTCGGTGGCCAGCAGGGCGAACTGGCCCCGCCGGTCGAATCCGCGTTCCTGCTCCTCGAAGCGGGTGTCCTCCATGAACCCGAGGCTGACGCCCTCGCCGCGCAATTCCTCGAACTCTCCGGTCCAGGGGTCATACAGCCAGGCCGGTTCGTGCCCGGCGCGCACCCAGCGCACCCGGCCCCGCACCGTGTCGAACTCGGCGCAGAAGAGCGTCATGAACCGGCCCGAGGGGGCCACGTCCGCAAAGAGCTGACGGTTGACCAGGGCCACCCGTTCGGCCAGCGACCGATGGGTTTCCGATGCGGCCCGAAGCATGGCCCGTACCGTGGCCATGAGCAGGGCGGGTGCGGCCCCGTGGCCGGAAACGTCGCCCACGGCCACGGCCAGCCTGCGTCCGGCATGGCCCGGCAGGGGAAAGACGTCGTAATAGTCGCCGCCGGTCTCGTCGCAGAAAAGTATCGTGCCGGCCACGTCCAGCCCCGGCATCCGGGGGGCATCGCGGGGCAGAAGATTCTGTTGCACCTCCCGGGCCAGAGCCATGGACCGGCTCAGGCGCATATGGTCCTCCAGCTTGGGCACGGTCTCATTGAAGGCCTCCACAAGCAGATCGCGTTCGTCCCCGGTGTGCATTCGCAGGCGGGCCGTGAAATCGCCGCCGGCCAGACGCTGCCAGACCCCGACCATGTGCGTGACCATGTCCGAGGCGCGCTTGGCCGCGACAAAAGAGAGCAGGGCCGCGCCGCCAATGGCCACCAGGGCCACGATCAGAGCCGTGCTGCGCTGGTCTACGGCGTGGGCGGCCACGTCCTTGCGCAGCCGGTCCGGCACACCCATGGCCACGGTCTGGGGCACGACGAGCAAAAAGGCCGTGCTGCCCTCCACGGGTGCAAAGGCCCAGATGGACGGACGGCCCCCATAGTCGATCTCCAGGCTTCCGGACTCCCCGTTGCGGATCTGCTCCACCAGCCGGGCAAACTTGGGGTCGTCCACGGGTTTCATCCAGCGGTATTCCACCGGGTTTTCCTCGGCGGGTTCGTCCTGCCCGCGCGCATCCCGCTCCACCGTGATCTGAAGTCCGAGCTGCTTGCTCTCCGGATTGATACGCGCGCTGACCAGGAACGAACGCATCTCCTCGGACCACTGGGAAGCCAGCCGGGCCTCCTGGAGAAACCAGCTCACCGGCGCCTCGACTCCGGCCACGCCCATGAACCGCCCTTCCCGGTCATACAGCGGGCGGTTCAAGGCGATGAGCAGGCGGCCCGTGGTCCGGCTGTAGAGCAGGCCGGACCATTCTGTTCTGCCGGTTTCGCGGGCCCGGGCGTACCAGCCCGCCTTGCGCAGGTCCAGACCCGGCGGGTAGCCTCCGAATCCCGGGTAGGCCATGCCCACGCCGCTTTCCAGGGCCACGTAGACGCGGTGGGCCGCGTAGCCGGAATAGGTGAAAATATCCTGGCAGACAGGCAGTAATTGGGAAAGGCGCGCCAAGTCCGGCGCGGCGCGGCGCAGCTCCAGCCCGCTGGCCAGCAGGAAGACCGGATGCCCGAAACTCACGGACATGGGCCGGGCCTCGCCCGTGGAGGTTCTTCGGGTGTACCGCCTGTCTTCCACCATGTCCGAGGGCGCGCGCGGCGGATTGTCGAAGTCTTCCGTGAAGTAGACCTTGGGCGCGCGGAGATGGGGCTGGGAAAAGGTCCGCTCCGCATCCACCGCCAGGGAGCGCAGGGCGAAACTCAGTGCGGCCGTGCCGCGCAGCACGGACTTGGAAGCATTTTCCGCGTCCTGTTCCAGCTGCGTGGTGACCATCTGGGTGATTTCCCTTCCGGCCACATCCGAAACAGTGCTTTCCAATCGCAAAGCGCCGCGCTGCATGATTCCGCCCGCGAGGAACAACGGTCCGAGACTGATGAACAGCAGGGCGACGAAATATTTCCAACGTATCGACACGACGCGGCAGGCTCCCTTGCGCCCGGTTTCGGTGAACGGCTGGGCTGTTGCAGGACGTTGTGCCCTTCCGGCAGACACCCCGCCGAACGGATGCGAGCCGACGCACCCCACAGAACTACCTTGCTTTGCTCCGTGAAGCAATGACCGCGCACTGGCGTTTTGCGCTCTTCCGTGGCAAAACACATCATACATTAAGAGGAGTCCGCTGCGACCATGTCCATTCCGCCGGTCCGAATCTGTGCGCTGCTGCTTGCCGCCCTGCTGCTTTGCGCGCCGCTCTCGTGGGCCTCGGAACTGCACACCCTCCGGCTGTTGACCGAGGAAGGACCACCCTTCAACTTCCTGGGCAAGGACGGACCACAGGGCTTCACCGTCGATCTGGTGCGCGAGCTGCTCGCCCGGACCGGGACCAGCGGCGAAATCAGCTTTCTGCCCTGGGCGCGCGCCTATGACACGGCCCTCACGGAACCGGACACCGTCCTCTTCACCATCAGCCGCACGCCGGAACGGGAAAGCCTCTTTCGCTGGGTCGGCCCGATCATGACCCTCCGCTGGGGGCTCTATGCCCTCGCCGAGTCAAAAATACGCGTCTCCTCCCTGGAAGACGCCCGGCTGCTCGCGGGTATCGCCACCTATCGGGCCGACGTGCGCGAAGCGTATCTGCGAAATCTCTGCTTCGCCAACCTCTACCCCGCCGCCAGCTTCGGCAACAGCGTCCGGATGATGCTGGACGGCCATGTCGCCGCGGTCATCGCCGACGGCATCGGACTCTTCCACTACCTGAAGCAGGAAGACATCCCCACAGACTCCGTGGAAAAAATTTTCACCTTCAAGACCATCGACCTGTACATCGCCTTTTCCAGAGCCACCGACCCCGAACTGCCCGCGCGCTGGCAGCAGGCCCTGGACGCGCTTCAGCGGGACGGAACCTACCGGCGCATTCACGCCCACTGGCTTCCTCCGGAAACCCTTCCCACCTTTGACGCCCTTCCCGCAATGCAGTAACTTGCCTACCATCCCTGCGAGGCCGCAATGAACCGCAACTATCCGAAACGATCCCTGTCCGCGAACCTGACCATCGGTCTCGTTGCCGCCGTGGTCATTCTGGTGGCGACCCTGCTCGGGGTGCAGCACTGGAATCTGGCCACGCGCGCCGCTTCGGAACTGGAGCTCAAGGCCGACAGCTATGCGGACGAACTGGCGGAAATACTGGCCATTCCCATGTGGACCCTGGACACCACCAACGTGCGGCACGTGGGACAGGTCTACGAGCGCAACGACCTTTTCTCCCGGCTGCGCATCACAGACTCGCGTGGCGAGGTGCTCTACGAATATGAGGCCGAAGACCGCAGCGCCGAAGAAATTTCCCGCACGCGCAGTATCCTCTTTGAAGGACACGTCATCGGTCACCTGGACTTGGCTCTGTCCATGGCCACCCAGAGGCACGCCTCCCGCCAGCTCTTCTACGCGACCCTGATCAACATCGCAGCCACTGCGGTCGCCCTGCTCGCGGCCACAGGCATCCTGCTGCGCATCTTCCTGCGCAGGCCCCTCACGGAACTGGAATCGGCCATGGACCGCGTGGCCCAGGGCAACTTCTCCCGCCCCTTCACCGGACCGCGCTACACCGAACTGGAACGCATCATCGACTCCTTCCAGAAGATGTCCGAAACAATCCGCGCACGGGAAGAATCCCTGCGCCGGGTCAACAAGGCCCTCTCCATCAGCGAGCAGCGGCTGAACCTGGCCTTCACCGCAGCCAATGACGGGCTCTGGGACTGGAACATCCCGCGCAACGAGGCCTACTATTCGCCCCGTTGGTTCACCATGCTCGGCTACGCCCCTGACGAGCGGGGAGCCACCATGGAGACCTGGAAGGATCTGCTGCACACCGACGATCGCGAACCCGTCATGGCCGCTCTGCAGGCGCATTTCCAAAAGAACGAAGGAGAATTCATCTGCGAATTCCGCATGCGGACCAAGGAGGGAGGCTATCGCTGGATTCTTACGCGCGGACAGATCGTGGAGCGCGACGCCCAGGGCGCGCCCATGCGCATGGCCGGAACGCACCAGGACATTACCGAGCGCAAGGAGGCCGAAGCCTTGCGCGAGGAACTGATCAACGAACTGGAAGAGAAGAACGCCGAACTGGAACGCTTCACCTACACCGTGTCCCACGACCTCAAGAGCCCGCTGATCACCATCAAGGGCTTTCTCGGCATGCTCCAGCGCGACCTCGAACGCGGCGACAGGGAGCACATCGCCAAGGACATGGACCGCATCGGCCAGGCGGCGGACAAGATGCAGCAGCTTCTGGACGAACTGCTGGAGCTCTCACGGGTGGGACGGCTGAACAATCCGTCCGAAAACGTCGATCTGGAAAAGCTGGCCCACGAGGCCGTGGAACTGGTGGCCGGACAGATCGCCGAACGGGGCGTCACCGTGGACATCCGCCCCGGACTGCCCACAGTGCTTGGTGACCGCCCCCGGCTCATGGAGGTCTTCCAGAACCTCGTGGACAACGCCACCAAATTCATGGGCGACCAGCCCGAACCGCACATTGAAATCGGCACACGCAACGACCAGGGCAAAGAAGTCATCTACGTCAAGGACAACGGCCTGGGCATCAAGGAACAATATTTCCAGAAGGTTTTCGGACTGTTCGACCAACTCGACCAGGGCAAGGGCGGCACGGGCATCGGGCTGGCGCTGGTCAAGCGCGTCATCGAAACCCACGGCGGGACCATCTGGGTCGAGTCCGAAGGCCTGGGCCGGGGCGCCACCTTCTGCTTCACCCTCAGGGGCGCGGCCGACTGACCCCGGACGCACGGAGCTGCGAGACGCCTCATGAAGTTCACGGATGTCAACCTGCTGGAAGAGCTGGAAAAGCCGGAGTACGCCGAGTTGAAACGGCGCTTTGTCCTGCGCACGTTTCCCAAGGATGCGCTGGCCTTCAGCCCCATGGAGGGCAACAGCCGTGTCTTCGTGATCTGCTCGGGCCGCGCCCGCATCTATCTCAGCTATGCAGACAAGGAGTTCACCCTGGCCATTCTCGGGCCGGGCGATGTCTACAGCACGCACACCCGCGCCGGAGTCCAGGCCCTGACGCCCCTGGAGGTGCTCGTCACGGACGCGGCCACCTTCCGGCGCAGTCTGGCCGCCTTTCCGGAGATGACCGGGACCATCATCCGCGTGCTCGGCGGCGTGCTCAGCAGCACCTTCGGCATCATCAGCGGCATGGTCTTCAAGGACGCCAGCCAACGACTGGCTGAATTCCTGCTCTCCGAGGCCGAGGAGTCCGACGAGGCCGCGGACGCGGGCAGCGCGGGCGTGCTCATCCGGCCCGGCCTGACCGTGGAGCAGCTGGCCCAGCTCATCGGCTCCACCAGACAGACCGTTTCCACCCTGCTCAACGACATGATCCGCTCCAAGGTCATTGAACGCCGCGCCCGAGGCGAATTCGCGATTCTCAGCCCCCGACGGCTTCGCGAATATCTGGAGCCTTGAGGGCATACTTTTTCATTTTTCGTAGCACCAGCTCTCTTTTTTCACCATTCCGCCATTTTCCTCCCCCCTTTGTCGCCCAGGCGACAGAACATTTGCGCGCCATGTCCTATCTTCCATCCCGGATGTCCTGTCCCCGGTCTGCGGACCGGAAACTTTAAGTTCGAGGAGGTTGAAGGCATGGCAAAGAAACCGAGAACGCTCGACGAACTGACTCTCTGGGACGATGCGAAGCTGATGATCGAAAAGGCCAGGGCCGACGGGGTGGAAACCGTCTGGGACCGGCTCGAACAGCAGACGCCCCACTGTACCTTCTGCGAGAAGGGCACGACCTGCAACAAATGCGTCATGGGCCCCTGCCGCATCAGCGACAAGAAACCGCGCGGCGTCTGCGGCGCGGACGCGGACCTGACCGTGGCACGCAACTTCGGCCGTTTTGTGGCTGCGGGCGCGGCGGCCCACTCGGACCACGGACGCGACCTCGTGGAAACCCTGCTGGCCGTGGGAACCGGGAAAACCCAGAACTACGCCATCCGGGACGAAGCCAAGCTGCGGCGCATCGCCGCTGAAATCGGCGTGGCCGAAGCCGGGCGCGATGCCAGGGATGTGGCCCGCGACCTCGCGGAAGCCTTTATCCAGGACTTCGGCTTTGCCACCGAGGGCCTCAGCTTCATCTGCCGCGTGCCGGAAAAGCGCCGCGCCCTCTGGGAAAAAGTCGGCATCACCCCGCGCGGCGTGGACCGCGACGTGGTGGAGATGATGCACCGCACGCACATGGGCGTGGACAGTGACGCCGTGAACATCTGCCTGCACTCGGCGCGTGTCTCCCTGGCAGACGGCTGGGGCGGCTCCATGATCGCCACGGAGATCTCCGACATCCTCTTCGGCACGCCCACTCCGCGCAGCGCCAGGGTCAACCTCGGCGTGCTCCGCGCCGACCATGTCAACATTCTCGTGCATGGCCACAGCCCCATCGTCTCCGAGATGATCCTGGCCGCCGCGCGCGACCCGGAGATGCTCGCCAGAGCCAAGGCCGCCGGGGCCTCGGGCATCAACATCGCGGGCCTCTGCTGCACGGGCAACGAACTGCTCATGCGCCAGGGCGTGCCCATCGCAGGCAACCACCTGATGACCGAGCTGGCCATCGTCACCGGAGCGGTGGAGACCATCGTGGTGGATTACCAGTGCATCATGCCCAGTCTGGTGCAGGTCGCGCACTGCTACCACACCCGCTTTGTGAGCACTTCGGACAAGGCCAAATTCACGGGCGGCGACCACATGGAATTCCACTTTGACAACGCCCGGGAAAAGGCCCTGGAAGTGGTCGGCGAAGCCATTGAACGCTTCAAGCGGCGCGACCCCGCCAAGGTGGATATTCCCTGCGACCCCGTGGAAATCACCACCGGTTTCTCCAACGAGGCCATCCTCGGCGCGCTCGGCGGCACTCCCGCCCCGCTCATCGCCGCCATCAAGGACGGCAATGTGCGCGGAGTGGCCGGCATCGTGGGCTGCAACAACCCCAAACTCAAGCACGACCACTGCCACGTGACCCTGGCGCGCGAGCTGATCAAGCGCAACGTGCTTGTGCTCGTCACGGGCTGCGCCACCGTGGCCATGGGCAAGGCCGGACTGCTCATGCCCGAGGCCGCGTCCGAAGCGGGCGAAGGTCTGGCCGCCGTCTGCCGCAGTCTGGGCATTCCGCCCGTGCTGCACGTGGGCAGCTGCGTGGACAACGCGCGCATCCTGCACATCTGCGGCGTGCTGGCCAACGCACTCGGTGTGGACATCTCCGACCTGCCCGTGGCCGCCAGCGCCCCGGAATGGTATTCGGAAAAAGCCGCCGCCATCGGCCTCTACGCCGTTGCCAGCGGAATCTATACGCACTTGGGCCTGCCGCCGCACATTACCGGCAGCGAGACCGTCACCTCCCTGGCCCTCGAAGGCCTGGAAGGTGTCGTTGGCGCAGTGTTCGCGGTGGAACCCGACCCCGTGAAGGCCGCTGAACTCATGGACACCCGGATCAGCCTGAAACGCAAGGCCTTGGGGCTTTCGGACTAGGCTCCTGGGCGGCCCGGCCCTGTCTCCCAACCCGGACCGGGCCGCCCTTTTTCCTCTCTCTTTCTCGCGGAGGCGCACATGAAACTCGCATTCGCCGGAAAAGGCGGCGTGGGCAAAACCTCGCTCACGGCCTGGATCGCCGACTACCTCGCCCGCCGGGGCAAAAACGTCTGGATGGTGGACGCGGACACGGCCCTCTCCCTGGGCCAGGCCTCGGGCCTCGCGCCCGCGGACCTGCCCCTGCCCCTGGTCCAGCGCGAGGACCTCGTGCGCGAGCGCATCGGCTCCGGGTTCATGAACCTCAATCCCGAAGTGGGCGACCTGCCCGAAAAGCTGGCCGTGGACGTGCCCCTGGGCAGCCCTGCCCCCAAAGGCGTCACCCCCGGACGCAAGCGCCTGCTGGTCATGGGCACGGTGGCCGGCGCCGGGGGCGGCTGCGCCTGCGCGGCCAACGCCCTGCTCAAGGCCCTGCTGCACCACGTGGTTCTGGAGCGCGACGAATGGGTGCTTGTGGACCTCGAAGCGGGCGTGGAGCACCTCGGGCGCGGAACCGTGGCCTCGGTGGACGGGCTCGTGGTGGTCAGCGAGCCGAGCCTGCGTGGCCTGCAAACCGCCGCCGAGGTCGGGCGCCTGGCCTCGGAAATGGGCCTGCCGCGCCAGGGTCTGGTGCTCAACCGCCACGACGGCGCGGCCGAATTGCCCGATCTGCCCGGCCTGCCGCGCCTGCTGGCCTCGGTCCCCGTGCTCGGCGGGCTGGTGGAGCGGCAGTTCACTTCGGGTTCCGTGTTGGGCCTGCCGGAGTCCAACGCACTGGATGCCCTGGCCCACGACGTGATCCGGACGTTTGGATAACGAGATACAAATGCGGGGGAAAACCTTTCTGCGAAAGGTTCTTCCCCCGCGCCCCCTTTCCAAAGCCTTTCATGGGCCGGAGGCTGAAGCCTCCGGCGGGCGGGCAAAATGAGTCGGAACAGAATTCCACCTTGCTATCTGTCGCTCCGCCTTCCGGCTCCCGCGAGTCTCCACCCATATCCGCCACCTTCGGGCTCCTGTGACACGATTCCCCTTGCCGTGTGATTGGCAATGCGTTAATGACTTTGAAAATCAAAATCATTAACGGGGAAATCCGCATGGAACGCACCGAAAAAGGCAACGTCTTCACGGGCAAAATGGCGGGCGGCCATTACCGCCGCTGGTCCCGTTTTCTGGGCATGGGCAACGGATTCTACGAGCGCGTGGCCGGGGAATTCACGCCCGGACCGGGCATGCGCGTCCTGGACCTCGGCTGCGGTCCCGGCAGCCTCTGCGAAATTCTGGCCCGCCGAGCCGCCCCCGACGCGGAAATCATCGGCCTGGACCTCTCCGCCGACCAACTCGCAGAGGCCCGGCGGCACACTGCGGGCAGCGCCTGCCGCACAACCTTCCTTCAGGCCTCCATGGACGAAGTGCCCCTGCCCGACGCCGGAATGGACCTGGTCTTCTCCTCCATGGCCTTCCACGAAACCCCCAGCACCGTGCGCAAGCGGACCGTGGCCGAGGTGGCGCGCCTGCTGCGCCCCGGCGGCAGCTTCATCCTCGCGGACCTGGGCGAACTCCGCTTCGGACTCTGGTCCATGATCTGGATGCCCGTGTTTCTGCTGCACCGATGCCGCCACCACGGGGACGGACAGGACAGCGTCCGCGAGGACTACGAGGCGCTCTGCAAAAAGCAGGGACTGCTCTTGCGGGATGATCGCAGAATCAATTCCATGGTCCAGCGCTGGGTTTTCCGGAAGGCGGTCTGATCCGTCCGGCGTTTTGAATTTTCTTTTTTTGCGGGGGAAAACCTTTCTGCGAAAGGTTCTTCCCCCGCGCCCCCTTTCCAAAGCCTTTCCTGGGCCGGTGGCTTATGCCTCCG
>JBFWMD010000057.1:0-23495 GCA_050251775.1 Desulfovibrio sp.
ACTTCTGGAAGCGCTGGCCCTGGTTCTGCACGAGGGCGGGTTTGAAAAGGCGGCTCACTCCCTGCATCTGACCCAGTCCGCCGTATCCCAGCGGGTGCGGCTGCTGGAGGAGCGAGCGGGCAGGCCCCTGCTCGTGCGCGGCGTGCCCCTGCGTCCCACCGAGGCCGGGCAGGCCCTGCTGCGGCACTACCGGCAGGTCCGGCTGCTGGAGGACGATCTTCACGGCGACCCTGAGATCGATCTTGGCCTTGACCAAAACGGTGGACCGGACAGTGCCTCCGCGACGGGCAAGGTCGCGTTTCGCCCCCTGCCCCTGGCCGTGAACGCGGACAGCCTGGCCATCTGGTTTCTGGACGCGCTCGCGCCTTTGGCCCGCTCTCGACGGCTGCTGCTCGATCTTGTGGTGGACGACCAGGAGCGGACCCATGCGCTGCTCGTGCAGGGCGAGGTGGCGGGTTGCCTTTCCACCCGCGCCGAACCGCTTCGGGGCACGCGCTCCACCCGGCTGGGAATCATGCCCTATACCTGCTGTGCCGCGCCCGGCTTCGCGCGGCAATGGTTCCCCCGTGGGATCCACGCCGCAACGGTGTTTGCCGCGCCTGCGGTGCTCTTCAACCGCAAAGACGAAGTACATGACGCTTTTTTGTGTGCGGAGCTGGGGCTGGGGCTGGAGGTACTGCCGCCCTACCCGCGCCACTATGTGCCCTCTTCCACCAAATTTGTGGATGCGATTCGCGCCGGACTGGCCTACGGCATGATCCCCCTGCCCCAGGCCGCCCCCTGCTTCGCTTCGGGTGAACTGCTCGATCTGACGCCGGGCCGCGCTCTGCCCGTGGAACTCTTTTGGCATCAATGGGATCTGGCGAGCGGACTCATGGACGAAGTGCTGGCCGCGCTGCAACGCGGCGCTGAAACCGTGCTGCGATGAACCACCGCGCATGCTGGCGGCATGCGACAGGCGTTGCTGGTCGGGCAATTCCGGCGGGTGGCGGTCACGTGGCGTCCGGGAAGGTTTCCCGAATTTCCTGCCCTGGAAAAGGGGGAAATCCCCATTGTCCAATAGCTGTGGCATGTTAAGGCGACATTAAGCTGAAAAAAAGCGGAGGGAGCCATGTGCCCACTGATCCCGACATGCCCGTTTTACCGCTGCTATGCGAAGACAGAAGACGAATTCGTGCAGGAAACCTTGAAACGTTACTGCCACGGGGACGGCCAGGGCTGCCGACAGCGCACCGCCATGGAGCACTACGGGACCTTCCTGGGCATGAACCTCTGTCCGAGCGGCGAGTACCTTACGCCCTGAATCCGGCTCCGGAGGTTTCCTCGCCCTCGACCCGCTGCACGGCAAGACAACCCGCGAGCAGGTCGTGCAGCCCCTGCCGCCGCCGGGTGAACAGGATCATCAGATAGCCCACGAAAAAAAGCACGCCGGAGAGAATCTTGGCAAAATGCCGGCCCACGGCCCGGGAAAAGCTGATGCGTTCGCCGTGCATGCCCGTGACCTTGAAGCCGAGCACAAGCTTGCCCGGCGTGGCCTGAATCCGAGAGCTTTCCAGCCCGGCGTAGTAGAGCAGGGCCAGGGCAAAGGGCAGCAGGTTGCCCACCGCGAGCAGCCCCTGTTCGGTCTCCACCAGTCCCGGCATGATCAACGCCAGCACAAAGGTCATAAAGAAGGTCCCGGCTCCCAGAAACAAAAAATCCAGCACGAACGCGCCCAGCCGTTGCATGGGCGTTGCATAGCCTCCCGGAGGGATCCATTCGTCTGGCCGGGGTTCGCCGGAGCGGGCAAATCCCGCTCCCGCTGCATTGCCCGTGGATTTGCCAGATTTTCCAGGTTGTTCCGAAAACCGGAATCCCCCGATGACCACGCCCTCTCCTCCGGCCTTGCCCGCCGGATCTCCCTTGCCGGAACCTTCGGGCGGCACACTCGCCGGGCGAGGCGCACGCGGACGCCCCCCGCGCGTTCCTTTTCCCAAAGGATGGCCGCTTCCCGGCAGTTTCGCGCCGCACTGCACGCAATAGGTGGCCTGGTCGGGCATCTCGGCCTTGCACTTGGGGCAGATCATCTTCACACCTCGCGGAATTCGAAGGACAAAACGGGTCCAGTTCCCTCTTCGGACCCTCGTGCTTCCAAGCTAGTCTGCACCAGCGGAAATGTCTATACTGTGACCGCGCTTGCACGGAACTTCCCGCACAGCGCAAAACAGGGCGAAGCGCGCGCCGTTCGCCGGAGAGGACATGCCCCCCCGGACCTGGATCATGCACATCGACATGGACGCCTTTTTTGCGTCCGTGGAACAGCTCGACAACCCCGAACTGCGCGGCAAGCCCGTGGCCGTGGGCGGCGCGGGCGACCGGGGCGTGGTCTCGGCGGCCTCCTACGAGATCCGCAAGTTCGGCGTGCGTTCGGCCATGCCCGGAGCCACAGCCCGGCGGCTCTGCCCCCAGGGCGTTTTTCTGCCCGTGCGCATGTGGCGCTACAAGGAGCTTTCCCGTCTGGTCATGTCCGCCCTGTGTGAGTTCTCCCCCCTGGTGGAGCAGGCCAGTGTGGACGAGGCCTATCTGGACGCAACCGGCCTGGAACGACTCTTCGGTCCGGTGGAGGTCCTGTCCGAACGCATCCGCGCCCGGGTCCGCGAAATCACTGGCGGACTGACCTGCTCGGTGGGGGCCGCGCCCGTGCGCTTCCTGGCCAAGATCGCTTCGGACCAGAACAAGCCCGACGGGGTCTTCATCCTCCGGCCCGAGGACGTTCCCGACTTTCTGCGCACCCTGCCCGTGGGCAAAATCCCGGGTGTGGGCAAGCGCGGACTGGAAACTCTGCGCCGCGCCGGGGTGCGCTTTGCCGGAGACGTGCCACGCCATCCCCGCCGGTTCTGGGAACAGCGCCTGGGCAAATGGGGCGGGGAGTTGTACGAGCGCTGCCAGGGCCTCGGCTCCACGGAAATCGTGCCTTTTTCCGCACCCAAGTCGTGCAGCGCCGAGAATACCTTTGCCCGCGACACCCTGGACAGGGCCGTGCTCCGGCGCTGGCTCCTGGCCCAGAGCGACCGCGTGGCCGCTGATCTGCGCCGCCACGGCGTGCGCGGGCGCACCGTGGTGCTCAAGGCCAAATACGCGGACTTCCGGCAGGTCACGCGGAGCCACAGCCTGGAACACCGCACCAGCGAGACCGACGTGATCTTCCGAACGGCCCAGGAACTGCTCGACGAACTCGCTCCCAAGGTTCCGCTCCGGCTCATCGGCGTGGGCGTGAGCAACTTCGAGCCGCGCGCCCGCCAGCTTTCGCTGCTGGAAAATGAAGCCGAACGGCCCGACCTGCGCCGCCGCGATCTGGAACAGGCCGTGGATGCCATCCGGGGGCGCTTCGGACGCGCGGCGCTCCAGCGCGCTGAACTGCTCGACTTTGACGGCCGCAAAATCAAAGACGCTCCGGGCAAAGCCCCCCATGCCAACTCCCAAAACGGCTCGAAAACCAGCTCGAAAACCGATCCCGATTCCGAAAAACGCGGTCGGGACGACGACTGATTCCCCCTGCGCAACGCGGCGCACCTTGCCAAAATCCTTTGCCGCGCTTAGCATGCGGCGAGATTCGGGGTTGGATTCCGGGCTGCGAAGGCGCGTTCCGCCCGCCCGCATCGCCTTTTTGCGCAACCTTCCTGGAGGCAGGCCATGCTGCTTACGGAAAACGAGGCCAAATTCAAGTTCTGCCCGCTGCTCAAGACCGGAGACGACAAAATGAAGTTCTGCCAGGGTTCCATGTGCATGATGTGGCGCTGGGAAAACGCCCAGCCCGGCGGCAGAGGCTGGTGCGGACTCTCGGGCCGCCCTGCCAGCGCGGTCGGCTGAGCGGGCGGCGAAAATGCCCAAGCCGTTCCGCTTTCCGCTTCAGCGCGTGCTCGAATACCGCGAGCAGCTCGAAGACCGGGCCAGGCTTGCCCTGGCGCGCTCCCAGGCCGCCCACGACAAGCAAAAGGGCATCGTGCGCGAGATGGAGGTGCGCCTCGCGCACCACGTGAAAAAAGGACTGGCCAAGGACGCGGGAGCCAACGAAATGTGGCTCTGGAGGCAGTACAAGCAGGCGCTGGAGGAGGACATTGCCGGGGCCAGGGCGCGGCTCGCCGAGTTGGCCCTCAAATTGCAAAAATGCCGCCTGGATGCGGTGAACAAGTCAAAAGACCGCAAGCTGCTCGACAAACTCAAGCAACAACAGTCCGCACGGCACGACAATGAAGAACAACGAAAAGAAGAAAAAGAAAACGACGAAATGGCAGCGCTTCGTTTCCGGCGTGAAGATTTCTAGGGTTCTCTGGGGCCTCGCGGCCCTGGCCGTGCTCAAGCTGACCCTGCTTGGCGTTCTCGGCCTTGGCGGGCTCGCGGACCATGCGGAGCAGGCCCTGCAGGCCGTTTCCGAAAACGCCGAGGACGCGGGCGAAACCATGCGCACCGTTGCCGAACAGGCGGTCCGGGCCGCCGCCGTGCCCGAAGCCGAGGCTCAGACCACGGCGGCCACGCCTCCGGCGGGCCAGGCCGCGTCTCCCGCATCCTCCACCGCCGCCGCTTCGGACCAGCCTCCGGCGGGCATGGACCCGGCGGACTGGAAGGTCCTCAAACGCCGCGAAGAAGAACTGGCGGCCAAGGAGCGCTCCCTGCGCGAACTGGAAGCCAACCTCAATCAGGAGGTGGCCAAGCTGGAAGGCCTCAAGAATCAGCTGGAATCCCTGCTTAAAGAGGTCAAGGGCGTGGAGGACGAACGGCTCCAGAAGCTGATCAAGGCCTATGCGAACATGAAGGCCAAGCAGGCCGCCGCCGTGCTGGAGACCATGGACCGCGACCTCGCCGTCAAAATTCTGGCTGGACTCCAGGGCCGGCAGGCCGGTGAGATCCTCAGTTTCATCGAGACGCGCAAGGCCGCGGAACTTTCCGAGGCGCTGACCAACCTGCGCGCGCCATTCCAGCCGTAGCGCTCCGCCCGGACCAGGAACGGATGCAGCGCATCAAGCTGACCCTTGCCTACGACGGCACGAAATTCGCGGGCTGGCAGCTCCAGCCCGGCCTGCGCACGGTGCAGGGCGTGCTGGAAGCGGCGGTCACGCACATGATCGGCCATGTGCCCGGCGCGCCCCTGACCCCGGACGGCTTTATCCGGCTGCATGCCTCGGGCCGCACGGACAGCGGGGTGCATGCCTCGGGACAGGTGGCCCATTTCGACGCGCCCGACGCGCGGCGCGGCTTTCCCTGGCAAAAGGCCCTCAACGGCAATCTGCCC
Organism: Desulfovibrio sp.; assembly: GCA_050251775.1. GTDB lineage: Bacteria > Desulfobacterota > Desulfovibrionia > Desulfovibrionales > Desulfovibrionaceae > Paucidesulfovibrio. The sequence goes on from JBFWMD010000057.1 coordinate 5,270, forward strand.
CCGGACGTGAGCGTGGTGGATGTGGAGCAAGTGCCCCGCGCCTTTCACGCCCGCTTTTCCGTGCGGGCCAAGACCTACGCCTATACCCTCTGGCACGAGCCGGGCTACGTGCTTCCGCAGCGGCGTCCCTTTGTCTGGAAATGCGGTCCCGTGGATTTCGCGGCCATGGAAGAGGCCGCCCGGATATTCCTGGGCGAGCACGATTTCGCGGCGTTTCGCAACACCGGGTCCGAGGTGGAAAGCACGGTGCGCACCCTGCTGGAACTGCGCTGCTCGCCGGGCCTGCTGCCCCAGGAGAGCATCTGGCATTTCCGCGCCACAGGCTTTCTCAAGCAGATGGTCCGCAACCTCATGGGCTGCCTCGTGGCCGTGGGCCAGGGTAAAGTGAACCCCGGAAAAGTCCGATCCTACCTCCAGGAAGGGGACAGGACCGCCGCGCCCGCCACGGCTCCGGCCCAGGGGCTTTGCCTGGAGCGTGTCGAGTACCCGGTGTTCCCCTCCAAAGGGGCGGCGCGTGACGAGCATCAAATGGACTCCGGGAACACTGAGCGGACTTGATTCCGGTCGGACGCGACTGCGCGCCCTTTCCTCCGACCGGGGAAGCGTGGTTCCCGGCCTGGACCAATCTTTCCAGAAAGAAGAGCGGGCACGGACGAGCCTGGCCCTGGCGCGCGGCGGCGATGCTTTGGCGGACGGCCTTGCCGCGCGGGTCCGCAGACTCACGGACGCCGTGAACGCCTTTCGCTGGCCCGATTCCGGCTCCTCCGCTCTTACGGCCCGGCTGACCAGCACCGACTCCGGTCTCCATGAGGCCGTCTCCGCCATCTTTCCCCAGCAAGCCACGCCCTATTTCCGCCAGTACTCCCGTGGCTTCGACAAAAACGCCAATGCCTCCGATGCGCTGAGCCTTGATCCAGGAAGCTATGAATTCAGCCTGGCCCTGGGCGGCGAAACCGAGGATCTCGCCCTGGACCTGGATCCGGACTGGAGCATGGACGAACTGCTGAACGCCGTGGCCGAGCGCATCAACGACAGTTCCCTGCCCGTGCAAGCCGAACTCATTGAACAAAACAGTCCGCACCAGCGCGCCACCGGACAGGTGGCCACGGGCCTTTCCCTGGGCCTCGGCGTGAACCCATCCTACGGATCGAAAGACCCGGTGCTGCGGGACACCTCGGGCCATCTCGTGGCCGCGCTGAAACTGCGCGACAATGTTGCTGGCTCCGGTCAGGCCACATTGCAAAGCCACTCCCTGGAAATCCAAAGCGCCTATTCACCGACCTCTTTCGTTTCCAGGTCCATGGATCCCGGAGCCGCACCGTCCCTGAAAGGCATTGGGGCGGGAAGCTACACGTTCAGCTACGATTACGGGCCTGATTCCGGCTCCTTCAGCCTGGACGTGAACGCGGACGACACCTGGGAGGACGTGTTGACCCGCTTCGCCAATGCGGCGGAATCTGCCCAGGACGGTTTCCGTGTGGAGCGGACCAAGCAGGAGCGCCTTTCCGATCTGCTGCCCGCCGGGCAATGGGGCGATCTGACCATGACCGGCGTGGCCCTGGAAATCACGGCAACAGCCCCGAAACTCGGCCAGCGACTGAGCCTCTCGGGCGCTGACCAGGCCTCGTCCGCGTTTCTTTCCACGCTGGGGCTGAACGCCACGGCCGTGCCCGGAGCCGACGCCACTCTGCGCATCGACGGCCAGACCCGCACCCGCGCGCCCGGTGTGTTCAGCCTGGACCAGGGACGGTTGCTTTTGGAGCAGAACGATTCCGCAGAGAGCGGCACGCTCACCGTGCGCGAAGCGTATGAGGAGATCAGCGAACGCATCGGGGAAATCAGCGTGGCATACAATGATCTGCGCTCCTTCCTGCTGCCAAACCAGGGGTACTTCGAGGACGGCCTGGCCCAGAAATGGCGCGCGCCCCTGCAAGTCTCACCTGCGGCCCTCGCGGAAACAGGCCTGCGGGAATGGGGCAAGGACCAATTGCTCTGGTTCGACCACGACGCCTTTTTCGCCGCCCTGGGCGCAAAGCCGGAGCGGGTCCGCTCCCTGCTGCTGGACGCGGACCAGGGCCTCTTCACGCAATGGGCCGAACGGGGCGCGCAAACCCTGGCCCGCCCGGCAACGGAGGCCCTGGCCCGGACCTCCTCCCTGCCTGAACCTTTTCGACCGGATCTGGCCCCGCGCACCGAAACCGACCTGGAACGACGCAACCGCCTGCTCGACCTTCTGGATGCGGGCATGCCCGATTTCACGACCAATTCGGGGAGCGGGTTGCTGGATCGCAAGGGCTAGTAAAATTCTCAACGAAAATATCCACAATCTGCTTGCGGCGGGAAATACTTTGGGATACTGCCGAAAATAGTGGTGTTACTTGTGGGGGCGAAGTATGTCGACGACTTGCGGCTGCCCGAAACAAGCGTGGTGTTCATTTTTTATTTTTTGTTTCAGGAGGCGATGATGAAGTCCATTTACGTGGGGAACCTGCCGTTCCGCGCCACGGAGGACGAAGTGCGCGACATGTTCGCCGCTTACGGCGAAGTGCACGAGGTCAAATTTGTCATGGATCGCGAAACCGGTCGTTTCCGCGGCTTCGGTTTCGTGCGCATGGATGACGCTGCCGCGCTGGAGGCTGTCGAAGCCCTGGACGGCAAGGAGCTGGGCGGACGCGCCTTGCGGATCAACGAAGCCCGCGAGCGGGCTCCCCGCCCGCCCCGTTCGGGCGGCTACTAGATCATCCCCACTCAACAGGATTTTCAGCAACCCCCGCTCCGGCGGGGGTTCACTGTTCTCAGGGCAGGAAATTAAAAATTGCGGATGAGGATGGAGCGGGACTCGTAATCCCAGTAAATCTGGCTGTGGTCCACAGGCTTGTCGATACGCAGCACGCGTCCGCCGATCTTGATGGTCACGCCCGGGTGCAGCCTGCGCCGGACGATGATGCGGCAACGGGAAAGAGCCCTTTGCCTGCGCTGCGTGTCCTTCTTCATGAACTCGTTGATCTTCTGGAACTTCCGCTCCAGGCGGATGCGGTACTTGAGCAGTTCGGCCATGGCGGGCCGCCGGGGCGCGGGCGTCGCCATGAGAATGCTTCTGGGATCCCCGTCCCCTATGCGTTCGGCGATGCGCTTCAATTCGTGCTTGATCTTGCCCCGTGCCTTGAGCATGGGCAACTGGCTCTGGTGCTTCTGGCTGATGATCACGCTGGTGGCCACGCCCAGTTCCGTGCCCAGTTCGTTGACCTCCACGTTCTGGTGGCTGGTCAAAATACCGCCCTGGACCACGCCTTTGCCCTTGACGGCCTGAAACGAGCCCAGGGTGTCGATCCGGCAATTGGTCACATTGTTGCCGATGACCACATCGCCACCCGCCTCGATACGGGCGTTGGTGGCGAACTGGGCCATGACCTTGCCGCCGGCGCGGACCAGCCCGCCGTCCGGCATGAGGATTCCCCCGCGCACCTCCACGTCGCCCCCGGCCTCCACAAAGGAGCTTTCCACCGCGTCCAGCACGAGCACGTTCTGGGGCGCGCTGACCCGCATGCCCGAGGTCACGCTGCCGCGCACCTGCACCGAGCCGAACTCCGCACGGATGTGTCCGCTGGAGAGCCCCACGTCCTTGTTGACCACAAGGACCGGACTGACCATGATCACACCCTTTTCATAGACCAGAAGGCCCTGTTCCGTGGCCTCGAAACCGTTGTGCCCCTTGCGCTTCACTCCGGGTCCCGGAGCCACGTGCAGGGGCTTGCCGCCCTTGGCCGGAATGGTCTTGTTGTAGAGGTCGATGCCTCCCCGACCCGGCTCGGGTTCATGCACCCTGGCGAGCAGGTCGCCCGGCCTGGCCATGGGCAGGCTGGCCCGATGCCGATAATCGACTCGACCCTGTTCGTCCTCGCGGGTGTCGTCCACCTCGCGCGCCAGGAGCACCTCCAGCCAGCCGTCGCGCCCCGGCTCGGGCTCCTTGCCCTGGGCCACGATCACCTCGCGCTGGAGCTGCCGCGTGGACCGCGCCTTTTCAAAGGCCTCCTCCAGCGTCTCGGCCGAGGGCGGAACCTCCACCCCGAGCCGTTCCAGTTCAGGGATAAACATCTCCGGGGTCACAGTGTTGCCGAGATGATCCTTGTGGAAGACCACGCCCAGCACGTGGATTTCCTCCTCGTCGAGGTACAGGCCCGGCTTGATCGAGACCACGCCGTCGCGGATGGTGGCCAGTCCGTAGGTCTGGGCCGTGAAGCTCAGCTCCGCGGGGTCGAAGAGCACGTTGGCTCCGCCCCTGGCCTTGACATCCTGGAGCTTGCCTTCGATCTTTTCCGTGGGTTCGAGAATCCTGCCGTCGATGGTCCGGCCCGGCTTGCCGGGATTGGGGAGAATCTTGCGGGCGATGATCTGACCGGTGAACACGGGCATGCGCAGGTCGCCCATGGGTTCCACCCGGCCATGAGTGGGATTCTGAGGCGCTTCGCCGCGCACGAGCACGATCTTGCGGTAATCCTGGCCTGCGCGAAGCCGCTCCAGGACCCTTTCCGGCGCACCCGGCTCCGGCTCCAGGGCCACTCCCGCGTCCGTGAGCTGTTTGCGGATGGCCGCCGGCGTGAGCGGACGTCCGCCAGGCTCCGGCGGCAAATACCGGCTGACGCCGAGCTTCATTCCGTCCGTGGACAGGCAGAAACGCACTGCACCGTCCGGGTTCTTCCGCCCGCCGCCTTTGGAAATGTCTTGCTCGTCCGGCATGCCCCGTCCTCGCGCTTTCGCGCCGAATGTATCCCTCGCGTTACCATAGATACTTGAACAGGGGGGAATTGGCAACCTGGGCGACCGGAAACGCAACGATCCGTACACGTTGCGCCACATACAACTTAATGATCACAAAACGGATACAATTCTGAACCGTTATCAAAGACGCCAGAGCAACTCTTCCAGCGCGGACTGGAGCTGGCCATGCAGCCCCCCCCCGGCTGGAGGAGAGCCGAAAAGCGCTTCGCGCTGTTCCTTGAGTCCGGGAAGCGCTTCCGGCGTCCCGGAAAAGGCCGTCATGGCTAGCCGCTCGGCCAGCAGATACCCGGTCACGCCCCTGGCAAAGAGATCCAGGCCCGCACCGAAGTCCGGCCCGGCCTCGCGCCACCACTGGCGGGCCGACTCGCTCTCGGACACGGCCAACGCCTCGCAGACCATGCAGAGCAGACTGTTCAACGCCGCTCCCGGCAGGCCCCGCCGCCAGCCGAGCAGCCAGGGAGTACGCCAAAAAAGCAGTAAATTGTCCACCCCGGTCCGGACCAGACGGAAAAGCGCGTCGCGTGCGCGGATCAGGTGGGGATCGTCCCGCAACACGGGCAGGGCTGCCAGATCCCAGGCCGGAAGCGCCGTCCTGGGGACCTCCAGCCCGCCCAGCGTGCGCAGCAGATGGGCCAGCCAGCGGTTGGCGTCCGGAGAGGCGGGAGTCTCCAGGTGAGCGTAGCTGAGCACGTAGCGCCCCTTGCCGTGGCGGCCCGCGACCATGCAGGGCTCCCCGCCGAGGGTGGGCCGCAACCGTACCCCGTAGAGCGCTTCCCAGTCGCCCAGCGTGCCCTCGGGCAGGCTCTTCAGCGCCAGATCCGCCACCCAGAAATCCGGTCCCGGTTCTTCATACGAAGCCAGCACCCGGACATCGCCGTCGTCCGGCTCGAACCGGCCCGGCCACCAGACCGGCAACAGCGGCCCTGGACGCAAGTCCCGAGGAGTCAACTCGTGTTCCAAGGCCGGGTTCACGCGGACGTGGCCCGAGAGGAAATGCTGCATGCGGTCCGTGAAGCCGCGCCGCCCCCAGGGGCAAAGCGAAAGCCCGCCCCCGGTGAGCGCCAGGCCCGCTCCGCCGCAAAAGCCAAGATAGGCCCCGCCGCCATGCACCCAGGCGCGCACCGCTTCCACTCCGGCGGGGCCGAGGCGCTCTGCCTTGCCCCTGGCCCAGCCTCCGGGCACGAGCAAGAGCGCGGGGGGGTTGTCAGCAAGCAGCCCGTGGGCTATTTCAGTCCCTCGCACGAGCTGGTGGGCAATGCCCCAGGAGAGGAGCGCGCGCCGGGCCATCAGGCCCCAGAAATGGGATTCGTCCCAATATATGTAGATGATTGACATGTCGGCGTCCCGGATTAGACTCTGCAGACGCTAACAGGCGCATGCGTTGCCTGGCAAGCCGGATGCGGCAGTTTTCACGGAACGCGCCCAATGGAAGACTCTTTTCCAGCGGCGGAATTCGCCCCGGCAGCCGGAACGCCTTCCGACACAGGGCACTATTTTTTTAAGGAGCGAGAATGGGCAAGCCGGAGTTGGCCAAAGGCTACGAGCCTTGGGACGTTGAGAAAAAGTGGAGCGAGCATTGGGAGCAAAACCGGACCTTCACTCCGGATCCCGAAGCCGACGGCGAACCCTACTCCATCGTCATCCCGCCGCCCAACGTCACGGGCGTGCTGCACATGGGCCACGCCCTGAACCAGACGATCCAGGACGTGCTCGCCCGCTTCCACCGCCAGCAGGGCCGCAACGTGCTCTGGATTCCGGGCACGGACCATGCGGGCATCGCCACCCAGAACGTGGTGGAGCGCGAACTGAAAAAGGAAGGGCTGACCCGCCACGACCTGGGCCGCGAAAAATTCCTGGAGCGCGTCTGGGCCTGGCGCGCGGACAAGGGCGGAACCATTCTCAACCAAATCCGGCGCATGGGCTCCTCCGTGGACTGGACCCGCGAGTGTTTCACTTTTGACGACCAGCGGGCCAAAGCCGTGCGCAAGGTCTTTGTGGAACTGTTCAGGCAGGGGCTGATCTACAAGGGCGACTACATCATCAACTGGTGCAACCGCTGCCACACCGCCCTGGCCGACGACGAGGTCGAACACGAACCCAAGCCCGGCAAGCTCCACCATCTGCGCTATTCCCTCACGGACGGCTCCGGCGACATCGTCATCGCCACCACCCGTCCGGAAACCATGCTCGCGGACACGGCCATTGCCGTGAACCCCGAGGACGACCGTTTCAAGCACCTCATCGGCAAGAGCGTGACCCTGCCCCTGGTGGGCCGCGAGCTGCCCGTCATCGGCGACAGCTATGTGGACATGGAGTTCGGCACGGGCTGCCTCAAGGTCACCCCGGCCCACGACATGAACGACTGGGAGCTGGGCCGCAAGCACGGGCTGGAGGTCATCGCCATCCTGGATGAGGACGGCTACATCAACGAGAACGCGCCCGAAAAGTACCGCGGCATGTTCAAGGAAGAGGCCCGGGCCGCTGTCATGGCCGACCTGGAGGCCGAGGGCCGCGTGGTGGAAGTGGCCGACCACGCCCACAGCGTGGGCGTCTGCTACCGCTGCAAGTCCGTGATCGAGCCCCACGTCTCCACCCAGTGGTTCGTGTCCATGAAGCCCCTGGCCGAGAAGGCCCGCGCCGCCGTGCCCTCCCGGACCAAAATCTATCCCGAGCACTGGTCCAAGACCTACTACGAGTGGCTGGACAACATCCGCGACTGGTGCATCTCCCGCCAGATCTGGTGGGGCCACCGCATTCCGGCCTGGACCTGCGCGGACTGCGGCGAGCTGATCGTGCCCGAGACCGACCCGACCGTTTGTCCCAAGTGCGGCGGCTCGCACCTGGAGCAGGACCCGGACGTGCTCGACACCTGGTTCTCCTCCGCGCTCTGGCCCTTCTCCACCATGGGCTGGCCCGACCAGACCCCGGAGCTGAAGAAATACTATCCCACGGCCGTGCTCGTGACCGGCTTCGACATCCTCTTCTTCTGGGTCGCCCGGATGATGATGATGGGCCTGCAATTCATGGACGAGGTTCCCTTCCGCGACGTGTACATCCACGCCCTGGTGCGCGACGAGGAAGGCAAGAAGATGTCCAAGTCCACGGGCAATGTCATCGACCCCATGGACATGATCGACAAATACGGCACGGACGCCACGCGCTTCACCCTCTGCGCCTTCGCGGCCATGGGCCGGGACATCAAGCTCTCCGAAGCGCGCATCGAGGGCTACCGCCACTTTGTGAACAAGATCTGGAACGCGGCCCGCTTCGCGCTCATGAACCTGCCCGAGGAACTGCCCAAGGTTGATCCCGCCGAGGCCCAGGGCCTGGCCAACCGCTGGATTCTGAACCGGCTGGAGGAGGTCAAGGACGAGGTCCGCTCCGCTGTGGAGGGCTACCGCTTCAACGAGTACGCCCAGAGCCTCTACCGCTTCATCTGGAACGAATTCTGCGACTGGTATCTGGAGATGATCAAGCCCGCGCTCTACGGCGAGGACGAGGCCGCCAAGGCCGCCACCCAGAAGGTCCTGGCCACGGTGCTGACCGAGACCATGGTTCTGCTGCACCCGGTGATGCCCTTTGTGACCCAGGAAATCTGGTCCGTGCTGCCCGGCACGCCCGGAGAGGACATCGCGGTCCAGCCCTTCCCCGCCGTGCGGCCCCAGTGCCGCGACGAGAAGAGCGTGGCCGCCATGGAGCTGTTCCAGGGCCTGGTCTCCGCGGCGCGCAACATCCGTACCGAGCTGCACATCGAACCGCAGGTCAAGCTGGACATGCTCGTGCGCACCGCCTCGGACGAGGACCGCGCCGTCATCGAGGACAACGCGGAGCTGGTCCGCTTCCTGGCCCGCATCGAGAACCTCCAGGCCGGGGCCGAGGTCAAGGGTCCGCGCGCGTCCGGCTCCGCCGTGGTGCGCGGCAACGAGCTGTTCATCCCCCTGGAGGGCAAGGTCGATTTCGAGGCCGAACTGGCCCGGCTGGACAAAAAGCTCACCAAGCTGGAAAAGGACCTTTCCGGCGTGGAAAAGAAGCTCGGCAACCAGGGCTTTGTGAGCAACGCACCCGCCGAGGTCGTGGAAAAGGAAAAGGAAAAGCTGGCCGTCATGCGCGAGGAACGCGACAAGCTCGCGGCCCTGCGTGCGCGCATCCAGAGCGTGATGGGCTAGCCGGTTGCCCACATTCCCGTGATGGCCGCGTTGCCGAGGGCAGTCCCCACCCTCGCGTACGAGGAGTAGCTTCGCTCGTGGACTGCTCTTGCGCCTCGCCCTCACGGTTTGTGACCAAACCGGTTCCGCTGGAGATGAATCGCCCGAGGAGCTTGGCACAATGGCCCGGACGGGATACATTTTCGTATCCGTTCGGGCAATTCCCAGACGGAGCCATCAGCAAGGAGGCTACGCCATGAAGATCAGCATCCGGGACTTCGCCCCCATCAAGGAAGCGGACATCGCCCTGGACGGCCTGACCGTCATCGCTGGTGACAACGACACTGGCAAGAGCACGGTGGGCAAGCTGGTTTTTTCGTTGATCAAAGCGGCCAACCGCTCTCGAAAAACCAATGCGGCGGCAACGCAGCAACGTGTATTACTCCGCACCCATCTCAATTTGATTTTTGGTAGAGACGACAGAGCAGGAACAATTTCACTTTTTGCGACCACTGATGACCGAACAGAGCTAGACGCCGAGATTGGACCAAATGGCGACATCACCCGCTTTGAGGTCAGTGACAATCTATTCTTCTCTGACGCCATTCTAATTGAAACGCCTGTCGTTTGGCAGCTTTTTGATACATTTCAGGGAATTACAGCGCACAACTCGGACCCAAGCTATACCGACACTGCATCTAGGATCAAATTTCCATATTCACTTTTTAACGTATACCAATGCCTTAACGGTAGCGTTCCTGGTAACCTCGTTGATTCCAAATCCAGTCTTTCCAGAATTGAGTGCCTTGCACATGGGCGCCTCGTTTTCTCCGAGGGCAAACCAAATTTTCGTAGAAATGATAAAGAGTTCCCTATCCAATCCGTTGCCACGGGAATCCAAGCGCTTGCTATCCTGCAACGGCTTCTTGAACTGGGACTCGCTGTAAACCACCGCCTCCTCATCCTCGACGAACCCGAGGTCCACATGCACCCCAAGTGGCAGCTCGAATACGCCAAACTGCTCGTGAGCATGGTGGACGAGTTGGGCATGAGCGTGCTCATGACCACGCACAGCCCCGTGTTCGTGGAGGCCATGGAGTTCGTGGGCAAGAAGAAGCTCGGCGAAAAGTGCCATTTCTACCTCAGCGAACGCATGGCTGAGGGCGGAGCCAGCGACCCGGTGGTCTTGCGGGACGTGACCGAAGACCTGGACCCGGTTTACGAAAAGCTCGCGCATCCTTTGATGCAGCTTTCCCTGTTCCAGGGGGACGCATGAGCCTGGCCGACGCATTGGACGCCGCCTGTCATGACGGCAAACTGCTCCGCTCCTCCCTCGGGGAGCTGGACAAAAGCTGCTGCCAAACCAGTTCCCTTGAAGTCATTGATTTCGACGCCTATGCGCATTCCCTGGGCGGCGTCATTCCAGCCACAACGGACGGCGTGCGCTGCGACGCCGTCAAAGAAGCCGACCTGCTTTTGCTCTTGGAAATGAAGGGCCTCATGAGCACGGAACTGAACTTCCACCATCAGATTTGCCCGGAATCGGAACGCGGGGAAACACCCGCCGAAACCACGAGCCGCTGCCAGCCCGCATTTCAGGTTTTCCTGAACCAGAAAATCCGCTCCCTGCGACTTCAGGACAAGCTCGAAGGCACACGCCAACTGCTCGAAGGCCTGTATCAGAATCTTTCCCAGGATTTTTCCCGTGGTGCGCTTTCCGGTCGCTGTTTCCTGATCGTGAACTTCAGCAACCGTGAAATCATCAACCTCCGGGCCGCGTTCCGCGCGGCACTCAAGCCCCTGACACAAGACCATTGGGGGGAACCAAGCGTTCTGCCCTGCGATACCGTCAACAACGAAGAGTCATTTCGCCGCTTTCTCGGCGCGTGACCCGACGCAAACGAACGAGCACGACCATGACCACAGCTACCGTTTATCTCATCGGCGCCGGCCCCGGCGATCCCGGCCTGCTCACCGTGCGGGCCAAGGAGCTCATCGAGACCTGCGACGTGGTGGTCTACGACTACCTCGCCAACAAGGAATTCCTCAAATACGCCCGCAAGGACGCCGAGATCATCTACGTTGGCAAGAAAGGCGGCGACCACACCCTGCCCCAGGACAAGATCAACGAGCTGATCGTGGACCTGGCCAAGGGCGGCAAGAGCGTGGCCCGGCTCAAGGGCGGCGACCCGTACGTCTTCGGGCGCGGCGGCGAGGAAGCCGAAGAACTGGTCGAGGCGGGCGTGCCCTTCGAGGTCGTGCCCGGCGTGACTGCGGGCGTGGCCGCCCCGGCCTATGCGGGCATCCCCGTGACCCACCGCGACCACACCACCAGCGTCTGCTTCATCACCGGCCACGAGGACCCCTCCAAGGAGGCCACCGGCCACAATTGGGATGTCTACGCCCAGAGCACCAGCACCCTGGTCTTCTACATGGGCGTGAAGAACCTGCCCATGATCTCCGAGAAGCTCATTGCGGGCGGCCGCGACCCCAAGACGCCCGTGGCCCTGGTGCGCTGGGGGACCCGCTCCGAGCAGCAGAGCTTCGTCTCCACGTTGGACGAAGTGGCCGCCGAGGCCGAACGCCGCCAGTTCGCTGCTCCGTCCATCATCGTTGTGGGCGGAGTCTGCGGCCTGCACGACAAGCTGGCCTGGTTCGAAAAGCGGCCCCTGCTCGGCAAGGGCGTGGTCGTGACCCGCGCGCGAGAGCAGGCCAGCGGACTGGTCCGCACCCTCTCGGACCTGGGCGCCCACGTCTTCGAGTTCCCGACCATCAAGATCGAGCCGCTGGACAGCTATGAGGACCTGGAAACCGCCATTCTGCGCCTGCCCATGCAGGACTGGGTGGTCTTCACCTCGGTGAACGGCGTGAAATTCTTCTGGAACCAGCTCAATGAAATCGGCCTGGACTCGCGCATCTTCGGCGGCATCCAGATCGCGGCCATCGGACCTGCCACGGCGGACGCCCTGCGCGAGCGCGGCATCAAGCCGGATTTTATCCCGGAGAAGTACGTGGCCGAACATGTGGTCGAAGGGCTGCTGGAACGCGGCGTGGTGGGCAAAAAGGTGCTCATTCCACGGGCCAAGGTTGCCCGCGAGGTGCTGCCCGAGCAGTTGGAAGAGGCAGGAGCGCACGTCCAGGTGCTTCCCGTGTATGAAACGCGCCTCGCCCAGGAGGACAGCTCCGAGATCATGGAGGCCCTGAACCAGGGCAAGCTGGACTACGTGACCTTCACCAGCTCCAGCACCGTGGACAACTTCTTCGAGCTGGTGGATGCGGACCGGCTCAAGGAATACAAGGCCGCGAATCCCGGCAAGGCCCGACTGGCCTGCATCGGCCCGGTCACAGCCAAGACGCTGCAGAAGCATGGCTTCCGCCCGGACGTGCAGCCCGAGGACTACACCATTCCCGCGCTGGTCAAGGCGCTGCTGAAGGCGAAGTAACCGGAAGCGGATCATATCGAATCATGGCCCCGGCAGCGTTCGCGTTGCCGGGGCTTTTTCGCGGCTTGGCACTCCGGTCCGGACGAGGTATATTGACAACATTTCAGAACCAGCCAAGGAGACGCCATGCCCGCTCACATCGCCTCCCAGGAAGAAATCCGCGCCCTGACCTCGGCCTTCCAAAAAAGCCGTGTGCTGCTCACGGCTGCGGACCTGGACCTTTTCACGCACCTGGGCCGGGCGTGGCATCGGCCCGACGAACTCGCTCCGGCGATCCATGCGGACGTACGCGCCCTGGACCGGCTGCTCGGCGCGCTGACCGCGCTGGGACTCTGTTCCAAGCGCGGCAACGCCTATCAGGCCACGGACGCGGCCCATGAATTGCTCTCCACGCACAGCCCGAAGCACCTGTCCCTGGGGCATCTCTCCAACCTCTACTCCAATTGGGGCTCGCTCACCCAGGCGGTGCGCAGGGGGGGCAGCGTTCTGCATCTGGATTTCGACGATGATTCCCGTCGCGAGGCCTTTATCGCAGCCATGCATGCACGCGCCAGAGCGGGGGCGGAGGACATGGCGCGACGGCTCCCGCTTGCGGGTGTGCGCCGCGCGCTGGACGTGGGCGGCGGTTCCGGCGCGTATTCCATGGCCATGTGCCAGGCCGAACCCGACCTGACCGCCGTGGTTCTGGATCTGCCCGAGGTCACGGCCCTCACAAAGCGTTACGTGGCCGAGGCAGGCCTGTCCGACCGGATTTCCACCCTGCCGGGCAGCTTTCTGGAGCGCGATTGGGGCGCGGGCTACGACCTCGTGTTTCTATCGGCCATCATCCACATGCTCGGCCCCGCTGATTGCGAGAAGCTGGTCCGGCGTGCCTTTGCCGCGCTGAATCCCGGCGGTTCCCTGGCCGTGGTGGACTTCATCATGGACGCCGAACGCACGTCCCCGCCATTTGGGGCGATCTTCGCGCTGAACATGCTCGTGAACACCGCCGAGGGCGATGTCTACACCGAGAACGAGGTGCGGGACTGGCTCGCGCGCGCCGGATTCACGGATCTGCGCTGCGAACCCATTGGCGAACCCGGCAGAGCAGAGACGAGCCTGAGCCTCGGTCGCAAACCCTGAACGGTCCTCCCCGCCCTTGCGGCCCCGCGCCCGGACGGGTAAGAGGAAGCGGCAACGTCAACACGCAAGGAGCGCACATGGCCCTTCCCATCGCCGTTCTGGTTTCCGGCAGCGGCTCGAACCTTCAGTCCATTATCGACCGCATCGAGTCCGGAGCGCTGGACGCGCAGATCAAACTTGTGCTCTCGAACAAGCCCGACGCCTACGGCCTGCTGCGGGCGCGCAACCACAACATCCCGGCCCTGGCCCTGGACCACACGGATTACCCCACGCGGGAGGCCTTTGACGCCGAGATGATCCGGGCCATCCGCGAGGCCGGAGCCGAAGCCGTGATCTGCGCCGGGTTCATGCGCATCCTGACCACCGGATTCCTGAACGCCTTTCCGGGGCGCGTGCTGAACATCCACCCGGCCCTGCTGCCCAGCTTTCCCGGTGTCCACGGCCAGGCCGACGCCGCCGACTACGGCGTGCGCATCTCGGGCTGCACCGTGCATTTCGTGGATGAAAAAATGGACCACGGTCCCGTGGTCATCCAGGCCGCTGTGCCCGCGTTTCCCGGCGAGGGCGGCGACGCGCTCGGCGACCGCATCCTGGCGCTGGAACACCGCATCTATCCCCAGGCTGTCCAGTGGCTGGCCCAGGGCCGACTCACGCTGGAAGGCCGCCACGTCCAGCTCCGGGATGCCGCCATTCCCCTGGCTCCGGCTCCAGGGAACGCCCTGGTCAGCCCCGCGCTGGAAGAAGGCTTCTGACCGGGATTGCCCATGCTCGCGTTGCTGGCCTTGGACACGCAGGCGGAATTCCTGCCACCCTCCTCTTCGAATCTGTCGGCATAATCCTGCGCAACAACGCGCTGTTCGGAGATGCACACCGCTTTTTCGGATAAAGCTAACGGAACAGCGTGGCAGGCGTGCCTATTATCCGCTCCGCAGCCATTCCATGGCCTTGTCGCGGTCAAAAAAAATCCTGATATGATGCCCGGCGTTGCGGGCCGTGGCTTCGTAGAATTTGGAAAATTCCTGCTGCGAACATGACTCAAGCAACGCGCAACGGAAAAAATTCTCCACGGCGGGCATGTCGCGCACGAAATAAAACGCATCTCCCACGCTCATACGCCGCTCCACATTTCGAAAATCGAAAAGCACGAGACGCAGGTTTATTGAACGCATCAACGGCCTGGTCGTATTCAACATTTCCGTGTTTATCTCAATCCGGCTCAGGTCGCCGGACAATTCGAAGACAAGCACATCATTTTCAATGTAATCCCGCAAATCAAAGCTCATACTGCTTCCATTCGTTATCACTGCGTTATTCAACGGACATTTTCCATTGCAGCTTCGCAGCAATCAATATTATCTTGAATACTATTCCAGCATGCTTTCTATTGCAACCCGTCATCCGAATGTTAAGATCGTAGTCTTAACACTTTGATCTCCCGATTCCGGTCGGGAAAATATGTTATTCCCTTTATTGTACGCTGACATTCAGGCCACTGCGGTGCGGCAACGTTGCACGAATGCGCACGCCATGGCGGGATTCGAACCGAAATGCAGATGCACGTAAGAACCAAGCACATTATCTTTCGGTCCGGTGAGCCAACCTCCAGCCAGGGCGTCGCGGCCCAGGCGGTCGAGCACGACATAAGTGTTTTCCCCGCCGGGCTCTTCGGCCAGTTCGGAATAGTGGAACTCGTGACCCCGCGCGACCATGCCAGCCCGGCCCAGGGGCGTGTCCCGGAGAAAACGCGCCTCGCGATAGCCCAAGGCCCGAAAGCGGTCGCGCATCGTGGCCCGGCCCGGATAGACTCCGCACATGACCCGTTCGACTCCCGCACTGTCCGTCAACTCGGCAAGCAGATATAGAAATCCCCCGCATTCCGCGTAGACCGGCCTGCCCGAGGCACAGAAGGCGCGCACTGCGGCCCGCATGGAAACATTGGCCTCCAGACCGCTGGCATGCAGTTCGGGATAGCCGCCCGGCAGGTAAAGGCCGTGCAGGTCCGGGGGGAGTTCCACATCATGGAGCGGCGAAAAAAAGACGATTTCCGCGCCTGCCTGCTCCAACAGCCGAAGGTTTTCGGCGTAGCAAAAGCAGAAGGCCGCATCCTGGGCCACTCCCAGGCGCACCCTGCCGGAGATTTGTCCGCTATTTGCCGCTCCCGCAGCGGGCAACGCCAGATCCGAAACCGGCAACCCCGCCAGCAGCCCGTCCAGGTCCAGGTGCGTCTCGACCCAATGGGCCAATCTGGCGTACACGCGGTCCTTGCTCTCGGGTGTCACCAGCCCCAGATGTCGCGACGGCAGTTCCAGCCCTTCGGCTCGGGGGAGACAGCCCAACAACGGCAGGTCTGGCAAGGATTCCAAGGCTTCGCGCAGCAGTTCCTCATGTCGTGCGCTGCCCACGCGGTTGAGCACCACGCCCGCGAAACGCAGCTCCGGATCAAACCTGGCAAAACCTCCCACCAGGGCCGCAACAGAACGGGCCATGGAGGCCGCATCGACCACGAGCAGCACGGGCAGGCCGAGCCATTTGGCCAGTTCCGCCGAGGAGCCGCACTCGTCCCGGCCCGATGCGCCGTCAAAGAGCCCCATGACACCCTCGGCCACAGCCACGTGGCCGCCGCACGCATTGCGTACAAAAATCTCCTGAACGCACACGCGCGGAAGCATCCAGCCGTCAAGGTTGTTCGAGGTGCGGCCCGCGGCCAGGGCATGATGCAGGGGATCGATAAAGTCCGGACCGGCCTTGAAGGGGCGCACGTCCAGCCCACGCCGGGCCAGGGCAGCCATAATCCCGAGGCTTACAGAGGTTTTCCCGCAGCCGGAACGGGTTCCGGCCACCAGAAGGCCGCGAGGACACTGGGCGGGAGTGTGCGGAAGCGGCGCGGGCATGAGTCCTGCTAGACCAGCCCGCGCTTTTGCAGACTCGCCAGAAAACTCTTGGCTTCCGCATGCTCCGGATTCATGGCCAGGCATTGCTGGAGATGCCGGGTTGCATCCGGATGGTTGCCCTTCTCGAAAAAGGCGCGGGCCAGATTATAGTGCAGGTTCTCGTCGTCCGCAGCGAATTCCAGGGCGCGGAAATAATAGCTCAGGGCGTCGTCGTACAGTCCGCTTTTGCGCAGGTTGATGCCGAATTCGTTGAAAAGATGCTTGTGCTCGTCCTCAAAGGCCGCCTCGATCCCGACCACGCGCTCAAAAACTTCGTGGGCCTTTTCCGCCTCCCCGCGCTCCAGATAGACGAGGCCGATGCCGAAGTTGGCGCGCACGTTGCGCTCGTCCAGGCGCAGGGCCTTGTTGTACTCGTATTCGGCGGTGAAGGTTTCGCCCCGCTTGCGGTATTTGTCGCCCCGGGCCAGATGTTTCTGGATCTCCCGTATCTTGGGCAGGACCTTTTCCTGCCAGAGCGCCGGTTCGGGCATGTAGTCCGCCAGCAACCGCTCCCGTTCGACAATCTCCAGATTGCCCACAGGCACATACTCCTCGCTCAGAGGCTGAATCTCTACTCTGCCGTCCTCCAGCTCGCGGACCAGGTAGTTGAAACTCTGCTGCACCCTTTTCTGGGTGGCCCCCGTGCCGATCTTCATGGATTTACGGATGGAAAAAACCCCGCAAAGTTCCTCTCGGCCATTTTCCTGCGGCTCGGTCATATTTTCTCTCCATGGGCGTCCGGCGCAGCCGCCCTTTGGGCCGCGACCACTTCGCGCATGGAGCCGCCCCCGGCAAGCATGCGTTCCGCGTCCTCGGCCGAAACAGGCCTTGAAAACAAGTAGCCCTGGGCGTAGCGGCAGCCTGCCTGCTGAAGAATATCCAGTTGCTCAGGCGTTTCCACTCCCTCGGCCACAACCTTGAGCCCCAGGGCCAGCCCCAGGGAAATGACGGTGTTCACGATGGTCCGGCTGTCCCGGTCATGTTCCAGTCCCGTGACGAAACTGCGGTCGATCTTGACCACGTCGATGGGAAAGCGCTGGAGATAGGACAGCGAGGAATACCCCGTGCCGAAGTCATCGATGCACAGGCCAACACCCACTTCCTTGAGTTTATTCAGCATTTCTCCCGCATGGACCGGATTGTCCATGAGCGTGTGCTCGGTGATCTCCAGATTGACCATGGCCGGATTCAGGCCGTAGCGGGTCAGGGCCTCCTCAATGCGCCCGATGAGCACGGGCTGCTTGAGATGCTTGCCGGAAAAATTCAGGGAAACGCTCAGGTGGTCCGGCGCTTCAAAGAATTGCCCAGGAAAGCGCTGTTTCCAGAGGGCCACCTGGGCGCAGGCCGTTTCCAGCATGGCGTGGTCGATGCCGTAGACCAGCCCGGTGTCCTCGGCCAGCGGAATGAAGCTGTCCGGGCTGATGATCCCGTGCTGGGGATGCTGCCAGCGCACCAGGACTTCGAACCCGGCGATGCGCATGTCTTCGAGGCTGACGATGGGCTGAAAGACCCCGAAGAACTCGTCGTGATCAAGGGCCTTGCGCAGGTCGGTTTCCAGCTCCATGAGCTGGAGGGCCTGCTCGTGCATGCGCTGGTTGAAGACCTTGAGTCGGGACTTGCCCAGTTCCTTGGCCCGATACATGGCCGTATCCGCGTCGCGCAGCAGCGCCTCGGGCCGCTCATATTCCGGGGTGTGCAGCACGTTGCCGAGGCTCGCCGAGGGGAAGACCTCGTTGCCTGCCAGATTGAAAGTCGTGGACGTTTCATGCAGAATGCGCCGGGCGATCTTTATGGCGTCGCGCGGAGC
>JBFWMD010000058.1:0-23253 GCA_050251775.1 Desulfovibrio sp.
TCACTCCTTGTGCGTTGTTGCTGACGCCCGGAGTATGGAATCTCGCGGGCCGGGCGTCAACCGTTCTGGGGGGGGCAGGCGGGCGGAGGAGGCCTCCGGCGGCCCTGCGGGCTGTGCCTCCGGCGGCTGGGGCCTGCGGCCCCAGACCCCGTTCTCCGCTCGCGCTGCGCGCGGCGGGGGCGAAGTCTCCGGGGTTTGGCGTGGTTGGGAGCAGGCTTGCGGGGCGGGGCGTGGTGGTCTGTTGCGCGATTTTGCCGGGCCTGCGGTCCGCGCAATCCCGCCGTCAAGCACAAAAAGGCCCCCCGCCGGAGCGGGGGGCCTTGGTAATGAAGCAAAGGGAGCCGGGCTGGCCTAGTACATGCCGCCCATTCCGCCCATGCCGCCCATGCCGCCGGGCATGGCCGGGGCAGCGGACTCTTCCTTGGGCTTTTCGGCGATGGCGCACTCGGTGGTCAGCAGCAGACCCGCCACGGAGGCGGCGTTCTGCAGGGCGATGCGGGTGACCTTTTTCGGGTCGATGACGCCCGCCTTGATCAGGTCCTCGTACTCGCCGGTGGCGGCGTTGAAGCCGAAGCCGTCCTTGCCGCCCTTGACCTTTTCCACGACCACGGAGCCTTCGAAACCGGCGTTGCCGGCGATCTGGCGCAGGGGCTCTTCCACGGCGCGGGAGATGATGGCCACGCCAGCGGCCTCGTCGTCATCCACGAGCTTCAGGCCGCCCAGAATCTGGGAGGCACGGGCCAGGGGCACGCCGCCGCCGGGCACAATGCCTTCCTCGACAGCCGCGCGGGTGGCGTTCAGGGCGTCCTCGACGCGGGCCTTCTTCTCCTTCATCTCGGTCTCGGTGGCCGCGCCGACATTGATGACGGCGACACCGCCCACGAGCTTGGCCAGGCGCTCCTGGAGCTTCTCGCGGTCATAGTCGGAGGAGGTTTCCTTGATCTCGTTCTGGATTTGCTTCACACGGGCCTTGATGTCCTCGGACTTGCCGGCGCCGCCCACGATGGTGGTGGTTTCCTTGTCGAGCACGACGCGCTTGGCGGTTCCGAGGTCGGCCACGGTGACGTTCTCAAGCTTGATGCCCAGATCCTCGGTGACGAGCTGGCCGCCGGTGAGGAAGGCGATGTCCTGGAGCATGGCCTTGCGGCGTTCGCCGAAGCCGGGAGCCTTGACAGCGGCGATGTTCAGCGTGCCGCGCAGGCGGTTGACGACCAGGGTGGCCAGGGCCTCGCCCTCGATGTCCTCGGCGATGATCAGCAGGGGCTTGCTCATCTTGGCGGTCTGCTCCAGAACGGGCAGCAGGTCCTTCATGTTGGAGATCTTCTTCTCGTGCAGAAGGATGAACGGATCCTCGAATTCGCAGGACATCTTTTCGGGATTGTTCACGAAGTAGGGGGAGAGGTAGCCGCGGTCGAACTGCATGCCCTCGACCACGTCCAGGGTGGTCTCCAGGCCCTTGGCCTCCTCGACCGTGATCACGCCTTCCTTGCCGACCTTGTTCATGGCTTCGGCGATGATGTTGCCGATGGTGGCGTCGTTGTTGGCGGAAATGGTTCCGACCTGGGCGATTTCCTTCTGGTCGCGGGTGGGCTTGGCAACCTTGTCCAGTTCCTTGACAATGGCCTCCACGGCCTTGTCGATGCCGCGCTTGACGGCCATGGGGTTGCGGCCGGCGGCCACGAGCTTGACGCCTTCCTTGAAGATGGCCTGGGCCAGGATGGTGGCGGTGGTGGTTCCGTCACCGGCGATGTCGGAAGTCTTGGAGGCGACTTCCTTGACCATCTGGGCGCCCATGTTCTCAAATTTGTCTTCGAGTTCCACTTCCTTGGCGACGGTGACGCCGTCCTTGGTGATGATCGGGGAACCGAAGGATTTCTCGATGACCACGTTGCGGCCCTTGGGTCCGAGGGTCACCTTGACCGCGTTGGCGAGCTTGTCGACGCCGGCCTTCAGGCGTTCGCGGGCTTTGGAGTCGAAAAGAATTTCTTTGGCCATGATATGGTCTCCTTACGAGGTGAGTTGTTGATGTCGCGTCGGGGCTACAGGACGATGGCGAGGATGTCGTCCTCGCGCATGACCAGATGCTCTTCGCCGTCCAGCTTGATTTCCGTGCCCGCATATTTGGCGAAGAGGACCACATCCCCGGCCTTCACGGTCATGGGCACGATCTTTCCGTCATCACCGGCCTTGCCGGGTCCTGCTGCGACAACTTCGCCGCGCATGGGCTTTTCCTTGGCGGAATCAGGGATGATGATGCCGCCTGCGGTCCGCTCTTCCATTTCGAGGCGTTTCACCAGCACTCGGTCGCTCAAGGGCTTCAGCTTCATGCTATTACTCCTCCAACAGAATGTAATGTGTTTGTGTTTCTGGGTGCGCCGTGCCGCCGAAAACTTCGGCAAATCCCGTCGGGCCCGGCGCTTGTGGAAGATAAACACGAAGCCTGAAGTGTCAAGCAGGCCCGGAAATTTTTTTTGTGGGGTAAACTCCCCGTAAGGAAAGGCGAAAATTCAGCCCGAGTTCTCCGCAGGGCACTTCGGCCAGCCGTTCCGCGGGTTCCCAGCCGTCGCAGTATTCCGGGGAGGGGGCCGGTGGTCCGACAGGGGGCGCTCAGGGTCGTTCCATTTGGTTTGCGGCGGGCTAGCCGCGTCCGTCCGCATAGTCTCCGAGGTCGAGATCCTCGTTCGTGCGGCCGTAGAAGATTGTTTCCTCGGCCAGGGCCTCGGCCAGGGCCACGGCGTCCGTGGGGTCCAACTCGCCGGGCAGCAGTCGCCAGGACCAGTTGCCCGAGGCCTTCCCCGGCACATTCATCCGCGACTCGGCCCCAAGGCCGAGAACGTCCTGGGCCGGGAGCAGAGCCTGGGACGCGGGGCTGGCCAGGGCCAGCCGGATCAGGGTCCGGTGGGCGTCGGTCGCGTTCACGCTACGGCATGCAAAGCGTTCCAGGCGTTTTTTGGACCCCGCGTCCAGCTCCTCCGCGAACCAGCCACGGGTCGTGTTGTTATCATGGGTCCCGGTGTAGACCGCGCCCAGGGGTTCGTGGCGGAAGGGGGCGTTGGGGGTTCTGGCCGCTCCAGAGCTGAAGCCGAACTGGAGCACATGCATGCCGGGCAGGTCGAACGTGCGGCGCAGTTCTTCCACGTCCGGAGTGATGATTCCCAGGTTCTCCGCCAGGATGGGCAGTCGCTGCGGATGGTCCGTCCGGGCGCGCAGGGTGGTGAGCAGTTCATGGCCGGGCGCGGGGACCCAGCGTCCGGTCACGGCGGTGCGCTCTGTGGCCGGGATTTCCCAATAGGCCGCAAAGCCCCGGAAATGGTCCAGCCGGATCTGGTCGTGCAGACCGAAATGGTGCAGCAGCCGGGAGCACCACCAGGCGAATCCCTGGGCCTGGTTCGCTTCCCAGTCGAAGACCGGGTTGCCCCAGCGCTGGCCCGTTTTGGAAAAATAATCCGGGGGCACGCCAGCCACGCAGGTGCGGCGGCCCTCGGCGTCGAGTTTAAACAGGCCCCTGTTGCACCAGACATCGGGGCTGTCGTGGGTCACGTAGATGGGTACGTCGCCCACCAGGGCGATGCCGTGCGCGGCCAGGCAGGCACGCAGTTCCCCCCATTGCCGGAAGAAGCGGTGCTGGCAGAACTTGTGGAAAAGGATTTCACGCGCCAGTCGTTCGCCGAATTCGCGCAGGGCCGCGTCGTGGCGGTCGCGCAGGGGCGCGGGCCAGTCATACCAGGCCGCCTCGTGAAAGTGTTCCTTGCAGGCCAGGAACAGTGCAAAATCATTGACCCAATGGCCGTTGGTCGCGAGAAAGCCGTGGAAGTCCGGGTCGTCCGGCAGCGTGGCCTCGGCCCGTGCAAAGGCCAGGCGCAGCAGCAGGTTCTTGGTGGCGCGGGCGCGGGGGAAGTCCATGGTCCGCCCAGGCGTGGACGCGGCTTCATCCAGCTCCGCCGCGCTCAACAGACCCTCCTCGCGCAGGCGTTCCGGGCTGATCAGCAGCGGCTCGCCGGCAAAGGCGGAAAATCCGGCGTAGGGCGAGTCGCCCACAAAGGAGGAGGTGGGGGCCAGGGGCAGAACCTGCCATTGGCGCTGCCCGGACCGGGCCAAAAACGCGGCGAAGCGCTCGGCCTCGGGGCCGAGATCGCCCACGCCGAAGCGCGAGGGCAGTGAGGTGAAGTGCAGAAGCAGTCCGCTGGTGCGTTTCATGGCCTTTCTCCGTTGCTGTGGATTCCGGCAGAGTATTGCCCGCCCCGGCCCCGGCTGTCCAGGGCGGTGATCGGCCTTTCGGGATGGTATTGCCTGAAATGCTGGATAGGTACTACATTTCATTGTAACGCGAATGACAACATGCCAGCGGACCGGTAAATTATATGGCTTTTCCGGGCGTCGGCAGGGTCGATTCGATTTCGTTGCGATTTACTGGCGTCACCCGCTGTGCTAATGATCCGCACCCACTCTTTCGCAACAAGGAGCACACATGCCAGAAAGGGAGCGGCAATTGGACAATCCGCAAGGTCACTGTAATCAGGAACTCTTCAAGTTGGACTTGCCTTCCGGAGATCCATTGCGGAAAGCCTTTTTCGCGTTGATGAAACGTCCACTGGCCCGGCTGCTTTGCTTCAAGAAGATGAACAGTCTTTACCGCGAGACCTGCGGCGGCATGAAGGAAGGCGACGATTTCGTGGACGTGGTCCTGAACCGGCTCAACGTCCACGTGAACATCAACGAAGAATATCTCAGGAACATTCCGGCCACAGGGCCGGTCTTTGTCGTGGCCAACCATCCCTTCGGCATCATCGACGGACTGATCCTGATCAAGGCCATGCGCACGGTGCGACCCGACGCCCTGATCATGGCCAACAGCATGCTTGGCATCATTCCCGAGATGCTGCCCTACCTTATCGAGGTGGACCCCTTTGGCACGTCGGATTCGGCCAAGCATAACATCGCGGGGCTGAAATCCGCGCTACGCTGGCTCAAGCAGGGGCACATGATCGGGACCTTCCCGGCAGGGGAGGTGGCCTCGCTGCGGCTGCGCAAGCGCATGGTCCGCGACCCCCAGTGGAGCCCCACGGTGGCGGGCCTCGTCCGCAAGACCGGAGCCCAGGTCGTGCCCATGTTCTTCAAGGGCCGCCACGGGCCGCTCTTCCAGGCCCTCGGCTTGGTCCACCCCCGTCTGCGCACGGTGATGCTGCCCCGGGTGAACCTCAAGCAGATCAACCAGACCGTGGACGTGACCGTGGGCAAGCCCATCTCCGCCGCGAAGATGGCCAGCTTCGCCAGTGACGAGGAGGCCATCAACTACGTGCGCTTCCGCACCCATGTGCTGCGCCGCTTCGACAGAAAACGGGAGCGGGAACACCTGGAAGCGACCGGAGCCACGCCCATAGCCCGGCCCTGGCCCAGGGAGGAACTGCTCAAGGAGGTCGAATCCCTGCCGGAAGACCGCATCCTGGTCAGTTCCGGTCCGCTGATGGTTTTTGAGAGCGGCGTGTCCCAGCGACCCGGCCTGCTCCACGAGATCGGCCGGCTGCGCGAGGAAACCTTCCGCCCCGTGGGCGAAGGCACGGGACGCGAAGTGGACACGGACCGTTTCGACATGACCTACCGCCACCTCGTGCTCTGGGACAAGGAAAACCAGCGCGTGGCCGGAGCCTACCGGTTCGGCAAGACGGACGAACTGCTGGCCCGGCAGGGGGTCAAGGGATTATATTCCTCCACTCTGTTCAAGCTGCGCCCGGAACTCTTCGAGCAGATGGGGCCGGCCATGGAAATGGGCCGCTCGTTCATCTGTTCCGAATACCAGCGCAGCTACCAGCCGCTGCTGATGCTCTGGAAGGGCATTGCCGAATACGTCTGCCGCAACCCGCGCTACAAGGTGCTTTTCGGCTGCGTCAGCGTGTCCAGCGACTACACGCCGGTTTCCCGCGAACTGATGGTCCAGTTCCTGGAGCGCCATTGCTCCGCGCCGGAGCTGGCGCATCTGGCGTTGCCGAAGCGTCCGCCCAAAATCAAATACATGAAGCGGCTGGACATCTCCCTGCCGGAGACCGCCTTCAACGACATCGACGATATCGGCGTCGTGGTCGGCGACATTGAGACGGACAAGTCCATTCCGGTGCTGCTCAAGCAGTACCTCAAGCTCAACGGCAGGATCCTGGCCTTCAACATCGACCCGGACTTTAACGACTGTCTGGACGGACTAATCCTGGTGGACCTGCGCCACACCGACCCACGTATGCTCAATCGCTTCATGGGCACGGACAAGGCCGCCGCGTTCCTGGAATTCCAGAAGACTGCAGGTGAGCCGAACAAGGCCGCCTGAGGCGCGGAACGCGAACAAAAAGGCGCGTCCTTCGGGGCGCGCCTTTTCTATTATGTGGTTTCGGCCAGGAACATGGATCGGAGCGGACTCCAACAGAGCAGCTTTTCGGCCATCTTGTCATAGCCGATGCCGTCCGGGTGCGCGCCGTCGCCGCGTTTGAGCGCGGCCTTGTAGGTTCCCGAAGCCTCCAGCGCCGCAAAGAGATCGAAATAGGGCACGCGGAGTTCCTTGGCCATGTCCAGAAAACCTGCGGCCAGCGAGCGAATGCGCTCGTTGACCTCGGGTTCGATCACGGGAGGGGGGGTGAGCAGCAGCGTGGGGGCCAGCTCCGGAGCACGTGAAAGTATTTCCCGGCAAGCGGCGAAGCTTTCTTCCGGGGCCACAGCCTGGGCCGCGTCCGCCGTGCCGAAGCAGAAGACGAGACCCGCCGGGCGGGCCTTGAGCCGGGCCGAGGCTTCCGCATGCCAGCGAACGCGGATGCGGGGTGAGGCGTCCGCCCGAATGCCGAGATTATAGCAGGACACCCCGCGCGATGCGCTCATGAGCGCGGCGCAGAGCCTGCCGGGCCAACCCTTACCGGAAGGGTCGGCAAACCCCAGTGTCAGGGAATCGCCGAAACAACAGATGATCATGCTCTCATTCTCCCTGGGGGAACCGTACCGCGCTTTCATGTCCTTGCCAAGGTTCGAGGAATCCAGTATTTTTAAAAATATCCATTATTTTCGTTTTTTTGTGGGCGATAAGGACGGAGAGGGAACGAAGTGGTTTTTTGATTGTTTGCTTGTATCAATGTTCTTGAGTGTGTAAAAAAGAAAAGCCCCCATCAGGGATAGCCAAGGGACACCTGACGGGGTGATCACGGCATGCGCAGCGGAAGGGAATCGTAAATGGAGGAAGAATCGGATGCTTAAGAATCTGAAGCTGGGGATCAAGCTGGGAGCTGGGTTCGGACTGCTCTTGCTGATCGCGGTGACGCTGGGCGGAATGGCCACGTACAACATGCTCAGCGTGGGGACCCAGTCTAAGGTGCTGGCGGAAGAGTATGTCCCGGAAGTGGACATCGCGACCAATATTGAGCGGTATTCTCAGCAGACCATGCTCGCCATGCGCGGGTATGCCCTGAGCATGGAGAAAAAATATTGGGACCAGGCGCAAAAGGGACTGGAAGAAGTTCGAGGCTACCTCGCGAAAGCCCAGGCCCACAGCGACCAATATACGGATCTCGTCAAGCTGCGCGAGGGGGTGGGGCAGGCCACGGCCCAGGTGGACCAATACGCCAAATGGGCGCAGCGGACCAACGAACTCATTCTGGTCATGGATGAGGACCGCGGGAGCATGGACACCGCCGCAGCGGCCTATATGAAGAACTGCAACGACTATCTTGAATCGCAGAGCGCCACCCTGATCGAGGAGATCAACCAGGGGGTCCCCGCTCCCCGGATTCTGGAGCGTCTGGACAAGGTCACCTGGGTCAACCAGATCATCGAACTGGGCAACGATACCCGCGTGCGCAACTTCAAGGCCCAGGCCGGGCGCGATCCGGCCATGCTGGAAGCGGCTCTGGGCAACTTCACGCAGATGGACCAGCTTTTCGACAAGCTGCGTTCCGCCACGCGACGCCCCGTCAATCTCAAGCAGATCGAGGCAACCCGTGCCGCCGCCGACGGCTACCGGAAGGCCATGGAATCTTTCCTGAAGAATCTCAAAGAACTTGGTGAGGTCGGCAAGGGGCGCGAGGACTCCTCCGCAGCCGTGCTCCAGGCCGCGCAGAACATCGCCGCCGCCGGCATGGCCATCACCCAGGAGCGCGCCACAGCATCGGTCAGCTCGCTGAACTCGGCCTCCACCGTCATGATTGTGGGGCTGGTCGTGGCCCTGCTGCTCGGTGTGACCGTGGCCATCCTGCTTACGCGGGCCATCACCAAGCCGATCCTGCTCGGGGTTTCCTTCGCCGAAAACATGGCCCAGGGCGATTTCGCCCAGAACCTCGACATCGAGCAGAGGGACGAGGTCGGCGTGCTGGCCGGTTCACTCAACGCCATGGTCGGCAAGCTGCGGCAGGTGGTCCATGAGGTGCAGTCCGCCACGGAGAACGTGGCCTCGGGCAGTGAGGAACTTTCCGCCTCGGCCCAGACCCTGTCCCAGGGAGCCACGGAGCAGGCCGCGAGCATCGAGGAGGTCTCTTCCTCCATGGAACAGATGACCTCGAACATCCGCCAGAACGCGGACAACGCGCGCCAGACCGAGGCCATCGCCCAGCAGGCCGCGCGCGATGCGGCGGATGGCGGGCAGGCCGTGAATCAGGCCGTGGAGGCCATGAAGAACATTGCGGAGAAGATCTCCATCATCGAGGAGATCGCCCGGCAGACCAACCTGCTCGCGCTCAACGCGGCCATTGAGGCGGCGCGTGCGGGCGAGCACGGCAAGGGCTTTGCCGTTGTGGCGGCCGAGGTCCGCAAGCTGGCCGAGCGCAGCGGCGCAGCAGCAGGCGAAATCAGCGAGCTTTCCTCCAGCACGGTCCAGGTGGCGGACAACGCAGGACAGATGCTGGCCAAACTCGTGCCCGACATCCAGAAGACGGCCGAACTGGTACAGGAAATCACTGCGGCCAGCAACGAGCAAAACGCGGGCGTGGAGCAAATCAACCGGGCCATTCAGCAGCTTGACCAGGTCATTCAATCCAATGCCTCGGCCGCTGAGGAAATGGCTTCCACCTCGGAGGAGCTCTCCAGTCAGTCGCAGATGCTCCAGCAGACCATGTCCTTCTTCAGGGTGGGACAGTCCGAATCGCGCCGGATGATCGTGCGCAAGCAAAAGCCCAAGCCGCTGGAGGCGGGCAAGGGCAAGTCCCGCCCGGAACCCGCGCCCAGGCCCGCAAAGCAGGAAGCGAGCAATGGCGTCAAGGGCAATGGCGTGGAATTGCATCTTGGTGAAGATCAGGACGATGAGGAGTTTGAGCGCTTCTAACGGCCGAACGCCAAGGGCATCGAATGCTAAACGCCGATTCCACGGGGAATCGGCGTTTTTTTTTGTAGGAATCACGGTTGCTTCTCTTTACCTGCTGATGTACGCTCGGTGTAAGCAGGACTGTTGACCGGGAGCCGTGCCATGAATGAAAGAATGCACCCGCCCCTTTCCGATTGCGACGGGATGTTTTTGATCCGTCGCCCCGTACGGGATCGGAAGCACAACGTCTGGGGCTATGAACTCGCGGCGGGCGGCGGGCTCGGCACGGAAGAGGATGCGGGAGACTGTGTCCTTGGTGAGGGTATGGAAGTGGGACTTGCCGGAGTGACAGAATCCAGCGGAATCATTGCCCCCTTCACCCGGGAGATGATGCTCGAACAGAAGTTTTTCGGCCTCCCCCCAGGGCGGTCCTTTCTTCAGCTCGGTTCGGACGCAGGGGAGGACGCGGACCTGCTCGACGCGGTGCGCGAGGCCAAAAAGTCGGGATACGGCCTGGTGTTGGACCGGTTCGAGCCGGAAAAGGGGCGGGAGGCCCTCGCCGTGCGGGCAGACATGCTCAAGATCTCCATCTCTGGGCGCACTCCCCGCGAAATTATTACCATTGCTTCCCGGCTGAAGAACCATCCCGCCCGGCTGGTCGCCACGGGTGTTCAGGACTGGCAGACCTTCGAGGGCGTCCGGGCTCTCGGTTTTTCCTTCTATCAGGGAGCGTACTTCGGCAGGCCGCGCGTGGAGCCGGGAACCAAGCTCTCCGGGCATTCCCTGATGCTGCTGCGGACTTTGGGCGAACTGCTTCAGCCAGGCCGGGATCTCCAGGAGTTCGCTCCGCTCATCGCTTCCGACCCCATGCTCAGTTACCGGCTGCTGCGCTTCATCAACTCGGCGGCCTTCTGCCTGGTGCAGCGCGTCAGCTCCGTGGAACAGGCCGTGAACCTTTTGGGCATGAGCGCGCTGCGGCAGTGGGCCATGTTCATGGTCGTCGCGGACCTGGACGGCACGGGCAAGGGCGAAGAGTTGGCCTATCTGGCGCTTCAGCGCGGGCGCTTTCTGGAGCAGTGCGCGGGCGATGTCGCCGCGAGACCCCTGCCTTCCCAGGCCATGTTCCTGGTCGGACTGTTTTCCCTGCTCGACGCTCTGCTTGGCTTACCCATGCGCGAGGCCCTGCGGGACCTTCCCCTTGACCAAGCCATTCTGGACGGCCTTTCCGGCAAGCCGGGCTGGGTGCGCCGCTGGCTGGATCTCGTGGAGGCCGTGGAACGGGGCGACTGGCGGCAGGCCGGAGAACTTTGCGAAAAGATCGGGCTGCTGCCGCGTATCGCCGCGGTCAAGTACCTCAAGGCCTCGGCCTGGGCAGGGGAGCGGTTTTCCTGCTCCCGAGCGGAACAGGACTGATGTTCCCCTATTTTTTGATTCTGGCGGCGACCTCGTCCATTTCCAGCGCGAAAATAGCCGTGGCCTTGAGCATCTCCTCGTTCATGGGCAGGCTTTTCCCGGCGTAGCGCCGGACCACGGCGTCCAGGGCCTCGGCCCGTTCGGAGTCGTCCTGAAGGACCGTGGAGACGGCCACGCCCCGAACGCTCTTGAAGCGAAAGCCCCAGTTGCAGGCCTGATCTGAAGTCTTGGCCTCCATGTCAACCACTGCGGAAAAGCCCACCCGGCCGTTTTGCAGTGCTGCGGCCTTGCGGCCCTTGAGGCCTGAATGCACGAACAGGGTGCGACCGGAGCGTGCGAAGTTCACGGGGACGCAAAAGGGGCCGTCCGCATCGCAGAGGGCGAGGTGCAGCACGTCAGCGCGGTCCAGAATGTCGTTGATCACGTTTTCGTCGAGGGTCACGTCCTTGCGCATGGTCTCTCCAGGAAGCGGTTTGAGGTGGAGTCCGCTTTTCATCAGCGGGCAAAGGGATTACTACACCAGCAATGTTCCAAAGCAAAGCAGTACGCATATCCGTGATCGTGCCGGTGCTCCATGAGTCCGGGCGGGTGGCCGCCCTGGCGGAGCATCTGCGCCGCATGGCCGAGACCGACGGCGTGGCCGTGCAGATCGTGTTCGTGGACGGCGACCCAAAGGGTTCGACCCTGGCGGCGCTTCCCGGGGCGCGGGAAGGTGGAATCGTGGGCCTTTGCGCCGGACCGGGACGGGGCGCGCAGATGAACGCGGGCGCGCACATTGCCGACGGCGAGGTGCTGCTCTTTCTGCACGCGGACTCCCGCCTGCCCGAAGGAGCGTTCCAGCGGATCGACCAGGTCGTGTCCAACGGCCTGTCCCAGGCCGGAGCCTTTGACCTCGCGTTCGATGACCCTGCCTGGCGTTTTCGCGCGCTGGCCGCGACGGCCCGGCTCCGTTCGCGCCTGGAGCGTCGTCCCTATGGCGATCAGGCCCATTTTTTTCCCCGCGCCGTATTTTTTGGCCTGGGAGGCTACCCGGAAATCCCGCTCATGGAGGATGTGGAGTTGATGGAGCGCGTGCGCCGCAGACGGTTGACGCTGAGCATCCTGCCGGACCGGGTGACGGTTTCGGCCCGGCGCTATGTTCACGAGGGCTTTGTGCGGCGGATCGTGCGCAACCTCGTTCTGCGCGCGGCCCACGCCCTGGGTGCGGACCCGGCCCGGCTGGCGCGCTGGTATCGGCCCCATTCCGATTCCGCATCGGGAGACGATCAATGAGGCAATGTCTGCTGGTCTTTTTGAAATACCCGGAAGCGGGACGGGTCAAGACCCGGCTGGCAGCGGACATCGGCGCGCAGGCAGCGGCGGATCTGGCCCGGGCCATGGCCGAGGATCTTCTGGAGGCGGTGAAATGGCTGGAGGACGTGGACCTGATCGTCTGTTTCGACCCCAGGGAGCGGGCTGGGGACGTGGCCCGCTGGCTCGGCCAGGAGCGGATCTGCTGGCCCCAGCGCGGCCGGAACCTGGGCCTGCGCATGCAGAACGCCTTTGCCGAGGCCTTTCGCAAGGGCTATGACCGGGCCGTGCTCCTGGGCTGCGACGTGCCCGAGGCGGACGACAATGCGGTGCGGCCCGTGTTCGAGGGACTGGAGGGCGATGCCGCGGGCATTGGACCGTCCGAGGACGGCGGGTACTGGCTGATCGGATTCACCGAGCGCGGTTTTGCCCCGGAAGCTTTTACGGACGTGGACTGGGGCACGGACAAGGTTCTGGCCCAGACCGTGAAGTGGTTGGAATTCTCCCAGAAAGACATTGTTCGTGCGCCGACCTTGCGGGATGTGGACACTCTGGCGGATCTTCGCGCATTGGCGGAGTCGGGCCGTCTCCGCTCCGGTTCCCGCACCCTGGCCCTGGCCCGTGGCCTGCTCGGAGCTTGAGCGAGCGCCTGTAGATCGTTTCCCGTTTCCAGGCGGCTCGTGTCGGGCCTAGTAGTCCAGCAGGCTCAGATCGGGCAGGTCTTGTTGGGGAGGCCTGCGGGTGAAGTGAAGCACGTCATGGCCGATCTGCGTGGCGATCTGCATTTCCCAAACCCCCACGCTGCTGAAGGCGCTACGCATTTCCAGCTGAATGCCCTGTCGGATGAGAAAAGTGACTTCCCGGAGCTCCCGCTGGCGGGCCAGGTCCAGGTGGGCCAGCACGGTGGGAGTGAGATTGCAAACCACGTGGCGCACGTCAATGGGCGCACTGTCCGGCTGTTGCGTCATGGGCGGCATGTTCGTGTCGATAGTCTCGTTCATGGCGGTTCCCGTCATTTTCCGATGCAGAAGTTGTCGAAGATGGAGTCAAGCACGTCCTGGGGCGCGATTTCCCCGGTGAGCCCGGCCAGGGCGGCGCAGGCGGTTTCCAGACGCACGCCGAGCAGGTCGTAGGGCACGCCCTGTTCCGCGTCCCGGCGCAGGGCGGCCAGTTCGCCGTCGGCCTCGCGCAGCAGCGCGGCCTGTCGGGCGTTGGGCACGGCCTCGTCCGGGTCGGGCTCGATGGACCCCTGCAGGCAACGTGCGCGGATCGTCTCGGCCAGTTTCTCCAGTCCCAGGCCTGAGCGTGCGGAAACGCGCAGGGGAGCCAGCCCCAGGCGACGCAGTTGCGCGGCCGGGTCAGGAGTGGCGGCGGGGCGGTCCGCCTTGTTGAGCACCACCAGCGTCCGGCCCGGCGTCAAGGTCGCGGCGGTTTCCAGTTCTTCCAGGGGCAGGGTGCGGGAGCCGTCCATGACGAAAAGAACCAGCTCGGCACGGGAGGCCAGCTCGCGGCTGATCTCCATGCCCGCTGCTTCCACCTCGTCCACGCCTTCCTGGCCGCTGTCGTCCCGAAGTCCGGCCGTGTCCACGAGCCGGATGCGCAGTCCGTCCAGAAGCAGATGTTCTTCGATGTAGTCGCGGGTTGTGCCGGGACGGTCCGTGACAATGGCCCGCTCGCGACCCAGCAGGGCGTTGAGCAGGCTGGACTTGCCCGCGTTGACCCGCCCGGCCAGAACGACCATGACGCCCTCGCGCCAAGCCCGCGCACGCTCCATGCCCGCCAGCAGTGCACGCACATCGGTGCGCACCGCGTCCACCACGGATATCAGCTCCTCCGGAGGCAGACATTCAAGGTCCTCTTCCGGAAAGTCCACGGCCAGACAGAGCTGCGCGCGCAATCCTTCGAGCCGTTGGCGCAGCGCGGCAATGCGGGTTCCCAGAGTTCCGGAAAGCTTGGCCTGGGCCAGATGCAGAGCCGCTTTGCCCGGTGCGGCGATGAGTTCGGCCACAGCCTCGGCCTGGATCAGGTCCATGCGGCCATTGAGAAAAGCACGCAGGGTGAACTCTCCGCGGCGGGCCAGCCGTGCGCCCAGGCCAAGCAGTTCGTCAAGCAGGGCTGCGGGCGCGGAGTCACCTCCGTGGCAGTGGATTTCCAGCACGTCCTCGCCCGTGTACGAGCGCGGACCAGGCATGAACACCGCCAGGACCTCGTCGAGCACGCGGCGGTCCCGGGCCACAGCCCTGCCGAAATGCAGCATCCGGGGGATGAAGTCCTGGAATCCGGGATCGGCGGACCGGAACAGGGAGCGGCCCAGGTTCCTTGCTTGAGAACCGCTGACACGCAACACGGCCACTCCGCCCGCGCCCGGCGGTGTGGCAATGGCGGCGATGGTCTCCCGGTCGTTCCGGGATGCGCTTGGCTGTTTCATCAGGGGCATGGGTCCGACCTTGTGTTTGCGGGATGATACCTGTCCGGCGGCGCAAAGAAAAGGGCGGAAGGCGACTGGCCTTCCGCCCGGAATGTTCTGTTTGCTCCCGGCGGGTGCGGAGCCGGGTTTAACGGCTGCGCTTCTTGGGCACGATGAGCACCCGTTTGAGCGGGCCTTCCCCTTTGGAGCGGGTTAGCACGCCCGGCATCTCCTGCACGGTCAGATGCACCACGCGGCGATGGTAGGAACTCAGCGGCTTGGTGCTCTGGGTGCGGCGCGAGCTGATGGCCTTGTCGGCCAGGCGTCGCGCCTGCTGGCGCAGCTTGTCGTCCTGGCGCTCGCGGTAGTCGCCCGTGTCCAGCTGCACGCGGACCGAGGCCTCCATGCGCCGGGATACGATGCGGTTAGCGAGGTATTGCAAGGCGGAAAGGGTCTGGCCCTCGCGTCCGATGATCAGTCCGGAGTGCTCTTCGTCGTCGATGAGCACATGCACTCGGTCGGACTCGATGTTCACGGTGAAGTTGGGCTCGGGGGTCAGGTTCTTGAGCAGGGCTGTTGCGGCTTCGGTGACAACCTCGCGGAGCTTGTCCAGGTCCAGGCCTTCCAGGGAGGGGGCGCGGGAACCGCTGCCGGAGTCCTCAGAGGAGGAGTCGTCGTTGCCGTTCACGTCGTCCATGTCGTCCAGTCCGCCCAACATGTCCATGTCGTCCAGATCGTCGGCGTCGTCCGGAGGGAAGTCGGGGACCAGGTCGCGGTCCGCCGGAATCGGGGCCGGGTTGGCGTGATGCACGGTCTTTCGGGCCGGGCGTCTGGAAGCCTGTTCGCCTTGGGACCGGGCCGCGTCGGTCTCCACCGGGACACCGGCCTGCTCGGGAGCGGGCATGTCCTTGGGCTTTTCCTTGCGGGAGCGCTCCGGGCGCGGACGCCGGGGCTTTTCCTGTTCCTGGGACAGGGCTGCACCGTTCTGCCCGCCGTTCTGGGGGGTGGTTTGGCCGTTGTTCTGGCTGCCTTCGGCCGCGTTCTCAGCGGACCGGCCCTGCCGGGGCCTGCGGCCCCTGCGCGAACGGGAGTTGCGCGGGCCTTCGCCTTTGGCCTGGGCTGAATCTGCGGGTTCGGCCGGCGCATCGGGAGCGCCGGACTGCTTGTCTTCCGCCATCGGAGCGGCATCTCCGCCGGACAGGGATTCCTGTTCGTGGCGCTCGCTGCGGACGGCGGGTTGGGTTTCTTGTGCGGCTTCATCCGAGAGCACGGATTTGACTCCGCGTCGGGGCCGGGCCTTGACCGAGGCCTTGCGCACGCCCACGAGGCCGAAAATGCCCGTGGAACCGCCGCTGAGAATCTCGATCTCCAGTTTGGCGCGCGCGACCTCGTAATAGTCGCAGGCGGCCTGGATGGCATCGTCCAGGTTCTTTCCCTGGAATTCCTTAAAATCGCTCATGTGCTTCCTCTTGGGTGACGTACTAGACGGCAGCCTTCTTGCGCTTGCTGCCGTGGGCGATCCACCACTGCTGTGCGATGGAGAGTACGTTGTTGCACAGCCAGTACACCACAAGGCCCGCCGGGAAGTTCAGGAACAGGAAGGTGAACACCACGGGCATGATGTACATGAGCTTCTTTTGCGTGGGGTCGCCCGCCGTGGGCGTCATCATCTGCTGGAGGAACATGGTTGCTCCCATGATCAGCGGCGTGATGTAGAAGGGGTCCTTGGCCGAGAGGTCGGCCAGCCAGACCATGTTGGTGAAAGGCAGCGTGTCGATGAATCCCGCGTGGCGCAGTTCGATGGCGCCGAGCAGGGCCTTGTAAAGACCGAAGAAGACCGGGATCTGGACCACCATGGGCAGACAGCCGCCCGCGGGGTTGACCTTGTAGGTCTTGTAGAGCTGCATGGTTTCCTGGTTCATGCGCTGCTTGTCGTCCTTGTACTTCTCGCGGAGCTTGGCGGCCATGGGCTGAATCTTCTTCATCTGTTCCATGGACTTGTAGCTGCGCTGGGAAAGCGGCCAGAAGATCAGCTTGATGATGATCGTGAGGATGATCACGGCCACGCCCCAGTTGTTCACGTACTGGTGCAGCCAGACAAGGAAGATCAAGAGGGGTTTGGCGATGAAGTCGAACCAGCCGAAGTCGACGGTCTGGGCCAATTCCGGAGAAGCGGCCGCCAGCAGGTTGCGCTCTTTGGGACCGATGAAATAGGAGGTCCGCACGCTCTTGCTCTCACCGGGACGGATGGAGCCGAGCGATGCGCTCAGATTCATGAAGAAGGTGTCGTCGTTCATACCGCCGTCCAGCATGACCTGCTCGGCGGGCTGCGCGGCCAGCACGAAGTAGTTGTCATCGATGGCGGCCCAGGTGGGGTTCGCGACAGTGGGCAGACCCTCGTTGCGCAGATCCTTCTGGTCGTGTTCGCTGTCGCGTCCGCCGGCCACCATCCAGGTGATCTGGGCCTGGTTGTAGTTGGAGGACATGGCGGTGAGGGCGTTGGTGGCGGCCTGTCGGGTGATTTTCAGATCGGCGGAGGTGGCTCCGGCGCTGACCACGCGGACTTCTTCCTTGATCAGGTAGTTGTCCGCCTCAAAGGTCAGGATGCGTTCGATGTCGTATCCCTCGATGCGGCCGTGAAAAGTCAGTGTGCTGCTGCCCTCGTGCAGGGACAGATCCTGGACCTCGGTATCCCACTGGGCGTTTTCCCAGGTGCGCTTGCCGTCCACAAGCAGGCCGAGGGACGCGCCGCCGCTGACCATGTTGATCTTGTCCGGTTCGGGCTGGCCTTTGATGGGAACGGTTTTATAATAATTGTTCAGCGTCAGGGATTCGAGCAGGCCGCCCTGGGTGTCGAAGCGGGCGGTGTAGAGCGGGGTCTGGACCGTGATCTGGCGGCCCTGGGTGGCTTCAATGGGAGCCAGGTCCTTGACCGCTTCCAGGGGCGGGGCGGCGGGGGGCTCAACTCTGGCGGGCTGCTGGTCGTTCTGCTGGGCGGTTTCCGCCGGGGGCTGCTGGGGTTGGGGTTGGGGGAAGAGGAGCTGCCAGCCGAAGAATACGGCAAAAGACAGAACCAAGGCCAGAATTATGCGTTTGGTCTCCATGAATCATCTCGCTTTGGTGGTTTGGCCCGATGCGGGCGGGGGCACGGGGTCGAAACCGCCGTCACAGAGGGGGTGGCAACGCAAAAGGCGCAGCAGCGCCAAACAGGAGCCCTTGAAGACGCCGTGCAGGATCACCGCCTCACGCGCATATTCGGAGCACGTGGGGCGGAACCTGCAACAGCCCGGAAAGAGGGGCGATATGAGCCGTTGATACATCCAGATCAACGCCAATGCGACAGAGCGCATCACGACCTCTCGGCAAGGGCTTGAGCCTGCGGCGCCACCTTGGGCAAACGGCGCAGGGCGGGGGAGAGGTCCCCGGAGGCCAAGGCGAGATCAAGCTGTGCCGGGTCCAGGGTGCGCTTCGGCACCACGACGATGTCCGCAGGACAGTCGAGCTGATTTTGGTGCAGCCTGAAATACTCGCGCAAAACCCGTTTCACGCGGTTGCGCGCCACTGCGTTGCCCACTTTCCTGCCCACGGTCAGCCCGATGCGGATTCCGGAGCCGCTGTCCTCCCGGGGGAGGACGAAGAGCACGAAATGCTTGCTGAAGATCTTGGTGCCGTGATCGTAGCAGGCGGAAAACTGGGCATGCTTGAGCAGACGGCGCTCCCGCGGCCAACTCAGACGCTTAATCTTTTGCGCCCTTTGGCGCGGCGGCGGCGAAGCACGGCACGGCCGTTCTTGGTACGGGAACGGACGAGGAATCCGTGGGTTCTTTTCCGCTTCAAATTTCTGGGTTGATACGTTCTTTTCATTGTATATCTCCTGCAAATGTTGTCGTTGTTCGCATCAGCGTGGAACACAGCGCTATAGCCGCTCGCGGAGGTCCCGTCAAGAGCGGTGTCGTGGCACCGGGCAGGAAAAAGGAGCGAACCGTCCGAATGGAGAGTTAACCTTTGAGCGGATTCCTGCTACCACCGATCCCGGTTATAGGCTCGGCCGGGCCGCATGGCAAGGGCGTCGGGCCTGAAAACAACATGGAGGAAACATGTCTGATCCGGTCCGTTCCTACTGGGAACTGCGTCTCGCAGAGACGCGCGATGCCTTGGAGGCTAATAATTTCGAGGCCTTTATCGTTCAGAATGGGGCCGAGGCCAGAAAATTCGTTCTGGAAACCCTGCATCCCGCGCTCCAGCCAGCCAGCGTCAGTTTCAGCGGCTCCGGCAGTATCGCGGACACCGGCCTGTACGAGGCCTACATGAAAATGGAAAACATCCAGGTGTTGGACACCTGGGACAAAAATCTCGCCTGGGCGGAAAAGTATGAGCTGCGGAGGCAGGCCCTGCTCGTGGACCTTTTTTTGATGGGGTGCAACGCCGTGACCGAGGACGGCCTGCTCGTGAACCTGGACATGATCGGCAACCGGGTGGGCGCCCTGACCTTTGGCCCGCGCAACGTGGTGGTCGTGGCCGGGCGCAACAAGATCGTGCCGGACGTGGAGAGCGCCATGACCCGGATCAAGAATTTCGCCGCCCCGGTGAACACCCAGCGTCTGAACATGAAGACTCCCTGCGTCAAGACCGGGCGCTGCATGGACTGCAAGAGCCCGGAGCGCATCTGCAACACCTGGACGATCACGGAAAAGTCCTTCCCCGCGGGCCGCGTCAAGGTCGTGCTGGTCAACGAAGAGCTGGGGTTCTGATATGGGCGTGCGCGAACATTACCAGGAACTGCTCGCGGAGCATTACGACTGGGTCTTCGGCGGATTCGAGGCCAATGCGCGCCGCGCCGCCGCCCTTCTCGGACGGCTGGAACTCCTGCCGCGCGGCTCGGGCCGGGCGCTCGACCTGGGCTGCGGGCCGGGCTATTTTGCCGCGCCCCTGGCCCAGGCCGGATTCGCGGTCCAGGCTCTGGACTGGGAGCCGACCCTGCTGAACGCACTGCGCCAGCGTTGTGACGGCCTGGATGTGGAAGTCGTGCAGGAGGACATGCGCAACGCGGCGCAGGTCTGCGCCGGACCTGTGGAACTGGTGGTCTGCACCGGGGATAGCCTCGCCCACCTGGACTCTCCCAGGGAGGCCGCCGTGGTCGTGGCCCAGTGTGCCGGGCTGCTGGAACCGGGGGGGCGGCTGTTGCTTCAGTTCCGCGACCAGGCCCGCGCCCTGACCGGTCCGGACCGCTTTCTGCTGCTGCGCTCCGATGCGAACCGGATATTTTCCTGCATGCTGGAATATGGCGACGAGCATGTCGAGGTCACGGACCTGCTGTATGAACACAATGCCGCCCCGGACGCCGCATGGACCCTGCGCAGGAGCGCCTACCGCAAGGCGCGGCTTACGGCCGGGCAGGTGGAGGCAGCCTGCCGTGCGGCCGGATTGGACGTGGAATTGCGCGTCAACGAGGCTGGCATGATCACCCTGCTGGCCACCAAACCCGAGGCCTTGGCCTAGGAAGGGCGCATCATGAAGATTCTGGTGATTCTCGGGCATCCGCATCCCGGAAGTCTGAACCATGCCCTGGCCGAGGCGGCCTGTGAAAGTCTGCGTCAGGACGGACACGAGGTGGTTTTTCACGACCTTTGCGCCGAGGGGTTCGATCCTGCCTTGCCGCACCGGGAAATCCCCCGGGGCGTCGAGCCGGAGGAGACCGTGGAAGCCCACGTTCGCGAGCTGGAGCAGGCCGAGGGTATCGTCATTGTGCATCCGAACTGGTGGGGCATGCCGCCCGCCGTGCTCAAGGGGTGGATTGACCGCGTCTTCCGTCCGGGACGGGCCTATACCTTTGCGGACGGCGACCAGGGCGAGGGCGTGCCGCGCGGCCTGCTCAAGGCACGCGCCGCCGTGGTCTTCAACACCTCCAACACTTTTGCCGAGCGCGAGATATCCGCGTTCGGCGACCCGCTGGAGCGCCTCTGGAAGGATTGCATCTTCGGACTCTGCGGGGTGGAGCGGGTCCACCGCCGGATATTTTCCGTGGTGGTCACGAGCGACCTGGAGCAGCGCCGCCGCTGGATCGAGGAAGTCCGGGAAACGGTGCAACGCATCTTTGCGGAGCGCTAGGCCGTGGCTAAAACACGCACCCCGCACCTCTCCGCTGACCGGGACTACCGCCGCAGCTTCCGCGCCCGGCCGGGCGAGGTGGCCTTCCAGGCCGCCGTGGAACAGTCCGACCTCTGGATCGTGGCCCGTGCGGACCTGACCGCTGCCGCGCTCCAGGCCCTGCACGCGGCGCGTGGCGAGCTCAAGGCCTACATGGTGCTGCATCCCGAGTTCGCGGCCAGCCTCGAACCCGTGGCGGTTGCGCCGGGCGTTTCGGGCATTGTGCGGGAGATGGCCGAAGCGGGTCGCGTCTGCGGGGTGGGGCCCATGGCCGCCGTGGCCGGAGCCGTGGCCCAGGCCGTGGCCGGGGCGCTCCTGCCGCTGAGTCCGGACGTGCTTGTGGAAAACGGGGGCGACCTTTTCATGCACTCCACCAGGGAGCGCACTGTGGCCCTGCTGGCCGATCCCGGCTCGGGCGCGCAGTTAGGGCTGCGCATCGCGGCGGAATCCTTTCCCCTCTCGGTCTGCTCCTCTTCGGCCAGCATCGGCCATTCTCTGAGCCTGGGCCAGGGCGACCTGGTGACCGTGCTTGCTGAGAGCGGCGCACTGGCCGACGCCGCGGCCACCGCGCTTTGCAACATGCTGCGCACGGCCAGGGATCTGGATCGCGTTCTTGCGGCGGCGCGCGCCTGGACCGCGCACGGCCTGCGCGGGGTCTTCGCCCAGGGCGGTGGGCGGGTCGCTGCCTGGGGCGAGATCGAGCTGACCACGCTGTAATTTCAGATGATTTGCGGAAAATGGTCAGCGATGCGGGGCGCCGCTGATCAGAATTTCCTCGATGCTTCCGTCCGCCAGCAGTTCAAGTGCGGCGGCGCACACGTCGGGATCATAGAGGACGCTGGCCTCATTCTTGATGTGCTCCGCAGCCACGTCCACACCCAGGGCCGGACGGTAGGGCCGGTGCGAGGACATGGCCTCGACCACGTCGGCCACGGCCAGAATGCGCGCGCCCTGGGAGATCTTTCCACCGGGAAGGCCGAGGGGGTAGCCGCTGCCGTTCATGCGCTCGTGGTGCTGGAGGATCATGTCGCCCACGGCGTGGGGAAAGGGGATGTTTTTGACGATTTCGTAGCCCGCCTCGGGGTGGCGTTTGAGCATGGCCATTTCCTCCACCGTGAGCTTGGCGGGTTTGGCCAGGAGCGCCATGGGAATGCAGACCTTGCCGATGTCGTGGAGCAGGGCCGCGATGCGTATGGCGTCCACAAGGTCGTAGGGCAGGCCCAGGTAGTCGGCGATGCGCACGCTGATGCAGGAAACGCGCTGCTGGTGGCCCGAGGTGTAGAGGTCGCGTTTTTCGTGCGCCGTGGACAGGGATTTGACTGTCTCATTGAGTAAACTGGTGAGTTTTTCGTGGCTGGCCCGGAGTTGCTCCTCGGTTTTCCGGCGGCTGGAGATGTCGCGGGCCACGATGGAGACCCCCATGATCTCATCGAAATGGCGCACGGGAGAGAAGGTTGCCGAGACCGGGAAAAGGTTGCCCAGGGAATTGCGGTGGGCCGATTCGTGACGGGAGAGCCCCTTGCCCATGGCGCAGTCCCGGAGAATGGCGCAGAGTTCATTGCGCACGCTGTCCGGAATGAGCAGGGTCACGGGGCGTCCCAGGACCTCTTCGGGCTGGTAGCCATAGATCTTTGTGGCTCCGGTGTTCCAGGAAAGAATGCTGCCGTTGAGCGAGACCCCGATGATGGCGTCCTCGGAAGAGTCCACGATGGACGCGAGCCTGCTGATTTCCTCAATATGCCGGCGGCGTTCGGTGATGTCCGTGAAGGTTACGACAATGCCGTCCGACCCGCTCTCGCTGCCCAGCCTGCCCATGCGCACCCGGAAGATCTTGGGCGACCCGTCTGCGAGATCAATCCGCTTCTCAATGACCTGCTGCCCCTCCGGGATGCTTCGGAACTGTTCTATTTCAAAGGCCATCTGGTCCAGTATGCACCGGCCGCTTGCCTGGTCGGTAAAAAGCAGCCTGCCGCACTGGTTTACATCAAGGACGGTTCCTGACGTGTCGAGGAGAATGGTGGGTAAAGGAATCTGCTGGAATATATGAGCGTATTTCTTCACTACCTGCTCCGCTGACCTTTTTCTTGGTTGATGCCATGCACTGCCAAGTGTTCACCATGATAATCATGCGCCCGCCCCCCTCGGCTCTGGGGATTTCTCCCGCAACGGCCTGGGGTGGCGCATGGCGGGCAAAAAAGAAGATAAAGAGGAAGAGCGTCGAGCCGTTTCAACACGAAGTCAGGTTCGGGCCTTCGGATCGGTAGGCGTGCCGTACGTCCGGAGTGAGGAAAGAGTTTATGGTCGGCACAACGCGAATCGCTTTGACGCGACAGGAGCGAGGATGAGAACGGGTTTCATGTGATAATTTTCGCATAGGTCGTGCGCGGCTTCCGCTCTCCGTGCGAAGAATGAGGTAATATCGTGCTATCCCGCTGGTTTTTTTTTCAAGCCCTCTTGCAATTGTTGTGAAGAGAGGGTAGGAGAGTCATACAAATTTAATGAATACAAACGGATAGCACAGTTTCTTGGTAAGATATGCAGATGATAACACGTAACCTGTGTTGGTGTTATTTTGAGAGGCTGGGGGGTTGATGTTTTCGCGGCAGCCTGTGGTCGCCGCAAAAACTAGGATAAGGACGTTCAACGTCATGCGATCCATTCAATTTGGAGGTGTTCTATGAAGTTTTCCGTCAGTCATGGTGGAGACAAAGTCGAGGAAAGGCTGGCGAAGGCC
>JBFWMD010000059.1:0-23156 GCA_050251775.1 Desulfovibrio sp.
TATTTTTATAGTTTTTTCTGCATACGCCGCCAACAGGCCGTTTCATCATGATCCTCGACAAGGGCGGCAGCGCAACGGCTGCTAACCTTTCTTCACTTTTTTTCAACAGCTGATCAAAAAGTTTTCAACAGGGGAATTCTTTGTTTGCTTCGATTTTTCAAGAATTCCTCTTTCTTTTTTGTCACAGATTAAAAGTTATAACAATTTTTACGGAGCTTCGCCAAGGAGATGCTCTTGGGTCGCAGTCATCAACACTCTGAAATTCTGCAGCTAACGTCTGCAATAGGCAAATTTCTCGCCCTTCCAGGAAGACGCGTGGTTATCTCGGGTCGCATGCGAAAAGTGAGGCCCAGCAAGGGCTGACAACCCGTTCAGGCCATTAGGAACAGCCGTTTATATTGCTATTTCGAGATATTCCGACAAATGTTACAATTCAAATGCAATCCCGCAATGTTGCCGTCTAGGGGATAATCCCGATACGTATCGGACTTATTTCTTGCTCAGATCAGGGCGAACCGGGTACTTTCCGCAAGCAAAACGCTCGGATTCCGGACAAAACCCCAATTCCTCGCAACGCGCGCCCGCACGCCCGAAAATCGCGGGCAACTTCTCCTTGCAGATCGCCAGCATGGCGTCGGCCATGGCCCGAATCTCCCACTGCGCCCGCGTGCAGCAGCGCAAATGGAAAAAATGCCGCAACGCCCGACAGTTCATGGTCGTCACGATCTTGGTCTCGGCGGCCTGGGGCAGTACGAACCGCGCATCCTCATTGGCCTTGGACTTGCGCCCGTGGGCCACGAGAATCTCCCGCAGGTCGCGGTAGGCGTCGCCCACCTCGGCCATGAAGGCCTCGAAACGTTCGCGCGCCTCCGGAATCTTGGCAATGGCGGGCGGCAGGATGTAGTCCAGGTCGTTTTCCGTGACATAGCGCTGGCTCTGCTGCGAATAGGACGCGATGCGGTGGCGCACCAGTTGGTGCGAGCAGGCCCGCGAGATCCCTTCGATGGCAAAGGTGAAGCTGACGTGCTCCACCGGGCTGTCATGCCCGGATTCCAGCACGCTCTGCACGAATTCCGCCTGTTTCTCCCGTTCGATCTCCCCGCTCAGCAGACGCGGCCACATTTCAGCGGCGAATCCGGCATAGTAGCACTGCCGGAACGCGGCATAGACCAGCTCCAGCGCATGGGGCGTCATGCTCAAAAGCTCGACGCGCAGCTTTTTTTCGGCCATGGGGTCTCCGCTTGTTGGCTAGCTCAATTTCACTGTCCGGCTTTTTCCCGGAGCAAGCTCCACACCGCGCCCCTCTACGTACAGGTGGACCGCGTCCCTGGAAGATTCCAGCAGTTCCAGCCGGAGCTTGCCGGGCGAAAGCCGCAGGCCGTAGAGGTCGCCCCTGAAGCGCACCTTCAGGTCCAGTCCGCTCCAATGCGCGGGAAGATGCGGATGCACCGAGAGCTGCTCTCCGGTCACGTCCACGCCCGCGAAGTAGCGGGTCACGATGTCCAGGGTCCCGGCCATGACGCCGGTGTGGATGCCCTCCAGCGTGGTTCCGCCCTGGGTGTCGTGAATGTCGCTCACGAGCGCCTCCAGAAACCACTGCCAAGCCGTGGCGTCGTCTCCGAAATGACTGGAGATCAGCGCATGCACGACCTTGGAGAGCGTGGACCCGTGGCTGGTGCGGCCTTCATAATATTCGTAGTTGGTCCGCAGCAACGTTGCCGGGTCGCCCACGTCATGCCCGAGCCGGCGAAGAATGTCCACGATGGTTTCCGGGGGCAGCGCGTAGAACATCATCAGGGTGTCGGCCTGCTTGGCCACCTTGTAGGCGTCCGGGGAATCGCCCTCGGCCTTGAGGATGCGGTCCATGCGGTGGATGTCGCCGTATTTGGCCCGGTAGGCGTCCCAGTCCAGCTCCTTGATCCCGAAATAGCCCTCGAACTGTTCGATGACGCCGTTCGAGTCCACGTTGACGTTCAGCCCACGGGCGATTTCGCGCCAGCGTCCGGGTTCCTCGGACCGCAGGCCCGCGCGTCGGGATGCCCGCGCCGCCTCGGTCGGGGAGAGCTGGTT
The DNA here is from genome assembly GCA_050251775.1 of Desulfovibrio sp. Lineage (GTDB taxonomy): Bacteria > Desulfobacterota > Desulfovibrionia > Desulfovibrionales > Desulfovibrionaceae > Paucidesulfovibrio. Next base: position 2,071 of record JBFWMD010000059.1, read on the forward strand.
CAGCAACTCCAGGGCCTTTTCCAGCAACCAGGCGGTCATGACGTTGGTATAGGCGTTGTCACGCAGACCGTCCTTGTCCGAACCGGGCGTTTTCTCGTGGAACTCGTCCGGCCCCATGACCCCGTCGATGTGCCACTTGCCCGTGGCCGGGTCCTGCTCCGCGATGGAGCCCCAGAACCGGGCAATGGAAAGCATCATCTCCGCGCCAAAATCGCGCATGAATTTCCAGTCGCCCGTGCAGTGGACATAGCGCCAGGTGTTGAAGAACACGGCGATGGAGACGTGGCGCTGGCGGCGGGAGAGGTCCGGCCCCCAGTCCCCGCTCTTGGGGTTGAAATGCACCTCCTGGGTCTCCTCCTCGCCGCCGTCCGCTGTCTGCCAGGGGTACATGGCCCCTTGGCAGCCGTTTTCCTCGGCATACCGCCGCGCGCCCGGCAGGCGTTCGTAGCGGTATTTCAGCAGCGCCTTGGAGATTTCCGGGAAACGCAGGTCGTAGAACGGCAGGATGTAAAGCTCGTCCCAGAAGATGTGCCCCCGGTAGGCCTCGCCCGAAAGCCCGCGCGCGGGCATGCCCGCGTCCAGGTTGCGGTTGTGCGGCGAGGCCGTGAGCAGCAGGTGGTAGGCGTGCAGCCGCAGGGTGCGCTGCACCAGCCGGTCCCCGCCCACAACCATGTCGGCCTTGTCCCAGAGTTTTTCCCAGGCCCGGGCGTGCGCAGCGTAAAGCTGGCGGAAGCTGCGGGCCTTGTCCAGCCGGGCGTTGGCCGCCTTGCGCGGGTCGGCCAGGTCGAGGGAGGTGAAGACGCTGACCAATTTTTCCAGGGCATAGGTCCGGCCCTCGCTGGCCGGAAAAGCGATCTCCTCGCCCACAAGCGCGCCCTCATTCACCAGCGCGCGCATGCCGTTGATCCGGCGGCCCTCGTCGTAGAGCGCGTGTTGCGCGCTCATGGCCACGCGGTAGCCCGACGCGCTGGTGCGCACCTCCAGAAACACGCCGCCCGGAGCCTTGCCGCTTTTGACCAGTTCCAGATGCCGCTGATTGAGCTGGCGGTAGCGGGCCACGCCGTCGTTGATCACCCCGCCGTCAAGGCTGGAACGCAGGGTGATGCGCCCAGCATAGTTCACGGGCGTGATTTCGAACCGCAGGGCCAGCAGGTGCGGGTCGGCCATGCTGGCCAGCCGCCGGGAATCGATGCGCGTGACCCGGCCCAGGCGGTCCCGAACCACCAGCCGCCGGTGCATGACCGCGTCTCGCAGGGAAAGGGAGTGGGTGTAGGCGAGCACCTCCATGTCCAGGGGGCTGACGTATTCGCCCTTGTCCACCTTGAACTCCACCAGCAGCCAGTTGGGGCAGTTGACCAAATCGTTATTGTAGATGTCCCGCCCGTGCAGCGGGGTGGGCGTCTTGTTGAAAATTCCGGCCAGATAGGTTCCGGGATAGTGCCGTTCGGAAGCGCGCTCCGTTTCCAGGACGCCGCGCACGCCGAGGTAGCCGTTGCCCACGGTGGTCAGGGTCTCGCGCAGCTTTTCATTGGGCAGGTCCAGGCCGTGGTAGCGGAAGATCCAGCCGTCCTGCTCCAGCCCCTCGGCGAACCACTGTTTCAGGTCGTCCGTGTTGATCTCGCCCAGATCGCGCACCACGAGGTCCGCGCCGTTGGCCAGAAGCACCTCGCCGTCGATCTCGCGGGCCACGCCCAGAGTCAGGCCGAAATTTCCCGCAGTTCCGGCCTGCACGCCGGAAATGGCGTCCTCCACGACCACGCACTCGCCGGGAAGCAGGCCGAGGTTGGCCGCCGCCGTGGTGAAGATATCCGGGTCGGGCTTGCCCTTGAGGCCCAGATCCAGGGAAACGTCGCCGTCCACCCGGGTCTCGAAGAGTTCCAGCAGTCCGGCCAGTTCCAGAATCAACCGGCAGTTGCGGCTGGACGAGGCCACACCCACGCGCACCCCGCGCGCTTTGAGTTCCTGGACCAGACGCACCGAGGAGGCAAAGACATCCGGCCCTTCTCGGCGCAGCACTTCCTGGAAATCCACGTTTTTGCGGTTGCCGAGCCCGCAGACGGTCTCCAGGTCCGGGGCGTCGTCGTGGTCGCCAAAAGGCAGGTCGATGCCGCGCGACTCCAGAAAACTTTTGACTCCCTGCATCCGGGGCTTGCCGTCCACGTAGTTGAGATAATCCTCGGAGCTGAACGGTTCGAACGGCCTGCCGTCCCGGTCCGCGACCTTTCGCAGATACCAGTTGAACATGCTCTCCCAGGCCAGGGAATGCACGCGGGCGGTTCCGGTGATCACGCCGTCCAGATCGAAAATCACGCCTTTGAGCGTTGCGGCTGCCATATACTCTCTCCGGTGGTTGCGGGGTTGGGTCGGGTTCTGTTCGCGGTCCGGGCCGGGGTCAGCCCAGGGCTCCCAGCGCGGTCACGAGCACGTCCGGGGTGGAGACGACCAGGGACCGTGGAACCAGGGCGCGCACGGCATCGCGCAGGGCCGGGTCCTTGGTCACAAAAAGCGCCCAGGTGTCCGGGCAATGGGCCAGGGCGGCCTCGGCCAGAGGCAGGTCCGAGCGGGTGTCCCCGCTGACCAGGTTCGGCCCTTGGGACAGGTTCAGTCCAAAGGTCTCGTTGAGAAAATGCACGCCCTCGGCCTTGCTGAAATCCTTGAGGCCGTCGCCGCCCTCCACCGTGAGGATGACCTCCACGTCCAGACCGGTGTCCTCAATGCGAAAATTGCCGCCGTCCGGGTCCACATGGGCTGTGACTTCTTCGATCTTCTCCAGGAAGGCGCGCGACTCCCCTTCGGGAATGGTTCTGGTGATGTCCTGGCGCGCAATGGTGGTCTGGCCGAATTTCTTCTGGTAGCCCGAGCCGATGAGCGTGAAGATTTCATAGGCCGGATCTTCGAGAATGGCTTCCATGTGTGCATTGAAAGAATCGAGCAGGGCCTGCTTTTGCTCCTCGATGGGAAAAGTGCGGCGAACGCCGTGGGAATCAAGGCACTCGCGGCCCTTGGACGCCGCGTAGATGAAGGTGTTCTCGGGATTCACGCTGATGTTCACGATGCCGGGGTCGCGCAGGGGGGCCGAGGTGATGAACACGGAATTGCCCACCCGGGAGCGCGCGAAACGGGAAAGAAACACGGCGTTGTATGCGGACTGGATCGAGGAGTTGTACCGGCCGCAGTAGTTGTTGGTCGTTCCGTCCCGATCCGTGATCCAGCAGTTGAAATCAAGGCCCCGCAAGGTCTCGGCGGCGATGCGCACCTCGTCCGCAAAGCCGTGGTGCAACTCGCCGAGCAGACGCAGCAAGGCCTCCTCCCCGGAGCGGAGGTAGAGCACATCCTTTTCCAACTCCCCGATCTCGTAGCCGAGATCCAGGCCCATGGAGCGTCCGGCGGCCACCTCCAGCACGGCCTTGCCCTCGCGCATGGGGAGGGCCTTGAGACTTTCCAGGGCGTTTTCCAGCGAGCGCACCGCGCCGGGCCAGGGGGTCCGCCCCGCGAAGAGATCGGTCACCGCCGCGAAGCGCACGTCCCGTGTCTGGGCCATGAGTTCGTAGAATCCCTTCAGGTCCGTCAGTTCACGTCGTTCGATGGCCTGGGCCATGGTTTCCTCCGGTAGGGGTTGCTATCTGACCAGATAGAGCTTGTCTGCGGCACTGGCCGCCAGACCCTCGGGCCCCGCGCCGCCCGGCAGCAGGAAATGCAGCGTGCGCATGAACAGCGGCTCCCACTCGTCGATCTCCGCGAAGATCCTGCGTTTGCACTCCTCGTCGGCCACCAGCCCACGGGCTTCGGCCACGGCCTGGACCCCGGCCATGGTGTAGAAGACCACGCCCTGGTTCTGAAGCAGACCTGCCAGACGCTCGTCGAGCAGCAGCTCCTTGTCCACGGAGGCCACCACGCGCTCGCCCGCCAGTGTGGCCTCCAGGGCCTCGGCGTCATGCAGTTCCACAAAGCCGAGCTTGAGCCGTCCGGCCAGAACCCGGCCTGTTTCACGCCTTCCCGAGCCTTCCGGCCCGATGAAGAACACGCTTTTCCCGGTGGAACGCACAGCGGGTTCACTCGGCCCCTTGCCGAAAACCCGCGTCTTGTCCCGCTCTTCCACCTCGGTCCTGAAAATTTTATTGGAATCGATATTCGTCGGACGCATTCGGTTTCCTCCCTTGCGATCTGCCCCAGCATACCCAAGGCGGGCACACTTGAAAAGTTCGGTATTCCAGCACGCTCGAAATGACGTTTTCCGGGGCTTTCCAGCGGTCCGCGTTTGCCGCTTCTCAGAAGCCCGGTTCGGGAGTATGTTCTCGCCGTGCCCAAGGAATACATCCACTTCCGCGTGGCGGAACGCGCCGTCGACCTGCTGGCCAGCACGCGCATCGGCAGAGAGCTCGCCCCGGACCGGGGACGGCTCCGCGCCGCCCTGCTCCTGGGCGCGGTCTTCCACGACGCCCTGTACTATCTGGAAACGCCGGGAAGGCGCGAACCCGACTCCCTGCTGGAGCTGCCCCACCTGCTCCACGGCAAGGAAGGCCACGACACCCATGGCCTGCTCCGGGCGCAGGCCGCCCATGCCGCCGCCCTGCGCGGATCACCCGACGGACCGGCGGCGCGGGCCTTTCTCGTGGGGCTTGCCGCGCATCTCTCGGCCGACGTGGTCCTGCACCCCCTGGTCTATCATCTCAGCGGGGATTATTTCCACGAACCCGAAGCCGTGGAACGACACCGGCTGCTGGAAAGCTGTCTGGACCTGGCCGTGGCCGGAGACCGGGCGGAACTGCGCCGGCGTCGCCTGAACACGCTGCTGCGACAGTGCGACCCTGTGCGCCTGGCTCCGCTGGATTTTCTGGCCGCGCTCGCGGGCCGCGACAGCCGGACCACGGCCAGGGGCATGCGCCGGGCCTGGACCGTATTCGGGCGGATGCAGGCCCTGGCCCTTTCCCTGCCGGGCGCTGTTCTGGCCCGGCTGCGCCCGCTCCTGCCCCGCAAGGCCCGCCAACCGCGCGAAATCGCTGCTCTGTTCTACCCCTCAACCAGCTCCGTGAACTCCGTGCTCGCGTTCCTGGGCGGCTCCATCGCCTATCGCCACCCGGTCACCAACGAGGCGCATACCGCAACCATCCGGGCGCTCATGGAACAGGCGGCCCTGAAGACCGTGCGACTCTGCGCGCGGCTGGAACCCGCCGTTTTCGGCGACGCGGACCCGGCAGAGGTCCTCGGACGCGGACCGGGCCTGGATACGGGCCTGGATACGAATTCAGAAGCTCCCCGGCAACTCCAACGGAGCGGCCCACTCCTCCGCCACTTCGCCCGCCCGCGCTTTCCGGAAATCTGACCTCCGGTCCGGCGGCCTCAGGCCAGCACCGCCCGCACCCGCACGCTGACAAAATCATACACCAAATGGTAGCCTAAAAAGCGGAAAAACGTACCCGATCCGTAGTTCACGCCCCACCGTGTCCGGTCCAGATCGAAATGCGTCTCCAGAACAATGCGCCCCTCCTCCAAATTCGCCAGCGTGGCCTCGCAATGAAAGGACTGGCTCATGCCGCGCATTTCCAGCATCCCCGAAAGGCGATGGCTCGGCCTGCCCGGTTCCGCGTCCGTGGGCTCGACCCGGTCGATGCGCAGCTGTGCAAAGGGATGGTTCCTGGCGTCGAAAAAATCCTCGGAGAGCAGGTGCGCCACCAGAATCCGCCGCAATTCCTCGTCGGCGAGGTCCTTGTCCTCGATGCTGCGCATGTCCAACCGGAATCCCCCGGCAACCTCGGCTCCGGAAAAATCCAGGTCGCCGGACGCAAATGCCAGCAGCCCCTGGTGTGAACCGACCCGATTTCGCCCTTCCCAGCCGATCACGCTTTCCCCGGTCAGCAGTTCATAGCGACGCTGCTCCGGGCGAAACAACCGCTCCAGGTCCACCGCCGCCTCCGTGTCCTCCCCTTCCAGCGGGCCGCCCGCCGCCTCCCAAGCCGCGAGGCCTCCTTCCAGGCGCCACACCGATTTCCAGCCCGCGTTGCGCAACTTTTCCTCGGCCACATGCGCGGAACGGTCAGGCTCTCCGGCGCCGTAAACCACGAGGGGAGACGCACGGTCCGGGGCAAGCCCGGACATCTGGTCCAAAAAGGTGACGTTGTAGACGCAGGCGGAAAGCGCACCGGGCAGATGCCGCCGAGCGTACTGGCCTTCGAAAAGCACATCCACCAGGAGCGGACGCTCCCCACTGCGCAGGCGCTCCAGAAAAAGACGGGCGTCGATGCTGGGCATGGTTCTACTTCCTTGGGCGGCAAGCCCGGTTGAGGATGGAGCCTTCCTTTTACACGGCCCGGAGAGTCACGACAACGCCCTGCGGCCATCGTCGTCACACTCCGGCATGGACACTTTCGAAAAAATGACGAATACTCTTTATTCTCCAGCTTGCGCCAGCGGCCCGGCTGGGATAATAAGAGGTAAATATCCAAATACCCCAGTGAGGTAGAATCATGAAGAAAGTTATTATCGGTGCAATTGCACTGGTTGTGCTGGTGGTGGGCATCCTGGTCTACGTGTTGCTCAACGTGGATTCCATCGTCAAAATGGCGGTCAACGAGTACGGCCCCAAAGTCACCCAGACCGAGGTGGTCCTGGACGGCGCAAGCATCGGCCTCTTTTCCGGCTCCGGCTCCCTGAACGGACTGCGCGTCGGCAACCCCGTGAACAGGGGCTTCAAGCCGCGCGACCTCTTTGCCGTCAACGAAATCAGCATTAAGCTGGACCGCGACTCCCTGCTCTCCGACACCATCCTCATCCATGAGATCGTGATCCAGGCCCCGAAGATCGCCTACGAGACCCAGGGCAAGACCGACAACTTCGAGGCGCTCCTGAAGAACATCAAGGAATCCACGGGCGGCGGGGACGCTGCGGCCCAGCCCGCGGAAAAGACCGAGGCCGCGTCCGGCCCCGAAAAGAAGATCATCATTGAAAACGTCTACATTCGTGAAGGCGCCATCACCGCTGACATCACCGGGCTGCCCGGCGAGGGTCTGACCCTGGACCTGCCGGAAATCCACCTGACGGACATCGGCAAGGACAGCGGCGGCGCCAGTCCGGCCGAGGCCATGACCGCCGTGGTGGACGGCCTTTACTCCGGCATGGAGGACGCCTTCAAGAATTCCGGCGACTTCGTCATGAAGGGCGGCCAGTGGATCACGAACCAGGCCGGCGACGCCGTGGAAGGCGTGACCAAGGGGGCCAAGGAAGGTGTGGGTGGCGCCGTGGACAGCGTCAAGAGCCTGTTCTAGCCGCATTCATCGCCATTGAAAAAGGACGCCGCCCCGACAGGGGCGGCGCCCTTTACTTATTAATGATGATAGCGGACCGGGCGTCAGGAAAGCAATGCTCCCAGCACGCCAGCCGCGTCCTCCACAGCCTGCTCCAGCAATCCGGCGGGTTCGCGGGGAGCCAGCCCCAGCGTGTCCCAGGCCTTCGGATCCAGACGCGGGACCGCCACGGTCTCAGGAAGGGCCGCCGTCATGGCCGTCGAAAGTATCTCCGCCAGATGCAGCACGCAGACCCCCGGCTCGTAGCCGACATGCGCCGGGGCACGCCGCCATTCCATCAGCCGGACCAGCACCTCGGCCATGCCCCAGCTGCGAAGCAATTCCGCGCCAATGGCCGCCGTGGACCTGCCCAGGAGGCGGATTTCAGCCGCCTCGCACTCCTCCTGACCGCGCCGGACCGAGTCCGCCAGAAGGGCATGGAGCGCCGGGACCGTGCGTCGCGCGGTCAGGCCGCCTGTATCGTGCAGCAATCCGGCCACGAAAAACCACTCCCCGCTGAGTCCGACGCGACGCGCCAGCAGCTTGGCCAGCACGCCGCAAATGATGGACCGCCGCCAGAATCCGGCCGGGGCGGAACCGTCCTCTTCGTCGCCACGAAAATGACGCACGGCGGAAAGGGCCAGGGTCAGGGCCGAAAGCTCGTTGAATCCCGTGAAGGCCACGGCCCGCTGGAGTGAATCCACATGGGATCCCAACCCGTAAAAAGGACTGTTCACCAGGCGCAGCAACAGGGTCGCCAGGGCCGCGTCCCGCGATACCGCCTCGGCCACGCGTGCAGCGTTGCTGACCTTGGCGTTCATGGCCTCCAGGACCCGGAAATATTCCTCGGGAAAGGCGGCAGTGGCCACGGCAGCCCGGATACGTCCGGCCGGGTCTTCCTCGGGTCGCGCGGGCGCGGCGGCGGGCAACAACCGGGCACGCCCGGCCAGGATGTCCCGGACAGCCTGTTCCAGCGCGGGGTGGCGCAGTTCCGACACGACCGGGTGGCCGGCGTCGTTGAATTGCAGGGCGAGTTCCACTGCCCGGCGGGCCTGTTCCAGCACCTTCCGGCTGCGGTTGCGCAACGCGGCATCGCGGTCCGTTTCCTCGCGCACCAATCCGTCCATGTCGCGGAACAGGGCGTCCACGTCATGGGGCGGCTGCAACGGGCGCGGCACGCGGGCAGAAGGCTCTTCGCGGATCAACCCCGGAGTCGGGAGGCACGTTGCCCCTCCCGAGGGACGCGCAACGGTGGTCTCGGAGCCGCGTCTGTGGGCAAGCTCCTGAAAATTCTGCTGCATTGTGCTTCTCCTTCGAATGGCTCGACGTCGGCAACCCGACGCCACGCAAGGAGAAAGCATCTATCGTGCCAAGCTTTCGCCGATGTCCGCGCGGATGCGCCCAGACCGGATTCTCGACCTGAAGGGAAAACGTTCATAAAAAATTTGTTTAGTCCTCTAAAGTTTTCTAGGGCGCAGACGATAACGTGGGCAACTCAAGACGGAAATGGGCGGCTCAGATTCGCCCACAACCAACAGGCAAGGAAGCCGAAACCATTTCAAGGAGGAAACCATGTCCCTCGTTATCAACCACAACTTGATGGCCATGAACGCCGCGCGCAACCTGAGCAATTCGTATGGTGCGCTGAGCAAGTCCACTGCGCGCCTGTCCTCGGGTCTGCGCATCACCACCGCGGCGGACGACGCCGCTGGTCTGGCGATTCGCGAGCTGATGCGCGCCGATGTCAAGGCTCTGCAGCAGGGCGCGCGCAACGCCAACGACGCCATCTCCCTGATTCAGACTGCTGACGGCGCCCTGGGCGTCATCGACGAAAAGCTGATCCGCATGAAGGAACTGGCCGAACAGGCTTCCACGGGTACGTACACCTCCGTACAGCGCCTGATCATCGACTCCGAGTATCAGGCCATGGCTTCGGAAATTACCCGTATCGCCAACTCCACGGACTTCAACGGCATCTACCTGCTCAACGGCAACCTTTCGGGTGCGAACTCCGCCCACAGCGGCACGGGAATGGTCTCCACCGGCCCGCTGAAGGTCCACTTCGGAACCGAGAACGACAGCGCTGAGGACTACTACTACATCTCCATCAGCACTTCGACCGCTTCCGCTCTCGGTGTCGGCCTCGGAGCCGCCACCGCCAACGGACGGTCCATCTCCACGCAGGCTCTGGCCCAGGCCTCCCTGGTGGCCCTGAAGAACGCCATCGTGTCCAAGGACAAGATCCGCGCCAGCCTGGGTGCTCTCCAGAACCGTCTGCAGAACACCATCACCACGCTGAACGTCCAGGCCGAGAACCTGTCGGCTGCCGAATCCCGGATCTCCGACGTGGACGTGGCCAGCGAGATGACCGAGTTCGTCCGCTCGCAGATTCTGACCCAGTCCGCCGTGGCCATGCTCTCCCAGGCCAACTCGCTGCCGCGTATGGCCCTCCAGCTCATCAGCGGCTAAGGCTGAACAAACGCTCGACCCGGCCAAGGGCGAGTCCAAGCAGGCCGGATCGCCTCTCGGGGCGGTCCGGCCCTTGTTTTTTTTCTGGCATCTCATTTGCAGCTTCCTGGAGCGGAGAACCAGAGCAGGAAAATCTTTCCCAGGCAGGCCAAGCATGAGCGAATACACTTCAGGGCAGATCAACTTTGCCGGGCTCGGAAACGGAACCGACTTCAACAAACTGATCGACGGGATGATCAAGGTTGAACAAGGTCGTGTCACGCGCCTTGAGACCTGGAAGGCCCAATGGCAGGCCAAGGTGGACGCTTTTCAGGAGCTGAACACCAAGATGCTTGCGCTCAAGTCCTCTCTGGAAGGCATGGACACGCTCAATGAGTTCATGACCAAAAGCGTTTCCAGCACTTCGACCAGCGTGCTCACCGCCACGGCGGACAGCTCCGCCGAGGTGGCCGCGCACACCGTGCAGATCAACCAGCTCGCCCAGAACGCCATCCTCACCAACCAGCACGGCTACTTGGCCACGGATTCGATCCTGGTGTCCTCCGGAGCCGGCGCGACCTTCGAATACGCCTACCGGGGCATGACCCACTCTTTGAATATTTCGGGCGGAACCACCCTGGAAGGACTCAAGAACCTGATCAACAACGATCCGGACAATCCCGGAGTGCGCGCCGCCCTGGTCTCCGACGGCGCCGAGGTCTTCCTGCAGTTCCGCGGCATGGACCTCGGCGAGGACGCCACCCTGACCATCGGTGCGGGAACGACCCTCGCCGGATTTCAGGCCGGCGACTTCGACGCCACGCAGGCCAACCAGAACGCCCAGATACGCGTTGACGGCTGGCCCGCGACGGACTGGATATCCATCCCCTCCAACACGATCAAGGGCGTCATCGACGGCCTGACCCTGAACCTTAAGGGCGCAGCCCCAGGAACGAACATTTCTCTGCTCGTGGATACGGACCGGGAATCCATCAAAGAAAACGTGCAGACCTTTGTGGACCAGGTCAACGAGGTGCGCAAGTACATCCTGAGCATCACCAAGTTCAACTCGGTGGAAAAGGAAGGCTCGCTGCTCACAGGCAACTACGGTGTGGACATCATCTCCCAGAAGCTCAAGAACATCGTCTCGGACAAGGGCGTGGGCTTCTTCTACTATGACGATACCGGTTCCACGCCCCAGGGCGACCTGTTTTCCTCGCTCTCGCAGCTCGGCATCCTCACGGACGCGGACGAGAACTCCCCCACTGCGGGCCTGCTCACCATCGACAAAAAAAAGCTCGACAAAGCCCTGGACATGAACATAGAGGCCGTGGCCAAGCTTTTCAGCACCGATGACGAGGGTGGCGTCTACAACACCAACAATCTCAGCTACTATTCGCACATCGACGGAATTACCGAGGCCGGCGCGTATAAGGTCAAGTACACCGTGGACGCAAGCGGCAACATCACGGAGGCCTGGATCAATGGATACGCCGCCGCCATCGACAACACCAGCCACCGCATCACGTCCATGTCCCACAAAATCCTCGTCGGTGAGTCGCTGGTGGAACAGAACGCCGCCGCAGGTCTGGTGCTCGACGTGCTCAACCTCACGCCCGGAACATACCCGGCATCGGGCACGAGCGAGACCGACTATCCCCAGGCAGTGCTCAAGCGCGGAAAGACCGGACAAATGGTCAATGAACTCAAGGCATTGACAAACAAAAACGATGGTCCGCTGCATATTCTCGAAGAGAACTATGAAGATATTATGGATATGATCGATAAGAAGATTGAGTACGAGGAAAAGCGCATCAGCACCATGGAGACCAACATGCGTGAAAGGTTCGCCCGGCTCGATGCTCTGCTCGGCAAGTACGACTCGTTGGCTGCACAGCTCTCAAGCCAGATCTCGCAGTTGTCCAGCAGCAGTTAACCGCACAGTTTTCGGAGGAAGTATCGCATGAGCAAGGCCGCACACGCCTACCTCGCCACCCAGGTGACCACCACAAGCCAGGGTCAGCTCCTGGTCATGCTCTATGACGCGGCCATCAAATTTCTCAAGCAGGCCAAGGAACGCATCGAAGCCAAGGACTATGCCAAAAAGGGCATCCTGATCTCCCGAGCCATGGACATCATCAGCGAACTGGCCAACAGCCTGAACCGGGAAAAGGGCGGCAAGCTGGCGGACAACCTGGACGCGCTTTACATGTTCTGCAACATCCGGCTGGCCAAGGCCAACCTGAAGATGGACGTGCGGATGATTGACGATGTCTTGAACATTCTGACCAACATCCGCTCCGCCTATGCCCAGATCGTCCCGGAAACGGAGCGGCGCAGCTCCAGCCAAGCCACGGCGGGGCTGAACCGCATGGCCGCCATGGGCGCGGCCGCGGCCGCGCAGCAGCAGAAGGAGGCGGCCAACCAGGCCCAACACTCGCAGCCCCCGGCTGCCCAGGCCTCTCCGGCACAGGCCCAGACGCAGACACAGCCCCCGGCCAAGGACGCCCAGCGCCCCGCCTCCCCCGAGGAAAAGCAGCAGACGGCTCCGCCCAGGCCGGCCCAGCCGCCACAGCCTGCAACGCCTGCCGCCCAGGAACCGGCCCGGCCCTCGCTTTCCAAGTCGGTGAACCTGCTGCGACAGCGCGCGGCCTCCGCCTACAACAATTCGCTCTAAGCCACGGGCCGGAAGAATTCCGGCCCGTTTCCGTTTCTCGGGAACGTCTTGCCAAGGCTCGCGAAATGGGCCATGTGGTTTTGCAATCATGTCCGAACCGATCCGCGTCCTGCACGTCGTCAAATCCCTCGGCCTCGGCGGCACGGAAAAGGTGATGCAGCTTTTCGCCACACACCTGAGCCGCCGCTGGGAAGCCATTGTCTACAGTCCGGTTGACGGCGAACGCGGGGAACTGCTCCGCGCAGCGGGACTGGCCACGCACATCCAGCCGGATCTCTTCCAGGTGCTGCAACGGGTGCGGCCGGACATCGTGCATGTCCACCGGGCAGGCTGGCCCGAGCCGGAATGGATGCGCCCGCTGAAACTCCACGGCGCTCCCGTGGTGGAGACCAATGTCTTTGGCCGCCACGATGCCAGCCCCTCGGGCCGGGCCATTTCCAGGCATCTTTTCGTCTCCCGGTTCTGCGCAGAACGCTTCACCGCCCAGACAGGCATTCCGGCAGTGCCTCCGACCTACGGCGTGCTCTACAACCCCGTGGACACCGATTTCTTCGCCAGGGTTCTGCCCGACGGTCCCCCTTTCTCGCGGCCCGTGGTGGGCCGAGTTTCCCGGCCCGACCCCGGCAAATGGTCCGCGCTGGCCCTGGAATTCCTGCCCCATGCCCTGGCCCACGCACCGCAACTGGAGTACAGGATCATCGGCGGCATTCCCCAGGCCGAAAACTGGGTCCGCGCCCAGGGACACGAAAACCGCGTACGTTTTCTGCCACCTGTGCGCACCGACGCGGAACTGGCCGAATTCTACGGCGGCTGCTCCGTGCTGGCCCACGCCAACGACACGGGCGAGTCCTTCGGGCTGGTCATTGCCGAGGCCATGGCCTGCGGCCTGCCCGTGGTCACACACCCCAGTCCGGCCCCGCGCGACAATGCCCAGCTCGAACTCGTGGAACACGGAGTGACCGGATTCGTGGTCCGTAGCGCCGAGGAATACGGCCATGCCGTGGCCCGGCTGCTGGCCGACCCGGAACTGGCCCGAAAAATGGGCCGGGCCGGACGCGAAAAAGCCGCGCGGCTCTACCGCGTCCAGACCGTGACCCTGCAACTGGAAGCCGTGTACGACGAAATTCTCGCGAACCAAGCCAAAGGAACCACCCCGTGACCTCTGAAAAACACCTTTTCGCCGCCTATACCGATGAAGTGCTCGCCTTTGCCTGGCAGGATGCCCCACGCACGGAAACCCCGCCCACGCCGTCCGTGCCCGAGGAGCTGGAGCAGGCCGCCGAGCGTTTTCTCCGGCTTCTGGAAAAGAGCCGCAAAACGCATCTGGTGCTCCTGGGGCTTGGCTCGGGCAGGCTGGCCGGACTCCTGGCCGCGTCCCTGCCTCCGGCAACGGCGCTCACCGTGTGCGAACTCGCGCCCGAGCGGGCCAGAGGTGTCCTGGAGGCGGGCAATGCAGCGTGGCGCACGCCGGGTGGCCCTGCGCAGCTCCTGGTGGATTCGTCGCCCTGGGCCGTGGCCTACCTGCTGGCCCAGGGGGGTGGGCTGCCCGCCGAGGCCCTGGTGCAGCTCAACCCGGAACTGCGTCCGGACGAACGGGAAAAATACCAGTCGCTCCAGCGCACCCTGACCCTGGCCCGGTCCCGGGCCGCCATCAATGGCACACCCTTCGGACATTTCGCGGTCCAGGCCCCGTCCCTTTCCACCGCCTGCATCCTGCACCCGGACGAACCGCACCTGGACCAATTCTTCGGCCAGTTCCCGGACTGGGTCGAGGAACTGGTTGTGATCTGGGACGCCAAGGAGATTCCCGAGCGCGAAATCACGGCGGCCTGTCCGCTGCGCCAGTTCGCGCACCCGCTGGAAAACGACTTCGCGGCCCAGCGCAACCGCATGCTCGCGGAATGCAAGGCCGAGTGGGTGCTCTTTCTGGACGGGGACGAACGTTTCTCCGAAGACCACTGGACGCTGCTGCCCGGCCTCTTTCCGGTGCGCGGCACGCAGGCCTATTTTTTCCCGAGGCTGACCTTCCACCCGGACGCGGAGCACTGCCGCATGGGCTACGGCCTCTGGCCCGACCTGCAACTCCGGCTCTTCCGCAACCTGCCGGACCTGCGCTTTGAGAACGCCGTGCATGAGCGGCTTACGGGCCTTTCCGGCCGCACGGGCCTCGTGCTCGACGCGCCCATTCTGCACACCTCGCACCTGCACAAAAAACCCGAGGCCCTGCGGAAAAAGCTCGCGCTTTTTGACAAGGCCTCGGGCGGCACGGTCCGGCACAGGCTCAACCAGGAATACCCACACCTGCCTTTGTCCCGGTTCCGGCGGGCAAACCTGCTCTGCAACGAACTCCAGGTGCTGCTTTTGCCACAGATTCCGGCCTGATCCGCAATGGCAAGCCCGGATCGAAGCCGGTTGCGTCCCAAGGCATTCTCACGTATGTAACGCCACTGACACGTCAATACGAAACAGACGCCCGTTCCCAGCGGCGCACCCCATAGAAATGCAGATCAATTGCCCAAAATGCGGATTCAGCCGGGAGATTCCCGAGAACAAAATCCCCGAACGCACCGAAATGGCGACCTGCCCCAAGTGCGGGGAAAAATTTCGCTTCCGCAGCCTTGATTCCGAGGAGTTCCTGCTCTCGGAATCCGAAGACCAACAGCAAGCGTCCAACGCCGAAACCAAACGTCCGGAACTCTTCTACGGTCCGGACGCGCACCTGCACGACCGGCCCACGCCCGGTCCCGCGCCCGCCCGGGAAGCCGACGCAGGCATCCCCGATGTTCCGCCCCCCTTTGAGGACCTGGACAACTACGGATTTTTCCCCGGCATCGTCGAGACCATCAAGCGGGCCATGCTCTCGCCCCGGCTCTTCTTCGAGGTCATGCCGCTGAAGGGATTGGCGCGCCCCCTGATCTTCGCCCTGCTGCTCTTCGAATTCTACCTGATTTTCAGCCTGTTCTGGAGCTTCACCGGGCTTCCCGCCCTCTCCTCGCTGGCTCCGAACATGACCATGCTCGACAGCGACGTGGCCGCGGGAGCCGAGCCCGTGTACCTCTTCGGCATCCTGCCGCTGATGTTCGTGCTCAATCTCTTCCTGAGCGCCGGCGTGCTGCACGCCGTGCTCATGCTCCTGCGGGCGGCCCCGCGCGGATTCGAAGCCACCTTCCGGGCCACGGCTTACTCCTACGCGCCCCTGGTGCTCAGCGTTCTGCCTTACGGCTACCTCGCTGGCTGGCTCTGGAGCCTGCCCATCTCCATCATCGGCTGCGCCGCCCTCCACCGCACCCAGCCCTGGCGCGTGGTCCTGGCCGTGGCGCTGGTGGCCGGAGTCGTCGGCATGCTCTACTTCGCGACCATGCAGATTCCCCACCCCGGAGCCGCGCAATGATCCTGGGCAGGCTCCGCGACGCACTGCGCTCCCTGGCCTCGCGGCGTCGTTTACAGCGCCAGATCCAGCCGCGCGTCTTTCTGGACATGGCCGACGAGCTCCGCTCCCTGGCGCTTTGCGCTGCCCAGGCATGCCCTGGTGAAGCCTCGGTCCAGGCCGTGATCCGCGACATTCACCAGGAGGCGGAAAAACTCGTGCGCATCGCGGGGGAACCGACCTTCCTGCGCATGTCCGCGCAGGAACGCCTCCAGCTCCGCCAGGGGCTGCTGCACTCCAAACGCCAGCTTCTCGAATCCATCCAGTCCGCGCCCTCGCCTACCCGCCTCCTGCAATAGGCGGTACGCATCTTGCTTCCCCTTTTCGCGTAAGATACTGAGCGTCGGCGCATTGACGCCGCGCTCAACCATACGTCATTCAAGGGAATCGAAATGAAGCAACCCCAGCTCAGCCCCGGCCGTTTTCCGGCCCTGCTCCCGGCCCTGCTGCTTTGCGCCCTGCTCGGCGCCTGTAACTACGTGCAGCCTTCCCTGACCCAGCAGACCCAGATCGTCACGGACGCCACCGTGGACCGTTCGGACCTCCACGTCTACGTCAAGCCCGTGGGCCGGCTCCACGCTCCGGTCAAGGCCCTGATGTTCCCCATGTGGATCCGCGAATCGATCCCGGCACGCCTCGAACTGGGCCGCGGCATGGGCCGCGTGTTCCAGGACGCCTGGTCCGAGGAACCTGTGTTCCCGGCCCTGGCCATGCCCGAGGAGTTGGTCTACCGGGGCCGCGAATCCGCGCTGGCCCAGGCGCGGCAACGCGGGGCGGACATGCTCGTGCTGCCCTCCGTGCCCTATCTCTATGCCGGCGGAACCCTGGACGACTCCGCTCTGACCATCCGCTGCGACATCTACGAAGTGGCCACGGGCAACCTGCTCGTATCCATGGAGCAGTCGGGCCGCCTGGAATTCGAGCGCAACAAGGATTGGGTTCTCTGGATGACTCGCACGCGCATGCCGGACTCCCCCCTCTATGCCATCACCAGGGCCATCGCCGCGGACATGGCCGTGCCCCTGCGCTCCTGGCTGCCTCCGGTCGATCCCCTCCGTCTGGGCTTCGCCTCCACCGCGGACGAAATCGTGGAAGGACTGACCGCCCCTCCCAGCGAAACCGCCCTCCCCAAGGACGGCGACACAGACCTGCGCAGCATGGACCTTGCCGACGAACTGGGCAATACGGGCGGCAGTGTCTACATCCATGTGGAATTCGATGTGGACAAGGCCACCATTCGCCCGGAATATTACAACAACCTCGACGAGCTGGCCCAGGCGCTCAAGGCCCCGAAACTGCTGGGCCGCAAGGTGCTGATCATCGGCCACACCGACTCGGACGCCTCGGAAGAGTACAACCTGGAGCTCTCCAAACGGCGCGCCGCCTCTGTCAAGCAGTACCTTGTGGACCGCCACGACATCGATCCGAATTTGCTGGCCACGGACGGGCGCGGCGAATCCCAGCCGCTGGTTCCGAACACCTCGGCGGCCAACAAGCAGCTCAACCGTCGCGTGGAGGTCCGCCTGGCCGAATGAGCGGTTGACAGCGCGTGACAACGGCTTAGTTCAGGGGGGGGGGCTGGACCCTCCCCTTTTTTGATGCCTTTTTTCGGCTTTTCTGCCCTGCCCTTTTATGATACCGCAATGGTCCCACTTCAAAGCGAGGTTAGGCAATGATCGGCATTTCAAAGCTCTACTGCGGCTCGGTGGAGCCTTCCGACGCCCTGCGTTATGGGCGCGAATCGGGCAAACTGCCCTCCCACCTGTTGCAGTTCTCCAAGGACAAAAAACCCGTGGTGGTCTGGAACATGACCCAGCGGTGCAACCTCAAATGCGTGCATTGCTACGCGCACGCCGTGGACCCCAGCGGCCACGAGGACCCCATCTCCACGGCCAAGGCCAAGGAGATGATCGATGATCTGGCCGCCTTTGGCGCGCCCGTGCTGCTCTTCTCCGGCGGCGAGCCCCTGGTGCGCGAGGACCTCACGGAACTGGCCATGTACGCCACCAGCAAGGGCATGCGCGCGGTCATCTCCACCAACGGGACTCTGATCACCAAGAAGAAGGCCAAGGAACTCAAGGAAGTGGGCCTCTCCTACGTGGGCATCTCCCTGGACGGGGCCGAAGAGGTCCACGACAAATTCCGGGGCGTCAAGGGTTCCTACAAAAAGGCGCTCGAAGGCGTGGCCAACTGTCAGGACGAGGGCCTCAAGGTGGGCCTGCGCTTCACCATCAACAAGCGCAACGCCATGGAGATTCCGCACCTCTTCGATCTCATCGAACAGCGCGACATCCCCCGCATCTGTTTCTACCATCTGGTCTACTCCGGACGCGGCTCCGAGCTGATCAAGGAAGACCTCGACCATGCGGAAACCCGCCAGGTCGTGGATCTGATCATGGACCGCACCAAGGCGCTCTACGACAAGGGCCTGCCCAAGGAGGTCCTCACCGTGGACAACCACGCGGACGGCCCCTACCTCTACTACCGCATGCTCCGCGAAGACCCCAAGCGCGCCGCGGAGGTCCTGGAACTGCTCCAGTGGAACGAGGGCAACTCCACGGGACGCGGCATCGGCTGCATCTCCTGGGACGGCTCCGTGCATGCGGACCAGTTCATGCGCCACCACACCTTCGGCAACGTGCTCGAACGCCCCTTCTCCCAGATCTGGGACGACCCGGAAATCGAGCTGCTGCACAAGATGAAGGACAAGCGCCCCTACGTGAAGGGCCGCTGCGCGACCTGCCGCTTCCTGCACATCTGCGGCGGCAACTTCCGCGCCCGGGCCGAGGCCTACCACGGCGACTTCTGGGCCGAGGACCCGGCCTGCTACCTCACCGACGAGGAGATCACCGGCGAGCCCGTGGGCGTCAAGGACTGATCCGAACCCGCCGGGAGTCCCGCGCTTCGGGATTCCCGGCGTTTCTTTTGACATTTGCCGCCCCGGAACATATTCGGGGTCGAATCCGGGGAGAAAATCCGCTGTCCCCGACGGGGAACCTTCCCCTTTCCCCGCCCTCCCCGTTGCACCACAAGGAGTCGCCATGTCCGAATTCCACCGTGGCCGCCGCCTGCGCCGCAGCGCCACCCTGCGCGAAATGGTCCGCGAGACCGAAATCCGCCCCCAGGATCTGATGATGCTCTACTTCGTCGCGGAGAGCGACGACGAGGACTTCTGCAAACCCATCGGCTCCATGCCCGGCCAGTGCCAGCTCAGCCTGAAACAGCTGGAAAAGCGCGTGGGCGAGGCCGTGGCCGCCGGACTGCGCAGCCTGATGCTCTTCGGCATTCCCGCGCACAAGGACGAGAAGGCCAGCGGCGCTTACGACGACAACGGCATCGTGCAGCGGGCCATCCGCATGATCAAGGACAAGTGGCCGCAGGTGCTTGTCTGTCCGGATGTCTGCCTCTGCGAATACACCTCCCACGGGCACTGCGGCATCGTGCGGGACGGGGATGTGCTCAACGACCCGACCCTGGACTTGCTGGCACGCACGGCCCTGTCCTACGCCAATGCGGGCGCGGACATGGTCGCCCCGTCCGACATGATGGACGGCCGGGTGCTGGCCATCCGCACCATGCTGGACGACGCCGGACATCTGAACCTGCCGATCATGTCCTACGCCGTGAAATATTCCTCCGCGTTCTACGGTCCATTCCGCGAGGCCGCCGAGAGCGCGCCCCAGTTCGGCGACCGCAAGACCTACCAGATGGACCCGGCCAACAGCCGCGAGGCCATGCGCGAGGCCTCGGCCGACGCCTTCGAGGGCGCGGACATCCTCATGGTCAAGCCCGCGCTGCCCTATCTGGACATCATCCGCCAGGTCCGCGACGCCTTTGACATGCCCATCGCGGCCTATCAGGTCTCGGGCGAGTACAGCATGATCAAGGCTGCGGCCCTGAACGGCTGGATCGATGAAAAAGCCGTGGTCATGGAATCGCTCACCGCCATCAAGCGGGCCGGAGCGGACCTGATCCTGAGCTACTTCACCGAGGATGTCTTAAAAACGCTCTAATCTTTTCAGGTGGACACATATGAACCATTCCCATCAGCCCCCTTCCGGCAAGCATCCCGGCGGACATCCCGGCAAACATCCGGGTCAGCATCCCGGCGGACATCCCGGCGGCAATCCGGACGGCGCGCACGAGCATCCCGGCCAAAAGCCCGTCATGAAGCTGGAGGACGGAACCCCGGCCTGCCGGCTCATCGCCTGGGAAGTGACCCGCTCCTGCAACCTGGCCTGCAAGCACTGCCGGGCCGAGGCGCACCCCGAACCCTACGAGGGCGAACTCTCCACCGAAGAAGCCAAGGCCCTCATCGACACCTTCCCGGACGTGGGCAATCCGATCATCATCTTCACGGGCGGCGAGCCCATGATGCGCCACGACGTGTACGAGCTGATCGCCTACGCCAAATCCAAGGGCCTGCGCTGCGTCATGGCCCCCAACGGCACGCTGATCACGCCCGAGACCGCGCAAAAGATGAAGAAAGCGGGCGTGGAGCGCTGCTCCATCTCCATCGACGCGCCCGAAGCCGCGCAGCACGATGAATTTCGCGGCGAGCAGGGCGCGTTCAACGCCTCCATGCGCGGCATCCAGTATCTCAAAGACGTGGGCATCGAATTCCAGATCAACACCACGGTCACCAAGAACAACCTGCACCTCTTCAAGGACATCTTCCAGCTCTGCGAACGCATCGGCGCGTCCGCCTGGCACATCTTCCTGCTCGTGCCCACGGGCCGCGCCGTGGAACTGGGCACGGAGATCATCTCCGCCCAGGAATACGAAGACGTGCTCAACTGGTTCTACGACTTCCAGAAGACCACCGACATGCTGCTCAAGGCCACCTGCGCCCCCCACTACCACCGCATCCTGCGTCAGCGGGCCAAAGAGGAAGGCATTCCCGTGACCTTCGAAAACTTCGGCCTGGACGCGGTTTCGCGCGGCTGCCTCGGTGGCGTGGGCTTCTGCTTCATCTCCCACGTCGGTCAGGTCCAGCCCTGCGGCTACCTGGAACTGGACTGCGGCAACGTGCGCGCGACGCCCTTCCCGGAAATCTGGCGCAAGTCCAAGCAATTCCTGAACCTGCGCAACCCCGAGGTCTACCAGGGCAAGTGCGGGCACTGCGAATACGAACGCGTCTGCGGCGGCTGCCGCGCCCGCGCCCAGACCATGCGCGGGCATTATCTGGAAGAAGAGCCCTTGTGCTCGTATCAGCCGAAAAAAGTGGCAAAGAAGTAGGCAGGAGAAGAATTAT
>JBFWMD010000060.1:0-23122 GCA_050251775.1 Desulfovibrio sp.
CTGGAGGTTGACCTGGAAGGTGCGCCCCATGAGGTTGAAGTCGTTGATGTAGCTGGAACCGAACGTGGCCTGCATGGTCGTGAACACGCGGTTCACGGGCACGTTCATGGCTTTGCAGCGTTCACGGTCGAGGTTGATTCGCAACTGGGGCCAGTTGGCCGAGTAGGTCGTGGAGATGCGCCCCAGCTCCGGCCGCTTGCCGCAGGCGGTGATGAGCTTCTGCGTGACCGTTGCCAGTTCGGTTGCACTGGCGCCGGAGCGGTTCTGGATGTAGCCCTCGAAGCCGCCCGTGTTGCTCATGCCGCTGATCGCGGGCATGCCGAAGCAGAGCACGTAGGCGTCCGTGACCGGGTAGCCCAGGCCGAAGACCTTCTTTACGAAGCTGAAAGAGTCGTGCTCCGCGCCGGACCGCTCCTCCCAGGGCTTGAGGCGGACGAACATGCTCATGGTGCTGGACTTGGTCGCTCCGGAGAGCAGGTCCAGGCCTGGGAGGGAAATCAGGGTGTCCACCTCGGGCTGGGCCATGATCTTCCGGGTCATTTCGTCGGACACGGCTTCGGTGCGGCTCAGGGACGAGCCGTCCGGGAGCATGGCGTAGGCGATGACGTAGCCCTTGTCCTCGTCCGGTACGAGCCCGCCGGGGACATGGCGGAACAGGACCACGGTGCAGGCGATGATCACGCCGAAGAGCAGTAGAGCCAGGGCGCCGCGCTTGAGCAGGAAGCGCACGCCAGCCGTATAGCGGTTCGTGACACGGTCGAAGAACTTGTTGAACCACATCAGGGGCCGGGGCGGCGCGCCGTGCTTGTCGCGCAGCAGCAGGGCGCAGAGGGCCGGGGTCAGGGTCAGGGCAACAATGCCGGAGATGACCACGGACACCGTGATGGTCACGGCGAACTGCTTGTACATTTCTCCGGCCAGGCCACCCATGAAGGCCACGGGCACGAACACTGCGCAGAGTACGAGCACGATGGCCACAATGGCTCCGGAAACCTCGTCCATGGCCTTGATGGTGGCTTCCTTGGGCGGGAGTTTGTCCACGCGCATGACGCGTTCCACGTTCTCGATGACCACGATAGCGTCGTCCACCACGATGCCGATGGCCAGAACAAGTCCGAACATGGTCAGGGTGTTGATGGAGAAGCCGAGCGCCTCCATGCCCGCGAAGGTCCCGATGATGGACACGGGCACGGCCAGCACGGGAATGACCGTGGCGCGCCAGTCCTGGAGAAAGAGGAAGATGATCAGGCAGACGAGCAAAAAGGCCTCGAAAAGGGTCTGCCGGACCTCCTCCACGGAGATGCGCACAAAGGTCGTGGTGTCGTAGGGGATGGAATATTTGATGCTTTCGGGGAAGCGCTTGGCGAGTTCGTCCATTTTGTCGTTGACGAGCTGGGCCGTGGCCAGGGAGTTGGCTCCCGGGGCCAGATAGATGCCCATGGCCACGGACGGGTTTTCCTCGCGCTTGGAGGTCATGCCGTAGGACTTGGCCCCCAGTTCCACGCGGGCCACGTCCCGGAGACGCAGGATGGTCCCGTCCGCGTTGGCCCGCAGGATGATGTCGCCGAATTCCTCGGCGCTGGCCAGCCGGCCCTGGGTCGTGACCGTATATTGCAGTTCCACCGGGGAATCCTGGGGCTGCGCGCCGATGGAGCCGGCCGCGAACTGTGCGTTTTGCTCCTCGATGGCGTCGGCCACGTCCGAGGGAGTCATGCCCAGCTGGGCCAGACGGTCCGGCTGGAGCCAGATGCGCATGGAATAGTCGCGTGAGCCGAAGACCGAAGCATCGCCCACGCCGGGCAGCCGCTTGATTTCGTCGATGATGTTCACGAGCGCATAGTTGCTCATGTAGATCGTGTCGTAGCGACCGCCTTCGGACTCCAGGTTGATGACCTCCAGCATGCTGGCGGACTTCTTGCGTACGGTGACGCCTTGGGAGCGCACCTCGGTGGGCAGGCTGCTCAGCGCGGCCTGGACGCGGTTATTCACGTTGATGGTGTTCTGGTCCGGGTCCGTGCCCACGGAAAAGGTCACGGTCATGCTCATGACGCCACTGTCCGCGCTCGTGGAGTTGATGTAGAGCATGTTGTCCACGCCGTTGATCTGCTGCTCCAGGGGCGCGGCCACTGTGGAGGCGATGACCTCGGCGCTGGCGCCGGGGTAGTTGGCCGAAACTTCGACCTGCGGCGGCACGATTTCCGGAAACTCCGCGATGGGCAGGTTCCAGAGGGAAATGCCGCCCGCCAGGCAGATGACCAGCGAGATGACCGTGGCGAAAATGGGGCGGTTGACGAAGAAGCGCGAGAACATGCTATTGCTCCCCGCCTTCGGGCTTCTTGCCGTCAGTCTTTTGGCCTTCGGCCGCAGCGGGCTGGTTTCCGGCGGGCTGGTCCGGAGCCACGTTCACCGGAGTGCCGGGCCGGACCTTGATCACGCCCTCGCTGACGATGCGATCGCCGGGCTGAAGGCCCGCCTCGACCACAAAATGGTTGTCCACGGTCAGCCCCAGCGTGAGCACGCGGGCCGCAGCCACGTTGTCCTTGTCCAGCACATAGGCGATGGGTCCCTGCTGGGTAAAGAGCACGGCCCGTTCCGGAACGAGCAAGGTGTCCTTGAGTACCGCGCCTTTGAGGAAGACGCGCACGTACTGGCCGGGGAGCACCACCATGTTCGGGTTGGGGAACTGGCCGCGCATGCGGATGGAACCGGTTTCCGGGTCCACGCGGGTATCGTAGAAGTTGATGAAGCCCTTGGGGTCGTACATGCTGCCGTCCACGAGGCGCAATTCCAGGATGAAGCCGTCGTCGGGCAGGGTCATCTTGCCTTCGGCCAACCAGCGGCGGTTGCGCAGGGCCTGCGGGCCGGGCACGGAAAAGTTCACGTAGAAGGGGTCGAGCTGGATGATGGTGGTCAGCACGCTGCTGTTGGCGATGATCAGACTGCCCTCGCTCACGGCCTCCTTGCTGGTCACGCCGTTGATGGGCGCGCGGACCTCGTTGTATTTCAGGTCGATGCGCGCATCCTGGACCTTGGCTGCCGCCTCCTGCACGTTGGCCAGGGCGGTCTCGTAGGCAGTTACGGCGTTGTCGCGCTCCTGGGCGCTGATGGCACCGTCCTTGAAGAGTTTGACGATGCGGTCGCGTTCCCGGCGGGCGTTCTCCAGCGTGGCCCGTGCGCTGGCCATGGTGCTGGCATACTGGGCCAGATTGGCGTCGGACTTTTCCGGGTCGATGGTGAAGAGCAGGTCGCCCTCGCTCACGAAGGAGCCTTCCATGTACTTGCGCTCCAGCAGGATGCCGCCGGTGCGCGCGGTCACGTCGATTTCACGGGAGCCTGCGGTCTGGCCCATGTATTCAAATGTCAGGGGCTGGTCCTTCAGCTCCAGGGTCATGGCCTTGACCATGGGCGGGGGAAGTTGGCCTTGGGTTTCGCCCCCTCCGCAGGCGGAGAGAGCAAGGGCGGGGAGAAGCAAAAGAGCCAAGCGGAAAAGCATGTTGCGATGGTTTTTGACGTTCACGATTCCTTCCAGGTAGGCAAAATGTGGCGTAGAAAAAAAGGATAGCCTGCTAATTAGTAGCGACAAAGCAATTACGCTTGCATATGTTGAAAGTCAATCGGAGTGAATAAAATTATATCGGTTTTGTAGTTCACTGTTATAAAAGTATTTTTTTGTAGAATATTGTACGACTGCGGCGTTATTTCCTGAAGTGTCGCCGTGGAACACGGGACACCACCCATGCTTCTTTGCGTGTGATTCCGGGATGCGCCGGACCTTCCGGCCAGACCAGGGGATGTATCAAATGGAGTTGTGTTGCCGATGGTTTGCGTCTATATATAATATGGAAAGGCAACTCCATGGGCAGGCTGCGTTGCATGTCCGAAACGGGAAGTGTCCTATGCAGAATATGAATATTCTCATTGTCGATGACTCCAAGTCCGCCTTGTACGCCATTGAGACGCTTCTGGGCGCTTCGGGCGTCCGCATCACCACCGCTTCGGACGGGCTGGAAGGGCAGGCGAAGCTCAAGCAGAGGCGGTTTGATCTCGTCATTACGGACGTGGACATGCCGGAACTCGACGGAATCGAGTTCTGCCGGTGGATCAAGTCGAATTCTTCAACGGCTGACATTCCCGTCATTGTCCTGAGTTCCTATGAGTCGGATGCCGACATCGAAAAGGGATTTCAGGTTGGGGCCGATGCCTACGTTCCCAAGAGCATCGCCAAAACGGAGCTCATTCCGCGCATCGAAGAAGTGATGCACAAATCCGCCTGTGTCAGGAACAAGACAGTGCTCGTGGTCGAAGACAGCCGCAGCATCCAGTCGTTCGCCATGGAAGGGCTTGATGCGGCCGGGTTCAAGGTCATGGCCGCCAATGATGGAATGCAGGCATTGGAGATCATCCAGAACGTTACGCCTGATCTCGTGCTCACGGATCTGAACATGCCGAATCTGAACGGCGGCGAACTCTGCCGCAAGCTGTTCAGCATGGATCCGAGCCGGAAGCTGCCTGTGGTGGTCATGAGTTCCATGGGTGACAAGCCGGTCATGCAGCGCCTGATCCAGGACGGCGTGACCGCGTTCATTGTCAAGCCGTTCAACATCGACATGCTCGTCCTGACCGTGGAAAAGGTGCTCTCCAATCATTTCCGCCGGATAATGGAGGAACGGGAACGCCTGGTGGCGGAGCGGAAGCTGATGCTCGGTTCCATCGCCAGCCTCGTCAACGCCCTGGAAGCGCGGGACAGTTACACGCGTGGCCATTCGGAATCGGTCACCAGAATTTCCTCCGCCATCGGCAAGGAGATGGGCTTGACGGACGCACAGCTTGATCGCCTGCTGCTGACCGGAACCCTGCATGATCTTGGCAAGATCGGAGTGCGGGATTCGGTTCTGCTCAAGCCCGGGAACCTGACGGCCGAGGAATATGAACATATCAAAACCCATTCCGTCATCGTGAAGGACATTCTCTATCCGCTCCACGGCTTGGACGACGTGATCCTGGGTGCTTCCTCGCACCATGAACGCTGGGACGGATCCGGATATCCGGACGGGCTCAAGGGGCCGGCGATTCCGCTGTTCGGGAGGATCATCGCGGTGGCGGATGTCTACGACGCGCTCACGAGCGACCGCCCCTACCGGGACGGCATGCCCAGGGACAAGGCCCTGAAGATCATCGCCGAGGGCAGAGGGACGCATTTCTGCCCCGACGTGGTGGACGCCTTTTTTCGGTATATTGAAAAAGAGGGCGGGTGATTCGTGTCGTGAAGCGCCCCGCGCTTTTGATTCGGCCTGTCTGGACCGGCAGTCGGGCGGACAACGAAAAGGGGCGAATGCCGTTGCATTCGCCCCTTTTGAATGGACAGCGGATCCGACCTACAGCTTGCAGGCGGTCTTGAGGTCCGCGGCGGCGTCGGTCTTTTCCCAGGTGAACTCGGGCAGCTCGCGGCCAAAGTGGCCGTAGTTGGTGGTCTTCTGGAAGATGGGACGGCGCAGGTCCAGCCGCTTCTGGATGAAGTAGGGGCGCAGGTCAAAGACCTCGCGCACGGCCTTGGTCAGGGTCTCGTCGTCGCACTCGCCCGTGCCATGGGAGGTCACGACCACGGAAACCGGGTCGGCCACGCCGATGGCATAGGCGATTTGCACTTCGCACTCGCGGGCCAGACCGGAAGCCACCACGTTCTTGGCCACGTAGCGGGCCATGTACGCGCCGGAGCGGTCCACCTTGGAGGGATCCTTGCCGGAGAACGCGCCGCCGCCGTGGGCCCCGGCTCCGCCATAGGTGTCCTGGATGATCTTGCGTCCGGTCAGGCCGCAGTCGCCCACAGGGCCGCCGATGACGAACCGGCCCGTGGGGTTGACGTAGACCTTGATGTCATCGTCGAGCAGGTTCTGGGGCAGGGTGTGGAAAATGACTTCCTTCTTGATGGCCTCCACGAGATCGGCGTAGGCGATGTGCTCGTCGTGCTGCGAGGACACGACCACGTTGTCGATGCGCACGGGCTTGCCGTCCTGATACTGCACGGCCACCTGGGTCTTGCCGTCCGGGCGCAGGAAGTTGAGGATGCCCTGCTTGCGCACGTAGGTCAGGCGGCGGGAAAGCTGGTGGGCCAGGTAGATGGGGGTCGGCATCAGGGGCTCGGTCTCGCTGGTGGCGAAGCCGAACATCATGCCCTGGTCGCCCGCGCCCTGATCCTCGGGCTTGGTGCGGTCAACGCCCTGGGCGATGTCCGGGGACTGCTTGTCGATGGAAGAGATCACCGCGCAGGTCTGCCAGTCGAAGCCCATGGTATCGGAGGAATTGTAGCCGATGCCCTTGATGGTCTGGCGCACGATTTCGGGCAGGTCGGCATAGGCCGTGGTGGTGATCTCGCCGGCGATGAAGGCCATGCCCGTGGTCACGAGGGTTTCGCAGGCCACGCGGGAGTTGGGGTCCTGGCCGATGAGCGCGTCGAGCACGGCGTCGGAAATCTGGTCGGCCACTTTGTCCGGGTGGCCTTCGGTCACGGATTCCGAGGTGAAAATGTATTTTCCTTTGGGCGAAAAAAACATGCAGGGTCCTCCTTCAAGGATATGATCAATCGCAGGGGCGTTGTTCCAGAATTTTCTCTATGTCGTTCTGCGCGTCCACGAGTACGACTCGTGCCGCGTGGTTCTCGATTTCGTCCGGAGCAAGCCAGGCATAGGTCGCGATGATGACCTTCTGCCCGGTTGCGCCCCGCAGGGCCGCCGCGCCGTTGAGGCAGATTTCGCCCGGCCCGCCCGGAATGGCGTAAGTGGTCAGGCGTTCGCCGTTGGTCATGTTGTACACGTCCACCCGCTCATAGGGCAGGATTCCCGCCGCCTTGAGCAGCTTGGTGTCCACGGACAGGCTGCCGTGGTAGGTCGGATCCGCCCTGGTGATGGTCGCGCCATGCACCTTGGCGTTGAGAAAGCTCCGTCCGGGCATTTCCATTACACCTCCAGCAAAAAATTGTCTATCAGTCGGGCGCTCTTCAACTGCACGGCAACGGCCACCAGGGCCTGCTCCCGAACCTCGGTCAGGGGGGCCAGGGTTTCCGGATGGACCACGGCGATGTAGTCCACCTCGCCCAGGGGCAGATGCGCGTCGAAATGCTCGTGCAGGGCCTGCTGCAGCCGGGCCGCGTCGCGCTCTCCGCCGTTGACCCGTTCCTGGAGCATGCGCAGGCCTTTTTGGATTTGCGGGGCCTGGGCGCGTTCCTCGGGCGTGAGGCGCACGTTGCGCGAGCTGAGAGCCAGGCCGTCCGCCTCGCGCACGATGGGCTGGGCCTCGATGCGCACCGGGAAGTCCAGGTCGCGGACCATGCGCCGGATGATGGCCAGCTGCTGCCAGTCCTTTTCCCCGAACACGGCCACATCCGGACCCACGAGGTGGAAAAGCTTGGAGACCACGGTGCAGACGCCGCGAAAATGGATGGGCCGGGAAGCGCCGCAAAGGCCCCTGGCCAGTTCCGGAACCTCGACCAAGGTTCCGTGGTCCGGGGCATACATGGCTCCGGGCGCGGGCGCGAAAAGCAGGTCCACGCCGTGCTCCTCGGCCAGGGCCGCGTCGTGCTCCGGGTCGCGCGGGTAGCTGTCCAGGTCTTCGCCCGGACCGAACTGGGTCGGGTTCACGAACAGCGAGACCACCAGCCTGTCGGCCAGGGGACGGGCGCGGTCCATGAGGGCGGCGTGCCCGGCATGAAAATAGCCCATGGTCGGAACCAGGGCCACGGTCAGGCCTTCCGCGCGCCAGGCGCGGCAGGCGGCCTGCAACTCTTTGGGGTCATGAATCGTCATCATTGGGGGATGCCTCCGGCGAGGGTCAATTCGCTATGCCATTTTGCCCCGGTTGTCCAGCTGAGCGCTTGAGAAATGCGGGGTCCGGGGGTAAGGTGTCGGAATATGAGAGCGATACGCAACGATCCCATGCGGGGAATTCCCCGCCTGAACGGCAGGGACCTGGTGGAATTCGAACACGCGCTCAAGGACGCCCTGCGCGTCCATGTGCCGTTCGAATCCTACAGCCTCTTTTTCCCGGAGTCACTCCCCGAGGGGGTGGGCGGCCCGGTGGCCTCCTACCGCGTTTCCACGCGCGAACTGCTCCTGCCGCTCGTGCTTGGGGAGGAGCTGCTCGGCTGGTTCGTGGCGCGCGGAGTCCGGCTGAAGGCCCCCAAGAGCGCCCCGGCCTATCTCGCGGCCCTGGCCCGGGCCGAGCTGGAAAAATTCGCGCTCTATAAACGCAGCATCACGGACCCGCTCACGGGCCTTTATAATCGCGACCACTTCCTCGACATGCTCGAACGCGAGATCGAGCTGGTGGACAACGGGCTCATGGCCGGGGGAGCGGGCGAAATCGCCGGGGCCGGAGGATTTTCCGGCGGCCTGGGCGTCATCTCCCTGGATCTGGACCGCTTCATGTGGATCAACGAGCGCTACGGCTACACCGTGGGCGACACCATCGCCGCCGAAGCGGGCCGGACCCTGCTGCGCATCTGCCCGCGCCACGCCGTGGCCGCCCGGCTGATCAACGACCGCTTCGCCGTGCTCCTGCCGGACGCCCGGCCCCGGGTCTGCTTCCAGCTTGCGGAGCTGATCCGCTCGGGCATCTCCCGGCTGGTCCACAAGGACGCGGTCACAGACGACGCCGTGTCGGTCACGGCCAGCCTGGGCCACGTCTGCTACCCCCAGAACATGTCCGGCCCGCAGCTCGCCCGCAATACCGCCGAACGCGCGCGCATCCTGCTGCGCAAGGCCAACAAGGCCGTTTCCACAGCCAAGCACCATGGCCGAAATCGTGTTTTCGGCTTTGCCGACATCCTGCCCAAGGGCGGCAAGGTGCTGGAGGTCCTGCCCCTGGGTCGGCTGACCGTGAGCCTCGGGCGCGACGTGGAGGCCCGCGTGGGCCAGCGCTTCCTGCTCCTGCCGCCCGGCCCGCCGCGCTCCGTGCTGGCCGAGGTCACGGAGGAGGAACGCCTTTCCGGCTCCAGCCCCGTGGCCCACAAGGGCGAGGCCGTGCTCATCGAGGTCCAGGCGGACATGGCCTTTGCCGAGGTGCTCCACCCGGCGGACCCGTCCGCGCCCATCGTGACCGGCGACCGGCTCGTGCTCGTGGCCGAGGAAGGCCCCGCCTTTGACCAGCAGACCCCAGGAGGAGAGATGCCCCGCAGGGACGAGGTGACCGGACTGTTCGCTCACAAGGATTTCATGGCCCGCTGGGCCGGACTGCGGCGCGGGCCGGAGCGCTTCGCCCTGGGCCTGTTCAAGGTGCTCTCCGGCGCGGACGGCTACGCGCGCGGCTACGAGAACGCCATGCGTTCGCGCATGGGCACGCTGGCCGAGCTGGTGGAGGCGCGCGCGCCCCAGAGCGCGGTGGGCGGCGAGTTCGGCCTGGGCAGCGTGGTCTGGTTCCTGCCCGGCCTGGACCGCGAACAGGCCGAAACCCTGCTGCGCGAAGTGGTCCAGGATGCGGAGCGGCGCGGCCTGGAACTGGCCGCCGGAGCAGGCGTCTACCCTTATATGTCCTTCGCCCGCGCGGACATGCTGGAAAACGCGCGCAAGGCCCTGGACCACGCGCTGCTCCTGCCCCACCCCCGCGCCGCCACCTTCGACTCCGTGTCCCTGAACATCTCGGCGGACCGGCTCTACATGCAGGGCGACCTCTTCGGCGCGGTGGAGGAGTTCAAACTCTCGCTGCTCGCGGACGAGACCAACGTGCTGGCGCGAAACTCCCTCGGCATCTGCTATGCGCAGCTCGGCAGGCAGGAACAGGCCCGGACCCAGTTCGAGGAGGCCCTGCGCCACGCGCCCGACGACCTCATGGCCCTCTACAACCTGGGCTGGATCAGCCAGCGCATGGACGACGCCGAACGCGCGGCTCAAAGCTTCACCCGCTGCCTGGAATTGGACCCGGCCCACGTCTACAGCATGCTCCGGCTGGGCGCCCTGGCCGAACAGGCGGGCGACCCGGAAGCGGCGGAACAGTGGTATGGGAAGGCCGCGAGCCTGCCCGGCGGGGAGCCGCTGACCATGCGGCATCTGGCCCGGCTGGCCGTGGACCGGGGCGACAAGGAGCGCGCCCGCGAATGTCTGCACCTGGCGCTGAACGCCAACCACAACGACCACTTCGCCATGTTCCTGCTGGCGAAGCTGTATCTGGATTCGGGCGAAGACCCGCAGATCGCGGAAGTGCTGGCGCGGCAGTGCTCGGCCCTGGCTCCGGAAAAGGACGAGTATTGGGATCTGCTTATTCGCGCCCTGGAGGTTCAGGGCAAGGACGAGGAAGCGCGGTCCGCTGGCGCACGGAAAATGGCGGGGTGAGGGGGGCACGAGAAGTTGCGTGAAGGTTTTTCCAGATTAATGAACCGGAAATCAAAGTAACCGAGTAGCCAAGGTAAGCGGGCGATGCTGGGGGAGTCGTTGAGGAAGTGGGCTACGTTTCCGGAGTTCAGCGGATGGAGAGTGAACAGGCTCGATGGCACTGACATCTATGGCGCTGTAAGCTTGTTCCTGGGACTTGGAGGACTGGAAGCGTACCTAACGCCATAGGGGGCGTGAAACGGTCAACATTGGTCCAGGAGCTGGAAATATTCCGTACGCGACATCCCCGATGTCCGCAGCAGGTTGCCGATGATGTCCTTGCCTACGCTGTCGTATGTCGGGATAATCAATGGCCGGAGAACGCCATCTTTTTCATATACCCGGTGGCTTGCGCTCTGCCTGACAAACAGAAACCCGGCGGCGAGGAAAACGCACTCCAGCCGCTTCCATGCTTGCGAGGTCAGACGCGGCAAACCTTGCAGCCACACTGGTCGGACATGGGTAAAGAGGTCGCAACGCTCCGAACCTCTTCAACGCGCCGCTTGCTGAAACCCGCCTCGGCCAGAATTTGGTCCAGGACGCCTCGGCGTAGGCAGGACTCAATGAAGAGCCGCAACGCATCCTTGAGGTTTTCCTGGGCCTCTTCCAAGGTTCGCCCCTGGGTCATGACCCCGATTTCCGGGGCTTCGCCAAGCCATTGTTCGCCGTCCGGGCGGAACCGTATCTCCAGCGGCAGAGCGTGGCGTTCTTGCTGCATCGCGTTGTCCATGTGCATGGCTTATCAGCACGGAGACGGGAAGGCAAGAGCCGGTGTTCAGCTTGCCTCTATGTCTTGATCTGTCCGTGCGTCTGTCATAGGGTAGCCGAAAATCACAGGTGTGCGGATGGGAGCTGATTGGACGGAGCTGTTGCGCCAGAGTTCGGCCCTGGCCCCGGAAAAGGACGAATATTGGGATCTGCTTATCCGCGCCCTGGAGGTTCAGGGCAAGGACGAGGAAGCGCGGTCCGCTGGCGCGCGGAAAATGGTGGGGTAGGGGGGTAGCTATTGGTGAGGGTTAAAACACCTTGTGTAAGATGTCTCTAATTGTATTTTGCCCCGTTCGATAATCGCTGCCCGTCTTTGAAAGTGTAACGTTGTACCTTTCATCACCGTGGTATATTAATTTGTAATGACGCCCGTCTTCAGTAATGCTGAAGCCTGCTTCAGCGAGTGCTTTTTTCTTTTTCCCATCAAGTCTTGTATAGTCTTTTAACGCGGATTTTAATTTTTTGATGATTACTTCGCGCTGCCCCTGAAGTGGGTTCTGGCGCAAGTGGTCAAGCAAAATATCCTTTCGGCGTGAAGGTGGAATCGTTGTTAATATTTTTTCGATAACATCATATATAATATCATTTTTTTCTCCTAGATAGAAGTCAATTTCTTCAGGCTCGAAAGTACACGCCGAGCTGCCAAGAGGTGCGGGTGCTGGATGTTGATATATTTTGGCTTTTAAGTGCGAAAGCTCTTCCTCAAGGCGTTTTATTTCTTTGTCTTTTACTTCCTTCTCGCTGTCGAAGGCCGCTATGTATTTCTCAACTTCTGTTGATTCTTTCGTCCGCAATTCATCAATAATGTGTTTTGTTTTTGCCTCTTGGAGGTGGCTCCAGGAGCATTCACGTTTTGTGCTTTTGGCTAACAATGATGCTGTTAGCATATTGTATATTTCATTTTCGATCGACCGCTGAGTCGCAAAATTTTGTGGATTAATCTCCCAAACACTGGCGGTTCCGGGCCAATAAATGCCAATATTCCCAGGAGGGATACGCGCCTTTGTCGATTTTGAAAGGTTAATGGCAAATGCTTCGTTTGGTTCTACAAAAACATTTGCCATGACATATAATTTTAGTGCAATTCTTTCTGCGTTTACACAATGCGTGTTGTTGCTACATGCACTTATATAAACCATTGGCATTAAGCAGCCCATTGTATCGCGGATAATTCTCTCGGCAATATCGATATCATTATCCTTAAAATATATCGGGCGATTTGCTGTTGGGACTGGGCCATCAAATCCCATTCCGATCGACTTCGTTATCAGTTTAAAAAAATAGGGTTTATTAGCCGTTGGGTTTTCAACTTGTGGACTTTCAGATTCGCAGTATACTTTTACAGAAACCCAAAAATTATCATCTTTAGCCCCGACAACTTCGGTAACCCAAGTGGCATCCCTTTCTTTGGTCTTTAGGCGTACACCACCAAGCTCTTTTCCGTTTGAAGATAATGCAGTTGACGTGAAACGCTGCCGACTGTCTTGAATACAACAGTCCACAGCTATTTTGAACTCATTGTTAAGCTGCTGAGAAATCGTTGAGTGTGGACTGCTTACCCACCAGTCGCGCGCTAAAAAAAGTAGATCACTTATATCTGCAGAAGTCGCTATTGGAAACATTGTGTTGAAAATTAGCATGACTATCCCTCTCAATAGCTGGTCAGTTATTCTCCATATAAGGATTTCTACGCCCCGGCGGCGTTGAACGCCGCGCCCACGATAGCCTTGGCCTCGTCCTGAATCCTCGCCAGGTGCTCCGGTCCCAGGAAGCTCTCCGCGTATATCTTATAGATATCTTCCGTGCCTGAGGGGCGGGCCGCGAACCAGCCATTTTGGGTCGTGATCTTGAGGCCGCCGATGGCCGCGTCATTGCCGGGCGCACGGGTCAACCGCGCCGTGATCGGGTCGCCCGCCAGTTCCGTGGCCTTGACCATTTTCGGGGTCAGTTGCTTGAACGCGGCCTTTTGCGCGGGTGAGGCGGGCGCGTCGAGCCGCGCGTAGACCGGTTCGCCAAAGCGTTCGGTCAGGGCCTGGTAGCGTTCGCTCGGGTTTTTGCCCGTGGCCGCGATCTCGCAGGCCAGCAGGTCCATGATGATCCCGTCCTTGTCCGTGGTCCAGGTCGTGCCGTCCTTGCGCAGGAAGCTCGCGCCTGCGGACTCCTCGCCGCCGAAGCCCATGGAGCCGTCCAGCAGCCCGTCCACGAACCACTTGAAGCCCACGGGAACCTCGTACAGTTCGCGGCCCAGGTGCTCGGCCACGCGGTCGAGCATGGACGAGGAGACCAGGGTCTTGCCCAGCCGCGCATCGTGGCTCCAGCCCGTTCGCGTGGAAAAGAGATGTTCGCAGGCCACGGCGAGATAGTGGTTCGGGTTCATCAGGCCCTGGGGCGTGACAATGCCGTGGCGGTCGAAGTCCGGGTCGTTGCCAAAGGCCACGTCAAAGCGGTCCTTGAGGCCGATGAGTCCGGCCATGGCATGGGGCGAGGAGCAGTCCATGCGGATTTTCAGGTCGTGGTCCAGGGGCATGAACCCGAAGGCCGGGTCCAGGGTGCGGTTCACCACCTCGATGTTCAGGCCATAGAGTTTCGCGATGGGGTCGAAGTAGGCCAGGCCGGAGCCGCCCAGGGGGTCGGCGCCGATCTTCAGGCCCGCGCCCCGGATGGCGTCCATGTCCACCACGTTGGCCAGGTCGCGCACGTAGGGCATGATATAGTCGTGGGTCCGCACCAGTCCGGACTTGAGCGCGCGCTCGTAGGGCATGCGCCGGACAGCGGCGAGGCCGCCGCGCAGGATTTCATTGGCGCGTTTTTGCACAGGGCCGGTGATTTCCGGTCCGGCGGGCCCGCCCGAGGGCGGGTTGTACTTGAAGCCGCCGTCCGTGGGCGGGTTGTGCGAGGGCGTGACCACCACGCCGTCGGCGAGGCTGTTGTTGCCCAGGCGGTTCCAGGTCAGGATGGCGTGGGAGATCACGGGCGTGGGCGTGTGGCCGTTGTCCCGCTGGATGAACAGGCCCACGCCGTTGGCCGCGAAGACTTCGATAGCCGTGCGCTGGGCGGGTTCGGACAGGGCGTGGGTGTCCATGCCGAGAAACAGCGGGCCGCTGATGCCGGCTGCGGCGCGGTGCTCGCAGATGGCCTGGGAAACGGCCAGGATGTGCGCCTCGTTGAAGCTCCCGTCCAGGGAGCGGCCCCGGTGGCCGGAAGTGCCGAAGGCGACCTGCTGGATCGGGTTGTCCGGGTCCGGGGTGATTTCGTGGTAGGCCCGCAGCATGGCGGACAGGTCCGGGAGCATGGATGCAGGGGCCTTCTGGCCGGGGCGCATCTGGGTGTTGCTCACGATGTCGGCTCCTTGGGAATCAGGGGAACGTTAGTTGTTTTGGGTGTCGAGCAGGCCGTGCGCGGCGAGCCGGCTTTCCAGTTCGCTGACGCGCTTGTTGGTGTCGCGCAGGCGCACGGCCAGAATTTCCGCGAAGATGCGATAGAACACGGCCTGGGCGATGAGCTTGTCCGCGCCGTCGAGCTGGTCCATGAACGCGCTGTCCACCACGAGGCAGAGGGTCGGGCTGACGGCCTGGACCGTTGCGGAGCGGGGGCTGCCGTCCACGATGCCCATTTCGCCGAACACGTCGCCCAGGCGGC
Source organism: Desulfovibrio sp. (assembly GCA_050251775.1). GTDB lineage: Bacteria > Desulfobacterota > Desulfovibrionia > Desulfovibrionales > Desulfovibrionaceae > Paucidesulfovibrio. Next base: position 14,766 of record JBFWMD010000060.1, read on the forward strand.
GGATGCGGGCCACTTCCACGCCGTCCACGAGGATGGCGAGGTCGCCGCCGATGAGGAAGTAGACGTGCTGGTCGCAGTCTCCCTCCTGGATGAGGATTTCGCCGGGTTCATACTTGCGCAGTTTGGAGAGCCGGATGACTTCCCGCATCTGGCGGTCGCCGAGGGAGTCGAAGACGCGCATCTGCCGCAGTCGGGAGATGATTTCTTCGTTTTCGTGGTCCAGTATTTTTTCGATCACGATGCGTACCTCATACAGAGCATCCGAAATTTCAGGCAGTATGTCGCAATCGCGGAAACGCGGCAAGAAAAACGGTTGATTCCGTCGAGGGTCAACGAGTTTTTGCCAGGGCGTTCAGCGCGGCGAGGCGGTCCGCCAGGGGCGGGTGCGAATGGAAGAGCGCCACGCTCAGCGGGTGGGGTGTAAGATTGGCGAGGTTCTGGCGCACCAGCTTTTTCAGGGCCGAGGCCAGGGCCAGGGGGGCGTCCGTGGCGCGGGCCGCGAAGCGGTCGGCCTGGTATTCGTGCCGCCGGGACAGGGCGTTGGTCAGCGCGCCGAGCAGCAGGGAGGCCGGGGCAAAGAGCAGGGAGAAGAACGCCAGCCCGGCGTGGGCGCTGGCGGGCAGCCCGAGATCGGTGAAGAGCGCGTTCCAGCCCAGCAGGAGCGAGAGCAGCCAGAGCAGCGCGCCAATGCGCAGGATGCCAATCACAAGGCTGCGGCGGATATGGCCGAGCTTCCAGTGGCCCACCTCGTGGGCCAGCACGCCCACGATCTCCGGACGGTCGAGTTTTTCCAGCAGGGTGTCGAAGAGTGCGATGCGTTTTCCGCGGCCCAGTCCGGTGAAGAAGGCGTTGCCCTTGGCGCTGCGACGCGAGCCGTCCATGACGAACAGCCCGGAGAGGGCGAAGCCTTCCTTGCTGGCCAGGGCTTCGATGTCCGCGCGCAGGGCCTGGTCCTCCAGGGGCTGAAATTTGTTGAAGAGCGGCAGAATCCAGGTCGGGGCCACGTAGACCAGCAGGAGCGAGACCACTGCGGCAAAGGCCCAGCAGCCGATCCAGGCCGAGGGGCCGAAGGTGCGCAAGAGCCAGAGGATGCCCGCCAGGAGAGGTCCGCCGATGAGCGCGGCCAGCAGCCAGCCCTTGAGCCGGTCGAGGGCGAAGGTGGCCGGGGTGGTGCGGTTGAAGCCGAAGCGTTCCTCAAGCACGAAGGTATGGGTGAGGGCAAAGGGCAGTCCGGCGAGGTCGTGGGCCAGACCCAGCCCAGCGAAAAACACGAGTCCTGTGAGGGTTTCGGCCCATGCTCCGGTCGCCCCGAGGGCCTGCGCGGCCTGCCGGGCCAGTTCGTCGGCCAGGGCAAAGCCGCCCAGGAGCAGGAAGCCGGCCACGAGCAGCGTGTCCCAGGTCTCGGCCAGTGCGCCGAAACGCAGCCCTGCCCGGGTGTAACGCTGGGAGCGGGCATACTCGTCCGGGTCGTAGATGTCCTCCAGACCTTTGGGCGGCGTGGGCGACAGGTTGCGGGCGTCGAGCAGGGAGGTCAGAGTGTTGACCAGCCAGGCGCTCAGAATGCAGCCGAGCAGGAGCAGAAGCGACGTGTTCATGGTGGTCCGGGGGAAGAGGTTTCGAAGCGTTGCCGTGCCGCCGGAACGATTTCCGGAAGGCCGCGCCGGTCGCACTCCGCTGGAGTTGCAGGTTATCTCGTGGTTCACGAGGCGTCAATCCACATGGCGGCGATCCGGATCAGACGGGGAAAAAGCGTTTCCGCAGGACCGAATGCGGGTGTTTTCTGCTGGAATGCCGCTTCCCGCCTTGATTAAGTGTCTGGCGTATATTATTTGATAAAGACACGTTCCCAGGAGGGCGCAGAACGAATGTCCGTGACGGCCAAGGAAATACGCGAAGACATCGCCCGGGCGAGGGCGGCCTGCCAAAAGGGCGACCTGTTGCGCTGTCTCGGTTGTCTGCGCGACGCCGTGGAAGGGCTCGTTGGCAACAAGGTCTTCGGGCGGGAGAAATTTGAGATCGAGGCCCTGTTCGTGGAGGCCCTGCGCGATCTCAACGGGTTGCGCACCATGCAGCGCGTCCTGCCGCGCGGTCTGCACTACGTCCGGGGCAGGGAGCGCGAGTTGCACGCCAAGCTCGCGCACCTGCACGCCAAGCTCAAGGAAGCCATCGACCGCGCCCGCATGGAAAAACTGCGCAAGCGCATGCTCGACCTGGACGAGACCCTGCTGGCGGCCCAGGTTCAGTTGAAGAACAAGGAAGAGATGGAGGCGCGCAAACTCTTCCGGCGTGCGGCGGACCAGTTCGCCGGGCAGCCCGGCCTGCTTTCGGACATCGGCACGCGCATGCTCATGGGCGGGCTGGTGCAGGAAGCCACGGAATATTTGCGCAAGGGGCTGGAGGAAAACTCCCGCGACGAGCGTGCCCACAGCTCTCTGATCTTGTGCTACGAGGTCCTGGGCCAGATGGACAAGGTCGAGGAAGCCATCAAGAGCGCCATCCGTATGATCGGCCCGCGCGAGGACCTCTACATCCGTCTGGGCAAGGTGGCGCTGGCGCGGCGCAATTGGTCCACGACCCTGAACGTGGCCGAGGCCGTGCTGAAGAAAAATCCGCTGAACATGGAGGCGCGCAAGCTCCGCAACCAAGCGCGGCCCAAGGTCTACGGCAAGGGAGCCGCGCCTGGAACCACGCCTGGAACCACGCCTGGAGCCACGTCCGGAACCCGTTCGGAAACCGAGGGCGTCCGGGTCACGAAAACCATCAAGCTGGAGCTGTAACGATCGTTCCGGTCGAAAGCGGCTTGCAGGCCGTGAAAATCTGTGAACGCCCCCCGTGCGGATGATCCGTGCGGGGGGCGTTTGTTTTCAAGGCGTGTTGAGCCGGTTGAAAGCGGCCCGCTCAGCGTTTGGCATAAAGGCGGGCGCAACGCTTGCGCATTTTGCCGAAGGCTTTTTCCCGACGCTTGGTTTCCAGGTCCGGACCCTCGGCCTGACGACGTTCCATGCGCTCGGCCTCGCGGCGCAGCTTGAGATAGGCGCGATAGCGCTCAGGCGTGAGCCGTCCCTGGTCCACGGCGGTCTTGACCCCGCAGTCGGGTTCGGCTTCGTGGCGGCAGTCCGGGAAACGGCAGGTCGCGGCAAAGTGTCCCACGTCCGCGAAGAGCTCCTCCATGTCTTCCCCGCCCGTGAGTCCGAAGGCGCGCAGGCCGGGAGTATCCATGAGCAGCCCGCCGCCGGGCAGCGGAAAGAGTTCGCGGTGCGTGGTGGCGTGGCGGCCGCGCGAGTCCGCCTCGCGCACTTGGGCCGTGCGCTGGCGCTCGCAGCCGAGCAGCCGGTTCACGAGGGTGGACTTGCCCGCGCCCGAGGAGCCAAGCAGCACTGCGGTGACACCGGGCGCGAGCAGCGCGCGCAGTTCCTCGATCCCTTCACCCGTTTGCGAGCTGAGCGCCAGGATCTGGGCTCCGGGCGCGACCGCCATGGCCAGGGAGATCTCGCGCCGTGGATCGGGCCGGAGATCGGCCTTGGTCAGCACGACCACGGGTTCGGCTCCGGCGGTAAAGGCCAGGGCCACGCCGCGCTCCAGGCGTCGCGGGTTGAAGTCGTGGTCCAGACCAGCCGCGAGCAGCACGAGGTCCGCGTTGGCCGCCAGAGGTTGGGACTGGCTCCGTCCGCCCGATTCGAGCCGGGCGAGCAGCGTGCGCCGGGGCAGGAGCGCCTCGATGCGCACCGTGCCGCCGGACGGGTCCGACCCGGAGGCGTCATCGAGCCGCGCCGCGACCCAGTCGCCCACCACGGGCAGGTCGCCGGGACCGAGCGCGGCATGGCGGAGTTTTCCGGAAAGCACGGCGGGCGAGACGCCGAGTGCGTGCATGAGCAGGAAGTGTTCCCGTTCGGCGCGGGCCACGCGTGCAGGCGTGAGAGCGCTGCTGTTCAGGGATGCGAATGCGGAAGCAAAGAAGGGCGACCAGCCAAGGTCGGCCAGATTGTCTTGGGACATGGTGGAGCTCCATGGAAAAGGCCATACAAAAGCGTCCTCGGCGATGGCTCGCCGGGGCGGGGCTCAGGGGACGTGGGGTCCGGGTATGGAGCTACGCAAGATCCAGCATGAGTGCGGTAAATAACCGCCAGACAGCGGCTGCGTCAAGAGGAGTCGCTTCCCATGCGGGCGGCATGGGGGCGTCGGGGATCGTGCCGCAGCGGACTGGGAGGGGGGCATGGCCCCCCGGTCGGTCGGGCGCATAAGGTCACGGTCCGGAGGGCGTCGGGTGCAGGCGGCGCAGGCTGCCGTCTCCCTGGCAGAGAACCAGGATGCCGCCGTCCCGGTCCAGGATCAGACCAACCGGGTCGGGCAGTTCGCGTGCCAGCACCGTGCGGGAGCCGTCCGACCGGATGCGCAGCACCTCTCCGGTGGCGCGCACGGCCACGAGAAGGCTTCCATTCCGCTCCACGGTCAGTGCGGAGACCTCACCCAGGCCCTCGGCCAGGAGAACACGTGTTCCGTCGGGTTGGATCAGGCTGATGCGGCCCATTGCGCCGTTCAGAACCTGACCGGTTTGGCTTTCCGCCACGTAGCAATTGCCGCGCAGGTCCATGGCCAGGGCCGTGGGCCGCGTGAAACCCGGCAGGGTCCGGACGCCGGGCGCGCCCGCTCCGGGTTCGGACTTCAGGGTCTGGGCGCTGGCGCATGGCGCGAGGCAAAGCAGCCCCGCGACAGCGAAGAACACGAACCCGCACCGCGCCCAACCGGTTCCGCTGGAAGTGGATTGCCTGACCCTTGCCGCACCGCAAGCGGCGTTTCGCGACAAAAGACCAAAAATCCAGCCGTGGCGGCTCATTCTGCCAGCGCTACGCCGAAAAATAGCGTTCATTTCGCCTCCTGGGTTGCCGTGAATGGCCGCAGCCTAGGTCTGTGTCGCCAAGAGGTCCAATATATCTTTACAGCGAATTCAAGACGAATTACATATTGATGTATGGAGCTGAGACAATTGCGCTATTTCCAGGCCGTGGCCGAGGAACTGCATTTCGGGAGGGCCGCTGACCGGGTCCACATCGCCCAGCCCCCGCTTTCGCAGCAGATCAAACGCCTGGAGGAGGAACTGGGCGTGGAACTTTTGCGGCGCAGCAGCCGCAAGGTGGAGCTGACCCCGGAGGGCGCGCGCTTTCTGGAATCCGCGCGCGAAATCCTGGAACGCGTGGAAGGGGCCGTGCATGCGGTGCGGGCCATGGCGCGTGGCGAGGCGGGCCGCCTGCGCGTGGGCTTTGTGGGGCCGGCGTCGGACAGTCTGTTCCCGGAGGCGGTGCGCGACTACCGCGCTGAGAATCCCGGCGTGCAACTGGTATTGCTGGAGATGGGCACGACGGATCAGTTGGAGGCCCTGCGCCGGGGAGAGATCGACCTGGGCGTGATCCGGCTCTTCCACCAGAACCTTCGCGGCTTTCAACACGAACCCTTTGCACGGGAGCCGTACGTTCTGGCCCTGCCCGAGAGCCACCCCCTGACCGCGCTGGACGAGATTCCGCTCGCGTCCCTGGAGGGCGTGCCCCTGATCCTCTTTCCGCGTCGCTTCCAGCCCGCGCTCTACGACACGATCATGGCCCGGCTGCGTCAAGCCGGGGTGACGCCGTACGTGGTCCAGCGGGCCATCACCAAGCAGACCAAGAGCGCGCTCGTGGCCTCGGGCCTGGGCGCGGCCTTTCTGCACGCCTCTTCGCGCAAGGCGCCCCGCGCGGGCGTGGCTTACCGTCCCCTGGCCGGGGAGTTTCCGCTTATGGAGCTGGAAATGGTCTGGCGTCCGGAATCCGCCACGGAGGTTTTGCGGCGTTTTGTGGACACGCTGCGCCGGCGTTCCCTTCCCGGCGGAGCGTGAGCAGGACGGCATTCCGCTTCGCAAGAGGCAGCGGACATCGGGAGCCTGGTCAACACGGCGAGCACAAAGCGCAAAATTTTTTTCAGTTTCTCCGCGAGTCGCAGTGAATGGAATTCAGCCATTCGAGAGCTTGTGGTGGGGGTTGCAGGCTTTGAGCTGAATGGAGTACGGGATTGGCTGAACGAGCCGGGTTGTACCGGGGCCGGGGCTGAACAGAGGCCCCGAACCCTTCGGAAGCCCTCGGCGTATTGTCACAAAGCTGTTTCAAAGGCTATGTTGGGCGATCGGTCTTTACCGCGCCGGGCAGGGGCGCTCCCCAGGGGAGCGGGTCCCCCTTCCGGGTGGCGGGGCCGGATTCTGGGCGTTCCTCCCGGGCGGGAGGTGCGCCGCTGGATGCAAACCGCACTTATCGCTCACAGGAGGAAGTAATGAACAAGGTCGTAACCATTGTCCTGGCAGCCTGCATGGTGCTTTCCGCCGCAGTCGCGTCGGCGTCCACCTGGGCGCAGATTCAGGAAAAAGGCGTGATCACGGTCGGCAACGCCCCTGACTACCCGCCGTTCGAGTCCATTGACGAGAAGGGCGAGCGCATCGGCTTCGACATCGACCTGGTCAACGCCATGGCCAAACACATGGGCCTCAAGGTCGAGTTCGTGACTCTGGGCTTCGAGGTCATCGTCACCGCCGTGCAGAGCGGCCAGGTGGATTTGGGCGTTTCCGGCATGAGCATTAACGACGAGCGCAAGCGGTTCGTCAATTTCACTGATCCGTACATGATTGCCGGCCAGGCCGTGCTGACCCGTGCGGACTCCGACATCAAGACCCTGGCCGACCTCAAGGGCAAGCGCGTTTCCGCGCCCGTGGGAACCACCAGCTACTCCGCCGCCGAGAAGCTGGAAGGCATCGAGCTGACCGCTCCCGAAGACTACAATATGTCCTTCGCGCTGCTCAAGGGCGGCGGATGCGACGCGGCCGTGTTCGACATCCCCGTGGCCGAGGAATACGTCAAGCAGGGCGGCTTTGTCATCGTGGGCGAGCCCCTGACCTTCGAGGAATTCGCCATGATCGCCAACAAGGACAACGCGGACTTCATTGCCGCGCTGAACAAGGCCCTGGCCGCGGTCAAGGCCTCGGGCGAGCATGAGGCCCTGATGAAGAAGTGGGGCCTGAAGTAGCCCCCAGGCATTCGACCGGGCCGGGACACGTTCCCGGCCCGTTGTTTACGCGGCATCGCGGCCCTGTGGGGCCATTCATTCCGGCACGCGGGAGGCACGGTGGATTTTTTGCTCGTCTGGAAACACAACGCCCTGATGTTCAAGGGCATGTTCACGACTCTGGAATGCACGGGCGGAGCCATCAGCATGGGGCTCCTGCTGGGCATCATCGCGGGCATCGGGGTCATCTCGGAAAAACGCCTGACCCGCTGGATCGCCGACGCCTACGTGCAGATCATCCGGGGTACGCCGCTGCTGCTGCAAATCTTTTTCTTCTACCTCGGCGGACCGCAGATTTACCGCGCGCTCACCGGGGACACCATCTCGCCGGACCCGCTGATCACGGGCATTCTCGCCCTGGGTGTGAACAGCGGCGCCTACACCGCCGAGATCATCCGCGCGGGCATCCAGTCCATCGGCAAGGGGCAGTCCGAAGCGGCCATGTCCTCCGGCCTGAGCAAGCACCAGACCATGATCTACATCATCCTGCCCCAGGCCCTGCGCCGCATGATTCCGCCGTTGTTCAACGAGCTGATCGTGCTGCTCAAGGACTCCTCGCTGATTTCCACCATCGGCGTGGCCGACCTGATGTTCTCGGCCAAGCTGCTTGGCTCCAAGTATTACAACTACGTGCCCTTCCTGCTCGGCGCGGCCAGCGTCTACCTCGTGCTGACCATCAGCTTCTCGCGGATCATGAAGTATCTGGAAAACCGTTGGCCCGTGCGGCTCTAGCAAGCACGACCGCAAAGCGCCCAGGCACGCAAAAAGCCCCCGCCAGCGGGGGCTTTTTTTTCTGGGGGCGCAAAGACAGGCGCGGGACGTGGCCTAGAACTTGATCAGGTTCAGGCCGATCTTCTCGCTGAAGGCGCGGTCGATTTCGCCGTCCACCACGTCGATCCAGATTTCCGCCGTGGCGCTGATGTCCGCCTCGTTGAGGTGGCCGCCAAAGCAGTTGTGCGCCTCGTCCGCCAAGGTTGCGTGCAGGTGCAGGTAGGTCTTGCCGTCCATGGTGCTGACATTGCCCAAAAGCGAGACGATCTCGAACGCGTCCTTGAGCTCGGTTTTGATGTAGACCTTGGTATCCGTGCGGAATAAACCGATGACCGCGCGGTCCACAGCGCCGAGGCCCGCCACGGAGCCGAGCTTCACGCCGTGCTCTTCGCAGATATTTTGGACAGAGGCCACCTGTTCCTCGCCCGGATCAAGCCGGACCAGGATCCGGGAGCCGAATCGCTTGCTTTCCATGTTCACTCCTTGTGCGGTGTTGCTGACGCCCG
>JBFWMD010000061.1:0-23106 GCA_050251775.1 Desulfovibrio sp.
AAACGCATATTACGCCGTTGTCATTGGCGTACACCGGCTCGTCGCCCCCCGCGCGGGGGCGTGGATTGAAACTTCTGCGCTCCAAACCCTTTTTTCTGCGGCGGTATGGTCGCCCCCCGCGCGGGGGCGTGGATTGAAACGAGGGCTTCTTCGATTTCATGCCTGTACCACCGCAAGTCGCCCCCCGCGCGGGGGCGTGGATTGAAACACGGCATTGAAGGAACACTGCATGGCTGGTCCTGCCTGCTTCCTTCTTTGGTGCGGCGATGCGTACAGGCGGCATTTTCGGCCGGGACGAAGAATCCCCGCAATGCGATAACACACTGCGGGGATTTTTTTTGGAGCCAGGAAAGAGACTCGAACTCTCGATCTGCTGATTACGAAGAAAATGTCTGGAAAATAAGTATTGAAATAATTGAACTTGTTTTGCTGACTTTCGTATATCGGGGCAAAAAGGCGTATCTTGGTATACACTCGGTATATCAAAAGAAAATACATGATTTTTGGGCGGTTACCTTTGATTTTCTGATTTGTTATGCTTGAGGTTTCATGCCAACTTTGTGTGATCTCAGGCAGTTATAGGAACGACCTACTGATTGTTGGTCCGTGCTATGGCGTAACCAAATTAAAAAGCGTTATCCGGTAGCTCAACGGAGCGGACAACTACTCTTTCCAATTTCGTTTCAAATACAATGGTCCAACCCTCCGGATATCCGCGCGATTCGATTTCAAGATTACTGCAGGTCGTACACCAATGGGGCCACCACCAGCATGTCCAGTTCAGGGGGCCACCTCGAACAAAGGGGCCATGGTCATCATGAATCTGTTTATCAAAATAGTTGGGACAATGGTTGACAGCAAGTAATCGGGAGGATATTTAAATAAAAAAAACGAACGAAGTGCGACAATGCCGCACAAAAGGTGAGCATGTCAGAAGGCAGGATCATACAGTCGGTAGCTAGGGCGCTGAGCATTTTGGAGCTGTTTGAAGGCCCCTCAATAGATCTGAGCGTTACGGAGATCGCCAACAAGCTCGATTTGAGCAAGAGTACTGCCTTTGGACTGATCAACACCCTGGCTCACAAGGGGTATCTTGAGCAGAATCCGCGTGATTCCAGATACTCACTCGGACTCAAGTTGCTTCGTCTCGGTGGCATGGTCAGAAAACACAGCATCTTGTGTCGCAAGGCCAGACCCTATCTGGAGCAGTTGGTAAGCGAGTTTTCGGAGACCGTGCATTTGGCCGTGGAGAAAAACGGCTTGGTTGTCTACATAGAGAAGATCCGCGGTGCCAAGACCATATTCATGCAGTCGGATGTGGGCGCGGAAAATCCCATGTACTGCACCGGTGTCGGGAAGTGCTTGCTGGCCTACATGCCCGAGGAACGTCGGGAGCGTATCATCCGGCAGATGGGCGAATTGGAACGGCGCGGCCCCAATACGATCACTGATCGCGATGAACTCCGAAAGGAGCTTGAGAGCATCAGGGGCAAGGGGTATTGCTACGATGACGAGGAGTATGCACCCGGTCTGCTTTGTGTTGCCGCTCCGGTCGAAAGCCCAGGGGCAGGCGTTGTGGCTGCAGTGAGTCTTTCTGGAGCCAAAGCCGGCATTCCGTCCAGAAAAATGGAGGAACTGACGGCACGAGTGGTGGAAGTGGCCGGAAAGATCAGCGCCGAATTGTAATTTTTTTCGAAATAAAAGTGAACGCTGTGCGATAATGTCGCATACTCTCGAAAAACAAGTGGTCATGAAGAGCCAGCAGGAAGAAAAGATTGCAGCTGACACCTTAAAATTGTTTGAGAAGTAGAAGGCGTTGGCGTTATCTGGATTGGTCAAGCTTTTTGTTGGAGAAAACGGCCTGATGCCGCCCGTGTGGGGAAAGTTTTGGTATTAATTGTGAACGATGTGCGACAATATCGCACATTATCGCCGAATGATTACGTTTGATTCCGGGATAACCGGTTTTTTGTCAACTCAAGGAGATCAGAATGTACAAAGGTATTTACACGGCAATTGCCACCTTGTTCGACGTGGAAGGTGCCGTGGATAAGGCGGCCAACGCCAAGCTCGTCGATAATCTCATCGAAGCCGGGACGGACGGAGCTCTGTTCCTGGGCAGCACGGGTGAGTTCTTCAACATGAATATGGAGGAGAAGAAGGAACACTTCTCGTTCATAGCCGACCATGCAAAGGGACGGTTTTCCCTGTTCGCCGGGACCGGCGGCATGGATATACGCGAGACCATTGAACTGACGCAGCATGTGCAGGAGTGTGGTTTTGACGCGGCAGTGGTCATGTGTCCCTATTATTTTAACCTGCCGGAAACAAATATTCGAGAATATTTTGACCAAGTTGCGTCCAATGTGGACATCGACGTGCTGCTTTACAATTTCCCGGCACGGAATGGCGTGACCTACTCCCCGGAAATGATTCGGTCCCTTGTCGAGGATCACAAGCACATCGTGGGCATCAAGGATTCAGGGTCCACCCTGGAGGACATGCGCCGCTACATCAGTGAAGTGGCCAATGCTATTGACGGGTTCAGTGTCTTCTCCGGGTTCGATGAGTTTTTGGTGCCAAACCTGCTTTCCGGTGGTGCGGGAACTATTGGAGCTCTGCCCAATTTTGAACCGGAGTTGTTCGTCAAGTTGCGCAAAGCCGTCGAGGCGGGTGACCTTGATGCCGTTCGCGCAGGTCAGAAGCGTTTGGCCGGTCTCATGAAGCTGTACACCGTGACCAATCCGTTCGTTGCTTCCGTCAAGTATGCGATCAATCAAAAGGTCGTTCCCACATATCCTGCAATGCGATTCAGTTCCCTGACCATCTCCGAAGAAGATATGGCCCGGGTGAACGAAATTATTGCCTGATGCTTTCCGTGGAATCAATCCGGGCGTTTTTTGGGGGTTGCCGCCCTGGATTATATTCCGTAACGCTCACTTCTATTCCTTGGAGGAGGGAATTATGACTCCTGGTATTTTTATAGTTGTTCTGACGGTAGCTATCGCGGTCCTGATGCTACTGATCATGAAGATCAAGATGCATCCGGTGCTGGCACTGTTTCTTACGACCTTGGGGCTTGGTCTGGTCCTTGGCAACGGCGTGGTTGGGTCGGTCAATCTGATCAACTCAGGCTTCGGCGGTACTCTGAAAGGTATTGGCGTAACCATCATCTTGGGATCCATCCTGGCCATGGGTATTCAGGATTCCGGGGCAGCTACATCCATTGCCAACTTCTTTACCCGCCTGTTCCGGGGTAAATGCCTCGAACTTGCACCGGCTTTGACCGCCTTCATCGTGTCCATTCCGGTCTTTGGCGACATCACCATGGTGCTGACCGCGCCCATCGCTTCGATTCTGTCTCTGCGCCGAAAGATATCCATGTCTTCCATGGCTGCGTTCACCGGCCTCGGGCTGTTTCTGACCCACGGTCTGGTTCCACCTACTCCTGGTATTCTGGCCATCGCCCTGATGTATGGTGCGGACCTCGGTCTGACGATCTTCTGGGGGACGATCATCAGCGCCATCGCATTCTTCGGTACCTGGCTGCTGCTCCGCTCCTGGTGTGCCAAGGAATGGATCGCTCCTCGTGAGGACTTTGTTGAAGGCTTTGAACCGGCCAAGTCCAATGCCGTTGAAGAGATCGTCATCCACGAACCCAATCTGCCCAACGCCTTCCTGGCCTTTTTGCCGGTTCTGATTCCGGTTGTGCTCATCACCTTCGCCTCGTTCGCCAAGGTTTCCATGGGTGAAGGTAGCGCTGCTTTGGGCTTCTTTTCCTCGGTCGGTGACCGTGTGATCGCCCTGTTGCTGGGCGTGGTTTTCACCATCGTTCTTGGCTTCATCAAGGCCGCCAAGGTCAGGGGCCACCACAAGCGGATTACCGGCAGCGACAAGGAATCCCTCAAGGAAATCATATTCCACAGCTGGGTTGGCCGCGGTCTTGTCGTGGCGCTGCTTCCCCTGTTGATCACCGCCATGGGTGGTGCCATGGGCGCGACCCTCAAGGCAGCTCCCGTCATCAAGGAACTGGGTGTGCTGGTCACTTCCAGCAATATCCTGCCGATCCTGGTGCCGTATCTGACTGCCGTGATCCTGATGACCGCCGTCGGTTCCATGACCACAGCCGGTCTGACCGCCGCCGCTATCATCCTGCCCATGATGGATTCTCTGGGGCTGTCTCCTCTGGCAGCCACCCTGTCCATCGGTGCTGGGACCATGATGGTCAACCATCTGAACAACAGCGGCTTCTGGATTATGTCCCAATTCTTCAACCTGAATACAAAACAGGGGATCAAGTACATTACGTTCCCGTGCGCCGTGGCTTCGGTCATCTCTGTTGTTGCATTGATGATCCTGGTTTCCATGGGCTTCATCTAAACGTCGATATGAACGGGTTTAAACCAAAAGGATACGATAATGAGTAAGTTTAAGAGCGAAGACATCCTTCAAGGCGAGGGCAGCGCCTTTTACCGCTCCCTTTACAAGGCCATGGGGTATTCCAATGATGAGTTGGAAAAACGTCCGATGATCGGCATCGCCAACTCCTGGACGACTCTGGTTCCCGGACACACCAACCTCAAACAGGTGGCAGAGTCCGTCAAAAACGGTATCTACCGGGGGGGTGGCACCGCCGTGGAGTTCGGCGTCATCGCCGCCTGTGACGGTATTGCCCAGGGGCATGATGGCATGCATTTTATTTTGCCCTCCCGTGAGTTGATCTGTGACTCCATCGAAGTACAGGCCCGGGCGCATCGCCTGGATTCACTCGTCCTGCTTGGTTCCTGCGACAAGATCGTTCCAGGCATGCTGATGGCCGCTGCCCGGTTGGATATCCCGGCGATCATGGTTCACGGCGGCCCCATGGCGGGCGGCGTGGTCTTTGACGACCGCAAGTCCGATCTGACCTCCATCTCCGAGGCTAGAGGCATGTATTCCTCCGGCAAGATCTCGTTCGATCAATATGAGACTCTGGAAGACACTGCCTGCCCCGGCTGCGGTTCCTGTTCCTTCCTCGGAACGGCCAACACCATGTGCTGTCTGACCGAGGCGCTGGGCATGTGCCTGCCTGGCGGAGCACTGATTCCGGCAGTGCATTCCGATCGTATGCGCACGGCATTTGCCTCGGGCATGGCTGTCTGCGAGTTGGCCCGCAAGGAGATCACCTCCCGTCAGGTCATGACCCCGGAGGCCATGGAGAATGCGGTCATGGTCACCATGGCCATCAGCGGATCGACCAATGCCGTCCTGCACCTGAGCGCCATCGCCAATGAGGCGCAGATGGGCGTCAATGTTCTGGATCTGTTCTCCAAGTATAATACCAATACCCCGCAGATCGCCAAGGTCAACCCCGCAGCCAAGTGGGACATGGAGGCGTTCTGGCAGGCGGGCGGTATTCCCCGTGTCATGCAGAATATGCGCACCCTCCTGCATGAGGATGTCATGACCTGCACCGGCCTGCCGCTGAACCGGAACCTGGACGATTACAGGTTCAAGTTCCCGGAGAACAACGAGATCATCAAATCACTGGACGCTCCCTTCGGCCAGACCGGTGGCATCGCGGTGCTCCAGGGCAATTTGGCTCCCAAGACCGGAATCAGCAAGCCCGGGGCTATCGATCCTTCCCAGCATCGGTTCAAGGGGACGGCCAAGGTCTACAACTCCGAGGAAGAGGCCGAAGAGGCCATTCTCGGCGGCAAGATCGTGGACGGCGACGTGGTGGTCATCCGTTACGAAGGCCCCAAGGGCGGTCCCGGTATGCGCGAGATGTTCATGGCCATGAAGTACCTGTATGGCCGGGGGTTGAGCAAGACCACGGCCCTGATCACGGATGGCCGTTTCTCGGGCACCAACAACGGTTGTTTTGTCGGTCACATCTCCCCGGAAGCGGCAGAAGGTGGGCCGTTGGCCATCGTGGAAGACGGCGATCTCATTTCCATTGATGTTATTGACGGCAAGCTCGATCTCAAGGTGTCGGAAGAAGAGATCAAACGCCGTTTCGAAAATTGGAAGAAACCAAAACGCAAGTTCACCACCGGTTATCTTGAGCTGTACTCCCGTGTTGCCACATCCGCCGCCGAAGGCGCCATAATCAAGCGCGAGGCAGAGTAATGCGACTTGACTTCACGGGAAAGACGGTGGTCGTTACCGGGGGAACTTCCGGCATCGGGCTGGCCATTGCTACGCTGTTTGCCGAACTCAACGCCAAGGTGTCTGTCTGCGCACGGTCGGCAGAAAATGTCGACAGGGTGGTTGCCAACCTGCGGTCGCAAGGATTCGTAGCGCATGCCAAAAGCGTGGATGTGGCCGACAGCCGGTCCATGTTTGCCTATGCGAAGGAGGTTCAGGCCACGTTCGGCGGCATTGATGTCTGGATCAGTAACGCGGGCGTGTATCCCCAGCACAAGCTCATCGACACCCCCGAGGACGTCTGGGAAAGGACCATTCGAACTAATATGACCTCCATATACCTGGGCGGTCGCATTGCTCGGGACACAATGTCGGGGCGGGGAGGGGTGCTCATAAACGCCTCCTCCTTCGCCTCGGTCATGTCCTCCGTGGGCAGCGGCTTGTACGCAGCCACCAAGGCTGCCGTTACCAGCATGACCAAGACGCTGGCGGCGGAATTGGCCCCGTATGGCATTCGCGTCAACTGCTATATCCCGGGGGTCATCGATACGGCCATGACCCATCCGCTGCTGGAAGAAAATGGGGAGGCCATGCGTCGAACCATTGCCCTCAACAGATTCGGCAAACCCACGGACGTGGCGGCGGCCGTCGCTTTCCTCGCATCGCCCTATGCGGATTATATCTCGGGTACCTCTCTTGAGATCAGCGGTGGCAAGTTTTGCACGCAGAATCCGACTGCCGCCTGGGAGTAGAAAGACGCTCCCAAAACATGGTCTGTATGTGATAATCCGAATGGATTGTGATAATAGCGGCAGCCTTGGGCATCATGCGTACGGGGGGATTCCCATGGAAGGGAGCGGTAGCTGGTCGCGATTTCGGGGCGGTGGATGCCGCGCAGGGGAATTTCGGCCAGCCGGTCGAAAGCGGTCTTGATCTCGCGCAGGGAGGCGTCCGCCTGATCCTCGCACCACAGGGCGGCCGTGTATTCCCGGATGCCGAGCAGATGCGCCTTGGCAGCCGCCGTGATGCGGACATCAGCCATTCCGGCGCTGCCTGGCCTCGGCGATGATGTTTTCCATGCTCTCCGCGACGAACTCTCCGCGTTCGGCCTGTTCAGCCCCCAGGCGCAATTCCCGCCGGAGCGCGTCCAGCTTCATCTGGCGGATCAGCTCCTCGTGCGTCTCCATGAACCGGAGCGCCTCACGGACGACCTCGCTCGCGTTGTTGTAGAGGCCGCTTTCCACCTTTTCCCGGATGCTCTTTTCCAAGGTCGGCGTCAGGGATATATGCATGCTTCCCTTTTTGTGTTGAGTGCGGAATACAAAGATTGACAATCCTTGTAAACGAATTGAGCGGCTCGCGTCGAGCGGGTTGTTTGGGGGGAGCGGACTGGACCGTTCTCAAGTTGCCTGAAACTGTCCGCAAAATCTGCGTACAGTTTGCGTACAGTCGGTGTTTTCGGCCAGAATGAAGAATCCCCGCAATGCGATAACACACTGCGGGGATTTTATTTTTCTGGAGCCAGGAAAGAGACTCGAACTCTCGACCTGCTGATTACGAATCAGCTGCTCTACCAACTGAGCTATCCTGGCGTTTGCGGAAGGTCCTTTTATAAGATGTCTGCGCCACAGGTCAAGAAGGAATTGCCGTTGGTCCGTTTTCCCTGGCGGTGGGAGCGTGGTGTCAGGTTTCGTCGCGCTCTGTTGCGCCGTTTCCGGCTTCCTGCTGCCGTGCCGTGCCGTGCTCGATCTCGCGGCGCAATGTCTCGGACTCATTCCTGAGAGATTGGAATAACTCCTCGCAGCGCTCTGGGTTGTTGGCCAGTGCGGCCTGTTCCAGGGCCACTGCGATGTTGTGGCAGGTTTCGGCCCCGATGCTCTTGGCGCTGCTCTTTATGGTGTGGGCGTGCCGCCGCAGGCTTTCCATGTCGCCCTCATCCAGGGCGGCACGGGCCAGGTCCAGCCGCTTTTGGGATTCCGCCAGGGCCGAGGCCAGGATCAAGTCGAAGGTGGCGTCGTCGATGCCCAGGCGCTGCATGGCGGCCAAGCGGTTGATGGGGGGGATGACGCCGCCCTGACGGGGGACAGGCCTTTCCGGAACCGGTTGGGCCGTCCCGAAATTTTTCGTCTCCGGGGCAAGAGGGGGGCGATCATTCATGGGCGTCTTCCCTTCATCGGGGTGCAGGGGGGCGAAGCGGCGCAGCAAGATTCCAAGGTCGCCCATGCGCACGGGTTTGGTCAGAAAGTCGTCCATTCCCGCCCGGAAACAGCGCTGCTTGACTTCATCCGTGGTGTGCGCCGTCAACGCCACGATGGGAATGGTCGGGTCCACATGCTCCAGACCGGCGCGGATGCGCCGGGTGGCCTCCAGCCCGTCCATGCCCGGCATTTCCACATCCATGAACACGAGGTCGAATGTTTCGGACGTCAGCAGCTTCAGAGCCTGTTCCCCGTCCACAGCCACCTTGCAGTCATGACCGAGCTTGTCCAGGTGCAGGGTCACCACCTTGATGTTCACGGGGTTGTCCTCGGCAACGAGGACTTTGAGCCGCTTTGCCGTATCCGCGTGCAGGGCCCGGGCGTGCAGCTTTTCGGGCATCAGCGCCTGCCCGGGATCGCCCGGCGAGAATGACGCCGTGAAAAAGAACTCGCTGCCCTTTCCCGGGGTGCTGTCCAGCCAGATGCGGCCCCGCATGAGCTTCACGAGACGGCTGCATATGGAAAGCCCCAGGCCTGGCCCCCGTTGGACAAGGTCCGTGGGCATTTCACCGCGCTGGAAGCTTTCGAAGATGGATTCCTGCACTTCCCTGGGGATCCCCGTGCCGGTGTCGCGCACCGAAAAGAGCACGGACAGTCTTGATTCGGCATCGTCGTCCTGAGCATAGGCAAGGCCCGCGTGGACGGCGATGTTGCCCTTTTTCGTGAATTTGACCGCATTGCCGGCAAGATTGAAGAGAATCTGACGCAGTCTGCCCGCATCGCCGCGCAGGAAGCGGGGCGTGTCCGGGGCGATGTTCAGGCTCAGGCTCAGCCCCTTGGCCTCGGATTGCAGGCGCAGGGCATTGACCACGGAGCGCAGCACGGCATGCAGGTCGAAGTCGCTGGCGGTCAGTTCCAGGCGGCTGGACTCGGCCAGGGAAAAATCAAGAATGTCGTTGAAGACGTTGAGCAGGTGTTCGGCGGAATCGAGCACGGTTTCCAGCGATTCCTTCTGACCGGGGGCGAGATCCCCCTGGAGCACGATTTCCGTCAGGCCGTTGATGGCGTTCAACGGAGTCCGGATTTCGTGGCTCATGTTGGCAAGAAATTCGCTCTTGGCCCTGCTGGCCCGTTCCGCCTCATTTTTGGCGGTTTCCAGCTCCCGCGTGCGCGTGCGCACCTGCTCTTCCAAATCGAGCTGGTAGTGGTGCAGCCGCGTGGCGGATTCCTGGAGCTTTTTCGCAGTGCGGTTTACGGCCATGGCCAGCTGCGCAATTTCGTCCCTGCCCTGCGCCTCCATGCGTGCGTTGAAGTCGCCCGTCCCCAGTCGCTGGAGCACATCCGTGAACCTGCCCAGCCAGCGTTTGACCACCCGGCTGAAGAGCAGGCTCAGGAGCACCACGCTCAGGAGCAAGAGCGTCCCGGCCAGGATCAGGCTGTGATGAACTCCATCCACTCCGGCGGAAGCCTCCTTCTCGGTCAAAAACAGCAACACTTTCCAGCCGGTATGAACCTCGTCGGCCTGTCCGTCGGTCACTTCGGCGAATACGCCCGCAAGATCTTCCGGTCCTTTCCCGGTGGGCAGAATGCCTCTGACCCGGCCCCGCAGAGCGTCGCGGAGCGCGGGGTCGCCCAGCGGGCGCAGCAGGCGTTCCGGGGCGCTGGAGCCGATCACCAGGCCGTTGTCGTCCACAAGCATGGCCCGACCGTTGCGCTCGCGTTCCGCTCCCTGGACCACTCCCCAGATACGACGCATGTCCAGGTGTGCCACAATCACGCCTGAGATTTTTTCCTGCCCGGGAGCCGAAAGCGGAGCGGAAACGGTTACGACCACGTCGGAGGGGTAGAGCAGGGCTTGCGCGCCGAAAAAGCTCTCCTGCCCGAGCATGGCCCGCTTGAACCAAAGCGTTTCGCTCCAGTCCCCCCGGAGGGGATTGCCGATGGAGGCGCGCACGTGGCCCTTCGTGTCCAGGAGGGCAATGTCCCTGAAGATCGGATGGAAGCGTTGCGCCCTGAGCAAATCATTGCGCAGCGCAGCGGCTCCGGTCTCCGGGGAGGCCAACATTGGATCGTTGGCGAGCATGCGCAAACCGCGCATGCCCTCGTTCGCTGTGCGTTGCACATCCCTTCCAATCTGGCCGCAGAGGGCCAGCAGGGAGCGATTCGTGTTTTCACGGAGGGTTGTTTCCAGGCGAAACAGGGCGTGCCCGCCCAGGGTCAGGAGCGGCACGAGGCCCATCATCAGCAGCAGGAGTCCGACTTTGAGATGCAGACGCATGGCTACTCTGCGGCCTGGAGTTGCGCCCAGACGGCCAGGCGTTCGCGCATGGCTTCGGGGCTGAGGATGGCGTTGCGTTCGCAACGGGCCAATGCGTCTCGGGGCGGGAAGACTTCCGGAGCGTTGCGGAAATCCTCGGGCAGCAGGTCCAGAGCAGGGAGATTCACCGGTTGGTAGCAGAGGAACCGGGCATTGCGGGCCATGACCGAGGGGGTCTGAAGAAAGTTGATGAAACGCATGGCCGCGTCCGGGTGGGGAGCGCTCCTGGGAACCACCAAACAGTCGATCCAGAAGGCCGCCCCCTCCACCGGGATGAAAAAGCGCAACGCCGGATTTTCTTGCATGGCTTCGAAAGCGTCGCCGTTATAAAGTTGGGCGGCCCAAAGCTCCCCAGAGACCATGCCGTCGATGATGGCCACGGCATTGAGATATCCGGCCAACAGTGGCTGCTGTGCGAGCAGCTTCGCCCGTACCGTGCGCATTTCTGCGGGATCTTCGCTGTTGAGGCCGTACCCCAGGGCCTTGAATCCTGCCCCGAGCACCTCCAGGCTGTTGTCCAGCATGGCGATGCGCCCCTGGTAGGCGGGGTTCCAGAGCACGTTCCAGGTCGCTTCTTTTTCGGTCACGTGGCGCGTGTTCACGATCACGCCGCTCCAGCCGGCCATGTAGGGCACGGAAAGCAGTTCGTCACCGGGTGACTTGAAGTAGCTGGGGTGGGCGCGGGCGTAGCTCAGGTTCGGGATCAGGGCGGAGTCGAGTTCGCGCAGCAGCCTGGCCCGTTGCAATTCCAGCACGACGCTGTCGCTGACCACCATCAGGTCCACGTTCCTTTGGCCGGACTGGACCGCCGCCAGAATATCGTCCTCGTCCCTGTAGGTGCGCAGATTGACGTGGATGCCCGTGGCGGTTTCGAACTCCTGGATCAGTTCCGGGAGAATGTATTCTTCCCAATTGTAGAAGTTCAGCGTTGTCGAGGTGGCGGCGGAAACGGAAGCGCCCGAAGAGGGGACGGGACGGGCGTCGTCCTCCCCGGAGCAGGCGGCCAGGGAAAACAAGGCCAGCAGAACAATGAGCGGACAGCCTCGGCAGCGGATCATCCTTCCCCCATAATGCTGTGAGGGTCACTGCGACGCGTTGCCGGTCCGGCCTCGCCGGACCGATGCCGGATGCTTTTCACCCTCTCCATGTAGGTAGCCGAAGTTGCGACGGGCTGCAACGCATCCCAAGGACATTCCGCGTATCGCAACGGCCCGCGGAGACTCACTCGCGTCCTGGGCCGGGATCCTGCGGGGCTTTGGCGGATTGGGCAAGCTCCTTGGGCAGTCGGACGGTGAACAACGACCCCTTGCCCGGTTCGGATTCCACGAGGATGGAGCCGCCGTGCTGCTCCACGATCTGGTTGGACATGAACAGCCCCAAGCCCGTTCCCCGGTCGCCCTTGGAGGAGAAGAACAGGGTGAAGAGCTTGTTCCGGGTCTCCTGGTCCATGCCCAGGCCGTTGTCCTGAATGCCGAAGAGCACATGGTCGCCGCGCGCCGAGAGCTGGAAGCGGATTTCGTATTGCTTGGGCGAGCCGTTGTTCCTGTTGGCGGCTTTGTCCATGAGACAGGCGTCCACGGCGTTTTCCAGCAGATTGACCAGGGCGGAACTGACGATGCCGGGATCGACTTCGAACTCGCCGAGGTCGGGAGCGAAGTCGCGCACAAAGGCAATGCCGTTGTCTTGGGCCTTGGCCTCGGCGATGTCCGCCACCTGGATCGCGAATTCCTGGGCGTCCACGCGTTCCCAGCGCAGGTCGCGCTTTTTGGCGTAGTAGAGGATGTCGAGGACCATGCCGCGGATGCGTCCCACCATCTGGCGGACCACTTTCCAGCCCGCCTGGACCTGGGTTTCGTTGCCTTTGCGGAACCCGGAGTCCACGCGGTAGATGCCGCCGTCCAGGGCCGTGAGCAGCCCCTTGACCCCGTGGGAGACCGTGCCGAGCAGGAGACCGAGATTGGTCAGGTGGTCCTGGAGCTTGCGGATCTGGGTGATGTCCGTGGACAGCTCCATGACCTGTTCCACCCGGCCTTTGGAGTCGAGGATCGGCGCGGTCTGGACCAGCACGTTGACGCGCTCGCCCGCCAGAGTGGTCACGATTTCCTCGGACTCGTGGGTCTCGCCGTCCGCAAAGGTCTTGGCCACGGGACAGTCGCGGCAGGGCTCGCCGCGGCCCTTGAAAACGGAGTGGCAGAGCAGGCCCGGCTCGCCGCCAAAGTCATTCAGGAAGCGGCGGTTGGCCTCCACGAGCCGGAAGTCGCGGTCCTGCACGGTGATGTGGCAGGGCACGGCGTCGAAGAGCTGGCGGTAGCGTTCGCGCGACTGGCGCAACTCTTCCTGGAGGCGGTTGACCTCCTGCACGTCCACGGAAATTTCCAGAACCAGTTCCACGTCCGCGTCTTCGCCCACGCCCTTGATGGGCGCGGTGTGGACGATGACCGGAATGTCCGAGCCGTCGCGGCCCGTGAGCATCTCGCGGCTGCGCTGGCCCTTGCCCGTGCGGAAGGTTTTGCCCACGGGGCATTCCTCGTCGTCGGGCTTGCGGTCGCAGTAGGCGTCCCAGCTGTTGGCGCCCACAAAGTCGCCCAGGCGGTCGCGGTAGTGCTGGTTGATGGCGATGATTTCGAGGTAGGCGTTGTGAATGGACACAAAGCAGGGCAGTTCGTTGAAGATGGACTCGCCCGCGTCCATGTCCGAGGTCAGCTGGCCCATGGCCTCGGTCAGTCCTTCGAGCACCTGGCGTGTGGCCAGACGGCGCTCGGCCTGGAGCAGTTTCGCGGACTTCTCCTCCACGAGGCGTTCCAGGTTTTCCGTGTGCTCGCGCAGTTGGCGACGCATCTCGATGCGGTCCTCGGCGCGGCGCAGGGCCACTTCCAGGGCGTCGTGGTTGATGGGTTTGGTGATGAAGTCCGTGGCGTCGAGCTTGAGGCTGGCCACGGCCAGATTCATGTCGCCGTGTCCGGTGATCATGATCACTTCGGTTTCGGGCTCCACGGCCTTGATGGCCTGGAGCAGTTCCAGGCCGTCCATGCCCGGCATCTTGATGTCCGTGAGCACGATGGGCGCGCGCAGTTCCCGGAAGCGTTCCAGAGCCTCCTCGGCGTTCGAGGCGGTGTGGACCTCGTAGCCGATGTCCGTGAGCGAGATGCCCAGAACCCGGCGCAGGCCGTCCTCGTCGTCAACCAGAAGAAGCTTCTTGTCCATGTCGCCGCCGTGTCCGATTTTGCGCATACGTTGAGGGCCGGGTATCGCCCGGAGATGCACATCCGAACGATACCCACCCTGAAATATTGCCTGTTTTCAGTTTTTGCCTAGCCGATGGTATCCTGAACGATCTTCAGCACCTGATCGGGGTCAAAGGGCTTGTTCACGGTGGCCACGGCCTTGCGGATGGCCAGATGGATGCCGGAAAGGCCGCTGATCACGATGACCGGGGTGTCCATGAGCTCGGGGTCCTGGTTGAACTTGCGATAGAACCGGGGACCCCACTCGTCGGGCATTTCCAGATCCAGGGTCACCAGATCGGGGCGCTCGTCCTTCATGACCACCAGGGCCTCCACGCCGTCGCTGGCGGCACAGGTCTCGTAGCCGTTGTCTTCAAAAAGGGTGACGAGATAGTCCACGATGTTCTGGTCGTCGTCCACGACCATGATCTTCTTGCTCATAAGAGCCTCCATGAGATGTACGTGTATATGTTGTTCCGAAGGACTCCGGTCAGGCCGATCCCCCGCCGCCGAGCAGTTCGGCGGCGAGCCGGAGCAATCGGTTGGGATTCGGCGGCTTTTCCTCGTAGGCCGCCGGCTCGGGAAGCGACACTCCCCGACCGGCGGCCACGGTTCCGAGCGAATGCAGAAAGGTCCTCGCCTCCACGGCCGAGACGATGATCACCGGGATTTTCGCCAGTTCCGGATCGGCCTGAAGCCCCTGGTACATGGTCACCCCGCCCTGGCCCGGCATCATCAGATCCAGGGTGATCAGGTCGGGCCGCTCCTGGCGCGCCGCCTCCAGGCCCTTGACCCCGTTGGGGGCGCTCAGGACCGCATACCCGGCGGTCTTGAACGCCGTGGTCAGGAAAACGCGCAGATGCAGTTCGTCGTCAACGACGAGGACCTTCCGGGTCATGCATGCTCCGGGCGGCTATTCCGCCACCTTGTCCGGATGGTTGACGCTGGCCACGGGGCAGGGCGCGCGGAGAACCACTTCCTCCACGGTGCTGCCAAACTCGGCCTCGTCCTCGTTGGCGTACTCCCGGGCGTGGTGGGCCATGACGATGAGGTCGGCCTGCTTGTCCCGGGCGTACTTGAGGATTTCCACGTAAGGCGTGCCTTCCCAGATGGCCACTTCGTAGTTGTCGAAGTCGCCCATCCTATGCAGGTACTTTTCCTTGATTTTCTGTTCGGCTTCCTTGACGCGTGTTTCGATCTCGGCCTGGGTCGGGGCCTTGCCGCCCGCATAGGACGCGGAGAGGTCGTAGGCGTGAAAGATGTAGAGCCGCGCGCCCACGGCCTCGGCGGACTTCAGCGCGTAGAGGAACGCTGAGTCCGAGGCCTTGGAGAAGTCCGTGGCCACCACGATGTTGGAGAAGAGCTTCCAGCAGGTTGTGCAGGGCCGCGAGATGATCGCCACGGGACAGCGGGCGCGTTTGGCCACCTTGCGCAGGGTTTCGCCGGCCACGCCCCGGTAGCGGGTGGAGGATACGTCCTCGGTCCGGGTGTTGGAACCCATGATCAGCAGGTCCGCGTCCTCGGCCCTGGCCTGGCGCAGAATCTCACGATAGGGCACGCCCACTCCGGTTTCGATGCGCACGTTGACCTGGTCGGCGAGTTCCTCGTAGTAGGCTTTGATCTCTTCCTTGACAAGGGCCACGTAGTTCTCGTCGTACATTTCCTCCAACTCGCCGGTCTTCACGTCCGTGACCTGGGTGGAAAAGCCGCGCGTGGGCACGCCGAGCACGTGGAAGACCACCAGCTCCGCGTCATATTTCAGCGCCATGTCGAAGGCGACCTTGGCTGCGTTGTCGCAGGCGGGAGAGGCCGTCGTGGCGAAAAGAATCTTCTTGTAATACATGCTACCTCCCAATTTTGCATTGCATGGGGGTTCCGTGGAAGCCCAGCTCCCAGGTGACGCCCTCGATGAACTCGAACAGGCTGTACACGGTCTCGAACTCGAAGCTGTCCACCCTGTCCCCGAGAACCACGTGCCGCAACGGCCCGAGAGTCACGGGCGTGTCCAGGAGGTCCTCCAGCTGGATGAACCGGATTTCGGAGCGGCCCTCCGGCCCGATGCCCATGAGGGAGGTGTAGATCTCCATGCGGGGCTTGCCGGGAAAACCGATCATCTCCACGGTCCGGGAGAGTTCCAGCCGGTCCGTGCCCGGCGACGTGCAGCCGCTCGGGGCCGCCTTGGCGGCCCGTTCGAGCAGGGTCGGGAAAAAGGCGTTCAGCTCCTGCAGAACGGGATACCGCTCCGCCATGCGGAAGAAACTGCGCAGGGAGTAGCCGTCGGCCAGCTCCACCGCGGCATTGAGCTGCCGCAGCGGAGTGGTTTCGACGGTCTTGCCGCCTTCGAGGAGCGCGCCGTCGGCGCCAAGTACGAGGGCGTTCATTTTCCCTACCGATACAGTTCTCTTTTAAAAAAGACCAGAGGGTTAGACCCCCCTGGTCGATTTCCTATTCTTCCGCGGGCTTGAGATGGTCCGGAACAATGGCCATCTCAATGAGCAGCGGCTTCAGGAAGCTCCACTTGATACCGATTTCGTATTCTTCCTCAAGATCGCGAATGGCGTCCCAGCAGTTGTGGCAGGGCGAGATGACCAGCTTGGCCCCGGTGGCCAGGATCTGGTCGCGCTTGCACTTCAGCGCCACGTTGCGCTGCGGGCGGTACTTGCCCACGCCGTTGAATCCACCTCCGCCACCGCAGCAGTAGTTGTGCTCGCGGTTGGGGGTCATCTCGATGAAGTAGCCCGGCTCCACCAGGTAGGTCATGATCTCGCGCACCTTGTCGGCCATGCCGTGGTTGCGGATGTAGTTGCAGGAATCCTGGTAGGTGGTCTTGACCTTGATGCGCTTGGCCGGGTCGAGCTTGAGCTTGCCCGTGGTCAGGATCTCGTGGACCCATTCCACGTAGTGGATGTACGGCGCGGGCGGGTTGCCGTCCTTGCGCCCGGCCCAGTACGGACCTTCCACCACAGTGGCGCGGTGGGCGTGGCCGCACTCGGTTCCGATGACGCGCTTGGGCCGCAGCCGCTCAATGGCGCTGTAGACCGTCTCCACCTGGAGCTTGCAGGCTTCCCAGTCTCCCGCGAACATGGAGAGGCTGGTCTGCTCCCAGCCGGTGCTGGGCACGGTCCAGTTTTCTCCCGTGAGGTGGAAGAGAATGGCCGCCTCGGCCAGGTCCTCGGGGTAGTGCTTGGGCTCGCGGGCATTGCAGGTGTACATGATGTCCGCGTCTTCCTTGTCCACCGGGATCTCGATACCCGGCCACTCGTCCTCGGTCTCCTCGGCCATCCACTCGCAGGTCTCGACCCAGTCCTCGCTGGTCACGTCCATCTGGGCGCGGTAGATGCGGTGCATGCCCGAGCCGATCTTCAGCTCCCAGGGCACAAAGCCCTGGGAATAGAGCAGGCCGCGCAGGTAGCCGAACATGACGCCCATGTCGATGCCGTAGGGGCAGTAGGAGCTGCAACGGTTGCAGCAGGTGCATTTGGACCAGGCCGTGTCCATGCAGTAGCGCATGAACTCGTTGTCCACGGGCAGGTTCTTTTCGGCCCGGCGGACCATTTCGCCCAGGGTGGACTGGATTTTATAGGAGGGAACCTGCTCGGGGTCGCGCTTGTTCACGTTGTAGAGGAAGCACGAGTCCGCGCAGAGGCCGCAATGGGCGCACATGTCCAGCCAGACGCGGGTCCGGGACTTGAGCGTGTTCTTGAACGCGGCCTTGAGCTTGTCCATGTCCACGTCGAGGGATTTCATCTCCTCGTAGTAGACCTTGCCGCCCTTGTCACCGAGCAGAGCATCGAGCTCTTCCTTGGTGTTGATGGGCTTTTTATTACAGAGAGTACCTTCAGGCATGATTCAGCTCTCCTCTACCGCCCTACCAGGCGAAGTTCTTCTTCTTGCCGCCACGCTTGATGCCGAAGTCCATGCCGAGCTGCGCCCGGGACAGGAAGAATCCGACCACGTGGTAGAGTTTGGTGAAGGGAATGGCCACCAGCATGACTTCGCCGCAGACGATGTGGGCCAGCAGCCAGAACCTGTAGTTCTCGGCCTGATGCACGGCCAGGTAGCCCGTGACGAACGGGGCCACGGTGATCAAGAGCAGCAGGAAGTCATAGAAGGTGGTGATGATGCGCACTTCGGGCAGGGCGATGCGGCGGATGGCGATCAACGCCGCGGCCGCGAGCATCAGCAGGGTCAGGAAGTCCGCGACGCCCATGGGCAGGGTCGGCCACCAGCCGATGCCCAGCCCTTCGCGCAGGAGCACCACGTGGCCCGCCAGGAAGAGCGGCACGAGCACCAGCCCGACGTGGAAACAGAAGAACAGGATGGTGAAGCCGGGCTTGGCGCGCCAGCCGTGGTTGCCGAAGGGCAGCAGCCAGAACAGGATGGAACGCAGCGCGCCCTTCATGCCGTAGGTCGGGTAGGCGGTGTAGGCCACGCGGTCGAGCTGCCAGCTCAGGCCTTTGATGTACCACACCACCCGGAAGAGCAGGCCGCCCAGGCAGATCAGCGCGGATGCCCAGAGCAGTGGTCCGGTCAGCAGTTCATACATATCGAAACTCCTTGCAGGTCTGCCCGCTTATCTGACGTTCTTGTGGTTTTCCGGGTCGCGGGCGACCAGGAAGTGCCACCAGCCGACGAAACCGGCCAGGGCCAGGCCCATGAGGATGTAGACCATGCCCTTGGTATGGGTCAGGAAATCCTGAAGCGTGTAGAATGCATGTTCCATGGCGGTCCTCCTCAGTGTTCTTCTTTGTATTCCGGATGGGTGTAGAAGATCGGCATCCGGGTGGTGATGAAGCGGAAGACCAGGATCAGCAGCGTGACGACAAGCATGGAGATCCAGACTTCCTGCCAGCTCGGGAAGTAGCGCTCGGAAGCGGGCAACTGCCAGTTGAAGGCCACCATGGAGACGTTGAAGCGGTTGACCACGATGCCGAGCACGGCCAGGAGCGCGGTCCACTTGCACAGGGGCAGGTTCCGCTCGCGCGCGCCAATGGCGTAGAGCAGGCAGGGCAGGGCCACGAACACGCCCATCTCCACCAGGAACCAGGCGCCCATGGGGGTTCCCAGGTAGCTCCAGTTGTTGTCGGCGGCAATGCCGAGCACCTTGATGAAGAAGTAGCCGAGCAGCACCCAGGAGGCGGCCCGGGCAAAGCTGAACACGAAGTTGTCGTGCTCGTGCAGGTAGTGGTCGTCCATCTTGTGGTGCAGCCAGTGGTGGGAGAGCGATCCCTCGAAGATGACCATGGACAGGCCGGCCACCGTGCTGGAGACAAAGAAGAAGATCGGCAGATAGCCCGAGTACCACAGCGGGTGCAGCTTGCTCGGGGCGATCAGGTAGAGCGCGCCCAGGGAGCTCTGGTGCATGGTGGAGAGCACCACGCCCATGATGGTCAGGGCGATGGTCAGGCCGTGCATCAGGTTGCGCAGCTTCCGCAGGCCGAGCCACTCCAGGGCGGCGGGGCTGAACTCCAGGAAGAGCACCGTGAGGTAGAGGAACACGCACAGGCCGATCTCGAAGAGCACCGAGGTCGGTCCGGGCTGTACGAACAGGGGGTAGACCAGACGCCAGGGACGGCCCACGTCGTAATGCAGGGCAAAGACCACGAAGGCGTAGCCCAGGAACGCGGTCAGAATGGCGGGACGCACCGCGCCGTGGTATTTCTTCAGACCGAAGAGGTAGACGGCGGAGGAGGTCACGTAGCCGCCGGCGGCCAGACACACTCCGCAGAGCAGGTCAAAGCCGATCCAGAGGCCCCAGGGGTTGTTGTCGTCCAGATTGGTCACGGCGCCCAGACCTCCGGTGAAGCGCATCACCGTCAGGTACAGGCCCACGGAACAGATCACGAAGGCGATCACGTTGAACGGCGTGACCAGGCTCTGTTTGGTTTCGGTGCTCATTGGGCCTCCCCGTCCTTGCCCTCGGGAGCTTCGGCCTGCGCGGCTTCGGCGGCCTTCTTGGCCTCCTCCAGGGCTTTTTTGACTTCACGCTCCACGGTGGACTCCTTGTCCTTGGCGGCCTTTTCCTGAGCCTGTTTCATGGCGGCCTGGTGTTTGGCCTCGGCCTCGGCGAGCGCGTTCTCCACGGCCTGCTTCCTGGCGGCGGCGGCATCCTTGGCGTTGAGCTTGCTCATGCCGTAAACGCCCGTGAGCAGCACGGGCCAGAGGCCCACGACCATGGCCACGCCGGCCAGCGCACCCTTGGTCAGCTCCGGGGCGGGCTTGACGCCCAGGTCCGTGCGCATGCCCAACTCCTCGAAAGGCACGCCGGAGATGTACAGCCAGTTGGTCCCGCCCATCTCGGTCTCGCCGTAAATCCGCTCGACGTACTTGCCGGGGTTCTTGGCCATGCGTTCCCGGGCGATCGTGAGCAGTTCGGAGCGCTTGCCCCAGGTCAGGGCCTCCTTGGGGCAGCCCTCGACACAGCCGGGAATGGTCCGCTCGCCCGCCGCGATGTGCGGGTGGCACATGTGGCACTTGCGCACTTCCGGGGTGATGGGGTCGTCGTAGGTATAGGCCGGAATGTTGAACGGGCAGGCCATCATGCAATAACGGCAGCCCACGCAGACGCTCGCGTCGTAGGTCACGGAGCCGTCGGGATTCTTCTTGAAGGCGCGCACGAAGCAGGCCGAGGCGCAGGCCGGTTCCATGCAATGGTTGCACTGGGTCTTGAGGAAGACCGGCATGTTCGAGCCCTGGGGCTGGAACTTGTTGACCACGGTATAGTTCTCGGCGTGGGTGCGGCGCTTCTCGTCCAGGACGGTGAGGTCGTCGAAGGGGTTTTCGGGCTTGGCCAGCTTGTTGACCTTGTTGCAGGCGGCCTCGCACTGGCGGCAGCCGATGCAGCGCGTGGCGTCGAACAGCACGCCCATGGCATCGGGGTAGCCGTCGAAATGCGCCGCTTCGGCGGGCGCGGCGGTGACGCCGGTCCCCACGGCCGCCCCCGCGACCGTGGCGCCCATGAGCCCGAGGAAGGTTCTGCGTTTCATACTCATGCTCCTCTATCGTTCTCCAGCCGAAGCGCGGCTAGTCGGTTTTCTTGTCGTGGCAGACAACGCAGGAGGTGGCGGACACTTCCTGGTCGTTCTTTTCCAGGACGGTCATGCCCATGGCCTTGTGGCAGCCCATGCACTGGCCGTGGTAGGCGGCCTTCAGACCGGGACGGTCGGGATTGGCGGCGTCGAACGGCTTGGCGTGGCAGCTCGCGCATTTGGGCGGAGTGGCCGATGCCGGG
Organism: Desulfovibrio sp.; assembly: GCA_050251775.1. Lineage (GTDB taxonomy): Bacteria > Desulfobacterota > Desulfovibrionia > Desulfovibrionales > Desulfovibrionaceae > Paucidesulfovibrio. Next base: position 21,100 of record JBFWMD010000061.1, read on the forward strand.
CTGTTGTGGTGGCAACCCTGGCAGAGCAACTTGTCGCCCTTGTGGAAGGCCTGGGCCAGCTCATCCTTCTGCATGCCCTTGGCCAGAGCGAGCACGATCTTGCGGTGCGGGAACTCGGCCGAGGCGTACTCCTTGGCGATGCCGCCAATGGCCACCTTTTCGGGAATCTCGTCCACGGACCAGGCCGTGCGTGCGTTCTTGTCCACCTGGAGCATCATGGCGGCCACGGAAGCCTTGGCCTCGGGAGCCATTTCGCCGCTCGCGGGCAGAGTCGCGCCCTGGGGCAGATCCTTGTGGCAGGAGGCGCAGGTGGCGTCGGCAGGACGCGCGCCGGTGTTCATCTGGGCATGGCAACCCGCGCACTGGGATTTCTTCTGCTCCTGACGGTGGCAACCCGCGCAGCTGCGGGCGGAATCGGCCTGATGCATGGCCTGGTCCAGGGTCACGAAGCCGCCCTTCTTGTCCCCGGTCACGGTGTGGCAGGTTCCGCAGGCCACGGTCTCCTTGTGGTGACAGGCGCGGCAGGTGTCGTTCTTCTTTTCGTGGGCCAGATGGTTGAAGGCCACGGGAGGCATGGCGGCCTTCTTGCCGTCGGCAAGGACTTCGGGCTGGGCATTCTTGGCCGGAGCCGGGAAGAGCAGGACGGTGTCGGGCTGCTTCATGGGCAGGCGCGGCAGTTCTCCGCCGACCTTCATGAGCGCTTCGGCGTCGTGTTTGGCGGTTTCGGCCTGTGCCTTGGCGGAGTGGCAGCCGGCGCAGGTCAGGGGTCCGGTCTCCTTCTTGGCCTCGGCCTGTTCGCGGTGGCAGGACACACACGCGGCATGGGCGGCTTCGGAAAGAGCCCTGACCTTGACGCCGTCCACCTTGGTGGGCTTGGCCTCATGACAGGAACGGCAGGTGGATTCCTTGCCCTTCTCGTACACGGTCTTCTTGGCGGCGGCGTCATAGACGTGGTGGCAGGCCGCACAGTTCTGCTCGTCGCCCTTCACGGCGATCTGCTTGGAATTCCAGTGGCGGAAGTGCAGGACGTTGTCGAAACCAGCGGTCACGCGGACGGAAGGCTCGGGCTTGGCATCGTGGCAGCGACGGCACTCGCCGTCCACGGGACCCGACTTCTCGCCCTTGGTCCGGGCTTCCTCATGGCAGGAAAAACAGTTGTCGTGGTAAATGTTCTTGACGGTCTCGAAGTCGGCGTCCTCAACGCGCATGAACTTCAGGGACATCTTGCCGTCCTGGCTCTTGTGGCAGGTGTCGCAGCTCTTGCCCGCCTTGGCCAGCGCCTCGGTGTGCCGGTCGTGATAAAACGTCACGGTCGGGAGTTCCAGCCCTCCCAGGGCTCCCAGTGCGTCGATCCTGACCTTGTCGGTCCGCGCCTTCCCGGCGTCCGGGCCTGTCTGCTCGGTCGCTCCGGCCACCACGCAAAGGCCCGTGAGCGCCGCCAGCAGGATCAGGAATCCAGCACAGTGCAGAAAAGTTTTCCGTTTCTCCATAGTCCCAGTCCCTCAGGTTGTTTCGACAAATAAACCCTCTGAATCCACGCTAAAGTCTGGGATATCAGATGGTTGATCGTGAAGTTCGGCCATTCGGCCATGCTTCCGTCATGGACGGAAGTAATTCCTCCGCGAGCGGTATAGAATAATTTCCTACCAGTCAAGTAGGAAAGGGCGAAGAGGGGTGCAAATTGGCGGAAGGAGAATTCTAATTGACCGGAATATTGACTAAAATTGAGACGTTGCGCTTGTGAAAGACCGAACAAGGGCTGGGAAAGAACTTAATTGGTAGAGAACTGGTTGTCTTTTAGAATCTGCACGGACGGGTCGATTTTCTACTGGGTCGGGAGGGAATATGCTTGGCGTGGATGGGATGCGGGCGGAGGGGCGGAGGGGCGAGGAGGCAAGGAGGCGGGGGGGGCGGGGCGGAATGGGGGGGGAAGGGGAGCAATGAGAGAGGTAGGGAAAAGCAAAGGGAGAGAGGCGCATTTGGTGTTGGGCGGAGGGGGTCGGGGCG
>JBFWMD010000062.1:0-22649 GCA_050251775.1 Desulfovibrio sp.
GATTCTTCTTGATGTGGTCGATGAGCCAGCCCTGATATTTGGACATCTTGAAGAAATAATTCTTCTCCGCGATGTATTCGGGCGCGGTTTCATGCTGCGGGCACTTGCCGTCCACCAATTCCTTTTCGGTATAGAACCGTTCGCAGCCGAAGCAGTAGTGGCCGCCGTATTCGCCGAAATAGATGTCGCCCTTGTCGTAAACCTTCTGCAAAATCTCCTGGACCACTTTGATGTGCGCGGGGGAGGTGGTGCGGATGAACTGGTCGTTCTGGACCTCCAGGTTGGGCCAGAGGTCCTTGAACAGGCCGCTGATCTTGTCCACGTATTCCTTGGGGGTCTGTCCATTGGCCTCGGCGGCCTTGACGATCTTGTCGCCGTGCTCGTCCGTTCCGGTCAGAAAATAGGTGTCCCGGCCCATGAGCTTGTGAAACCGGGTCGCGGCATCGGCGATGATTGCGGTATAGGCGTGCCCCAGGTGCGGTTTCGCGTTCACGTAGAAAATGGGCGTGGTGATGTAGAAGTTGTCCACTGGAGTCTCCTTGGCGTATTCCTATGGCCTGCGAGCTATTGCTCGCTCGAATTGGCGGATTTTTTCGGTTGCCGTGTCTTCTTGCGTCGGCGACGGGGCTTGCGCCCGGAACGGTTTTTTTTCTCCTCGCCGGGCGCTGCGTCCTTTTCCTGCTGTCCGCGCGGAGTCTGGGCGTCTTCTTCCTGCTTCGATGCCGGTTCCGGCTCGGGCTGACGGACTTCCTGCTGGGACGCGGCTTCAGGCGCGGATTCGGGGCGTTCATCGCGTTCGCCCAGGGGACGCGGACGAGGCCGACCAGTGGAACGGGCCTGGGCGCGGCCGCGTGGCGGGCGTGCGCTCGCCTCCTGGGCCGCCAGCGTCTCCTCGCTCGGGGGCTTGTTCACGATCTCCTGCCATTCGTCAAGGGTCAGCTCCTTTTCGGAACCGTCGTCCATGAAGGCCGTAATCGATTTGTTGAAAAAATTCGAACGGATGATCCGGGCCATTCCCAGCGAAGTCTGGAAGCGTTTTCCGGTCTTGGGGCATTCCTTATGGAACTGCTCGTAGGCATCCTGCTCAAAACTCAGGCAGCAGAGCAGCCGGCCACAAATACCGGAAATTTTCGTGGGATTCAGGAACAGGTTCTGTTCCTTGGCCATTTTGATGGTCACGGGAACGAACTTGCGCATGAACCGGCGGCAGCAGCACATCTGACCGCAGTTGCCCAGCGCTCCGAGCATCTGCGTCTCGTGGCGCACGCCGATCTGCCGCAATTCAATGCGGGTACGATACTCGCGCACAAGGTCTTTGATCAGCTCGCGAAAGTCGATCCGGCCCGGCGATGTGAAATAAAAGATCATCTTGCTGCGGTCGAAAAAGACCTCCACATCCACAAGCTTCATTTCCAGTTCCCGCCTGCTCACGCATTTGCGGCAGAACCGGAACGCATCCCTGGCCAGGTCTTCGTTCTCCTGGCGGGTTTTCTGATCTTCCTCGTTGGCCAGGCGATAAATGGGCGTATAGACACCGGAATCATCGTCTTCCGAGGGCTCCACACTGACCACCTTGCCGAGGCCCATGCCCTGCTCCGTACGAACGATGACTTCCAGCCCCTCCTCGACCACAAAAGCGCCGGAGGAAAAAAAGTAGACCTGTCCGTAATCAGTGAATTTCACGCCAAGAATATGACTCATTGCTTACTCTGCGAAAGAAAAAAGCCCCCTGCGGGGCGTTATGGACAAAAGGAGGTGCGTAACGCCGCGAAAAAAGAAATACGATCCAGCCCCAACGGGCCGGGACGCCAAAAGGGACAGGCAAAAAAACGGATGCTCAGATTTCCACCTCATCCATGAGCTTCAGACTGCGAAGCTCATCGAGCAGCTTGTCCTGATCTACGGGCTTGACGAGATACGAAGTCGCACCGCCAAGGAAAAACGCATCGTGCGTCTCCTTTTTGTCGTCAAGCATGGTGATGACGATGACCTTGGTCTCCTGCGCCGGATGGGTTCCGTGCTCGTGCTCCAGGGCTCGAATCTCGCGCAGGGCCTGCTGGCCGTCCATTTCGGGCATGACCAGATCAAGACAGACCAAATCGTAAGGATTTCCACCCTCCAGCGCCTGCTTGAAGGCGAACACGGCTTCCTCGCCGTTCACGGCGATGTCGCAACCTGCGTAAGGGCGCAGCATGTCATGCAACATGCTCCGAGAGTAGAAGTCGTCGTCAACGATCAAAGCCCGCATCGTTCCCCCTCCGAAATCAGGTTATCGATTCAACGGCGCATGAAGCGCCTTTGAAAAATCTCACTTTTGCACCGAAAATGCAAGCCGCACAATGGGTCACCGCCTAGAGCCTCACCGACCAGGTCTGGGAGACGCCGAAACAGGGAAGCCCAACGCCCCGGAGACGGATCAGATCGCTGCTGCGCGCCACAATGGCGTCCACCTCGGTGTCTGGCCGGTCCTGATTGTGGTGGAAGAGGCCGAGCATTCCGGCCCCCGCGGCGAGCGCCAGTTCCACGGCCTGTTCATACGTGGAATGGCCCCATCCCCGGCGTTTCAGATAGTCCTCCGGGGTATATTCGGCATCGTGGATGATCAGATCCGCATCCTCGCAAAACTGAACATATTCATCGAAAGTCCGTCCGCCCGGATGCCGAAACCCAAGTTCATTATCCGTGAGAAACACGAAGCGCCGGTCCTTTTCCGTAAAGCGGAAGCCCACGCCCATGTTGGGATGGCTGAGCGGAATGGTCTCGATACGCATGCCATCGATGACCAGGGGGTTGTCGCAATATTCCTGGTATCCGATGCGCGCGCGCACTTCGTCGAAAGGAACGGGGAAATACGGAGCGCTCATGGTCTTGGAAAGCAGGGTCTGCATGTTCCCCTGCGAAATGGGGCAGCCAAAGATATGCACGGTATTGCGGGAGGAATACAACGGCTTGAAGAACGGAAATCCGAGGATATGGTCCCAGTGGGCGTGGGTGAAGAGAAAGGTGTAGTCATGCCTCCCTTCGTCCATCAGCTGGTTCGCCAAAGGACGCAGTCCGGAACCGGCATCCACGATGACGACCACGTCGTTCGCCGCCGTCCGTATCTCCAGACAGGCGGTATCTCCGCCGTATTTGATATATTCCGGCCCGGAAACGGGAATGGACCCGCGGGCTCCCCAGCAGCGTATGTACACCTTCACCTCCGGAAGGCCGTCCGGCGCTCGGAATCGCCGCCGCGCATGCCAATTCATCTGGCGGTACATGACACACCTTGCCCGACGGCGCAACCCACGCATATCGGAGAATCGAATGCGACCGATCCGTCTCAGGAACCCCGTGACGCCGGCTCCACGATCCCGCCCTCGCGCGCGAAGTCGATGTCGATGCCGGAACCGGCATAGCGTTGCCGTAATTCAACGAGAAGCGCATCCAGCTCACTGTCCGAACGCGCGGTCTCATGGTGCGTCAAGAGTATTTGCGTGGCCCCGGCCCGCAGGGCGAACTCCACCGCTTGCGGCATGGCGGTGTGCCCCCAGCCGCGACGAGTGGGATACTCGGATTCCGTGTACTGCGCATCGGCGACGACAAGATCGACCCCGGCCACAAGTGCGTCAAGGCGTGCATTGCGGCCATCCACCGCCTCCTGGTATTCCGCAAACCCGTCCTCCTCCGGAGAATAGATGTTCGCAAACGGTTCGTGGTCGCCGGTGAAAAACAGGGAGGTCCCCTGCTCCACGTCGTCCACCCGGTATCCCAGGTTGAACGAAGAGTGGTTCATCAGGATGCTGGTGACGCGAAGCGCGCCCCGCTCCACGCATTGCCCTTCCGCCAGGGTTTCGAAGACAATGTCCGCCTGAAGTTCGGTTTTTCGCACCGGGAAATACGGATAAGCCATCTGGATTTCGAGCACGCACTCCATGCCGCGCATGTTCACGGGGTCAGGGGGACCGTGGATGGTCACGCGGTTGCCCGGAATGAACAGCGGAACAAAGAACGGCAAGCCCTGGATGTGATCCCAGTGGGTGTGGGTCACAAAGACGACGCAATCCATCGGAGAGCGGGCTGCTAATTCCAGCCCCAGCGGTCGGATGCCCGTGCCGCCGTCCAGGATGATCCGGTCTCCGGAATCCGAGAGCACCTCGATGCAGGAGGTGTTGCCGCCATAGCGCACCGTGTCCGGCCCGGGAGCCGGAAGGGAACCGCGAACCCCCCAAAAGCGGACCCGCATCAGGCCACTCCCCCCAATTGCACGAACATGCGGGCCTTTTCCACCTCGGACTCGAGTTCGGTCAGGCTTTCCGCAATGGTGGGAACGTCGCCGGGAAAAAGCTTGGCCAGATGCGGTTGGAGCTCCTCAACAACGCTGTTGCCCGCATATCCGTACCCAAGGTGCTTGACGACCTGATTGGCCAGACTCACGCAGGAGGTCAGCCGGGACCCCTCCATTGCGGAATGGTGTCCCGCGATGCACCGGGTCAGTTCCGCCGGCAGGTTCCAGGTCGAGGCCAGTCGGGAACCGATGTCCGCGTGCGAGAGACCAAAAATCTCATACTCCACGTCGTGCAGCGAAAGATTGCGGCTCCGGCTGCGTTCCAGCACGCCGCGATAGTCTTCGGGAGCATAGAGCGCGAAGACGATCTTGCCCATGTCGTGCAACAGCCCCGCCGCGAAGTAGTCCGTTTCCACGCCGCCCTTTTGTTCCAGCCGCGCACCGAGGAGCCGGGCGGCGGCGGCCACGGACAGGGAGTGCAGCCAGAAGCGCCGCATGTCGAAGCCCGCCGGGTTGGTCATGGGCAACGTGCCGATGACCGCCAACCCCAGAGCCACGTTCTTCAGCGTGTTCAAACCGAGGTACACGCTGGCCTGGTTCACCGAGGTGACTTCCTGGGCCAGAGAAAAATACGCGGAATTGACCATGCGCAAAATCTTAAGCGTGAACACCGGATCCTTTTTGATCACTTCCACCAATTCCCGCTGGGAACAATTGATGTCGGCGGTCATTTCGAGAATTTGCTGCACGCTCTGCGGGAATCCAGGCATTTTGTCCACAGCCCGCATCAATTTGGTCTGGATATCGGCCATCTTTCCTCGCCGGAACTCATGAGTTTATTTGGGATATCCTACACAGTTCTTAAGAAAAAACAACAAGGACACCCGGCCTGGCACGGTCTTACTCTGTTGCGGCCGGTCCAAATCGTGACCCAGAGCCATCCAAAGGCCAAACAGCGCGCAACAGGCCGGAATGCGCCGTGTCAAAGGCCGGAATTTCGCGCAATTCCGGCAAATTCAGAACCTCTGGGGCCGGCAGTTCGGACTTGCCAAACCGCCCGCAGGAACTGAAGACCACCTGCGGCGCAACCCGAGCGAAAAAAGCGGGAACAAGCCCGGTGCGGCTGCCATGATGCGGCAACACAAGCAGGTCGCTGCGCAGGTCGCGCGCTTCGCTGGTGAGTTTCCCGAGGCTCCAGGCCTCGGCATCGCCGGGCAGCACGGCCAGATTGCGCCCATCCCGCCGGAGAAGCAGCACAAGGGAACCGTCGTTCGTGCTCGGTGGAACCTCGCCTGCCGGGGGCATCAGCACCTCCAGACGTGCTCCACCGCCAAGGAGCAATTCATCACCGGCACTCACAGTTCGGGGTTGCAGCCCCGCGCGCGCCAAAAGTTCCCGCAGACGTTCCCCGGCCCAGTCCGCGGGCCAATGGCCGTTGTGTGCGAAGGCCTCCACGTCGAAAAACCGCAAGATGTGCAGCAGCCCCTTGTAATGATCCATGTGCGGGTGCGAAAGAACCACCAGATCCAGCCGGGGTGCATGGCCCAACGTGAGATAGGGCGCGACCACATCCCGCCCGGTCTCCAGAGTCCGGCTGCGCAGTCCGCCGCCGTCAATCAGGGCGCGGCCCCCACCCGGTGTGGAGATCAGGATGGACTGCCCCTGCCCCACATCAATCACCTCCAGGCGCAACTCGGGCTGCGCATCCCGCCAGGACACGGCCAGATGCGGCCCGGCCAGCAGCGCAAGTCCGGAAAACAGGACCATCCAGGACAGCTTTCCGGGCTGCCGCGCATACAAGATCGCGCAGACCAGCAGGAGACTGCCGCCCACCAGTTCCGGCCAGAGCGGACGCAGCAACAGCCAGGACGGCAACAGCCCCGCACTGTCCGCCCCCTGGACCACGCCGAGCATCCATTGCAGCAGTCCGGCGGCCAGGGTCGTCAAGGGTGTGCCCAAAGAAGCCAGACCGGGCACGGCCCCGAAGAGCATGCCCGTTGCGCCCAGCGGCATGGCCGCGAAACCCAGCAGCGGAATCCAGAACAGGTTGGGCAGCAGATTGGGGGTCAGGGTTCCGAAAAGCCGCGCGGTCAGAGGCAGCAGCGCGAGATTGGCGCAAAGGCTCACGACAAGAAGATCCAGCGCCCAGCCCGCGAGCCTGCGCCACGGGCTGCCCTTGCCCAGGCGCACGCGGATCAGGGGGAAGAGCAGGGCAATGCCCGCCACGGCCACCACCGAAAGTTGCAGACGGATGTCAAAGAGGGAAAGGGGCGAAACAAGCAGAATGCAGAACAGGGCCATGAACAGACCGTCCAAAAGCACCCGGCCCCGACCCCGCAGCAAAAGCAGTCCCCAGAAGGCAAACATCAGGGCGGCGCGCACCAGGGAAGGCGACGCCTGCCCCAGCCAGACGTACGCCAGTATGGCCGGAGCGGACAACAGCACGGCCAGCTTGGGCCGCGGCAAGAGCAGAAAAAGGCGGGGCCGGATTCTTCCGGCCAGCCAGGCCAGGCCCCAGCCAAAGGCCGCCACGAACCCGAGATGCAGCCCGGAAAGCGCCAAAGTGTGGGCCAGACCCGCCCTGCGCAAAAGATCCACCGTGGAGGGCTCCAGCTCAAAGCGATCCCCGGTGAGCAGCGCCAGCAACAGCGCCCGGCCCTGGCCCTCGGGCGCGCCGCGCAGCACGGAATCGCGCAGGGCCGTGCGCAGCCGGCTTGCCAGACCGTCCGACGCCGGGCCGAACTCCACTCCCTTGCCACCGTTGCAATAGGCGCTGTAGCCCACGCCCCGCATGCGCCAATACAGGCCGTAATCCCAGGCTCCGGGGTTGCCGAAGCTGGAGACACCCATGAGCGTGGAACGCAGGGAAACGCGCTGGGCCGGATCGGGGCGCAGGGTCGGTTCGTGCCAGTACCAGACCACTTTTTCCGCCAGCCGGTGCTCGCCCTCGCGCGTGCGGCAGTCCACCTGGTCCAGGACCACCTGCCAGCGTCCGCCTGGCCGGCCTTCCACGGAATCGACCACTCCGGACAGCTCGTAGGACGCGCCCTCCCGCAACCAGGACGGAAACCCGCGCTGCTCTGCTGGCAGCACGTACCCGGCATAAAGCCAGCCACCCAGGGCAACGGCCCCCAGCACGGCCCAAAACGCGGCTGGCCGACGCGACCGTGCATCGAGCAGGATCACGCCGGCCAGACAAAACGCGCCGGGCAAAGGCCAACGGGCCGCTGCCAACCCGGCGGCAAAGCCCAGGACCAGAATCTGCCAGGCCAAAAGCGCCGAGGAAGGGAGCGGCGAGCAACGACCGACCGCCCCCGGAGAGCCGGAACCGCTGCTCAGGGGCATGGCCGGACCCCGCCGCCGTGTTTCCCGGTCGGGCGCATCTGAGCTATTCCTCTTCGCGCCAGACCTTCGCGCCGACCCCGTTCAGCTTGGCCTCAATGTTCTCGTAGCCGCGATCCAGATGGTAGATGCGCAGCACGTCGGTGCGCCCCTGGGCCGCGAGCCCCGCCACCACCAGGGAGGCGCTGGCTCGCAGGTCCGAGGCCATGACCGGAGCGCCCACCAGGGTTTTGACTCCCCGGATCATGGCTGAACGGCCCTTGAGGCGGATATCCGCACCCAGGCGCACCAGCTCCAGCACGTGCATGAAGCGGTTCTCGAAAATCTTCTCCTCGATGACGCCTCCGCCTTCGGCCAGACAGAGACAGGCCATGATCTGGGCCTGCATGTCCGTGGGGAAACCCGGATACGGCTGGGTGGTCACGTCCACGCCCAGGAGCCGGGCGTGGCGGCGCACAAGCAACCCGTCCGGACGCTCCTCCAACTCCACGCCCATGTTCCGGAACTTGGCCATGACCGCATCCAGCTCATTGCAGGGGCAGTCCTCCAGCAGGACCTCGCCGCCGGTAATGGCCGCGGCGGCCATATAGGTCCCGGCCTCGATGCGGTCGGGCATCACGCGGTAGTCCGAACCCCGCAGGGCCGGAACTCCCTGAATGCGGATCACGGACGTGCCCTGCCCGCTGATCTTCGCGCCCATGGCGTTGAGAAAGTTGGCCAGGTCCTGAACCTCGGGCTCGCGGGCCGCGTTCTCCAGAATGGTCTCGCCCTCGGCGATGCTCGCGGCCATGAGCAAGTTTTCCGTGCCGCCCACCGTGGGAAAGTCAAAAGTGATGTGCGCGCCACGAAGCTTGTCGCAACGGCCGAAAATATAGCCGGAAGTCAGCTCGAACACCGCGCCCATCTGCTCCAGAGCCTTGAGATGCAGGTCCACAGGCCGGGCGCCGATGGCGCAGCCGCCCGGCAACGAGACCTTGGCCTCGCCCTTGAGCGCGAGCAGCGGTCCCAGGCAGAGCACCGAGGCGCGCATGGTCTTGACCAGATCGTAGGGCGCTTCGGTCTTCAGCTCTCGCACATTCACGGTCACGTCGTTGCCCTCGAAGGTGGTTTCGCAACCGAGGATGTTCAGGAGCCGCAACGAGGTCTGGATGTCCCGCAAGCGGGGAACATTGCCGAGCCGGACCTCGCCCTCGGGCAGGAGACAGGCCATGAGTATGGGCAGGGCCGCGTTCTTGGAGCCGCTGACCCGGATCGTTCCCTGGAGTGGCATGCCGCCTTCGATCACCAACTTTTCCATGCAACCTTCCGTTCTGTCTTGACGCTCACAGGGGAGCTATTTTCATATTCACAACAAATTGCACTTGACCAAGCCGCCCGGCTTGGTTAATGACACATTCCTCACACGGAAAATCACACGGGCGGCGGACTCCTTTTGTCCCAGACCCGCGCCGGTGTCAATCCGGGTTTCCCGTGGGTTCCTTGAATATGGTGGCTGTGGCGCAGTTGGTTAGCGCGTTAGGTTGTGGCCCTAAAGGCCGAGGGTTCAACTCCCTCCAGCCACCCCATCGATTTCCCGGACGGAGCCTCGGCTCCGTCTTTTTTTATCTCTTTCCGCCTGCGCTGGACACTTTTCCCGCGAATTCCCCTCCCCCCCAAAAAAAGCCCGCATCCCTTCCGGGCACGCGGGCTTCGGTCGCTCCTGGCAACGACAAGCGGCGTTGCTTCCGCTCAGTGCGGCGTGGTGTACACGTCATGGACCAGGGGATTTTGTTTCGGCCCCTGTTTGGACTCGGACGCGGTCGGGACCGCAGCGACGGAAAGCGCTTCCCAGAGCGGGCAGGCGTCGCTTCGCCAATGGTCCCAGCGCAGCACGATGTTTTCCGGGGCCACGTCCGCACTGGCGTAATAGGCCGCGTTGGCCTCCTCATCCGGGCGCACAAAGCCGCCGCTGAAAGAGACGCCGGCGTACAGCCCGCTCATGTCCGCATAGAGCTGTACGGGACGTTCCGTGGCCAGCCGGGAAACCCCGGCCTGATCCACCGTGGTCAGCGCCACCACGTCCACGTCCGCGCCCAGGTCGAAACCGGAGTCCAGGCCCGCAAGCATGTATTCGCGATCATTGAACAGATAGACGTACGCCCCTTTCTCGATCCCACCGAAGAATCCGTATCCGCCCTTGCCCATGCGGTAGAACGCGGGCGCACTCCACTGGCCAAAGGCGTCCCGTGCGAGCAGCACGCCGCTGCCGCCGCCCACATTGACCATCCAGCCCATGCGGAAATAATTCGGGAAGATCAAGATGCCCTCGGCATGCTTCAGGGCATCGGCAAAACCGGGGTAGCGCGACTCGTCCCGCAGAGCAGCCACAGCCTGAGCCGCGTCAAGCACGAGCCGCTGTTGTGCTCCCTGGTCCGGGGCGATGGATGCCTCGCTCCCGGCCGGAGGCTTTGCGGCCACGCAGGCACAAAGCGCCCCGGCCAGCAGCAGCGCGAGTGCGGTGCGGACCACAACGTGGCGTCCGGAAACGATATGTTGCGGGGTGTCAAAAAAATACATGGGCCGAGCATAGCCCAGCCCACGTTTCGAAGCAAGGTGACATCCTCCTGAAAGAATCGATCCGTACCGCTTCCTGCGGAGGAAGTATTGTCAGGAAGCCGGAGTCGCAGCCACACCCGCCTCGGATGCGTCGGCCTTGCCTTCTTCCGCATCCGCATTCTGGGGAACCACGTTGTTCAGGGCGTCCCAGACCTGCTGCACAGGTCGAAACACGAAGTATTTGTTGATCATGATATTCTCCGGGGTGGCCGGAGTGTCCAGCGAAGCCGGGGCCACAGGATCGGTTCCAGAATAGGCCTCGTTGGGCGTGGGCCGCGACGAGATCCAACCGGTCAGGAAGGCGCCGTCCATGGGCGTGCCGGGCTGGTCCAAAAACAGCAGCACCGAGAGGTCCTCAGCAAGATTGTACTCCTCGGCCAGGCCGTTGCCGTGGGAAACGATCATGCCGATGTCTTCGGGCAGCTTGTACCCAGAGCTGAGCCCGTTGAGCAGCAGGTCGCGATCGAAGAAAACGTAGATGAGCATGCCCGCTTCCATTGCTGGATGCGGCCCGTTCCCATCATTATTGATATTGTAGAAGGCGGGCTGGCTCCATGCTCCGCTGGCGTCGCGCACCAGCAGAATGCCGTCGCGGCCTTCCACCCTGGAGAGCCAGTGGTGCTTCTTGAAGCTGGGAAAGATGAGCACGCCCTGTGCCCATTGCAGTGCATAATCAAAGGTCTTCGGACGGCTGAATTGGCGCATTTCCCGCACAGCTGTGGCAGAGGCGTCCACAAGCTGCTGCTCGTAGGACTCGCGGGGAATGATCTCGGCCTGCGGTTTGGCGCAGGCAGCCAGCGTCAAAAGACAGAGTATCGAGACCAGGGCGATCAAGCGTTTGCTGTTCATAACTACTCCCATTGAAAGCGCTTCGGCGCATCTGTTCGGCAACTTACGGCATGCCGCAATGAAAGCAAAATTTATGCCGTTAATTTAAGCCCTTCGCAGCCGACGCACGTCCCCGACCCGTACGGTGACCTTTTCACGGTCCAGATACTCCAGTACGGGAATGGCGTACTTCCTTGAAAGTCCAGTCAATTCCTTAAAATCAGGCGCGGCCATCTCGCCCTTTTCCTCAAGAAATCCGCGCACGGCATTTTCCACGTCTTTGAGCGCCGGAGCATGAAAAAACATCTCTTCCTTGACGCGGACGAGCAGGCCTTCGTCCAATAACCGACGGAAGGTCTCCGCGCTCTGTTTGGCGGTCACGCCCAGAGGTTCGAGCACGTCCTTGAGGTTCGGGGGCGTGGCTCCGCCGTCCATGTAGGCCTTGAGCACGGCCTCGCGCAGGGCGGACTGGTCCGCCGCCAGAGAGGCCTCATGACCAGGCAGGCGCACCGCGTCCCCCTCGGGCACGAGCCGTTCCCGCTTCTGCATCCGCTCCAGCACGAAATGCACGACCCGGGGCGGCAGATCCCGTCCCCAGGCCGAGACGATCTCGCTGCGGCCCGCTCCGGCCCGGTCCGCGTATTTGCGGTGGTACTTCTCAAGAAACGCTTCCACGCCTCCAGCCAGTTCCTCGAACGCGGTCAAGGAAAGGTAGCGGCGCTCCTCACGGTCGGCCAGCAGGACCTGTCCCTTGGAAGAGACCTCCTGCAGGGCCGCTTCCAACGCCTTGCGTCCCAGCCCCGTGAGCACGGGCAGTTCCGCGCCGGTGCATCCGGCAACGCCCGCCAGCTCCAGCCGGAGCCGCACACGCTCGGCTCCCTGCGCCCCGGCCAGGGAACGCAGCAAATCGGCCTGGGCCGAACGGCGCTTGATCTTGCCCGCCGCCGGGTTGACCAGCAGGCCGCCCGCCACGGTGCGCAACGGGGAAAAAGAACGCAAGACCACGTGGTCGCCGCAGACGCCGACCATGGGCTCGGTAAAGCGGGCCTGACAGACGGCGGTTTCGCCGGGGGCCAGTTCATCGCGGTCCAAAAAATACAGCCGGGCCAGAACCTCGCGCCCGCCGTGATGGAAATGCACCTCCTTGCGGTGTTTCAGCGAGCGTGGCGAGGAGGCCAGACAGGTCAGCTCCACGTCCCAGGCCAGGGTCGGAAAGAGCGTGCCGGGCCGTGCCAGCACATCGCCCCGCGTGATTTCGGAAACCTCCACGCCGGAAAGGTTCACGGCGGTCCGACGGCCCGCCGGAGCCTCCTCCACCTGCTCGCCGTGGGACTGGAGACCGCGCACCTTGGCCGGAAGCTCCTCCGGATAGATGAGCACGTCCTCGCCAAGCCGCACGCTTCCGGCCACAAGCGTTCCCGTGACCACGGTTCCAAAGCCCTTCATGGTGAAGATGCGGTCCACGGGCAGCCGGAACAGGTCTGTGGCGCTGCGCTGCGGCAGCTCCCGGACAATGCCGGCAATGGCCTCGCGCAGTTCGTCCAGTCCCTGGCCGGTTCGCCCGGAAACCGGAATCACGGGCGCCCCCTCCAGAAACGTGCCTTCCATGGCCGAGGCCACCTCTTCCCGTGCCATTTCCAGCCAGTCCGCCTCGACCATGTCCGCTTTGGTCAGGGCCACCAGGCCATGGCGCACCCCGAGCAGGGTGCAAATCTCCAGGTGCTCCTTGGTCTGGGGCATGATGCCCTCGTCCGCCGCCACCGTAAGCAGCACAAAGTCGATGCCCGCCGCGCCCGCGACCATGTTTTTGACGAACCGTTCGTGACCGGGCACGTCCACCACGCCGAGCCTGTCCACGCCGGGCAGGTCCAGGTGGGCGAAGCCGAGTTCAATGGTGATGCCCCGCTCCTTTTCCTCGCTGAGCCGGTCGCAGTCGATGCCGGTGAGCGCCTTGACGAGCGTGGTCTTGCCGTGGTCGATGTGTCCGGCCGTGCCCATGATCAGCGGCATGGAGCCTCCTTGGGATTGCTGGCGAAGTGGATTTTCCGCATTTGTTCACAATAGAAGAAATAAGCCTCCGCCACAAGAACCACTGTTGCGCTCACGTTCCGGCACAGGCTATCCTCGGCTCCATGGCGACCGAAACACCGGCAAAACCGCCCTACCGGCAATTCCGCCCCGATCCGCGCCTGCGGCCCTACCTGCTCTGCTTCTGGGCCATCCACGCTCCCTGCCCAGCGTGCGGACCGCGGCGCATTCGCGTGCTGCCGGACGGCTGCCTGGACGTGATCTTCAACTTCGGCGACGCCATGACGCCGCTCGGCGTTCCGGCCTCCCAGCCCGGTACGTTCATCGTAGGCGCGTCCATGCGCCCCGGTGTGGTGGAAATGCACGGACGCGCCGACATCACCGGAATCCGGCTCCGACCCGGTGGAGCCGTTCCCCTGCTCGGCCTGCCCTGCGCCGAGTTGACCGAAAACACCGGTCCGACGGAACTGCTCGGCCCCGGCCTTGCGGAGCGGCTGCGATTGCACGCCGGAAGCGAACCCGATCCGGCCCGCCGCGTGGAGATCATGGAGCGGCTGCTCCTGGAACTCCTGTCCAGGCTGCCCGCAATCGATCCCCTGTCAAGGCGCGCCCTGGAACTGCTCGGCTCGAACTGTTCTCCCCCCATGCCAGTCGCTGCCGATGCCGACGCGAACAAACACACCGTCGCGACCCTGGCCGCGACCCTGGGAGTGAGCCGACGCTCCCTGGAACGCCTTTTCGCCCGCCAGGTGGGCGTGGGTCCGGCAGCACTGCACCGAACCATGCGCCTGCACCGCGCGCTGCGCCTGCTGCGCCGAAACACCGCGCCCCTGGCGGAAACCGCTCTGATCGCGGGCTATTGCGACCAGGCCCACTTCAACCGTGAGATCAAAACGCTCACGGGCCTCGCCCCTCTGGCCCTGCTCCATGAATGGCGGGATGACGCAATCGTCCAATACGAAGCTCCGGACTTTTGGTAAGCGCCTTTCGAAAAAGGAGTCTCCATGCCCATCACCTTTGAAGGACCGGCTGTGCTGGTCCGCGACCTCGTTGCCTCGCGCGCGTTTTATGAGCGGCTTCTCGGCCAGGAAGTGCTTGGCGACCACGGCCCGCACGTGGCCTACAAGGGCGGCTTTTCCCTCTGGTTGGCGGAACACGCCTGCCCCCTGCTCGGCAAGCCCGCACCCGTTTCTCCCCTTGGGCGGGACAACTTCGAACTCTACTTCGAGTCCGAGGATCTGGAAGCGGTGTTCGAAACGGCGGTGCGGGCCGGAGCGGATATCCTGCATGAAGTCCTGGAGCAGCCCTGGGCGCAGCGCTGCTTCCGCATGCACGATCCGGACGGGCACATCGTGGAAGTGGGCGAACCCCTGCCCGCCCTGGTGCGCAGGCTGATGCGCGGGGGCATGTCCACGGAGCAGGTCGCCGCCCGGACTTCGCTGCCTCTGGAATATGTGACGCTGCTGGCGGAACGGAAGGAATAGCTGGGAATTGGAACCCGACCGCGCCGGAGGTGAGACGGTTCCCCTCCTCCGGCGCGGAAGGAATCAGCTTTGCAAAAACGCGCGGTAGGCGTTCATGGTGGCGTAGATGTCCACCTTGCTGGTGATTTCGAAGGGGCTGTGCATGGAGAGCACCGGCGGCCCCATGTCGATCACGTCCATGCCGTAGACCGCCAGGAACTTGGCCACGGTTCCGCCGCCGCCCAGGTCCACCCGGCCCATTTCCGCCATCTGCCAGGGCACGCCCGCGTCGTCGAGCACGGCGCGCAACCTGCCGATGAATTCCGGGTGGGCGTCGTTGGCGCCGACCTTGCCGCGATGCCCCGTGAATTTGCTGAAACAGGGTCCATAGCCGAGGTAGGCGGCATTGAGCTTCTCGTAGACATCCATGAAGTTCGGGTCCGTGCCCACATGCACGTCCGCGGAAATGGCCTGCCCAGCCTGGAAGATGGTTGAAAGGCGTGCGCCCGGCTCCCAGGAATCGCGCAATTCCTCCAGGCAATACTCGAAGAACAGGGACTTGGCTCCGGTGGCACCTTCGGAACCGATTTCCTCCTTGTCCCAGAAGAGCACGATCTGTGTGAATTCCGGATCGTCCTCCAAGCCCAGAAAGGCTTCCAGCGCGGAGTAGACGCAGGCGCGGTCGTCCTGGGCGTAGCTGCCGATGAGCGCGGAATCCAGGCCCACGTACCGGGCCGGGCCTGCGGGAACGATCTGGAGTTCGGCGCTCATGAGGTCCGCCTCCACCAGCCCGTAGCGCTCGTGAAGCAGCTCCAGCAGCCGGGGCTTGACCTTGAGGGCCTTGTCCTGGTCCTTGTCATCCTCGTCGTTCTTGCCGTCCTGATCAGCCTTGGCGGGCAATTCCGGCTCGTGCGCCAGGACCACGTTCAGGCTCTCGGCCTCGAAGGCGTCGGAGACCTTCTTTTCCACCTGCTTGTAGGCCAGATGGGGCAGCAGGTCCGTGATGGTCAGGACGGGATCGTCCTCTTCCTCGCCCACGCGGATGTCCACCAGCGTGCCGTCCTTGAGGACCGCCACGCCGTGCAGGGCCAGGGGGATGGTCAGCCACTGGTATTTACGGATGCCGCCGTAATAGTGGGTCTTGGCCAGGCCCAGTCCCAGGTCTTCATACAGAGGCCGCTGTTTGAAGTCGATGCGCGGCGCGTCCGCATGGGCGCCCACGAGGCGAAAGCCCTCGGACAGGGGCCGTCGCCCCTTGCGGGCCATGAATACGGTCTTGCCCCGGCTGAACCGGAAGCACTTGTCGGAAGCCAGATCATCAGCGAATCCGGCAAACTCCAGCTGCTCGCGCACGAAGTGCATGACCTCGCGCTCGGTCTTGCATTCGGAAAGAAAACGGACGTAGCGGGCCGCCAGGGCGTCCATGCCCTCGCGGTGCTCCTCGGAGGCGTAGACGCGCCAGCCATTGAGCGGCTTGTATTCCAATACGTTCTTGCTCATTCATACTCCTTGGGGGTTACGCCGACAGCGCCGCGCCCAGGGCGCGGGCCACCAGCGGATGCTCGTCCGGGCGCAGGGTGCGCGGGTCGAGGCAGAACGCGCCGTCCTCCACACGGCCCACCAGGGGCGGGTCCGTGCGCAGCAGAGCGTCGCGCAGCACTTCCACGGAAAGATACAGGGGCCGGACCCCCACCAGCACAGTGGGCAGGTCTGTTTCCGGATAGGCCCCGCCGCCCACACGGGACATGGCCCGTCGGGTGGAGATCTCCACGGCTTCGCCCAGCGCGCCGCGCAGCAGCCGGGCCAGCCGTCCGGCCTGGGATTTGAGCGTCTCAAAGGGCGCGGCGATCATCCGCAAGGTGGGCACGGCCTCCAGGGCGCGTTCCGGGTCGAGGCAGAGCCGCAAGGTCGCCTCCAGGGCGGCCAGGGTCATCTTGTCAATGCGCAAGGCGCGGTTCATGGGGTTCTTCTTGATCCGATCCACGAATTCGGCGCGGCCCACGATGATGCCCGCCTGGGGGCCGCCCAGGACCTTGTCTCCGGAAAAGGTGACCACGTCCGCGCCCTCGCGGACCACTTCCTGGACCAGGGGCTCGCCCTCCAGGCCGGGCAGGCGCAGGAGCGCTCCGCTGCCCAGGTCCTCGAGCACGGGCAGGCCGAAACGGTCGCCCAGGGTGCGCATCTCCGCCAGGGAGACCTCCTTGGTGAAGCCCACCACGCGGAAATTGGAGGTATGCACGCGCATCAGCGCGCCGGTGTTCTCGTTCACGGCCCGCTCGTAGTCGGCCAGATGGGTGCGGTTGGTGGCGCCCACCTCGCGCAGGATCGCGCCGCTGCGCTCCATCACGTCCGGAATGCGGAACGAACCGCCGATCTCCACAAGCTGCCCGCGCGAGATGACCACCTCGCGCCCGGCGGCCAGGGTGGAGAGGGTCAGCAGCACGGCTGCGGCGTTGTTGTTGACCACCAGGGCGGCCTCGGCCCCAGTCAGACGGCGCAAGAGCTCCTCCACATGGCTGTAGCGGCTGCCCCGCTTGCCCGTGGTCAGGTCGAACTCCAGATTGGAATAATTGCGGCAGGCGTCCTCCACGGCGCGCACAGCTTCCTCGGCCAACAGGGAACGCCCCAGATTGGTATGCACGACCACGCCCGTGGCGTTGAGCACGCGCCGGAAATGGGGTCCGGCCCCGGAACGGACAAACGTGGTCAGGTCCGGGAGCAGCCGTTCCAACTCCAGTTCCGCGGGGTCGGCAATACGCCCGGCGCGGATGTCTTCCCGGCGCAGTTCGAGAAAGGTATTCACCAGATCCTTGAGCAGGGAACGGGGTATCCCGGCCAGCTCCGGGGTCTCGGCCAGTCCGGCCAGAACACGGTCCACGGCGGGCAGGCTGCGATAGAGTTCGGACAAGAAAACCTCCATGAAATACCAGGGCAAGGCGTCCTTGCCGTTGCAACGGCAGGGATCGCGAACAGCGCGGACCGCTCCCGCGCCGCGAACCTCAATCCACCTCGCGCTTTAGATGGCGGGGAAAGAATCTATAGAACTCAGCCAGCAAATACAAGGAACCGCAGACCAGCACGGGACCACCCGTGCCTGCGGCCTGGTCAAAGGCGGTCCGGCTGTCCGGCATCGCCACGGCGTCGCGCCCCAGTAGCGCGGCCAGCTTTGCGCCGGGGAGCATGCGTTCGTGTTGCGGAATCAGCGGACAGAACACCGGCCCGGACGTGAGCGCACGCAGTTGCGGAACCATCTGTTCGAGGTCCTTGTCACGCATGCAGGAGACCACCAGGGCCGAAGGCGCGAGCCGTTCGGCGCTCAGGGTCGCGCCCAAGACCTCCAACGCGGGCTGGTTGTGCGCCCCGTCCAGAATCCACACGCATCCCCCCTCCTCCAGCACCTGAAAGCGCCCCGGCACAAAGGCCCGTTGCACGGCGCGTTCGCAGGCGTCGTGGTCCGGGGCAATGCCCATGCGCCGGGCCAGTTCCTCCCAAACGGCCAGCCCAAGTCCCGCGTTGACGCGCTGATGCGGTCCGCGCATCCCGAGCTTTCCCGCCAGCGGCGAGGTGAAAACCAGGTCCGCCCCGACCCGCTCAGCACGCTCGCGCAGCACAGCGGCGGCGCGCTCGTCCTGCGGGGCGCTGAAGGCCCGGCTCTTCGCGCGAATCACGTGGGCCTTGTCCCAGGCAATGTCTTCCAGGGTCGGGCCGAGCACCTGCATGTGGTCCAGCCCGATGGACGCCAACGCGGCCACGTCAGAGCCAAAGGCCCGGACAGCGTCCCAGCGTCCCCCGAGCCCCGCCTCCATCACGGCCAGTTCCACCCCGGCCGCGCGAAACGCGCTCATGGCCAGACAAGTCAAAAACTCAAAATAGGTCAGGCCCGCATCCCCGGCCAGGGCGTCCACCTCATTGGCAGCCGCGACCCACTCCGCCTCCCCGAGCCAGGCTCCGCCCACGAGCACCCGCTCGCGCAGGTCGAGAAAATGGGGTGAGGCGTACAGGCCGGTCCGCACCCCGTGCTCCCGGGCCAGCCGTTCAATAAACGCGGAGGTGGAACCCTTGCCGTTGGTCCCGGCCACATGGGCCACCAGAAAGTCCGACGCGCCAAAGGTCGAGGCGAACCGCGCGACCCGCTCCAGGCTCAGGTCCATATGGAAAAGCCCCAACCCGTCCAGGTATTCGGCTATCCCTTCAAATGAATGAAACGGCATTGCGTCCCTCCCCGGTTTTCATGGCGTCGCAGTTTAGGAGCGCGCTCCAGCGAAGTCCAGTTTCTCTTTGCACGCCCTCAACTTTTCCGGGCGCAACGCCGATGACGAACCGTCTCCAGAGAAAATTGGTACTTTCTTCCGATGGCGGAAAAGATGATGTACCTCGTAGATATCTAATGACGTTCTGTATTTTTTCCCGTATGAGACCAGCCCAGAAGCTGGTCGCCCTTCGGTCAAAGTAGGCCCGCGACATGGCAATAAGGATTAAATGATGAAGTACTCCCTCGTTGCAACTATGCTCCTGTTGTTGCTCACAGCCCTCCCCATCGCGGCCATGGCCGGTCAGGCCGACGGAAATGCCTCTGTCCTGCAAAACAAACCGTTCTCCATTGCCGGGGCGTCAGAGATGAACCTTTCCTCCGACGCCGTATACTTCCGTAACTTCAACCGCTCGGGCTCGCCGCTGGGAAACAACATGGTTTCCGCAGCTCGCAGCATCCCGCGCATCGAAACCTTGCGGCAGGCCAAGCAGCCCGATCCCCCGACACAGGTCGATACCGCGACCTTTGAACAGAGTCCCTCCGGCGCCGCCATCGCACTGCTGCTCATGGCCTTGCTTATGCTGCCCTTCATGGGCCGCACTGAAGCGCATTGACCACGCCCCCCTTGCCGGCGGAGCGCTTCCCATGCTCCAAGTAAGTTGATTTATTCGCCCCGATGGCATAATAATTATTTTTTCATCCGTGGTCTTCAAGGCTTCGAGGAGGCCAGCCGTCATGGAAAACATCAACGTCAGCATCCCTCTGCATCCTCGACTCGTCTACGCCCTGAGCGAGCTTGCGGAGTCGCAGAATATTTCATTCTCCACGCTGGTCCGGACGGTTCTTGAACAGCACCTGCGCCAGGAGGAAGACCTGGAGTTGAAAAAGCGGGGCGCCCGCGAGACCGGCGACAAGGAAAAACGTAAATACGCCCGCAAGGACATGGCCGTCCCCGCCGCCATCCAGTTCAAGGCGGGCGGAGCCGTAATCCAGCCAAGCGAAATCGAAATGGTCAACATCTCCCTGGGCGGAGCGCTGCTCTCCCTGCCCAAGGACCACCGGATGCTCAAGGAACTGGTCAACAACCCGGATAAATTCGACCTGGTGCTCACCCTGCCCGAGGAGGAACAGCCCGTGCAATTCACCAGCAAGACCAGCCGGGTCCGCAAAACCAGCGACAAAGTCCAGGTGGGCGTGTCCTTTGATGAATACAGCTACTACGACTTCATCAAACTCTATAACTTCCTCGGCTGACAAAGGGGCCGGACCGATTTTCGCTTGACCCGTACGGCTTGCTCCGTATAGGAAAATCATCCCAACCGGGCCAGTAGCTCAGGTGGATAGAGCAACGGCCTTCTAAGCCGTTGGCCGAGGGTTCGAATCCTTCCTGGCCCACCATTTTTCCGGAGCCGCCTTCAGATGCGAGGGCGGCTCTTCTTATTTCGAGCCAATCCGATTTGGGCGTTCACTGGGAGGTCCCCGGACAAAAAAAGTCGCTCCTGGAAACCAATTCCATGAACCGCCAACCCAAAAACACCGCCCGCACCGGCTGTTTCAGTATGAAGACAGCAGTACGGGCGGTGGATCAGGCACTGCGACAAGCTTTACTTGCTTGAAATCACCTCGATGGGCAGGTGTTGCAGGGTCTGCGTGGGGAAGGCCATGTCCAGACCATGCGCGGCGAACTGCTTGAGGATCTCCAGATTCACGGCGTTGGTCTTATCCGTCAGTCGGCGCATGACCTTCTTGAAAATCCAGTAGATGAGCTTCAAAACAACGACGCCGCCGATGATGCTCAGGGCGATGATCCAATCCAGAACTGTATTGCCGTAAAAATCCTCTCCAGCATGAATCTTCCTTCCGCAGCGTTTAAACGATTTCCAGAAGCAGAGGATGGTGGTCCAGTCCCTTAGGGCACGTCACCCGCCAGCCGCTGTTCCACGGCCTTTTCCGCTATGCGCTTGGCGATCTGGCAGGAGGCCATGGCTTTCTCGTCCGTGGGCAGAGGCAGCCGGCCGCAGCCCCAGTTGCCCTGAACGCAAGGGCCGCTGCCGCCACAATTTTCCAACTTTTCGGGATGGTATGAACAATTGCTGCCCATGATGGAGTAGCGGTTGCAGAGACAATTGAGCAAATCCACACGTTCCATGTGCTGCAACAGATTCGTGGCGTTGTTGCTGCGCATCCCTGTAAACCGTTCCTCCACGCGCTGCTTATACTTCTCGACCATTATTTCCTTGGGCTCCGGCAGGAGTTTGCAGTCGTTCAGCACCGTGGCAAAATAGCTGCGGTAGGCGTCCTCCCCGCCAGAGAGCAGGCGGCAGGCCAGGCTTCCGGAGTAATAGTCCGCTCGTTCTGCGTCGCATTCTCCCTTCTTGCCCTTCTGACGCCACTTCTCCAGCTCCCCGCGAATACGCAGCCGAAGCTTGGCGTACTCCTCGAACATCTGCTTTTCGTAGTAACACGGGTCCATGTACTTGTTGTACTGGTAGGTCGCGCCGTAGAGCCCCTTGGGCCAAAGCCGGTCGCGCAGGCCGCTCTTGCAGGAGGCATCGGCCGTGAGGTAGTCGTCCTTGATCTTGCTGTAAGCGTCGGCGCGCTTCTCGCCTTCCTGTTCGATCTCGTACCACTTCTTGAACTTCGCTTCCAGGAACCTGTCCACATCGGAATCCTTGATGGGCAGTTCCTTGCCGTCCTTGTCATAACCGATGCCCATGGCGCGCATCAGGCTGATGGTTTTCAGCCGGGCCGGACTGTCGTGCATGGAGCGCATGTTGTAAAATTCCCGCGATCCCGTGCCGCCCCCGCCGACCTCCTCACGGTAGGCCTTGTAGAGATCGGCCACGTTCGTATCCACCACCCAGTCCCTGGTGGCCTTGAGGCCTTCATAGGCGACCTTGCACGCGGATTTGGCAATGCCCACCTGCGGGAAAAAGGCGATGACCACGCCGGAAGTGACCGTGAACAGCGCTTCCTTGTATTCGCCTCCGGCGATCTGCCCGCCCTCGGTTCCGGGATTGTAATCCAGAGCCTTGCCCAGGGCCTCGGCATAGGTCTTTTGTCGCCCCAGAGCTACGGAGAGCTGTTCCAGGACCTTCTTGCGCTGCTCCTTGCTCATCTTCTTCAGGGAGGAGGCGAGCAGCTTGCGCGTCAGGCTGTTGAACTGCTTGAGGTCCGCCTCGGTCTTGCAGGAATCGAGCATGACCTTCAGCGTCATCTGGGTCATGGCCAAGGCCATGCCGCCCGCGTCGTCCTTCCCGTAGGCGTCGTACCCTGCCTTGCCGTAGTCCCAGCCCGCCCCGGCAAGGTCGAGCCCCTTGCGCGCGTTCTCCAAAAAGCCCTTGGAAAACTGGCTTTTGCCGACCACGTCCCAGAAGAGGTCTTTCATGGCCCCGCTCAGGTTCGAGGTCTTGCCCAGGGTCGCCTCGATGCGCCGCTGCTGGTCGATAAATTTGTCCAGGGACTCTCCACAGCCCTCGTCGGCCACGGCCTCCCCGACGAACAGGGAGGAAAGTCCGTTGAGCATGCCCGCTATCCCGCCGCCCGCATCGGCGCCCTGTCCGGAAGAGGCATCGGGCGCGGCATCGGGTACTGCTTCCGGGTCGGGCAGGGGCGCGGGCAAGATTTCCGGCACGTCGATGAACGGCAGGACCTTTTCGCCGCGCAGGTCGAAATCTTCGAGCACCTCGTCCAGTCCGGCCTCGAACTGGGCCGGATCCGGCGGTGGGGGCAGCAGGGTGATGGAACGAAGCCCCATGCCCGTGGCTTTATTCTCGGTATATGCATTGCCGGTCACGGTGAGATATAGCTGTGTTCTCGGCGTGGCCCAGTCCATGGGCGCCTCCATGGACGCCCCCTTACTGGTGACGAG
>JBFWMD010000063.1:0-22141 GCA_050251775.1 Desulfovibrio sp.
GGCGGATTTACCGTGGAGTATTACACCGATCCCGTCTACCGGTTCGCGAGCCCGGGCGCCCAACTGGACTTTGACCGCTATTATCCCAACTTCATTGTGGATGAACCGTTCTATCTCAACGATTTTTTCCCTGAGTTTTTTTGTGCGGCCCGAGCAAAGGGCACGGTGGATCTCGCCTCGGTCCAGCTCGCGGGCGCGCGGATCGAGGGTTCCCACTGGGAGGCGAGTTGCGGAAACGGTACACTCCAGGTGGACGTGGGACAGGGGAAGATCAAGAGCGGGAACTTCGCTTCGGCTTTTCGGGGCGACATTTCCCGCAATGAAGAGGAGGGAGGCTACCGGCTGGGCCTGGGTCTGGACGTGCGTATCGAAGGGGCCAGGGCCGCGGACTTGCCGTTTCTGACCGGAAGCGCATACGTTCTCGACGGCGGCGGGAGCGCGGCGTATTCCGTTGCCGTACCGTCCACGAATCTCAAGGGGAGCGATGTCATCGACGATGTGCTCCTCACGGCTGAGGGGAGTTTCGACTACGAACTCAGCGCCGCCAATGTGCGGACCAAACCGAAAGACAGTAAGACCGGACGCCGGGTAGCGCTGGGCAAAGCGGGATTCCAGGTGGAATTCAAGGCCACGCGTGCGGCCTACAAGGAAGGAGGCTATGCCTTCAGTCTTAAGGGGGGTGGCAAGGGAGCGGATCGGGATTACGACGCCTGGGCCTCCTTTACAGGATTGATGCGCATGGACCGGAATTACGAAGGACTGCGCCTGGATGACGTGAAGATCAAAGGACGCTACGAAGGCGGGGATCTGCCAGACTACGCCCCGGCCATGGATTTCTTCGTCAATGGGGAGTTGGAGCTGGACAAGCAGCACCTGCGCCTGCAGGACGTGCGGATTGCTGGTCTGGGGGGGGATCTCAGCGCCACCCTTGAGGGGCATCGTATTTTCGAAAAGGACTACACCCTGACCGGCGATCTGAAATATGACACCAACGATCCGCGCGGACTGCTGCGCTGGATGACGCTCAAGCCCGGCAAGCCGCGTGGAGAAAAGGCCTACACGAACATCCGGATCAGCAGCAAGTATTCGGTCACGCCGAGCAAGGCCGTGTTCCACCATTGCGAGATTGGCATGGACGGGGCCGTGGCCACGGGCATAATTCGCGTTGAGGACTACAAGACGGGCAAGCTGACCTTCGACCTCTCCGCCGGAACCGTGGACATTGACCAGTACCGGCCCAAGAAGGCCAAACGGCGCGATCCCAAGGAATGTGTGGACCCGACGCAGCTCCGGCCCATCGGGCTTCCCGTGGAAACCCTGCGGGACCTGAACGCCGAGGGCACGCTGCGGGTCAAGGATCTGATCCTCTACAAGCTGCACTTCAAGGACCTGGTGGCCGATGTGCGTGCCAAGGACGGCCAACTGACCGGGACGCCGCTGAACGGAACTTTCTACGGCGGCAAGCTGGAAGGAGGATTCACGGCCCGCTCCACCAAGGAGTTTATCGTCCTGTCGCTGAACGTCCGGGCCGATGATTTTGAAGCCGGGCCGTTCATGGCGGATGTGGGCGGCAAGGAGTATGTCCTGGGCCGGGGCACGCTGTTCATGGATGTGCAGAGCCTTGGGGCGACGGATGACGATATCATCGCCAACCTGGAGGGCCGGGGCGGATTCACGGTCATGGATGGATCGTACAAGTTTTCCGGCAAGGCCGGGCGAGAAAAGCTTGCCGAGGGCGAGGAGAGCATTCTCAATGGCCGGAACCGGTTCAACGGCGCTGGCGCACTCTTCCGCATCGACCACGGCGCGTTCTACAACGAGGATTTCAAGATGGAGGCCTCGTTCATGAACCTGAGCGGGCGCGGTGAATTCAACATCGATACGAACACCATTGATCTGGAGCTGGAGGCCAACTATACAGCCGGCCCCACGGTTCCGCTGAACATTGTGGGTTGCCTGGACGATCCTGCCGTGCAGGTTCCCGGCGGGGAACTGATCACCAACACGGTCAAGGACATCCTGGGCATTCCACTGAAGCCGTTCCAGTATTTGCGGGACCTGCTGTTCTGATCCCCGCGTGCGCAAAGCGCTGATCCGGACTTGCCCGCAGGCGGTCCGGACGTGTATGCAGAATGGAGAATGATCATCTCCAACAGGGAGCTGCGCACATGAGCGACAAGAGACTCGGCGGGGTCATCCCGCAACTCCTCCGCTGGTTCACGGTGGACATCTGGGATGACGGTAATGCGCATCGCAAAACCCGGCTTTCTGGATTCTCCCGCTGGCTCTATCTGGTTTTCAAGGGCTTTCTTGGCAATCAATGTCTGATCCGCTCGGGCGCGCTGACCTTCACCACCATGCTCTCCATCGTGCCGCTGCTCGCCGTGGCCTTTTCCATCGCCAAGGGCTTTGGTCTCCAGAATTCCGAATTCATCCACGACCTGCTCAGCCGCATGGCCTCGGGCAACGAACAGGTGGTGGAATCCATTGTCGGCTACATCGACAACACCAACGTCAAGACCCTGGGCTGGATGGGAGTCACCTTTCTGCTCGTCACGGTCTTTTCCATGGTCTCCTCTGTGGAGCAGGCCTTCAACACCATCTGGAGCGTGCGGCGCGGGCGCAGCCCCTGGCGCAAGTTCACGGATTTCTTTTCCGTGATTCTGATCATGCCGTTGATCTTCCTCGTGGCCACCAGCGTCACGGTCACGGTGCAGAAGAGTGAAATCGTGCAGCGGGTCATGGAAGTGTCCGGCCTGGGCTGGCTGGAGGGTCTCCTGCTCAAGATCGCGCCTCTGGTACTGATCTGGCTGGCTTTCACCTTCACCTATTCGTTCATTCCCAACACCAGGGTCCAGCTCAAGAGCGCGGCGCTGGGCGGGGGGGTGGCCGCCATACTCTGGCAGCTCTCCCAGGGCGCCTACATTCGCTGGCAGATGGGCTTCAACAACTACAACGCCATCTACGGCAGCTTTGCCCAACTCCCGCTCTTCCTGATCTGGCTGTACATCAGCTGGATCATCGTGCTTTTCGGCGCGGAAATGTGCGTGGCCGTGCAGCACCTGCGCCGCTTCACCAAGCAGCAGTTCATCCGCAAGGCCAGCCTTGTGCAGCGCCAGAAGCTCGCCGTGGTCATGTTGCTGCTCATTGCGCGCCCGTTTCGGGAAGGCTGCACCCTGCCCAGTGTGGACGAGATTTCGGACCGGCTGATGATTCCGCGCGAGATGGTCATTGAGCTGTTCGGGCAAATGGCCTCCGCGGGCCTCTGCGTTTCATCCGAGGACGGGGAGGACCTGCGTTACTATCCGGCCCGTCTGCCCGAGAGCATCCGCATCACGGACGTGCAGCGCGCCATTGTTGCCGGGGGCGAGGACGAGGGCGTGGGCCGCAGTTTCGGGTTTGTGGATGAGATTTTCGACACCCTGGCGCACGCTGCCTACAGGGATCCGGCCAATGCCTCGTTGGCGGACTATGCCGACAAGATTACGGACGAGACCGATGTCTGTCCGCAAGCTGGCGCAGCAGCTCCGCAGGCGTCCTGACCGACGGCAGGCAGGCGTCTGCCGTGCAGACCTGGACCGCGTGATTCTGCGTGCCGGGGAGTGTGACGGGCGCGGTCGTGAGGACCACGTCCGGCAGGTAGCGCTGTCGCAGGGCGGCCTGAAAGGCCCCACAGGCCTCCTTGTCTTCGGGCAGAGTCACCCGGAACGACGGTTCGTGCGCCGCGCCCAGGGCGCAGAGCAGAAAGGCGAACCCGGACGGATGCTGCCCGAGCGGAGCGGCAAAGGCCCGGAGCACGCCCAGCCCGCTTTGGCGCAGGCGATCATCATCGTCCAGCACAGCCAGCCGCAACAGCACCCAGGCCGCGACGGAGTTGCCGGAGGGCACGGC
This sequence comes from Desulfovibrio sp., assembly GCA_050251775.1. Lineage (GTDB taxonomy): Bacteria > Desulfobacterota > Desulfovibrionia > Desulfovibrionales > Desulfovibrionaceae > Paucidesulfovibrio. The sequence continues at coordinate 3,892 of JBFWMD010000063.1, forward strand.
CCCGTCGTAAGCGTCCTTGCGCCGCGCCGGGAGTTCTGTTTGTCCTTCGGGCGTCCGCCAGAAACCGCCTAGTTCCCGGTCCTCGAAGCGTTCCTGGAGCGCCGCTGTCAGGCTTCGGGCCTGTTTCAGCCATTGTGGTCGCAGGCTCGCCTCGTGCAGCTCCAGCATTCCCCAGGCCAGAAAGGCGTAGTCGTCCAGGAGCGCGGGCACGGCGACAGCCGTCCCGCGCAGGCAGTGCCGCAGTGCGCCATCCACGGTATGGCGGGCGAGCAGGGCTGTTGCGGCTCGTTCCGCCGCATCCAGGAGCGCTTCGTCCCCCAGGACCCGCGCACCCCTGGCCAGGGCCGCAATCATCAACCCGTTCATGTCCGTGAGCACCTTGTGGTCCAGTCCCGGGCGCACGCGTTTTTCCCGTTCGGCCAGCAAACGCCTGCGGATGCGTTCCCATGCCGAGTCAAACACGTCCGGTTCCAGTCCCTCGCGTCGGGCCGCTTCCGCTGGGGCAAGGGGCAGGTGTAAGATGCTTTTGCCCGTGGGCCGTCCAGTGGCCTCATCAAGGTAATTGCCGCCGGGTTTGACTCCGAAGATCCGCATGGCCAGGGCGCTGTCCTCCTGTCCCAGCGTTTGGATCAATTCCTCGGGCGTCCAGAGATAAAATCTCCCTTCCTCGCCTTCGGAGTCCGCATCCTCGGCCGTGGAGAACAGACCATTCGGGGTTTGCAGGTCGCGTCGCGTGTAGCGGAAAATTTCACGGGCCATGTCCGCGAATTCGGTTTGTCCCGAGGCCTGATGGGCCTCCAGGCAGGCCAGGGCCAGCAGGGCCTGGTCGGAGAGCATCTTTTCGAAATGGGGCAGAAGCCAGTGTTCATCCGTGGAGTAGCGGTGCAGGCCAAAGCCGATCTGGTCGTAGACACCGCCCCGGCGCATGGCCCGCAGGGTGTGCAGGGCCATTTCAAGGGCGGCGGGCTCAATGCCACGCCGGTATTCGCGCAAGAGGAAGAGCAGCACATGCGGCGAGGGAAACTTGGGAGCGCTGCCGAATCCGCCGCGGTCCGCATCGTATCGGGCTTCCAGCTCCCGCCGCGCTTGGTCCAGAGTTTCGATTCCAGGCAGGTCCATTCCGGACTGCCCGGCTGCGCTCAAGGGAGCCGCACCCAGTTCCCGGATGGCGTTGGTGGTGCGTTCCGCCGCGTCCAGAACTGCCTGCCGTTGCGTGCGCCAGACCGTGCCGATGCGGGGAACCAGTTCCTTGAGGCCCAGGCGGCCGCCCCGGCTTTCTCTGGGAATGAAGGTCGCCGCGAAAAAGGCTTTGCGCTCCGGGGTCAGGATCAAAGTCAGGGGCCAGCCGCCCGAACCGGTCATGAGTTGGCAGACGGTCATGTACAGGTCGTCCACATCCGGGCGTTCCTCGCGGTCCACCTTGACGCAGACGAAATGTTCATTGAGCAGGGCGGCGGTCTCCATGTCCTCGAAGGAGTCGTGGGCCATGACGTGACACCAGTGGCAGGCGGAATAGCCGATGGACAGCAGCACGGGTTTGTCCTGCGTGCGGGCTAGGTCAAAGGCCCGGTCGCCCCAGGGCAGCCAGTGGACAGGATTGTCCGCGTGCTGTCGCAGGTAGGGACTGGTTTCCCCTGCCAATTCGTTCTTTGTCCGGATGGGCGGATCACTGTGCATGACGGTCTCCTTGCTATGTTCATCAGCAAAGAGGGTGGAACCGCTACAGGGAAAGTCAACCGGCGTGACGGAGCGGAGCGGAAAATCAGGGCGTGGGGTCGGTGGAGCGGTACACGCCGCCCAGGAGATAATGAATTGTCTTGGCGGTTTCCAGAACCACCATCTGCGCGGATTGTTGGTCCGCCCACCAGCGTTCGCGGAAGCGCTCGCCCGGAGCAATGACCATCCGGATCGTGGCTTCCGGGTAGACGTGCTCGAAGATCGTCTTGGCCCGGCGCGCGTGGTAGGGCGAGGTCACCAGCAGGAGCCGTACGGGCGCGGCCTGGAGATGGGCGCGCAGCGCCTCGGCCTCCTCAACGGTGGAGATGTGCCCGTTGCCGAAAAATTCCAGAGTGGCCTGAGGCACGTCCAGAACGGCATAGGCGGCCTCGTCCCACTCGCGGCATGAGGCGAACCGCGGGTAGCCCATGCGGGCCTTCAGTTCGTCCAGGGGAGTGGGCGGGTCTTCATACGCCAGACTGACCAGTATTTTGGGCGCCCAGCCCTGGTGGTAGAGCGCGGCGGCGTGGACCACGCGATTGCCGTCCCCGGCCAGGGGCAGGATGTAGTCGGAGCGGGCCGGGCCGTCGTCCACCTGGAGCCACTGTCCGGCAAAGGCCATGAGCACGCCGAAGGCCAGCGCCCCGAGCAGGGTGGCCGCACCCACGGCCTGGAACAGCAGCGCCAGCGTCCGTTTCATCCGAACCGTTTCTTGGGTTTGTGCTGTGCGCCGCCCTTGGGCGCATCGCGCCCGTCCGTACCGTAGATATGCTGGTAATGCGCCTTGAGCTGCGCGAAGCGGCCCTGCTCGATGGCCTCCCTGGACTGTCGGGCCAGCTCCAGGAAGAACGCGATGTTGTGGATCGAGTTCAGCCGGTAGGAGAGGATTTCCCGCGCGGTGTAGAGGTGGCGCAGGTAGGCGCGGGAAAAATTCCGGCAGGTGTAGCAGTTGCAGGCCGGATCCAGGGGCGCGTCGTCCTCGCGGAATTCCGCGCGCTTGATGTTCACTTTGCCGAGGGAGGTGAACAGCGTGCCATTGCGCGCGTTGCGCGTGGGCAGAACGCAGTCGAACATGTCCACGCCCGCGCCGATGCCTTCGAGGATATCCATGGGCGTGCCCACGCCCATGAGGTAGCGGGGCTTGTTTTCGGGCATGGCCGGGGCGATGTGGTTCAGGATGCGGTACATCTCCTCGGTGGATTCGCCCACGGAGAGCCCGCCGATGGCGTAGCCTTCAAAGGGGATTTCCGCGAGCTGGGCCAGGCTTTCAACGCGCAGGTCCTCGAAGAAGCCGCCCTGGACAATGCCGAAGAGCAACTGGCCGGCTTGGCCGGGGGCATGCGCCTCGCGGCAGCGCCGCGCCCAGCGCGTGGTCCGCTCCAGGGAACGCGCCGTGTATTCGCGGTCCGCGCCGTAGCCCACGCACTCGTCCAGGACCATCATGATGTCCGAGCCGAGGTTCTGTTGGATGGAGACGACCTTTTCCGGCGAGAAGAAATGCTTGGAGCCGTCGAGATAGGAGCGGAACTCCACGCCTGTTTCGCTGATGGTCCGGATGGTGGCCAGGCTGAAGACCTGGAATCCGCCGGAATCCGTGAGGATCGGCTTGTTCCAGCTGGAGAAGCGGTGCAGGCCGCCCCGCCGGGCCACGAGATCGTCGCCGGGCCGCAGGTAGAGGTGGTAGGTGTTGCCTAGAATGATCTGCGCACCCGCGTTCTCCAGGTCGTCCGGCCCCACGGCTTTGACCGAGCCCTGGGTTCCCACGGGCATGAATACCGGAGTCTGGATGTCGCCGTGGGCCGTGTGCAGGGTGGCGCGGCGCGCCTGCCCGTCCTGGGCGTGGAGGGTGAAGTCGCCCGGAGTGGTTCCGGAATCGGCCATGCTAGTTGACTCCCTTTTTCGGACAGATGTCCGCCAGTTCGCATTCGGCGCAGCGGGGCTTCTGCGCCTTGCAGACCTCGCGGCCGAAATAGACCAGGAAATGGTTGATGTCGCCCCAGGCCTCGCGCGGGAAAAGCGGCATGAGGTCCTTTTCGATGCGCACCGGGTCCGTGTTCACGGTCAGGCCCAGACGGAAGGTCAGCCGCTTCACGTGCGTGTCCACGGCAATGCCCTCATGCACGCCGTGGGCATTGGAGAGCACGATGTTGGCGGTCTTGCGGGCAACGCCCGGCAGGCGCACCAGCTCAGCCATGCTTTTGGGTACTTGGCCCTGAAATTCGTCCAAGATCAGCCGGGCCGAGGCCACAAGGTTTTTGGTCTTGTTGCGGAAGAAGCCCGTGGAGCGCACCACCTCCTCCACCTCGGCCACGTCCGCCGCCGCCATGTCCGCGATGGCGGGCCAGCGCTCGAACAGCCCGGGTGTAACCTTGTTGACCCGCTCGTCCGTGCATTGCGCGGCCAGGACCGTGGCCACGAGCAGTTCCCAGGCGCTGGTCCAGTCCAAGGCGGGCTCGGGCGCGGGGTAGCGCTTGGCCAAGCGTCGCAGAATTTCGTCGGCTTGTCGTTGTTTATCCATGGATTCTCCTCAAGGGCGTAGCGGAGAGGTAGCATTCTCCGCGCTTCAGCTCAAGCGGCGGGCCGTATTGCATCCGGGCGTGAACCTGCTACACTGGAGCCGGAATACAGTCCAGTCATACATTCATGAGGTGATTCCATGAAACATTTCCTGCCCATTTCCTTGTTGACGCTGCTCCTTGCCGCGTTGACGCTGGTCGCGGCCTGGAAGGTCCCCCCGGCCTCGGCCGTGCAGCCTGCGGAAGCTTCGTTCGCGGTCAATGCCCAGTTTGTGGTGGCGCGTTGCGGACATTGCCACGGTCTGGACAAGACCTGCGCCAAGCTCGGGAAGAAGGATCAGGACGCCTGGCTGCGCACCGTGAAGCGCATGGTCGAAGCGCACGGTACGGACATCGTTCCGGCCACGGCGAACGACGTGGCCGCCTATCTTGCCGGTCCGGACGCCGCCCTGACAGAGCTTTGCGGGAATTGAGGAGGAAATCGAAATGGACGCGTGCAGATTCGTCTACATCACCGCGCCGGACATGGCCGAGGCCGAGCGCATCGGCACTGCCCTGGTGGAGCGCCGTCTGGCGGCCTGCGTGAACATCCTGCCGGGCATGCGTTCCCTGTATCACTGGCAGGGCGGGCTGGAGCGCGGGGAGGAGGTCGTGGTCATCGCCAAGACGCGCGCCGAGCTGGTGGACCGGCTCACCGAAGCCGTGGTGGAACTGCATCCCTATGAGTGCCCCTGCGTGGTTTCCCTGCGCATCGAAAGCGGGCATCCGCCGTTTTTGCGCTGGATCACCGAGGAGACCTCCTGACGGCGGCCCTGGCCCGGACAGGACGTTGACGTGAACCGCGCCCTGGCCTAACACTACGGCCTTTGCGGATATTCGCAACAACTACAGGAGGACGCGTGCAGCTCTATATTTCCGGCTCCCTGGCCATCGACCGCATCATGACCTTTCCGGGACGGTTCCAGGATCACATCCTGCCCGACAAGATCCATATTCTCAACGTCTGCTTCCTGGTGGACGGCCTGGAGGAACGCTTTGGCGGAACCGCGGGCAACATCGCCTACAACCTGGCCCTGCTCGGCGAGAACCCCCTGATTCTGGCCTGCGTGGGCAAGGATTTCGACCACTACCGAAGCTGGCTCGAAGAGCACGGCCTGTCCATGGAGGGCGTGCGCGTCGTGGATAACGACTTCACGGCCAGCGCCTACATCACCACGGACAAATCGGACAACCAGATCACGGGCTTCAACCCGGCGGCCATGCGCAACCCCTGCGGCTACGACCTTTCCAAGGCCGATCCCGCCATGAGCATGGCCATTGTCTCGCCCGGCAACGTGGAGGACATGGTCGAACTGCCGCGCAAATTCCGGGCCATGGGTATGCCGTACACCTTTGATCCGGGCCAGCAGATCACCGCGCTTTCCGGCCCGCAGCTTCTGGAAGCTCTCACGGGCGCGGCCATTCTGGCCTCCAACGACTACGAACTGGAATTGATCATGAAGGCCACGGGCCTGGACAAGGCCCAGCTCCTGGAGCGCGTGGGGGCCATCGTGACCACGCTTGGCGAAAACGGCTCCAGCGTGCTGCGCAAGGGCGACGCCGTGCAGATTCCCATTTGCCCGGCTGTCAGTGTTCTTGACCCCACCGGAGCGGGTGACGCCTACCGCGCAGGCATGCTCCGGGGTCTGGCCCTGGGGCTGGACCTGGCGGAGGCCTGCCGCATCGGCGCTGTCTGCGCGGCCTATTGCGTGGAACGCAAGGGCACGCAGGAACACTCCTTCACCCCGGAGGAATTCAAGGCCCGCTACGAAGCGACCTTCGGCCCCCTGTAGGGCCTTGTCTCGACCGCGCGTACCGGATGCGCGTGGTCGGGTTTCCCCCTGGCGAGTACCTGACGAGAACGGGGCCGAAAAGGCGGACGCATGATCGAACTCACGGCGGCCTGGCTGGATGCCTACCTCAAGGCGGCGTTTGGCGCTGGTGCGCGGCTCGTGGACTGCGGGGACCTTGCCTCCCTGGACAAGCAGGGCATGAAGCGCTTCGGTTACGGCAAGCCCGTGCTGGTGCGCTACGAGCTGGACGGAGAGGAACGCGAGGGCGTGCTCTCCGTGATGCGCGGCGACAAATACGGTCACCAGTTCTACTGGGACCGCGCCGCAGTGCTCATGTTCCAGTTCGAGACCTCGGCGGCCATGCCGCGCCATGTCCGGCCCCTGGGCCTTGGGTACGTGGACGGCGCGGGCGCGCTCGTGCCGGTGCGCGCGCCTCGGGAATTTTTCATCCTCAACGAAAAGCTCGAAGGCTACGACTACTACCACGATCTGGAGCGCATCCGCGCCGGAAACTTGGTTCCCCAGGATCTGGAGACCGTCCGGGCCATGGCGCACTGGCTGGCGGACGTGCATGCCCGCAAGAAGGACGATCCGGACCTCTACTACCGGCGCATCCGCGACCTGGTGGGATCCAGCGAGTGCATCATGGGCCTGGTGGACGAGGCTTATCCCCATCCCTATCCGGCATTCTCCGAGGGACGCTTCCAGGCCCTGGAGCTGGCCGTGCTGGACTGGCGCTGGCGGCTCAAGGGCTATGCCCACCGACTCTCGGCGGTGCATGGCGACCTGCATCCCTGGAACGTGCTCGTGGACGGGCAGGGAGATTTTTCCGTGCTGGACCGCAGCCGGGGCGAGTGGGGCGAACCCGCGGGTGATCTGGCCACCATGGCCATCAATTACCTGCTCTTCGGACTCTATGACCGGCCACGCCTCCAGGGCGATTTCGAGCGGCTCTACCGGGTCTGGTTCGAGGCCTATCTGGAGCGTTCGGGCGATGCTGAGGCCCTGAAGGTCATTGCGCCGTTCTTCGTGTTCCGCGCCCTGGTCATCGCCTCGCCGGAGTGGTATCCCGCGCATCCGCCCGAGGTGCGCGAAGGCCTGTTCCGGTTCATGGAAAACGTCCTGCAAGAGCCGCGTTTCGACTGGGAAAACGTCAACCGCTACATGGAGTAGGCCGTGGGCGACAACGGTGGATCCAAGGGAAGCGGCTGGGCCGTCTGGATCACGGGGTTGCCCGGCAGCGGCAAGAGCACTCTGGCCGACGCCCTTGTCCAAAGGCTGCGCGCACAGGGGCGCGACGTGCTTCTGCTGCGCATGGATGAGCGCCGAAAAGTTTATTTTCCGCATCCGGCGTACACTCCGGAGGAACGCGAGGCCGCGTACGCGCTCTTTGCGGACGAGGCCGCTGGCCTTGTGGCCCAGGGACGGGGCGTGATCCTCGACGGCACGGCGCATTTGTTGCGCTGGCGCGGACTCGCCCGGGAGCGCATTCCGCGCTTTGCTGAAATGTACTTGCGTTGTTCCCTGGAAACGGCGATGCAGCGCGAGGCCGCGCGGCCCGAGGGGCTGGTCATGGCCGGAATGTACGCCAAGGCTCTGGAGCGTCGCCGCACTGGACTTCCTGTGGCGGGCCTGGGCGAGGTGGTGGGTGTGGACACGCCTTTTGAGCCGGACCCCGAGGCCGAATGCGTTCTTGACAACGACGGGTCGAACCGGGAAGCCGCCCTGGAGCGGGCCTTGGAATTTTTGCGCGGCTGGTTGCCGCCCGCCGTCGGAACCTTCGTGAATAAAGGACCGGAATGAAGTTTCATATCGTCACCTTCGGATGCCAGATGAATGTCAACGACTCGGACTGGCTGGCCCGGGCGCTGCTCTCGCGCGGCTGGCACGAGGTCGCCGAGGAGCAGGCCGACCTTGTGGTTCTGAATACGTGCAGCGTGCGCGAAAAGCCGGAACAGAAAGTCCACAGCGCCCTGGGGCGGCTGGGCCAGTCCTTTCGCGAGCGGCCCGGCGCGTTCGCGGCCGTGGGCGGTTGTGTGGCCCAGCAACTCGGCGAGGAGCTGCTGAAGCGCTATCCGTTTGTCCGACTGGTCTTCGGTTCGGACGGCATTGCTGGTGCGCCCAACGCTCTGGAGCGCGTGGCCGCGGAGCCGGGGCTGCAATTGGCCCTGCTGGATTTTTTGAAGGCGTATCCCGAGCGGGAGGACGCCTGGGAGGGGAACGCGGGCGGACACGAGGGTGCTCCCGGTCCCCGGCAGAGTTTTGTGAACATCATGCAGGGCTGCGACAACTTCTGCGCATATTGCATTGTTCCGTACACGCGTGGACGCCAGAAGTCGCGCCTTCCCGAGGCCGTGTTGCACGAATGTCGCGAGTGGGTGGAGCGCGGAGCGCGTGAGATCACGCTGCTCGGCCAGAACGTGAACAGCTTCGGCCAGGATGCGGGCGGAGTGGGGATGAGTTTTGCCGAATTGTTACACGCGGTGGCTGCCATTCCCGGCGTGGACAGGCTACGCTTCACCACGTCCCACCCCAAGGACATTGCGCCGGAGGTGATCCGGGCCTTCGGGGAGTTGGAAAACCTCTGCCCCCATTTGCATCTGCCGCTGCAATCCGGCTCGGACGCGGTACTCAAGCGCATGGGCCGCAAGTATGACACCGCCCGGTATTTGGGCATCGTCCGCGAATTGCGTGCGGTGCGACCGGACATTGCCCTGGGCACGGACCTGATTGTGGGCTTTCCCGGCGAAACGGACGAGGATTTCGAGCAGACCCTGGAGATGATGCGCACCGTACGTTTCGAGTCCAGTTTTTCCTTCAAGTATTCGGATCGGCCCGGCGTGGCCGCCGTGAACATGATGTCCAAGGTGGATCCGCAAACGGCGTCGGAACGTTTGTCCCGCTTGCAGGAATTACAAAATGAGATTACGTCTGAAGCGTTGCAATGTCGGGTTGGTACGGTCAGCGAGGTGCTTTTTGACGGTCCCAGCAAGTTGCAGTCCGGCGAGGCGGCGTTCTGGCGCGGTCGCGATTCCGGCGGGCGCGTGGTCAATGTGCCGCTCGGGAGCCATGGCGGCGCGGATTTCGCGGGCATGCTCATGCCCGTACGTATCATGGAGGCGAAAAAGCATTCCCTGATCGGGGAAAAAGCAGGGGACGCATGGTAGAATTGCGGGTGTTCGGCCTGGCGCTGGATGAGAAGAACCAGTCTCCGGTGTTGATCCTCAAGGATCTGACGGACGAGAAGGTTCTGCCGATCTGGATCGGGGCCATGGAGGCCATGGCCATCTCCATGGCGCTGAACAAGGTCGAATTTCCCCGGCCCATGACACACGACCTGCTGCTGGCCGTCATTTCAGGCCTGGGTGCGGCGGTTTTCGCAGTGGAGATCACCCGGGTCCAGGAAGGAACCTATTACGCCGAACTGGTTCTGCGTCTGGGCGACCAGGAAAAACGTATCGACAGCCGTCCTTCGGACGCCATTGCCCTGGCTGTCCGGGCCGAGGCCCCGGTTTTCGCCGCCGAGGCCGTTCTGGCCGAAGCGGGCATTTCCGCCGGAGAACGGCGGTATGCCGTGCTCAAGACGGAAGGCACGGATCAGTGGACCGAGGAACTGGAGAAAATCTCCGCGGATGACTTCAAGTACAAGATGTAACAGACCTACATGATTGACCTGCATACCCACTCAACGTTCAGCGACGGGGAACTGATCCCTGCCGAACTGGTCCGCCGCGCCCGGCATGCCGGGTACGAGGCCATCGCCATTACCGATCACGGCGACGCCGCCAATTTGGAATTCATCCTTTCCCACGTTTCCAAGTTGGCCAAGGTCGGCCATTTCTTCGACATGACCGTGTTGACCGGGGTGGAATTGACGCACATGCCGCCCGGTCTCATCGGCGAGTATGCGGAAAAGGCCCGCGCCCTGGGTGCGGAAATCGTGGTCGTGCATGGTGAGACCGTGGTGGAACCCGTTGCCCCTGGAACCAATCTTGCTGCCATCGAGGCCGGAGTCGATATTCTGGCGCATCCGGGGCTGATCTCCGAGCTGGAGGTCGAGCTGGCTGCGGAAAAGGGCGTGGCCCTTGAAATCACCACGCGCGGCGGCCACAGCCTGACCAACGGACACGTGGCCGCCCTGGCCCGCAAGCACGGCGCGCGGCTGGTCATCGACAACGACGCGCACGCGCCGCGCGACTTGGTTTCCCGCGAGCTGCGTCGCGCCGTGGCCCTCGGGGCCGGGCTGACCGAAGAGGAATACGCGCGGGCCGAAGCCAATTCACGGGAAATCGTTCAGAGGCTGCTGCAACGCTGAAGCCGCGTCGTTTCCGAGCCGGCGCTGAACTGCGTCAACATACCACCAATGTGTTTCTGGCCGGGGACTTGTCCGGCCGTGTTGAATGAGGTGAACCCGCATGACCGAACTGATGCCTGAAACCGGGATATTGACGATGCTGATGGGCGCGACCGTGGTGGTCAAATGCGTCCTGGGATTTTTGCTTGGCATGTCCGTATGGAGCTGGACCATCATCTTCACCAAGCTTGTGAGCATCAATCGCGCCAAGAAGCGTGTCAGCGAAGGCTATGAGCTGTTTTTCCAGGCCGGGGATCTCGGTTCCGGGCTGCAACTCCTGGGGCAGACGCCCGGCTCGCCGCTGACCCTTTTGAGCACCAAGGCCGTGCGCGAGTTCCGGAACCTGGAGCGGGCGGACATCGAGCGCGACCGCAAGCGCGCGCTGGTCAAGGATACCCTGCGGCGCATGTTGCGACAGGGCATCACCGCCGAACTGAAGCGACTTTCCAGTTCATTGCCCTTCCTGGCCACCTGCGCCAATGCCGCGCCGTTCATCGGTCTTTTCGGCACGGTCTGGGGCATCATGGACGCTTTTCACGAGATTGGAAAACAGGAATCCGCCGCCCTGACCACGGTGGCGCCCGGCATCTCCGAGGCCCTGATCGCCACGGCCATCGGCCTTGCCGTGGCCATTCCCGCCACCATTGCCTACAACTACTTCCGAAGCGTGCTTACCGATGTCCAGGGTGAGATGATCAACTTCGCAGGTGCGTTTCTGAACAGGGTCGAGCGCGAGGTCTCCTGGGTCACTCCCAAGGGCAAACGCAACGGCATGGAGGAATAGCATGGGCATGCTTTCCGGCGGCAACAACGACGGCCTGCTCGCGGACATCAACGTCACCCCCTTTGTGGACGTGATGCTGGTGCTTTTGATCATCTTCATGGTCACAGCGCCCATGCTCACCCAGGGTGTGCAGGTGGACTTGCCCCAGACCAAGGCCGTGCAGAATCTGCCGCAGGACAAGGACCATCTGGTGCTCAGCATCGACGCCGAGGGCCGTATTTTTCTCGATGATTATGAGGTCCAGCTTGAGCAGCTCCAGGACATGCTTGCGAAGCATGTTTCCGAGCAGAACAAGGATTTGTATCTGCGGGCGGACAAGGCCGTGAACTACGGTCTGGTGGTTGAGGTCATGGGCGAGGCCAAGGCCGCGGGGATCGAGACCCTGGGTGTTGTGGCCGACCAGCCCAAGAAACGGAACAAGGGCAAAAAGGCCGACGAGTCCGGCCAATGAAATTATCGCTTTTGGGCGCGCCATGCACAAAACTGGTATAGCTCTCTCCCTGCTCCTGCATATCACCATCGCGGTCCTGATGATTTTCGGGCCGGAGTTCTCCTCCGCGCGCGTTGATCTGGACCGGCCCGCGTACACGGTCAGCATCGTTTCGCTCAATCCCGGCAAGGGCGGCCCGGCCAAGGTCAGGCCCAAGCCCGTGGAGGCGATCAAGCCCGAACCGGCCCCCGCGCCTGAGGCCAAGGCGGAACCCGCTCCGGCGGAACCGACCCAGGTCGAACCCGTGGCCGTGCCCGAGCCGCCGAAACCAGAGCCCGCCAAGCCCGAGATCCCGAAAGAGGCCGTGCCGCCCAGGACGGAATCCGAGCCCAAGCCCGAGCCCAAGCCCGAGCCCAAACCGGAACCCAAGCCGGAGCCCAAGCCGGAGCCGGCCAAGGAAATCAGCGAAAAGTCCAAGCCGGAAACCAAAAAGGAACCGGAAAAGAAACCGGAACCCAAGCCGGAGAAACCGGCACAGACCGCCAAGACCTCGGAATCCAAAACGGAAACCAAGGCAGAGTCCAAACCAGCGCCCAAGCCGGAACTTACCGCGGCGCAAAAAAAGGCCCAGGCTGAGCAGCAGCGCAAGAAGAACGAGCAGCGCGCGCTCGCGGACGAACTGGCCTCCCTATCCCAGGATGTCGGGGATATCTATGAAACCGGCGGAACCGGGCAGGGCGGCGACGGCGGGTCCGGGCTGACTGCGGTTTATCTCGACATCGTGGCCCAGACCATCAAGAAGAACTGGTCCTACCCCGGCTACGGCGCGGACGAGAGTCTGCTGGCCTCGGTCGAGGTGACCATTGAAAAGGACGGGACCATTTCGAACTACCGTCTGGTCCGGTCTTCCGGGCGGGAGAGCTACGACGACTCCGTGCTCCGGGCCGTGGCCGACACGGAAAGGGTTCCCGCGCCCCAAAGAGATGACCTTCACGTCATCGTCATCAATTTCAACCCATTGGAGAGATAGGTCCGCTCGTCATGAAACATGTGAACCGATCTGCCCCGACTCTGCGACTCTTGTTTTCCCAGTTCGTTCTGCTGGCCTTGGCCTGCCTCGTTTCCGCGTCTCCGGCCGTGGCCCAGACCGGGGGCGTCAGCGTGGACATCTTCGGGCCGGGCCAGCGCAAGTTGAACCTCGTGATTTTGCCCTCGCGCGCGCTGCATGGAAATCTTCCAGATGCCCTGGCTGCGGAATTCGATAAGTACGTCCGGCAGGATCTCGATTTTTTGCCTTTTCTGCAAACCACTCCCGTGAGCGAACTGCTCGGCGGCGACCCGAGCAAAGGCGTGCGCATTGAGGACATTGACCTTCGGCCTTTGCGGCTGGCTAAGGTCGATCTGATCGTGACCATGGGCTGGGAGGGCAACAACCTCCAGGCGCGCGTTTACGACACCCTCAGCGGGCGCAGGCTCGTGGGCAAGGCCTACCCCGGCCTGGACGCGCAGAAGACGCCCCTGGCCGCAGACGCCTTCTGCGCCGAGTTCATGCGCGCGCTCACCGGGCGCAGCGGGTTTTTCAATTCGGATCTGGCCTTTGTGCGCAAGGTTGAGGGAGGCCGCGAAATCTTCACGGTCAGCCCCCAGGGCCGCAACCTCAAGCAGGTCACCAAGCTCGGCGGCATCAACCTCAGCCCGGAGTGGGACAAGAACGGAAGTCGGATCATTTTTACCCATGTGGGCGAGAAGACACACAGCCTGGGTGTTTTGGAGCGCGGCACAGGCAAGGTCAACCTGCGGCCTTTCCCAGGGTTCACGGTCATCAGCCCGGCCTTCATGCCCGACGGCGATATCGCCGTGACCCTGTCCATCAAGGGGCAGCCGGACATCTATCGTGTGTCCAAGGCCTTCCGGGTCATGGAGCCGCTGGCCAACAGTCGCTCCATCGAAGTCTCCCCCAGCTTTGACAGCAAGGGCCTGCGCATGGCTTTTGTCTCGGACAGCCGGGGCAACCCGCATATCTTCGTCAAGGAGATGAGCACCGGCGAGGTCAAGCGCGTGACCTACGAGGGCAAGTACAACACCAGTCCCTGCCTGAGTCCCGACGGCCGCTACATCGCCTTTTCCAGGCAGCTTCCGGGGGGGCACAAGATTTTCGTGCATGACTTGATCACCAGCCAGGAGCAGCAGATCACCTTTGGCCCCGGCAGCGACGAGGACCCTGCGTTCGGGCCGGACGGATATTTCGTCGCCTTTTCCTCCAGTCGTGGCGGGCAGTACCAGATATACCTGACCACCCGGCATGGAGACGAACCCAAGCGGATTCCCACGGGACCGGGCGAAGCCACGGCACCGGCCTGGGACACCTCGCGGATCAAGTATTAAGAAGCGCTTCATTTTCGGAGGACTTGATTTTTGTTGTGGAGCAGGTACAAGTCAGTAAGGTCTTGAAATACGATTTCAGACCCTTGAGCCGTTAACAACCCGCAGCATGGGTGGCAGCGTTAAGGAGAGGACATGAACAGCAAGCGTATCTTGATGATGATTCTTGTATTGGTCGTCACTGCGGCCCTTCTGACGGGCTGCGGCAAAAAACGCACGGAAACCATGCCGCCGGGCGCGACCAAGGTTGAGGTTGTGGAGGAGCCTGTGGACTGGGGCAGCCAGCAACAGAGCGGCTCCCTGACCGAGGAGGAGTTGCGGGCCCAGAAAAAGGCGCAGGCCGTACACGACCTGACCACCATGATCTTCTTTGCCTTTGATTCCAACGAACTCACGCCGGAGAGCCGTCAGGTTCTCCAGGTCAAGGCCGACGTGCTCAAGCAGTACACGGATCTGACCATGGTCGTGGAGGGCTATTGCGACGAGCGCGGAACCGTGGAATACAACCTTGCCCTGGGTGAGCGCCGCGCCCGCGCCGCGTATGACTATCTCGTGATTCTGGGCGTTGCGCCGGACCGTCTCTCCATCGTCAGCTTCGGCGAGGAAAACCCGTTGGATTCCGGACAGAACGAGCAGGCCTGGGCCAAAAACCGCCGCGATCAGTTCCGCGTTTTCCAATAAGTCGCTGGTGTAAGACAAAAGAAAACCGCCGCGTTCCGCTCAAGGGGAACGCGGCGTTGTTTTTGGGCTTCTGGTCGGGATGGCCTGAGGACCGTTTTGAACGTGCAATCGTCTCAGGGCAGGGGGAATCCCAAGCTGGCCAGGCCAAGGGGAATCAGCCAGAGGCCCAGGGCCGCGAAAAGGCCTGCCACGAGATCGTCGGCCATGATCCCGAAGCCGCCGGGCAGGGTCCGTTCCACCTGGCGGATGGGGAAGGGCTTGAGGATGTCGAAGAACCGAAAAAGCACAAAGGCCAGCGCGTATTCCCAGAGCCGGGGAAAGTGGATGATGCTTGGCAGGGTGGCGGGGAGCAGTGCGGTCCATTGTCCGAGGACTTCGTCGATGACCACGCAGCCGGGGTCCTTGCGACTCAAGGCCTGCTCCGCGCGCCCGGCGGCCCAGGTTCCGACGAGCAGCACGGCCAGCAGGAGCAAAAGGCGGCCCCAGAGCGGCAGCGACACAAAGCAGAACGGCGCGAGCAGCACAGCCGCCGCCGATCCCCACGTGCCAGGGGCAAAGGGGATGCGGCCCACCGGACCGAGGGTGGCCAGGGATACGGCCAGGGAATGTTGCGACGGGGGCATGGTCTCTCCTTGCGTTTGGTCGCTCTTCACAGGGGGCAACGGTGGTTTCGCATGAGTCGGACCCCACGGCAAGCCACGAAAACCTCTTTCGGGTCGGTTGGCCGTTCAGTGCGCCTGCTCCCGAGGCCGGCGCGAGCGCCAAGCTTTCCAGATGCCGAACATACTGATCAAGGTCCAGACACATTCGATGAACGCGGCGGCCAGATTGAATTCAAAGCAGAGCGAATAGAGGATGAACAGCGCGCCGAGCAGATTGATGGCGGAATAGGCCATGGACCCGCTTTGCAGCCGCTCCACATGCAGTAGAAAATAGGCGACGATGATCAGCAGAGATCCTGTCAACCCGATGAGATCATAATATTCCATGATGGTTGGTCGTTGCCTTTCCCAGGATCGGATGTCAGGGTTATGGCGCTATGCCGGTAATGATCGCGACCGAAATCTACGGACAAAACGAATACACCGCTGAGTTGGCCCGGAGACTCGCTCGTCACGGCGTGGAGGTCGCGGTGGTCGATCCCTACGATGGTGCTCGACTTGGCCCGCTCTCGGAGCAGGCCGCCCACGAGCGCTTTCTCGCGGAGTGCGGGCCGGAGCGCTACGCGCGATTGCTGGCGGAGCGGGCCGCCTCCCTGCCGAAACCGCTCCTTGCCGTGGGTTTCAGCGCGGGTGCGGTGGCTGTCTGGGCGCTGGCCTGCGCAGACGGAGTGGATTTGTCCCGCGCGATCTGCTTCTATGGCTCGGGTATCCGCCATCTGGCGGACCAGAAGCCGTGCTGCCCCGTGGACATGATTCTGCCGCTTCGGGAGCCGCATTTCGATGTGGCGGCCCTGGCCCGGATGCTTGCCGCGCACCCGGACGTGACCTGCCATCTTTGCCCCTGGCTGCACGGGTTCATGAACCCGCTTTCGCGGGAATATGCGCCCGAGGGGTACGCCCTCTGGCTTGCCCGGATCCAGGACCAGGCGCGCCTGCTCAGCCTTCCAGCTTCGTAAGATATTCGTCCTTGGCCAGCCAGAGCTCCTCGATGCGGTACATGTGCCAGTATTCGTGCATGAGCATGTGCCGCGCGAGAATGTGCAGGCCGTAATGGTCATATTCGGGATGCTCGGCTTCGCGGGTCCAGGCCGTGTCGTCCAGGGATTCCAGCAGGTCGAGCTGGCTCTCCCGTTCCATTTCCAGTCGCTCCAACGCTTCGGCAACCGTTACTTTCGGGGTCGGAGCGGCCTCGGTGGCCTCGTCCGGGAAAAAGGGGACGAACCGGGGGCGATCCTCCCGGAGCATGCGTTCCAGACGTTGCCGAAGCATGGGCTGGACCTCGGCCAGATGCACCACATGCTGGGCAATGGTCCAGAATCCTTGGCCGCGCCGTTCGTGCAGCCGGGTTTCGGAAATCCCCCGGACCATGTTCGCCAGAACAACGGGGCTGGCACGCAGTCCGGAAATAATCTCTTGAATGTCCGTCATCGTTGCATTCCCTGTTGCGGTAAAGCGACACGGCGCGGAACAACATTGTTTCCGCATCACTCCGCGCCGGATCGGGTGCAGTATGACCCGACGGACTCCGGGGAGCAAGCGGGAAAACAAGCCGTCAAGGGGCTCCGTCGTTTTGAGTGCAAGGGGACTCTTGTTCCCGCCTCCGAGCGATACGCTTATACAGCGGCCTGAAGGGAAGGGCGTCTGTTTACTGCCGAAGCGCATTGCGCTATCGATTTACAGACGTTTCATTCTCCTGACGCGAGGTCAAGATTCCATGCCGTTCAGTTCCTGGTGTACGTATTTTCTGCTCATGACGGCCATCGCCTACACTCCCGGCCCCATGACCATGTTTTCCATGTCCTCCAGCGTGCGCTACGGGTTTTGGCGCACGCTTCCGGCCATTGGCGGCGGGTCCTGCGCCTACATCACGCAGATGACCGTGGTCTATTTCGGGCTCGGTGCATTGGTCCAAAGCTCGAATCTGCTTTTCAACGCCATCAAATGGGTCGGCGTGGTCTATCTGCTGGTCCTGGCCGTGAAAAACTGGCGAAGCGCCGAGGTGGACGCGGAAGTGACGGCGGTGCGCTCCTCGGGCTCGCCCTTCAAACGCTTTTGCCTGGGGTATGCCACGGGCATGTCCAATCCCAAGTCCGTGCTCGTCTTCACCGTGCTTTTTCCGCAGTTCATCGATCCCGCGCACTATACGCGGCATTTCCTGATCCTGGCGACCAGCTTCTTTTTCATCCAGGGGAGCAGCGCCCTGTCCTACGCCCTGTTCGGCGCGCGTACCTTCTGCTGGCTGCGCAAACGTTGCCTGACGCATATCCAGAGCCGCGTCACCGCGGTCATCCTCTTCTTCGCGGGCGGCCTGCTGGCCGTCAGCGAGAAATAGCACCCCCTCTGTTGACGGTGGAAAAAGGAAAAACACTGCGTATGCGGCCAGCCACGGAACAAGATCTCCCCCAGATTGTCGCAATCTACAATTCGACAATTGCCTCTCGATTGTCCACTGCGGATACGGAAGAGGTCAGTATCGCATCAAAATTACCCTGGTTTGCAAACCATATCCCAGGAAAACGTCCGATTCTTGTGCATGAAATGGGCGGGAAAATCGTAGCCTGGGTGAGTTTTGAATCATTTTATGGCCGCCCAGCCTATGATCATACGGCGGAAGTCAGTATCTACGTTGATTCTGAATACCGAGGCAACGGTCTTGGAAGAAGGCTCTTGCAGGAAGCGCTTTCGCTGACCTCTGAGCTGAACATCATAACGCTGCTCGCCTACGTTTTTTCGCACAATATGCCGAGCCTCAGGCTGTTCAAATCGCTCGGTTTTGAAGAGTGGGGAAATCTTCCGAATATCGCGGAAATGGATGGCAGGGAATACAGCCTGTCCATTCTGGGAAAGCGGATTCGATTTTAACCGGCAGAACTCCCGCAAGGGGCGCAACGCC
>JBFWMD010000064.1:0-21399 GCA_050251775.1 Desulfovibrio sp.
GGCGCGGCCTACAGCCTTCACGTCGATATTTCCAGTCCGCCCGGCACAGCCGTCGACGTGGTGCTTCGCGTCCATCCGGGCGTTCGCGTCGAAAGGGCGATTGCGGATAAGAACGTGCGGGTTGCTTCCAACGCCCGGGTCGTGTTCCCCCTTCCCTCTAACGAAAACGACATGCCCCTCACTATCGGTGGGTTCAGCCTCGCCGTCCCCGACGAGGCTCGTTGCTGGGTGGACGCGGGGCCGGTCACTCTCCAGCCGGCAGACGCGACGGCCGCTTTGGGCGACCTACGCCGGGAAGAAACGCGTGCGTTCGCGGAAGACCTGCTGCGTTCCGGCGCTCCGCAGGTGGTGACGATCTCGGGGGAAGGCGGCGTCGGCAAGACCACGTTTTGCGATGCCTGTGCCGCGCACCTCAAGGATGAATACGGCTTCGACATCCAGCAGTTCACTATGGGGAACGATTCGGCCGCGTATTTCCTCGATCGGATTCTTCGCGGTTTCATCGCGCCCCGCCTGCTTGATCGGCGAGGCCCCGCTTCCGAAGCCCTGGAAGTCGATGATGAGCGCGGCATCACTCTGGGCGTCCTCGATGCGTTGGGCACGGGCCTGTCGCGAAAGGAATTGGAGGAGATGCTGGCGAATACCGGAGTCGAACGGCTGTCCGCCTCGCACGTTCACCAGATGATCGACTGTGTGAGCGCCCTCGCCTGCCGCACGTCCAGGCCGCGGCTGATCGTGCTGCGGGATTGTCACCTGATGCCCGAGCCGCTCCAGGCAGCACTTGATGTCCTCTTTAGGCGGCTGGAGGATACCGGCTGGAACGGGGTGCGCTTTCTGCTTGAGCATCGCGACCGCGATGCCCCTGGAATCGAGGCGTGGGAAGCCCGGCTGGGCGGTATCGCAAACGCCCTGGGCTCTCGTTACGCACGACACCGGGTCGAACCGTTGACAGAGCGGGAGCTGCTGGAGCGCGTCTGCCGCAATCTCGATACCCCTGCCCCGCAGGAAACCGCAGAGGCATTGCAGCGGCAGACTGGCGGCAATCCGCTGTTCCTGGAGCATGTATTCCGGCAGTTCATCGATGATGGAATATTCATTCCTATCCAGGGGCAAGAAGGCTTCCATCGCATTGACCACTTCGCGCTTTTTGCCGAAAGGCTTCAGCGCTACCCAAGAAATCTGCATGATTTCCTTAAGTATCGACTTGATGCTGTATGCCGAAAATCCCCCGAGCTGAGGTCCCTTCTCATGGCATACCTCGGGCTGGCGGCGACAGACCTTGGTGCCATCACCGCGTCCTACAGGGGCGGCCTAAACGAAGACGCCATTGCCGGGGCGCTCGGAGTCGACGCCGCTACGGTGCAGAAACTCCGGATCCGCTTTTTCAGCGAGGGCGTCATGAAGGGTTCTGCCAGCTGTCCTCCGGCGGTATTCGTGCATGACATCATGCAATTGGCCGGTGCGAGGTACGCCCGGAACGCCCCGGATTTTTTGGATGCGGCGCTCTCCTACGTCAGGAGGATTTCGCACGGTAACCAAGTTTCCGATGATGCAAAGACGATCCCGCATCCCCATGAATTCCTGGTGGGAGGTCGATTGGCGCTGATGCTGGAACTCTTCGGAGGCCATGGGAAAGCCCCGGCATGCAGCGCCGAAGACTTTTTCAGCAAAGCCATCTACCTGGCGGAAAGAAGGGGGAGCTTTATCGAGCAACGCCGGGGGCTCGAAGGCATGCAGGAGGTCCTGCGGCGAGGCGACGCCCGGGACGCCGTAACCGTCGGGCGGCGCATGGAAGTTTTCACGAGCCTCATCGAGAACGAGCTGCAGCAGGGATCCCAGCACCAGGCCGAGCGGTTCATAGAGGACGCCCGCCAGGCGCTGGAAGACGCGGCGAGCGAAGAGGTGAAGCGCTCCAACGTGTACGACCACACGCGGTATGTCCTGGACAGACAGCAGACCGTTTTAAACATGCGGCAAGCCGATCTTAACAAGTTTATCAACAGTTGCAATATGTTGGCGAACAGCGCCTATGACGACGAGAAGCGGCATTTTGCCCTAACGCGCATCATCTTGTTCTCCCTCCACACCAATCATCCCAGGTTGGCCTGTGCGGCCATGGACGTCTGCTTGTCCATGACCGACAGATGGGCGAACCCGCATGCTCTGGCAAGCTTCTTGTCGGATGTTGGCCAGCTTTTCTTCATCGACATGCCAGAGTTGACCGAGCTTCTGTGGGAAAAAGGCCTCAGGTACGCCGAAACAGCCCAGGAAAACACGAATCGCGCGTTGCAACGAACAAAAGAAGCGCAGCAAACCGGGCGCGCCGCCTCGGCAGCGTCAAGGTTGGCAGGTGTTGCCAACAACGCATACCGCCAGGTCATGCACTCCCGTGTCAACGTGGCGGTCATTGCGGCCATGCTGCGGTCGGACGGCGTGGATATTTCCGAGCTGGAGAGCCTGCGCGACGAACTGGCCGACAAGGGAATTACCAATCCGCTGATCCGCCTGATCTGCGCGATAGGGATGGTGCATGCGTTCCGCGGAGAGTGGGAAAAGGCTGATGCCGTTTGGAACCAGGGTCTTGCGCTCACCCTGTCGACCAGCTCGACGCTGTTCACCTGGACATATCACAACAACCTTGCTGTATCCGCCTTGCGCCGGGGAGATGATGAGCGTGCCATCGGTTTTTTCACGCAGGCGCTCGGTGCGGCGCAGGGCATGATCGAACCGTCCGTTGCCGCCGAGCGCAGACTCGCGGCGTTGTTGGATACGATCAGGGCCAAGCTCTCGGCCTGCGCCCCCCCCTGCTATGACCTGCTTGGCGTGCCGCCCGAGGAGACAGTAAAACCGCGCAGAACCGGTGCCTTGAACCGGCTGGTGCATAATCTTGAAATGGCGAGGCTCGATAACGCCGGGCTGGCAGGATCGTCTCCGTTCGCACTGCCCCCCCATTCGTACGCTGCTGACCTGCTGGAGAGCATGCAGAACGCCCCGGGATTGGTGGTCGAAATCAATGGCCGCGCCTATCTCTTGTCAATAGAGTAGACGCCGAAACTCCCGGATATACTGCTCAATGACCGACACCGTTTCGCCTTCTTTGTCGCCGAGCAACAGGATATTTTCGTTTTGGGGATACGCCCATCGCGACAAGGTCGCCAGGGCGAACCCCGGCTCCTTGGCCTCCTCAATGGGCGATTTATGCACCGCATCCCATAAGACCACAGCGGGTTTTTCAAATGCCGTGGCAATGTGAGCCAACCCGCTGTCAAAGCCGACGAAGATGTCCGCAGCCCAGACCAGGGCCATGGCTTCGCGCACCGTGGTATCCAGGTGGACTACCGGCAGCCCCTTGAATCGATAATCTCGGCGGCCAATTTGCAGGAAGCCCGCTTCGCCCTTGACGCGATTGAGCAAATCAAGCCACCGGTCACGATACCAAGGCGTTCCCTCCGGCGACGAGGATACGCCCGAGGGGTGCAGGCACACGAGCGGCCGAGGAAATTCGGAAAGCGTCCTGATGGCCCAATCCATTTCCGTTTTCGACAAGTAGAGCGACGGTCGAAACACTTTTGGCGGCACATGGAAGCTGTGCCCCATGTTGTAGATGACGTGCCGGTATTGAAACAGGTTGTCCTTCTCGCAGATCACCTCACGCATGATCTCTGGATCGATCTCATCCGCGTTGACGATGGTCCCAACGAACGGATTGTTGTCCCAAATCGGGTAGTCCGATTCCCTGGGGTGGCGTCCGTAATGGAGCATCAGTGGGGCGGTCAACAGGCGCAGCGGATGTCCGAGCTTGCGTGCGTAATCCTCGACTAGCCGGGAAAAGCACACCACATCGCCGATTCCCGGTCCATTGAGAATTGTCAGATCGCATCCAAAGCGGTCGGCATAACGTTTTGCGGCAGAAAAAGGCGGCGCATCGCTAAATCGTCCGGAAAACACAAGATTTCGGTGTTGCTCTTGTACGATGTCGAAAACCATAATTTCTAGTTATCGCTCCCTTATTCGATCCCCTCCCTCCTCCATCATCTCCCGCGGATGCTTTTTCCCCAGCGCTTCCCGTTGCGCGGCGAGGCTCACGTGCGTGTAGATTTCCGTGACGGCCAGGGAGCTGTGGCCGAGCAGACGCTGGATATTGCGGATGTCCACGCCGTTTTCCAGCAGCAGGGTGGCGATAGTGTGCCGGAACATGTGCGGGGTCATGCTGCCGGTCAATCCCGCCAGTCCCTGGTGTTTCCGGATGATCCGGCGCACGGACTGGTCCGAAAGCGGGCGCAGGTCGCGATTCAGGAAAAACGGTTCGCCCGAGGTGAGGTATTCGCCGTAGCTCCGGACGTATTCATGCAGCGCGCCCAGAGTTGAGGAATCACAGATCGGAATGACCCGCTCGCGTTTGCCCTTGCCGAGCACCAGAATCTGGCGCTGAGCAAGATCCACGTGCTCGGTCCTGAGCGAACAAAGCTCTGAAACGCGTACGCCCGTGGAGAACAGCGTCTCCAGCACGGCGATGTCGCGCACAGCCGCCATGAAGCGCCGGGAATGCTCTTTGGCCGGGCCCTGCCGGGCCTGGGCGCAGTGCAGCAGCCGCGCCACCGATTCCGCCGGGATCGTTCGCGGCAAAGTTTTTGCGCGCTCGATGCGCACCCGAAGCTTGCGAAAGGGCGAGCTCTCCACCCATTCCTCCTGCTCCAGAAAGGTGAAGAATGATTTGAGCGTTGCCAGTTTTCTGCGGGTGCTTTTGGGCTTGTAGCGTTCGGCAAGCTGCGCGATGTACGCGCGCATGCAGTTCTTGTCGATTTCGGTGACAGGCGTGTCCGGAGGGAGTTCCATGCACGCGGCGAACTGGCCAAGGTCAAGCCGGTAGGCGTTCAGCGTTAACGGAGACAGACCGCGTTCGTGGCGGCAATGGAGCAGAAAAGCGTCAGTGGCTTCGGAAAGGAGCACGTCATACCTCGTTCGCTTTTGGGTGGGCAAGCGCAGGTTAATGACGCGAAAATCAAAAAAAGTCACACAGTTGCACTGATTTTTCGTCGTGGTCGTGATATCGGATTGAAGATGCCGAAAAGGGAGGACTCCCCGGTCGGACGAGAAACGGCCCCGAACCGAAGTCCGGGGCCGGGAGACTTCCGCACCGCGATCCTGGCTGGAACGTGGTGCGGCGGAGGTGTTCGCGTTCAGCCGCGCATGCGTTTGACGGGCCGGGCCAGGGTGGCGAAGAGCTCCATGCGGTTCAGCTTGCGCGGGCCATTCTCGGCGTATGCCGTGAGGTGGTCGTAGTAGTTCGCGGGCGGGAAGGCCGCCAGGAAGAGCACCCGCACGTCGTCCTGGTCCACGATCTCGGCCAGGGGGAACTTGGGTTTGGCCTCGGCCAGGGCCTCTTGCGCGAGCTTGAGCATCTCCGCCCGGTCGCCGAAGTGCATGGTGTTCGAGGGACAGGTTTTGACGCAGGCCGGCTCCAGGCCGATGCGCACCCGGTCCAGGCACATGTCGCACTTGACGCTGGCCTTGGTCACAGGGTCCTGCCTGGGGATGTCATAGGGGCAGGCGTCGCGGATGTCCTGGAAGTTTTCCCTGGCCGTGAGTTCGGTGTGGATCACCGCGCCGGTTTCCTTGTCCTGGGTGATGGCGTCCGGGTTGGTGGTGGCCATCTGGCAGGGCGGGATCAGACAGTGGCGGCACTGGTCGGGCATGAACAGCCAGCGCAGCTGTCCGTCGATTATCTTCTCGGAAAAGCGGATGATCTTCAGCGTGTGGTCGTTCATATCCGGCGGGTTTTGGTAGCTCCCGTGGTTTTCGGTCTTTCCGGCCGGGAGCTTTTTCCACTGCTTGCAGGCCACCTGGCAGCCCCGGCAGGCGATGCACTTGGTCAGGTTGACGAAGAAGGACTTGCCGTCCATGTGATCCTCCTTAGAGCTTGCGGACGTTGGCCATGAAGACCTTGGTCTCGGGAATGCCGGTGTTGGCGTCGCCCACGGACGGGGTCAGCAGGTTGGCGGAGTCGCCTCCGCTGCCGTCTTCCGGGAACTGCCAGCCGAAGCACCAGGGCATGCCGATGGGGTACACGGTCTGGCCCATGACGGTCAGAGGCTGGAAGCGCGGCGTGACCATGGCCACGGCCCAGATGCTGCCGCGCAGGCTCTCCACCTGGACCTTTTCGCCGTTGGCGATGCCCAGCTTTTCCGCCAGTTGCGTGCTCATCTCCACGAACATCTGGGGCTGGGCCTCCAGCAGCCAGGGCACATGCCGGGTCATGCAGCCGGTCTGCCAGTGCTCGGTGAGCCGGTAGGTGGTGGCCACGTATGGGTACTTCGGATCGGCCACGGCCATTTTCTCCTCGGCGAAGCGCAGGGCCGCCGGGTTGGTGACCTGCCCGGAGAAGGGGTGCTTGCCAAAGGGGTTTTCCATGGGCTCGTAGTGCTCGGGGAAGGGGCCGTCGTTGCGGCCCGGACCAAAGTCGTGTCCGTGGCCGTGGGGCAGCATGATGAAGGAGTACTTCTCGCCCGGGGCCCAGCCGCCGTCCGGCACATCGCCGAACCACTTCTTGTTCGCCGCGTCCCACTGGATGACAGCCTTCTGCGGGGCGTAGGGCTTGCCGTCCAGGGTGCAGCTCGCGCGGTTGTAGAGAATGCGGCGGTTCAGGGGCCAGCACCAGCTCCACTTGGGGAAGAGGCCGATGTTGGCCTGCTCCGGAGTCTGGGTTTTGTCGCGGCGCGCGCCCATGTTCCCGTCCTCGGTGAAGGAGTTGCAGTAGAGCCAGTTGCCCGAACTGGTGGAGCCATCGTCCTGGAGCAGGGCGAAGCTCGGAATCAGTGTGCCCTTCTTGTAGAGCTTGCCCTTGATGGTCACGTCTTTGAGGAAGTAGCCGTTGATCAGCTTGGCCACCTGCTCGGAGCTGTACTCACCCTTTTTCTTCCAGAGGTCCACGGAGAGGTTCAGAATCGGCTCGGGCAGCGGACCACCCTGCTTGGCGTAAAGCTTCTTCACCGCGTCAAAGAGTTTGGTCATGATGTGGCCGTCAGACATGGTCTCGCCCATGGTCTTCGGCCCCTGGTAGCGCCACTGCATCCAGCGGCCCGAGTTGGTCACGGAGCCTTCCTTTTCCACGGACACGCAGCAGGGCAGGAAAAAGACCTCGGTCTTGACCTTTTTCGGGTCCATGCCCGGTCCGCGCCAGAAGGAGCCGGTCTCGTTGTCGAAGATGTTCACGTTGACCATCCAGTCCAGAGTGGCCATGGCCTCGCGGTTCTTGCCCGCATTGGCTCCGCCGCAGGCCGGGTTCTGGCCCCAGGCGAAGAAGCCGGTGAATTCCTTCTTGTGCATGGCGTTGAAGAGCTGGAGCCAGGTGTAGGTCTTGTCGTCCTCCACCTTGGGCAGCCAGCCGTAGGCCGTGGCCGGGTCCGCGTCCGGATACATGGCCTTGAGGAAACTGCTCATGTATTTGGGATAATTCTGCCACCAGGCCGCGCTCTTGGGATCTTTGGCCCCGGCCAGATGCGGCGCGGTCACGGTCTTGAGGTAGGTTTCCAGGCTGTCCCAGGCCCCCTTGGCCGTGGCCAGATAGCCGGGATAGTTCTGCCAGAGCAGGGCGTGGTCCGTGGAGCCCTGGACATTGGATTCGCCGCGCAGCGCGTTCACGCCGCCCCCGGAAACGCCGATGTTGCCCAGCAGGAGCTGTACGATGGACATGGTGCGGATGTACTGCACGCCCACGGTGTGCTGGGTCCAGCCCATGGCGTACATGATGGTTCCGGCCTTGTCCGGCTGGCCCGTGGCCGCGAAAAGCTTGTAGAATTCCAAGAGCGCGGCCTTGTCCGCGCCCGAGGTCGCCACCACGTTTTCCACGCCGTAGCGCGCGTAGTGCTTCTTCATCAGTTGGTAGACGCAGCGCGGGTGCTTCAGGTCCGGGTCCTTTTTGGGCACGCCCTGCTCGTCCATTTCAAAGGCCCACTGCGATTTGTCGTAGCGGCCCACGTAGTCTTGCTCGTCCGGGTTTTTGAGATAGCCGGAGAAGAGGCCGTCCTGAAAGTCGAACTTCTCGCCCACGATGAACGTGGCGTTGGTGTGCGCGACCACGTAATCCTTCTGGATCAGGTCGTTGTCCAGAATGTACTTGATCAGGCCGCCGAGCACCGCGATGTCCGTACCCGCGCGGATCTGGCAGAAGAGGTCCGCCTTGGACGAGGTCCGGGTAAAGCGCGGGTCCACGCTGATGAGCTTGGCCCCCTTGCGCATGGCCCGCTCGACCCAGGTGAAAGAGATCGGGTGGTTTTCCGCAGCGTTGCTGCCCATGATCAGGATGCAGTCGCTGTTGGCGATGTCGCACCAGTGGTTGGTCATGGCGCCTCGGCCAAAGGATTCGGCCAGGGCCGCCACCGTGGAGCTGTGGCAGATGCGCGCCTGGTGCTCGACCCAGATCATGCCCAGGGCGCGCTGGATGGCCTGATAGGACCAGCACTCCTCGTTGTCGATGGCCGCTGATCCCACCGAGGCGATGCCGTTGGCGCGGTTCACGATCTGTCCCTTTTTGTTGGCGACCATGAAGCTTTCGTCACGGGATTTCTTGACCCGCTTGGCGATTTCGCCCAAGGCCCAGTCCCAGGTGACTTCCTTCCATTTGTCGCTGAAGGGCGCCCGGTACATGGGCTTGAGCACGCGCTTGCTGCCCTCGGTGAGCTGCCAGATGGACGAGCCCTTGGGACAGAGCGCGCCCTCGTTCACGGGATGGTCCGGGTCGCCCTCGATGTTTATGGCGCGCCCGGTTTTCAGGGCGGTGTTGACGATCAGTCCGCAGCCCACCGCACAGTAGCAGCAGACGCTGGTGGTCTGCCTGCTCCATCGGGGGGTGAGCATCTCGGCGCGGTCCTGGGCCAGGGCCACGTGGGCGCTGCCGAGTCCGCCAAAGGCGGTGGCGATGGCCGCCCCTGCGGAGAGCTTGATGAACATTCTTCGATTGATGCGCATGGACATCCTCCTGAGCCAGGTGTTGCAAAAAGGTCAGCGGCCACGGATTTCACGATTCAGGGCGACGAGCAGTCCGTAGCCGGAAACATGCCGAAGGAGCGGGGGATCGTGGCGGCGAAGCACGCGGACCTGGGAGCGGACGCTCCAACACCGCAGACGCGCCGCGTATCGGCGAACGTCCGCCAGGGGATGCCCGAGCCCCAGGAAGGGCCGGGCGTGTCCACGCCGGGTCGCCGGGTTGGCGGGTGTGTTTTTCACGATACGGTTGCTCCTTTCACTTCTGTCTTGTTTGCATGTTTTTTGGAGTCGATGACAACAAAAAAAGAGTCAAAACAAGGCGTTAAACATGTCAAATCAGACATAATAAGTCTGGAAAGCGCTGGCTTCCAGGCCGGTTGGGAGCAGAAAACCGGTGTTATAATCTTGCGGGAAGGCGGGGGAGCGTGGAGGCGGCGGAGAATCGCCGCTCCGGCTCAGACCACGTCGCAGAGAAAGGCGATGAGCTGTTCGAAGATGGGCCGGGTGCGGTTGTTGAAGCGGAACTCCAGCTCTTTGAGATAGAGGGCGAAGCGCTGGCAGGAGATGCCCCGGAAGCTGCGCAGCCGCTCCTTGGCCATGCACCAGAATTCGTCCTCGACCGCGTCGATCAGGGGGGGCTCGTCCGAGCGGCGGATGATGCCGTAGGGCAGGCTTTCGTTGCCGCAAAAGACCAGGGCCGAGTAGTCGCGGTAGCGGTCCGTGTAGACGAGGTTGCCTGCCCGCTGGAGCTTGAGGTGGAAGTTGAGGTGGAAGTGGAACACGGTCTCGGCCTGGAAACCGGGCATGAGGTCGATGAAGACCAGACCGTCCTTGCGCAGCAACCCGAAGACCGGAATGGTATCCTGGCGCATCTGCTTGGGGCCGCCCGTGAGCCGGTTGCCCTTGAGGTAGGAACTCAATCCGGTTTCCGGGCCGAGCAGTTGGGCCGCGTCCGCGGAATGTGCCAGGATGGCGAAGCGTAGCGCGGTCAGAGCCTTGTAGACCGTGTTGTAGGAGAGGCCCATTTCTTCTTTGATCTGGTGGGGCGACAGCTCCCGCACGAAGAGCTCTGAGAGCCGCAGCCACTCGGAGCAGGACAGGGCGCCGTTGTTGATCCAACGCCCACTGAAGGGCTGGAAGGTGTATTTGCAGGCCGCGCAGCGCAGGCGGCCGCCGGAAAGGCTGTAGATGCGCTTTTCCCGGCAGCGCGGACATTCGGGCTGGCCGTTGGGCCAGCAGAGTCCAAGCAGGTACTCCCTGGCCCGCTTCTCGTCGCCCACCAGGGTTTCGAAGCTCGGGGGCAACCCGGTAAAGGGGGGAAGCCCGTTGGTCATCATGCCCTGCCCCGCCCGAACCGCATGCTAGAATCCCCAGGCCGAGAGCGTGGCCCGCGCATAGCCCTGATCCACAGCCACAAAGTCCAGAGCCATGGAGTCGAGATCGTCGAATTCCGGCAGGGGCGTACGGTCCAGTTCCCGGAAATCAATGGTCTTGACGTAGTGCTTGCAACTCTTGCAGACATCCACGCGATATCCCGGCTCCTCCTTGACCGTGAAGAAGGTCAGCTTTTTCTGATCATCCTCGTTGCAGACCGGGCAGGCCAGACGGCGCACGCGGTATTCGTGGCGGCAGAAGGAGCAGGTCACATGCCGGAAGCCTTCTTTCTGGCGCAGGACTGAAATCAGGGGCAGCTCCCCGCAAATGGGACAGGCGGGCTGGTTCCAGGTTCCGACCTGGGGCAGATGCGCGGCCAGAGCCTCGGCTGCGGCCCGGATGCCGGGCAGCAAGGCGGAATAGGCCAGAAAATAGGCGGTGCGGGGCGCATCGGGATGCTTTTCGCCCCATTGGGTGAAAAAGGATTCTTCCTTCAGGACCTTCTCAAAAAGTTGTTGGGGAGTGAGCGTTCCGGCTGCGATTTCCCCGCGTAGGGCCTGGGCGGCTCCGGCCATGGGGCCTTGGGTTCCGCCTGCCAGAGCCAGGAGTTTTTCAAAGAGAGCCAGGGCGTGGACCTCGTCCACGGGAAAACCGCTCCGGTCGAGCAAGGGTTTGCCCTGCAAAATTTCTTCAGGGCCGGGGAAGGCGAAGCCGTCCGGGAGGTTCACTTTCGTATCCCGGCGCGATTCGTCCTGGAGCCGGGCCACGGTCTCAAGAAGGTCCACCAGGTCCGTGGGCAGGAGCTGCCGCTTGCGAATCAGGCCGAGGGTGGTTTCGAGACGTTTTTGGAATTCCGATTGGTCTTGGCTCATGGCTGCTCCGTGTTGATGGGTTGGTGTGAAACTATGAGGAAGAACGGCGAGTGCCCATCATTTTCTACCTGCGCAAGGTTTGACACGAATGTCATGAAAGTGAAGGGGAAAAAAAGAGTTATTATGTCAACAAATGCATAGTGTCTGGAGATGAAGAACCAAATTCCAGTAAAACAGGTTGGTTGCGCATGTTATAATCCGATCAGGTCGTCCGTGGCGCAGAGCAGTTCCACGAGCCCTCCGGAAGCCAGGTCGCTGTCCGGGGGGAGAACGGCCACGGCCCGTGCCCGAGCAAGAGCGCGCAGGGAGGGCCATTCTTCGCCGTGCAGGGGCGTGGCGCTCAGTTGGGCGTGCTTCAGCTCCAGGGCGCAGGGCAGCAGCCACTCGCTGCCCTGCCGGGTGCGCAGTCCGTGGGCGAGCATTGCTTGCAGCCCCGCGTCGGGCAACAGGCCGCGGAGATGCCGGGCCAGGGGCAGGGCAAGGCCGTGCAGGCAGGCAAAAACAGCGGCGGGCGGTCCGGGCAGCCCCAGGAGCAGCACGTCCGGCTTGCCGGGATCGCTGCGCAGGGCGGCAAAGACGTTTTTGCCGGGGCGTACGTCCAGTCCCTGGAAAAGCGGATGAAAGTCCGCGTCCATGGCCGCCTGCCGGGCATGGTCCCGTTCGCTGCGCCCGGTTCCACCCGTGGTCACGATCAGGGCCGGGCGTGCGTCGCCCTGGGCAGTCTGTTCCAGGACCTGGGCAATGGCGGTCCGGTCGTCGGGCAGCACGTCGCAACGGACCGCGTCCAGGCCCCAGCCGCGCAGCAGGTTCGTGACCAACACGATATTGTCCGCCGGGATGCGCGTGGGGTCGCCGTGGGTTGCGGGTGCGGCCAGCTCACTGCCCAGCCCGAACATGGCAAAGCCGGATCGGGGCAGGATGTCCAGGGCTTCCACGCGGGCACGGGTGAGCACGGCGGCGGCCTGGGCGCTGATCCGTTCGCCAGCCCTGGCCAACAGGCATCCGGCGGGCAAGTCCCCGCCCTGGGGCAGGATGAACGTTCCGGCCTGGGCCGGAGCGTCCAGGAAAATGAAGTCCTGGTCTTCTTGGGGCCGGACTGCGAGCTGTTCAAAGGGGATCACGGCGTCCGCGCCGGGCGGCAGGGGCGCACCGGTGAGGATGCGCACCGTCCGGCCCGGAGTCAGAGGCGCGGGGTCGCGTGCGTCCGCGGTGAGCCGGCCCAGGGCCGCGATCCGCAGAGGCTGGTCCGGCGTGGCCTGGGCAGTGTCCCCGGCACAAACCGCGTAGCCGTCTCGCAGGGAAACCGGGCACTCCGGCACGCCCGAGGGAGCGAACACGTCCTGGGCGGCCACGAGGCCCACGGCCTCCCAGGGGGCGCGGGCAACGGGCGCGGCCAAGGCGGCGCATTGCACGAGCAGGTCCACGGCCTGGGCGCGGGTCAGTTTTTCGGGTCGCCTTGTGGCGCGGCGGGAAGCATGAGTGTCCACTTCAAGACTCTAGAATGCGGCCCTGGTCGTTGTAAACCCGGAAGCGGCCGTCGCGGACGTTCCCGACCAGGGTGATGCCTGTCTGGCGGGCCAGTTCCACAGTGAAGCTGGTGGCCACGGCAGTGGAAACGAGCACGGGAATGCCGATGCGTACGACCTTGAGCAGAATTTCCGAGGCCACGCGGCCGGTGGTCACGATCATTTTGTCTTCCACGGAGATGTTGTTCAGAAAACATTCGCCGCAGAGCATGTCAATGGCATTGTGCCTGCCGATGTCTTCGCGGAAGAGCAGCATTTCGTCCGGGACGCAGAGCGAGGAGTTGTGGCAGCCGCGCGTCCGTCCATAGAGATCGGAGCGCTGGTGCAACTCCTCCACCAGGGCGAGGAGTTGGGCTGGCCGCACGCGTACGTTGCCGTGCAGCCAGCGCCTGGAGATGGTCTGCACGTTGCGCCCGAAGTTGGTTCCCTTGCCGCAGCCCGAAGTGATGGAACGCTCCATGAGCCGGTTCTCCCACGGATCATGGCAGGTCTCCACGTCGGCCAGCAGGCGTCCGTCCTCCTCGCGCACTTCGAGATCCGTGATCTGTTCGGGGCTGCTCAGAAAGGCGTCGGATTTGAGAAAACCAACGGCCAGATATTCCGGGTGTTTGCCTGTGCAGAGCAGGGTGACCACTTCGCGACCGTTGAGCCGGATGGTCAGAGGGACTTCCCGGATCGCCTCCACGGAGGTCTTGGAAAATCGGCCCGCGGCGTATTCCAGAATGTCGTAGCGTTCAGAGTCCATGCGTTCTCCTGCGTGCGGGGGAGCCGATGGATAGTCGGTCCGTTCTGATGTATACCCGTGCGCGGCGAAGAGTTGCAACGGATAACCATATGCCTGCGGTCTTGCACCGCACGGGGGAAGCATGGGGCCGAAGATCGTCTGCATCGTGGGCAAAAAAAAATCCGGAAAGACTACCCTGCTCGAAGGGTTGATCCCCGCGTTCAAGGAGTTGGGGCTCCGAGTGGGCACGGTCAAGCACGATGCCCATTCCTTTGAGATGGACCGCGAGGGCAAGGACTCCTGGCGACACCGCCAGGCCGGGGCGGACAGCGTGCTGGTCTCGTCCCCAACGCAGGTGGCGCTGATCAAACGGGTGGACCGGGAGGCGGGGCTGGCGGAGCTGGTGCTGAAATATTTCGCGGATTGCCAGATCGTGCTGGCCGAGGGGTACTTCCGTTCGGACCTGCCCAAGGTGGAGGTCCATCGGTGCGAGGCCCATTCCGATCCGCTTTGTACCGTGGAGAATGCGGCGGAAAAGAAGCTCCTGGCCCTGGTTTCGGACCAGAAACGGGATTTGGGTGTGCCTTTTTTCGGGTTGGATCAGGCTGGCGACGTGGTCCGGTTTCTGGCGCACCAACTGCTGGAGTTTTGACGGCGGACGCTCAGAGGCCGCGCTTCAGGGCCAGGGCCTCGGCCCGAACCCGTTCTTCGGGTGTGTTCAAATTGCGGAAGGAGAGCAACTCGGGATCGTGGAGCCGCAGCCGCGCCACAGGCACTTCGCGGACCCGAACCTGGGGGAAGAAGCGGATGATCTTGAAGTCGTCGCGCTCCAGCTGGGCCTGGATGTGCGGCAGGCAGCGGCGGGAATACACGGCGCAGAGCGGCTCGCAATGGCCGCCCTCTTTGACTGGCGTGACCACGTCCAGCTCGGGCCGGACCTCGTCCAGCAGGGCGCGCACCAGTCCGGGCTGGAGAAAGGGTACGTCGCAGGCCGCGAAAAAGGCATGTTCCGCGCGCACGGCGGCCAACCCCGCATGGATGCCCGTGAGCGAACTGCGCGCCGCCATTCTGTCCAGGACCACGGGCAGACCGTACGCGGCAAAGGGTTTGGCCTCGCGCGCGGCAATGACGATCTCCTCGAAAAGCTGTTCATAGACCCGCAGCAGGCGGTCCAGAATCCGCAGCCCGCCCACTTCCAAAAAGGCTTTGCGCACGTTGCCCATGCGCGTGCCCAGCCCCCCGGCGAGGATCACTCCGGCCACCCTGTTCTGTTTCATGCGCGCAGAATAGGCCAGGACGCCCGGAAAGAAAAGTGCGCCGGGCCAGGCGCGCGGCTCAGGGTCTCGGTGCGCACACCGGTGCGGTGGTGTCGGAAGTCGGGCCAGGAATCAGACAGGCCAGCCGCAGCACCAGATTGCCCGCCACCAGCCTGCGATACTCGGCGGTGGCGCGCACGTCGCTGATGGGCCGCACGGCCTGGCGCACCAGGATCGCCGTCGCTTCGAGGTTTGCGCGGTTCAGGGGCCGCCCCTCCAGCCGAGCTTCGGCCTCGCGACAGCGGAAAACCGTGGGGGCCACACTGCCCAGGGCCAGCCGGGCCGAACGCACCAGGCCATCCTCCAGGCGCAGGCACGCTGCCAGGGAAGCCACGGCAATGGCCAGGGAGCGGCGCTTGCCCACTTTTTCGAAATGTTGAAGGGTTCCGCTCTCGGGAAAGCGCAGGTGCACCGCCGTGACGACCTCGCCGGGCCGCACCGCCGTGCGTCCAGGGCCGAGCAGGAATGCCCCCACGGGCAGAACGCGCGTTTCCAGGGCCGAGGCCAGTTCCAGCTCTGCGTCCAAGGCCAGGAGCGCTGGCAGGCTGTCCCCGGCGGGGGAGGCCGTGCAGAGGTTGCCGCCCAGGCTGGCCTGATTGCGGATCAGGGGGGAGCCGAGCTGGCGCAGGGCCTGATGCAGCGCTGGCAGCCGGTCCCGGATGCGCGCGTCCTCCAGCAGCTCGGTCAGGGGCGTGGCCGCACCGATGCGCAAGGTTTCGTTTTCCTGGGCCACGCCGTGCAGCTCTGAAAGGCGTTCCAGGCAGCAGATCTCCTCCACGGCTTTGCCCGAGCGGCAACGCACCAGCAGGTCCGTGCCTCCGGCCATGACAGCCACGTCCGTCCGGGCCAGCAGCGGCCAGAGTTCGGCCAGGGAGCCGGGCAGCAATACGTTCATTTCCCGTGCTCCTTTTTCTGGTCCGCGAGGGATTCCGCAGCGGCCCGTTCCACAGCGGTGAGGATGCGCCCGTACCCCGTGCAGCGGCAGAGATTTCCGGAAAGGGCTTCGCGGATTTCCTCGCGCGAGGGATCGGGGTTGCGGCCAAGCAGGTCCGAGGCCGCCACGATCATGCCCGGCGAGCAGAAGCCGCACTGCACCGCGCCGTGTTCGGCAAAGGCTTCCTGCAGCACATGGGGCGCTTCCGGATTTCCCAGTCCCTCGATGGTGGTCAGTGTTTTGCCGTGCAACTGGGCCGCCAGGGTCAGGCAGGAGAGCCGGGCGCGTCCGTCCAGGAGCACGGCGCAGGCTCCGCACTCGCCCGTGCCGCAACCTTCCTTGGTTCCGGTCAGGCCGAGAGGTCCGCGCAAAAGGTCCAGGGCGCGTTCGTCGCCGCGCACCTCCAGCTCCGTATCCTGGCCGTTAAGTGCAAAGCGGATGATCATTTTTCAGCTCCGGCAGGGGATTGCAGCAGGCGCAGCACGGTTTCCGGGGAGATGGGCGCGCGCCGCACAGAGACGCCAAGGGCGTCGGACAGAGCCGAGGCCACGGCTGGCAGCGGACCGTTGATGCTCACCTCGCCCACGCCCTTGAGTCCGAAGGGGCCGCTGTGCTCAATGGTTTCCACGGCCAGGGAGCGTGTGTCCGGCAGGTCCGGGCTCGCCGGGATCAGGTAGCTGGCGAGGTCGCGGGTCAGCAGGTGGCCCGCGTCGGTCTTAAGCCCTTCCATCAGGGCGAAACCCAGGCCCTGGGCCACGCCGCCCTCGATTTGCTGATGGAAATTCTGCGGATTGAGCACCCGGCCGCCGTCCGTGACCGCGAGATAGTCGCAGACCCGAATCAGCCCGGTCAGTTCGTCCACTTCCAGGCGCACCAGATGCGCGGCATAGGCAAAGATCAGGTGCGGAAAGCCCAGGGGGAACTCCTTGCCCGTGTCCGGCACTTCGCGGGAAACAGGCATCAGGTATTCGGAGACGCAGATCCGGTCGTCCCTGGGGAGCATGGCGGCCATGCTCTCCAGGCTCACTTCGCGGCCCGAGGGCAGGTGGCGCACCGCGCCGGGCACGAGGGTGAAGCCGCCGGGGTCGTCCACCATGAGCAGCAGCGCGGCGCGGCGCACCAGCTTGGAGGCCATCAGCTCGCAGGCCTGGATCAGGGCCTTGCCAAAGGTGTAGGTGGTCCGTCCGGCCGAAGCTGATCCCGAGGGGTGGCAGGTTTCCGTGTCCGGTTGCCGGACCTGGAGCCGGTCCGCGCGCTGGCAGAGCATCTCCCCGGCGATCTGGGCAAAGGTCGAGGCGTTGCCCTGGCCCATGTCCGAGACCGCGCTGTGGATCACGAAGCCGCCCGCGTCCGTGAGTTCGATCTTGGCGATGGCGTTGTCTGGCAGGCCGCGTCCGTAGCCCATGCCGTTGAAGACCGCGGCGATGCCCACGCCCCGGCGGGTGAAGGTTGGGGCCGCCTCTTTCCATTTCCGCCGCGTGGTCCAGAATTCGTGGTTGCGCGCCTCGCGCAGACATTCGTCCAGGCCCGTGGACGTGGTCAGGGTCACGCCCGCGCCATTGCGGTCGCCCCGGTGCAAGGCATTCTGTTGCCGGAGGTCGAGGGGGTCGCGGTCCAGATGCCGGGCCAGGCGGTCCATCATGCCCTCGAAGGCGAAGCTGACCTGGGCCACGCCAAAGCCTCGAAACGCGCCGCCCACGGGATTGTTGGTGTAGACGCACCAGCCCTGGGCGTCCACGTGTTCCACCCGGTACGGCCCGGCCGCGTGCTCCATGCCCAGTTCCATGATTTCGCCGCCCAGATGGGCGTACGCTCCGGTGTCGTACCAGAGGCGGCAGGCCAGGGCGCGCAGGGTTCCGTCCGCGTCCGCGCCCAGGCGGTAGTGCATGCGCGCGGCGTGGCGTTTGTATCCGGCCAGGAAATGTTCCTCGCGCTCCCAGTGCATCTTGATGCTCTGGCCGGGCAGGTGCAGAGCGGCCAGTCCCAGGAGGCACTGCACGGTGGCGCCGTCCTTGCCGCCGAATCCGCCGCCCAGAAAAGGCGTGACCACGTGGATTTTCCAGGGGGGCAGGCCCAGGGCGTGGCCAATTTCGAAACGGTCGCGGAACGCGGCCTGGGTGGAGACGGTCAGATGCAGGACGCCGTCCTCGTCCAGGCGGGCCACGCCGTTCTCCGTTTCCAGAAAGGCGTGGTCCTGGGCCGGGGTGAAGAAGGTTTCCTCCAGCACCACAGCGCAATGGCGCAGCGCGGTTTCAGCGTCCCCTTTGTTGATTTTCGCGGCCAGCAGCACGTTGGAGCCCTGGGTCTCGTGGAGCAGGGGCGCATCCGGGGCTAGGGCCGCGTCCAGGTCCCCGACCACGGGCAGCGGATCAATCTGCACCCGGATCAGGTCCAGGGCGCGGCGCAGGGTTTCGCGGTTTTCCGCCACCACCAGGGCCACGGGATCGCCCGCGTGGCGGACCCGCGTGCCGCAGAGCACGGGCATGTCCTTGTGGACGATGCCCTGGCGGTTTGTGCCGGGCACGTCCGCGCGGGTCAGCACGGCTTGTACGCCGGGCAGGGCGCGGGCCGCTTCCGTGTCAATGGCGCGGATCAGGCCGTGGGGGATCAGGGCGCGTTTGGCCCCGGCCCAGAGCACCCCGGGCGGGCAGGCGTCCGCCGCGAAGATTTCGCGGCCCGTGGCCTTGCCAAGGGCGTCCAGCCGGACGTGGGAGGAACCGATTTCACAGAGAGGGCGGCGCATGGAATTTCCTTGTTGAAGGAACCGGGACGTTTTTTTGCGATGCGGGCCGCTGCTTGTCAACTCCCGGCGGTACTCGGCGCGGCAATGCGGACCCGGACCATGAGCGCGGCTCCGAGCAAGGCCAGCCCGGCGGAGATCAAAAACAGCCCGGCGTGGGACAGTCCCGCGCCCAGGAGCATTCCGCCCAGGTACGGCCCGAGGAACATGCCCGCATCCATGGTCGAGAAGAACAGGTTGGTGGTCAGGCCGCGTTTGGCCGCATCAGCCTGGAGAAAGAGCGTGGATTGCAGCAGGGGCATGGCAACGCCGATGGCCGCGCCAAACCCGGCGGCGGCGAGCAGAAAGGGCGGCGGGGTGTGCACCAGGGAGTAGGAGGCGTAGCAGCCGGCCAGAAAGAGCAGGCTCAGGACCAGGGTCTGGATTTTGTCCACCCGGTCGAAGAATCCGTTGCCCAGAACGCGGACCAGGATGGTCGCTCCCGTGGTAACGCTGAAGAACAGGCCTGCATTGGCCATGCCGATGCTCTGGGCGAATCCCTTCATGAAAAAGAACAGCAGGGACGAGGAAAAGAAGATGCACAGGCCCACGCAGAGGGTGCGAAACACGCCGGGCGTGCGCAGCGCCGTGATGATTTCCTTCAGGTTCGATTCTTTTTTGCCCTGGGGCAAGCTCGCCGAAGCCAGCCGGGCATGGGGACCGAGCAGGGACAAGAGCAGCAGCGCGGGCAGGGCGGGCAGGGACATCCAGGCGTAGACGTGGGCCGCCGAAGGCAGCAGCGGAAGCATTTGTTCCACGATGGGCGGCACAAAGGCAAAGGGCAGCAGCGTGCCCAGGGTGAAGATGCCGAAGCCCTGGCCGCTGCGCTCGGGCGGAATGAAATGGACCAGCAGGGCCGTGGTGGCTGAGACCAGGATCACGAAGGCCGCTCCGTGGGCCACGCGCAGGAGCAGCAGCAGCGGCAGGGTCGTGGCCCAGGGATAGGCGAGCAGGGCCAGACCGATGACGGCCATGCTCCCGCGCATGATCGGCAGGGCGTTGGCGGCGGAAAGCCGGGGGCTGATCACGGGGCGCAGGAAAAAGGCGGTCATGGGCTCCAGGGCCAGCAGCAGACTCGCCCAGAACGGAGAAATGCCGATGCTCAGCAGGTAGGGGTAGAATCCGTAAAAGACCGCGACGTTGGCAAAGCCGATCAGGATCGCCAGCCAGAGCGTGACGAATGGAAAGCTCAGCAGCGGCGGACGCGGCGCGTGTTCCGGCGTCATTCCGCCGAGTTTCCCGGTTTGCTGGTTCACCATAAGAATGCGCTGGCCTTTTTCCCGAGGATCGTCAGTTCGAAAACATCGCGGCAGGCGCGCCCGGCGGCTCCATAGCAGACGTGCAGCGGCAGCAGATGCTCCTCACGGGGGTGGCAGTAGCGGGCGTGGGGCACGGACTCCCAGTGGATCAGGCGGCGTTTGCGTTCGGCCTCGTCCATGGTCCCTGCGCAGGTCTCGCGCAGCCAGGCGTCAAAGGCCAGGTTCTGCGCGCGGGTCTGGTCCGTATCCGGGGTGAAGAAGGCCCGCATGTTGTGGAAGGAGAACCCGGACCCGACAATGAGCAGGTTCTCCTGCTCCAGACCGGCCAGGGCCGCGCCCATGCGCAGGTGCTCCGCCGGGTCCAGGCCCCGGATCAGGGAGAGCTGCACGCAGGGCACGTCCGCCTCCGGATACATGAGCATCAACGGAATGAACATGCCATGGTCAAAACCGCGTTGCGTTTCCCGCCCGCAGGAAAAACCGGCTTCTGCCAGAACTCGTTGCAGGTCCCGCTCCAGCGCGGGCAGGCCCGGCGCGGGATATTCCAGTTCGTAGGCCGCCTGTGGAAAGCCGGAGTAGTCGTACTCCAGCGGAGGGCGCAAGCCGCTGGTGATGGTCGGCTGCGGCTGCTCCCAATGGGCGCTGACCAGAACGATGGCCGATGGCTTGGGCAGTGTGGCGGCCAGATGGCGAAGATTCGCGACCATTTCGACATGGCCGGAGTCGCCCAGCACAGGCAGGGGGCCGGCCCCGTGGGAAATGGAGAGCACGCGGTTTTTCGTTCCGGGGCGGAGGTCCATCGCAATTCTCCTGGTCGATTTGCCGCGCGGACGCCGGGCGGGCGGTTTCCGTTGTTCTATGGGAGCGGGAGAGCGCTGTCCAGCCGGGAGGAGGGAAGAACGCGTGACAAGCCCGAAAAAAGCGGAAACGCAGGTAACCAGGCTTGGGAAGGGAAGTTTCGCGTCCCGGACCAGGCCCGGTCACCCAAGAGGTCCGGAAAGTCTCCGGGCCTCTTGGGTGTTCTGGCGTTCCCGAGGGGATTTGCCCCTCCGCTCAGAGCACGAAACCCCACGATGGTCCGGAAGGGATCATTTGGTGATTGCTCAAAGCAATGCAATCGTCACCCTCAGCACGAGAAAATCGGTCTTAAAAGCTCGCCGAAAAGGATCCAAGCGGATTTATTGAGTTTGAAATGACCGTCGCAATTCTGAGGCAGTATTTTTGCCTGCCTGCTTAGAGTGCCATAAGCTTTTCGGAAATAGCTTCAAGATCAAGTTGGAACGTACGCTCCGGCGCTTCAAGCAACCTTGAGGCCTCTGCCGCAGCCAGAGGTATTTCCCTGAGAAGTTTTTGGGACAAGGTCCTGTCCAGTCGTACGGTGGGAACGGAGCAACTGATGGTCGCAACGATCTGCCCGGCGTCGTCAAAAACAGGACCGGCAACACAGCGGATGCCCTTGAACAATTCCTCAAAGTCCAACCCGATGCCTTCTGTTCTTGCCAGCTCGAGGCCTTTGTACAGCCAGTTTATTTTGTCGCTGTCAATGTTGGCATTGGTTCTTCGGAGTTCCTTGATAAAACTGCGTAGGTGATCCTCGGGTCGTAATGCCAAAATAGCTTGGCCCGACGCG
>JBFWMD010000065.1:0-21175 GCA_050251775.1 Desulfovibrio sp.
GCAGCCGGGCCGTATCCGCAACGCCCACAAGATGCGTGCCCCAACTCCTGGCCGCCGCCTTGAATTCGTCCGTAATCGTCCTCGACATCCGCTTGGTCCTTCCGCATGCTCCGCGTGCGAACGCAAGAGCTGTTTTCGCTGATCAGCCCTTCTTGAACGGGCCACAACATTCGCTGGTGCAGCAACTGTCCAGAAGGAATCCATTGTAGGCGTGGAAAATGCGCTCGAGTTTGGCGCGTTGTTCCGCATCCAGCGGCGTGCGGTCCGTCTCGCTCGCCCTGCGCAAGAGTTCCTCCCAGCGGGGCACGGCGCGCATGCCCTGCTCCAGCACGTCTCCGCTGGCGGGATCGATGAGCGCGGCATCGCGGGTGTCCGTGGCCAGGGCCAGAGGGGCCGGCCCTCCCGCAATAAGCCGGGCGGCCACCGCGGTTTCCCGCACAAAACTGCCCACGCATCCGGAGCAGAAGACCATGACCAGAAGCGGCCGGTCCTCCTGGTCGTAGGCCACGAGATCCAGACTGCGGCTGTACCGCTCTCCGTCAATTTCATAGGAGAATTCGACCTTGGCCCGCAGGCGGTCGCGTGGGTAGCCGAGTTCCTCCACCAGGAGCCGGGCCAGGGCCTGCCGGAATTCCTCATAGGTGGTTTCCTTGATCTCCTCACCCGTAAGATAATCCCGCAAAGTATTGCCGAGACTGACTTCGTGCATGCTTGCCTCCTTTGCGGCCGGGCCGCGCAACCCAAGGATATCACGAGTCAAAAAAAAGGGGAACTTCCGAAGAAGTCCCCCCTGGAATGCGGATCAACAACAGGGTTAGGGCACGAGGGCCTTGCCCGCCTCGATGGCGACATTGAAGACCGGGCCGGGAATCACGCCGAAGAGGAAGACCACGGCGGCCAAAAGACCCGCGCCCGCAACGCTGAACGCGCTGGTGTCGGGCAGGGGCAGGTCGTCGTCGGCTTCATGGGTGTAGGCGTGGCGAACCAGGCTCAGGTAGTAGTAGATGGCAATGGCACTGTTGGCGGCCAGGGTGATGACCAGCCAGTTGTAACCGTTGTCCCAGGCGGCCGTGATCAGGAAGAACTTGCCCATGAAGCCCATGGTCGGCGGCAGGCCCACCAGGGCGAAGGCGCCCACGGCCAGGGAAAGAGCCAGGGCCGGGGAACGCTTGTACAGGCCGTTCAGGTCGTCGAGCTTCAGGTTGCGGCCATCCACGGCCACGCGGCTGACCACCCAGAAGCAGAGCAGGTTCATCAGGATGTAGGCCAGGACATAGAACGCGGCGGCGGAAAGTCCCTGGGCCGTGCCCGCGACCAAGCCGACCGTGATGTAACCCGCATGGGCCACGGAGGAGAAGCCGAGCAGCCGCTTGATGTCGGTCTGGGCCAGGGCCGAGAGGTTACCGAAGGTCATGGAGATGGCACCGAGCACCGCAAGGATGGTGGTGATTTCCATGCCGGGCTTGAGCAGCAGAGCCAGGCGGATGAGCACCACCACGGCGCCGAGCTTGGGCAGCGTGGCCACGTAGGCGGCGGTCTCGTTGCTGGAACCCTGGTACACATCCGGACAACAGAAGTGGAACGGGAACAGGGCCAGCTTATAGAACATGCCGCCCAGGAACATGGTCAGACCGGCGACGGCCATGGGATTGGCCGCGAAGCTCCAGTCCACCTTGGCCATTTCCGAGATGTAGCTGGTGTGCGCACCGGCCAGCACATAGGAAAAGCCGAACAGGGCGATGGCCGTGGCCACGGCTCCGAAGAGGATGTACTTGATGCCCGCCTCGGCGGCTCTCTTGTCGGCGGCCCGCAGCGGAATGATCGCATACAGGCTGTAGGAGGAGAGTTCCAGGGCGAGGTAGATGGTGATCAGTTCCACGGCCGAGGAGATGATCATCAGACCAAAGGCGGACAGCGCAAGGAACAGGAAGTAGTCCGAGCGTTTGCCCTCCTCCAGGGTCGGCTGGCGCGTGGCGTTGACAACCGCCACAAAGAAGCCGAAGGCGATGGCCCCCTTGAAGAACTGGGACATGGCGTCCACATTGTAGACGCCGTAGAACATCAGGCCCTTCGGCGACCAGAACGAGATGATGGTCACCAGCACGCCGAGTCCGGCGAAGAACGGCAGCCATTTCTCAACGGGCGGTTCCCAGTCCTGGTCGCCCAGGCTGAAGATGAACAGCGCCGTAATGAGCAACAGCAGATACAATTCCGGGACGATAGCGATCAGGTTGAAATTCACGTTCGCAACTCCCTAGTTCTTCACCGGTTCCGCGGTCCCGAAGAGATCGCGGGCGGCCAGTTGCAACGGTTGTTCTTCTTCCAACTGCACGATCTGGGATCTCTTCTGATAGTCGTCGAGGAGCTTCTCAATGGAAGGGTCGATCAACTTGAAGAAGATGCCAGGATTGAGACCGATGTAGAGCACGAATACGGCCGGAATGGTCAGGAAGACCCACTCGCGGGAGTTGAGGTCCTTCCACTTCTTGGCCGCGCTCGGACGCCCCCAGGCCATCTTCAGGGAGACCCGGAAGATGTAGGCCGCGCCCAGCAGCGCACCGGGGACGATGCAGGCCCCGATCCAGGGATTGGCGCTGAAGGCGCCGATGAAAACGAGCACTTCGCCCACAAATCCGTTGGTTCCGGGGAAACCCAGCGAGGCAAGGCCGAAGAGGCCCCAGAAGAACATGTAGGCGGGCAGGTACTTGCCGAGACCCATGTTCTTGGAGATCTCGCGGCTGTGGCTCCGTTCGTACACGGCGCCAATCATCATAAACATGGCGCCCGTGACGATGCCGTGGTTGAGCATCTGGAACAGCGCCCCCTCCACGCCCCGAAGGTTGAAGAGGAAGATGCCCAGGGTCACGAAGCCCATGTGGCCCACCGAGGAGTAGGCGATCAGCTTCTTGATGTCCGTCTGTCCGAGCGCCACTGCTCCGCCATAGAGGATCGAGGCGATGGAGATGCCGATCATCATCGGGGCGAAGTACTCGCTGGCCGCCGGGGTCAGCGGGATGCAGAAGCGCAGGAAACCGTAGGTTCCCATCTTCAGCAGCACGGCCGCCAGGATCACGGAGCCGGCCGAGGGCGCCTGCACGTGGGCTGCGGGCAGCCAGGTATGGAACGGGAACATGGGGACCTTGATGGCAAAGGCCAGCGCCATGGCCAGGAAGCACCAGAACTGGAACCGGAAGCTGAAGTTCATGGTCATCAGCTCCGGAATCGAGAAGGTGCCGCCCGCCACCCGGAAGGCCACGATGGCCACCAGGAGCATGACCGAGCCCGTCAGGGTATACAGGAAGAACTTGATCGAGGCGTAGCGGCGATCATCGCCGCCCCAGACCGCGATCAGCAGATACATGGGAACCAGCATCGCCTCCCAGAAGACATAGAACAGGACCAGATCGAGCGCGCTGAACACGCCGATACAGGCACTGGTCATGAACAGAAGGCAGAAGTGGAACTCTTTGATTCGTTTACCGATGTAGGTCCAGGAACACAGCACGCAGAGCGGCAGCACGGCGAGGGTCAGCAGCACCATGAGGTAGCTGATGCCGTCGATGCCGATGTGGTATTCCAGACCCCACTCGCCCACCCAGGGAATCCGCTCGACGAACTGGAACTCGGATGAGAAGTTGAACCAGTAGAGCGGGATGGCCAGGATCAGCTCCACTATGGAAGCGATCATGGTGTACATCCTCACGGCCGCATCGCCGCGAATGATGAACAGACCCGCCGCCGCCAAGAGCGGGAACACTATCAATGTGGTCAGAACCGGATAGCCGAAGTCCAAAGCGCGTCTCCGTTAGTTTTTCCGGTCTAGGCGAGGTACCAGACCAGAGCGAACACACACAGCGCCAGAATGGCGGCCAGCCCAAGGTAATCCTGCAAGCGGCCCGTCTGCACCCTGGCACCAAGCTTGCCAGCGTTCAGGACCGTGTAGGCCGATCCGTCCACGACGGTGTCGATGCCCTTGCGGTCGAACCAGGCAGTGCCTGAAGCGAGTCCCAAAAGCCCGGCCAGGCCGCCGACGCGATAGACCTCGGTCCAACGGTCGTCGATCCAGGCCAGAGGACGGCAGACCAGCCACAATACCAACTTCCCGATAAGACGATAGAAGTAGTCGAAGTCCAGGTTGAGCTGCTTGTGCGGGGTGATGATATTCCTGCAGAAGTAGAACGCCAGACCCGAGAAGCCGAGCAGCATCAGGGACTGAAGCACATGCCAGGAGGTCCAGGGCACGTACATCTGCTCCATTTCAAAGGGCAGGTAGGCATAGAGCATCTGCGGATAGACGCCCTGGGCGATGCACAGCGCTCCGCCCATGCTCATGGCCAGATACATGTTCCAGGGGATGGGCTTGAGCTTCCGCTCGCTCAGGGGCTTGCGGCCCCAGAAGGCGAAGTACGGCAGTTTGATGCCCACCGAGATGAACGTACCCACCGCGGCGATTTCCATCCCGGCGGCCAGCCAGGGGCGGTGCGCCTCAGCGGCTCCGGTGATGGTCATGGTCTTGGAGATGAAGCCGTTGAACAGCGGCCAACCCGAGATGGACAGGGCCGCGATCATATACAAAAGCATGACCCAGGGCAGCCGGCCGACCAGCCCGCCCAGTTCATTGAGCTTCTGGGTTCCGGCCGAATAGAGCAGGCAGCCGACGCCCATGAAGAGCAGGCCCTTGTACAGGATGTGGGCGTAAGCATGGGCGCAGGCGCCGTTCAGCGTCATGGCCGTGCCGATGCCGATGCCCGCCACCATGTACCCGACCTGGGAGACGATGTGGTAGGAGAGAATCCTGCGGGCGTTGTTCTCCATGCACGCGTAGAGCACGCCGTAGACCGCCAT
This sequence comes from Desulfovibrio sp., assembly GCA_050251775.1. Taxonomy (GTDB): domain Bacteria; phylum Desulfobacterota; class Desulfovibrionia; order Desulfovibrionales; family Desulfovibrionaceae; genus Paucidesulfovibrio. Next base: position 4,846 of record JBFWMD010000065.1, read on the forward strand.
GCAGGTTCCGGCCACGGCCAGCACCTCCCAGCCCGCGAAGCCACGGCAAAGCACATAGACTGCGGTTTTGGTGGTGAAGGCGCTCATGAACACCGAACCGGTCACGGTTCCCCGGGGGTAGGCATCGGGCAGCCAGGCGTGCAGGGGCACGACAGCAGCGTTGACGCAGAAGCCCGAGAGGATCAGCCAGTGGTAGAACTTGGCAGTGGCCGGGTTGATGTACTCGAAGGCGAAAGTGCCCGTGGCCTGGTACTGGAAGAGCAGCCCCGCGAGCAGCAGCAGGCCGCCCACAGTATGGTACAGGAAGTACCGGAAGCCCGCCCTGGTGGAGGCCTCGTTGCGGGCCAGCCAGATCAGGAAGGTCGAGCCGATGCTCATCAGTTCCCAGAACACGAACAGTGAGAGGTAATCGCCCGAGAAGACGCAGCCGAGGCCGCCCGCGATGTAGAGCGCGGCGCAGGCGTGCTGCATTTTGTCTTCAACGTGCAGAGCGTAGGTGAACCCGATCAGCGAGACGATGGAGAAGACCTGGGCGAAGATGATGGACAATTTGTCCACCCGGCCGAGGACGAGCGTCTCACCCATCCAGTTCAACGTACCATAGACACCGGGCTGCATGGCGAAGACCGAATAGATGGCGAGCAGCGGCGGCAGAAGCAGCAGCCAGCGCCAGTATTTGGAATCTCCCTTGAAAAAGGGCAACGCCAGAGCCAGGGTCAGAAACCCTAACGATGGATGGATGAAACTAGTCGCCTGAATCATAGAATTCCTCGTCCCGAGCAATGATGGGCTGAACAATCTTTTTCATGACGATGACCATGGCCAGGCCGAACAGCAGTCCGAAGCCAGCCCAAAACCCGACATACTTGTCGATTACGAAGTGCGGCTCGTGCGTATTGCAGATGAAGTTGAGGCCAACGAGGACCGCGAGGATCACATACATGACCTTCAAGAGCGTGCTCCCCTTGTCCCGCAGCTTCTCAAAGAAAGCGCCGAGTGGTGTGAGTTCCGCCATTTCAGCCCCCTAGAAGATGCCGTTGCCGAGCACCTTAATGAAGTTCAGGAACGTCTCCGGATACAGCCCCAGGAAGACCGAGATCAACGCCGTGGTGAAGAGCGGAATGACCATGGTCTTGGACGGCTCGGAATACTGTTCCAAATTGGCGCCGGGCAGCGGCTTGAAAAAGAAGGCCCGGATCAGGATGGGAACAAAGTATCCGGCGTTCAGCGCCGTGGAGAGCAGAAGCGCCACGAGCAGCACGGTCTGGTGCGCATCGAGCGCGCCGTTGACCAGATACCACTTGGAGACGAATCCGCACACGGGCGGCATGCCGATCATGGACAGCGAAGCGATACCAAAGGCCGCGAAGGTCCAGGGCATGCGCCAGCCGTATCCGTTCATTTTGCTGATCTTCTTGTTGTGCGTGGCCACGTAGATGGCGCCGGCGCAGAAGAACAGAGTGATCTTGGAGAAGGCGTGGTGTGCGATGTGCAGCACGCCGCCCTGCACCGCCATGGGGGTGAGCATGCAGACGCCGATGACCACATAGCTGAGCTGCGACACGGTCGAGTAGGCCAACCGCGCCTTGAGGTCGTCTTTTGTCAGCGCAATAAGCGAGGCCACCACAATGGTGAAGGCCGCCAGGTACGCCGTGGGAATGCCCAGGAAGAGCGTGTTCATGGTCTCCAGACCGAAGCCGGAAAGCACAATGCGGCAGACCGAGAACACACCGGCCTTCACAACGGCCACGGCGTGCAGCAACGCCGAGACCGGCGTGGGCGCGACCATGGCCGAGGGCAGCCAGTTGTGAAACGGCATCAGCGCGGCCTTGGCCAGACCCGCGATGTAGAGGGCGTAGGTCACGGTCACGAGGTACGGATGCTCCGCGACGACCTGTGCCGGGAAGATGCCGGTGACGATGTCGCCGAGTTGGAAGTCCAGGGTTCCGCAGAGCACGTAGGTCATGACCATGGCCGGAAGCAGGAACAGCTTGGATGTACCCATGAGGTAGACCAGGTATTTCCTCGCTCCAGCAAAGCCTTCCTCGTCCTCGTGGTGCGCGACCAGAGGATACGTGAAGACCGTGATCACTTCATAGAAGAGGTAGAGGGTGAAGACGTTCGCGGAAAAGCTGACGCCCATCGCACCGAAGATGGCGATGGCGAAGCAGAAGTAGTAGCGGGTCTGGGCGTGTTCGTTCAGCCCCCGCATGTACCCGATGTTGTAGCTCGTGGCGAACATCCAGAGGAAGGAGGCGATCAGGGCGAAGATGATGCCCAGACCGTCCAGACAGAAGCTCACCGAGATGCCCGGCATGATGGTGAACAGCTTGTAGTACGGAATCTGGCCGTTCAGCACCGCCGGCACGAACGAGAGGTTCAGCAGGAAGGTCACCGCACCCGCGATCAGGGAGACCCCTTCGCGCTTGTTGATGTCCTTCCTGAAAAGCCAGATGAAGTACGGCGCGAGCAGTGTCACCGCCAGGGGCAGAAGCAGGCGTGCGCTCTCAGTCATAGCTAATCCTTCAGCGTGGAAACTTCACGGGTTTTGGTGGTCCCGAATCTCTTGGCGACCACCACGATGATGGACAGCACCAGCGTGGCCTCGGCCGCGGCGAGGCCCATGACCAGAAGCGTGCCCAGCTGGCCCAGAACGGCGTCCGACTCGGTAAGCTGTGAGGCAGCCACGATGGACAGTCCCGCCCCGTTGAGCATCAGCTCCACGGAGATCAGCATGCCGACCAGGCTCCTGCGCTGGACGATGCCGAACAGGCCCAGACAGAGCAGCAGGAGCGCAACCAATTGATAGAGTGTGAGCGGACTCATTTCTTCCCCCTCTTCTCCCAGGCAAGCAGCACGGCTCCCGACATGGCCACGAGCAGGACCACGGAGATCAGCTCGAAGGCCAGGAAGTAGGATTCGAGCAGGCCCGTACCGAGCTGCTGGATGGTCACCTCGGTCGGAGCGAGCAGGCTCGCCGGCGGCTTGTTCATGATCAGCCAGGAGAGCACGCCTCCGACGGCCATGACGGCTCCCAGCGCGTAAAGGTGTTGCCGGATGGGCGAGCCTTCGTTCTCGTCGCCGCTTCCGTGGGCGTCGGTCAGCATGACCGCGAAGAAGATCAGCACGGCCACCGCGCCCACATAGATCAGAAGCTGCATGAACGCCATGAACGGAGTTCCCAGGAGCATGTACATGCCCGCCACGCCGATGAGCGTGCTGATCAAACCGATCAGGGCGCGCACCAGGCTGCTGCTGCCGACCGCCACGATCCCGCCGCCCAGGATGATGAGCGCGTAGATCCAGAATGCGATTTTAGCCATCAGTTCCATAGTGCCTTACGCCTCTTTGCTTGCCGCCTCGGGGGCCTCGGCCTTGGGAGCCGCCGGGGTCGCCTTGGTGGCGTTTTCAGCCTGTCGCTCAAGCCTTTTCAGCAGATCCAGCTTGAAGTCCTGCCTGCTGGTACCGACAAAGTAGATGTTGTGGGAGTAATGGAGCGATCCCACAGGGCAGTTCTCTATACAGGTTCCGCACAGGCTGCACAGACTGTAGTCGTAGAGAAACTTGGCCGGTTCCTTGGGAGCCTTGGGCCTTTTGACCTCCTCGCCCCGGGCTTCGGCTGCCTTCATGGCCTGCTCCTCTTCGGGAGTGGGCTTGGGAGCCTTGGCCTTAACCACGGTCAGGCAGCCGCTCGGGCAGTTGGTCACGCACATCATGCAACCGATGCACTTGGGCTTTGCCGGGTTCTTCGGTTTGCCCACGAGTTCCACGTGACCGCCGTAGGTCTGCTCCACTTCCGGGTCCACGGTCTGGCGCGGGTAATGCACCGTGACCGTCGGTTGCAGGAAGTACTTGCCGGTGACCTTGAGGCCCACGAACAGGCTCCAAAGATCTTTGACGCTTTGGAAGATATCTCTCACTGCACTCATAATTCTACCGCACTCCCCTAGAACACCTTCATGAAGAAAGCGGTTCCCAAAAGGTTCAGGGTGGCCAGTGGCAGGAGCCACTTCCAGTTCACGTTCAGCAGCTGGACAAAGGTGACGCGGGGGTAGGTCCAGCGGATCCACATGATGAACAGGATGATCGCGTAGACCTTGGGAAGGAACCACCACCAGCCGTCCGTGCCGAACGGACCCTGATAACCGCCGAGGAAAAGAATCGCGGCCACACTGGAGACCACGACCATGTAGCCGTATTCGGCCAGGAAGAAGAGCCCGAAGCCCATGCCCGAATATTCGGTGTGGAAACCGGCGGTCAGCTCGGACTCGGCCTCGGGAAGGTCGAACGGCGCGCGGTTGGTTTCGCCCACGGAGCTGATGATGAAGATAATGAAGGCCAGCGGCTGGTAGGCCAGGTTCCACTGCCAGGGCCAGGGTCCCTGCCCCTCCGTGATGGTCACGAAGTCGAGGGAGCCGGTCATGAAGGCGATGGCCAGGACCGAAAGCAGCAACGGGATTTCATAAGCCACGGACTGGGCCACGGCGCGGGCGCCGCCGAGCAGGCCGTACTTGTTGTTGGAGGCCCAGCCCGCCAGCAGCAGGGCCAGGACGTTGAAACCCGCAAAGGCCAGAATCAGCAACACTCCCAGGTTGACCTGCATGCCCGTGAGCACCGGGCCGTAGGGCAACACCAGGAAGAGCAGCATCACCGGCAGCATGGAAAGTATCGGCGCCAGCCAATACAGGATCGGGTCGGCTCCGGTGGGCATCAAAAGCTGCTTACACATCAGCTTGACGCCGTCAAAGAGCGCCTGGATGATGCCGTGGGGTCCGGCCTCGAAGGGGCCGGGACGACGCTGGATGAAACCGGCGACTTTCCGCTCCAGGTAAACCAGCACCAGGGCGTTGATACCGACCCAGACCATGGTCACGATCAACGCGATGATCAAATGCACGAGTTGGGGATGAATACTCATTCTCGCTCCCTACCTGTCGATTTCCGGGATGATCAGGTCCAGGCTGCCGAGAGCCGCCACAGCGTCCGCAAGCAACATGCCCTGGGAGGCTTCGGCGAAACAGCTCAGGTTCGAGAAGCCCGGCGCGCGCAGCTTGACCCGGTACGGGACCTTGCTGCCGTCGCTGGCCACGTAGATGCCGACCTTGCCTCGTCCGCCCTCCACGGCGTAGTAGGCCTCGCCCGCGGGCATCTTGGCGCTCGGCTTGGGCGCGCCCTTGGTCAGGAAAGGACCTTCGATGCCGGGCAACTGCTCCAGCGCCTGTTCGATGATCTTGCAGCTCTCCTCCATCTCTTCCATGCGCACCATGTAGCGCCCCATGGAACAGGCCGAAGTCCGGGTCGGAATCTTGAAGTCGAAGCGGTCGTAGACACCGAAGGGTTCGGAAACGCGCAGATCGTAGGCCAGGCCAGCGCCGCGCGCCACAGGGCCGGTGCAGCCGTAGCGGTTGACCATGTCCTGATCCATGATGCCGATTCCTTCGACGCGCTTTCTGAGAATGATGTTGTCCGTGACCAGATCCTTGTACATGGGCAGACGCTGGCGGAAGCGCTCGATGAAGGCCTTGGTTCCCTCAATGAACTTCTCGTCCAGATCCGCGGACACGCCGCCGATGCGGAAGTAGGAGTAGGTCAGGCGCGAAGCCGTGGGCCGCTGAAGCAGGTCCAGAAGCATTTCACGATCATCGAACGCGTACATGATCGGGGTGAACGCGCCCAGGTCCAGAATGTAGGCGCCCCACCAGAGCAAGTGCGAGGTGAGGCGGTTCATTTCATTGGTGATCACGCGGATGTATTCCGCGCGCTCCGGCACTTCAATGCCGCCGAGTTTTTCCACGGCCCCGCAGTAGGCCCAGTTCCAGGCCAGGGGATGACCGTAGTCCACTCGGCCGAGGTTGGGCATGAACTGGCCCCAGGCCTTGCACTCGCCCATCTTCTCGTGCATGCGGTGCAGGTAGCCGAAGACCGGCTCCGCGCGCAGGATGTATTCGCCGTCGAGTTCAAGAATGATCCGGAGCACGCCGTGGGTGGACGGATGCTGCGGACCGAGGTTCAAAATCAGGGAGTCGGGCCGGGCTTTCTTGGCGAAATTCCTGGTGTAGAAATCGCCGCCGACCTGTTCCATATCAGGGTAACGTGTCATGGCTCAATCCTTCCGGTTGCCTAGCCCGCAGCCGGGGCTTCTTCCGCGGGCGCGTCCGCAAACAGGGCCTTGATCGCATCGGTGCAGGCCTGCGTCTCATACAGCGACATGACGGCCTTCAGTCCGAGGCGCTTTTTGTCGTCCTTGAGCAGCGGCGGAGCGATGCGCTGGTCCTCTTCGGCGGGCAGCAGAAGCGGAATGAGATTCTGGTGTCCCTCGAAAAGCACGCCGTGAAAATCAAAGGTCTCGCGCTCGTGCCAGTCCGCACCCTGGAAGATGTCGGAGATGGTCGGAACGGTGGGATTTTCGCGGGAGACAAGCACTTTCAACGTCACCCGGCCAGGACTGGTCATCTTGTCGAAATGGTAGACCACGAGGATGCCGTCCGTGGTGTCCAGGGCGAACACATCCTCAATGAACCAAGCGTCTTCGCGCAGCCGGGTCACGGCCTTGCGCAGCACCGTGGGCTTCAAAAAAAAGACCCACTCCTGGCCCGTGGCGGCGAAATCGGCCTTGGCCTTGCACTCCAGGGGGAGGCCGTCGAACAGATTCATGTTAGCCCTCCTCCTTCAAAGTGGGAACCGGCCACCAGCGTTTGCCGACCATCTTCTTCTGCAGCTCGAAGAGCCCTTCGAGCAGCCCTTCGGGACGCGGCGGACAGCCGGGAACATACACATCCACCGGGATCAGCGTGTCGATGCCCTCGACGAGATTGTAGGCTTCCTTGAACTTGAACGGACCGCCGGAAATGGCACAGTTGCCCATGGCGATGACGTACTTGGGCGCGGGCATCTGTTCATAGAGCCGGACGATGGCGGGAGCCATTTTCTTGGTCACGGTTCCAGCCACGATCATCAGGTCGGACTGACGCGGCGAAGGCCGGAAGACTTCCGCGCCGAAGCGGGCGAGGTCGAAGCGGGCCATGCCGGTGCTCATCATTTCGATGGCGCAGCAGGCAAGGCCGAAAGTCATGGGCCAGATGGACATGGCCCGGCAGACGTTGAGGATCTTGTCGACGAGCTGGATCTGGACCAGCGCCGGCTCGACGGTCCCCACGGTTTTTCGCAGGGTCGCCAGTTCTTCTACAGGTTGATGCGACGCGGCCATGTAAACACCCCTTTAGCCCAGAAGTACACGATGGAAACGGCCAGAACGAAAAGGAAGATGAACACCTTGACGAACGGCAGCCAACCTTCGGTGGAGCTGTAGACGGTCGCCACCGGGAACAGATAAAGCACGTCCACGTCGAACGCCAAAAAGATCAACGCATAACAGTAGTAGGAAATTCCCCATTTGACCCAGGAGCTTCCGTGGGGCCTCATGCCACACTCGAAAGCCATTCCCAGGTCGCCCCCCTTGGCCTTGGGCCCGAGCAGAACGGCCAGAATCAATGGGCCGACCGCGAACAGAAGCCCGCCGAGCAAAAACAGCACAATGGCGAGATGCAACCAACTGAAGACCATACGTGAACCTCTAACCCCTTGGTTTGCGCGGCGTCCCGGAACAGCCCAGGCTCGCGCCGCCTACACGGAATGGTGCTTTTATTTGCCTCATAACCCAAGTCACGTCAAGAACTTCGTGAAATATTTCATGTAGTGCAGCAATATTCAAGGCCTGGCCTTGATCGCCGCCCTTGCCCTTTTTTCAGACCAAAAAAGTCATCATTCCGCGTCGCAATCCACCGCGCACCAGCTTCTCCCCGCGCGTTTGGCCGCATACATGGCCGAGTCCGCCTTGCAGAGCAGTTCCTCGGGGGTCACGGCGTCATCGGGAAACACGCTGATGCCCAGCGTGGCTCCCACCACATGACACTCTCCGTTGATCTCAAAGGGCTTCTCCAAAGAGGCCAGGAGATCGCGGGCGACCTTTTCCGCGCTGGAAACATCATCCACAGCCGAAAGCAGCACACCGAACTCGTCCCCGCCCAGCCGGGCCAGTGTGTCGGAGGAGCGGACACGACGCTTGAAGCGGTCCGCCACGCCGCGCAGGACCAGGTCCCCGGCCTGGTGTCCGAAGCCGTCGTTGACCTTCTTGAAATCGTTCAGATCGATGAAGATCACGGCCATTCTGTGCTTGTAGCGCCGGGCGCTCTCCAGGAAATGCTCCATGCGGTCGAAGAAAAGCGTGCGGTTGGGCACGTCCGTCAGATCGTCGAAATGCGCCTTGCGGTGCAGATTGATTTCGCAAAGCTTACGCTGGGTGATGTCCTCGATGACGCCTTCCACCAGGACCGGGTCCCGGCCTCGCACCAGTCGCGAACTCTCGGATAGCCAGACAAGTTCCCCATCCCTTCTGCGTACCTGAAACTCCCAGTTCGAAATATAGCCTTCTTCCTGAAGGATCGAGAGGTAGCGTTCGCGGTGCTCCTGGCTCACGGCGATGTCCCGGAAGAGTCCGGGAACCTTCAGGACCTCCTCGGGCGTGGAATATCCCAGCAATCTGGCCAACGCTGGGTTTGCATCGGTCACGGTTCCGTCGAGGCGCATCTCGAAGATGCCTTTCACGGCCTTGACGAAGAAATTACGGTAACGCTCCTCAGCTTGGCCCAGTGCCTCGGCAGCCTGCTTGCGCCGATGGATTTCGTGTTCGAGCTGAAGCTTCTGGCGATGCAGGTCCAGGAAGACCTTGACCTTGCTGCGGAGCATGTAGGGGTCCACGGGCCGGAAGAGATAATCCACGGCCCCGGCCTCGTAGCCGAGTTTGACAGAGGCTTCATCCTGAAAAATGGAGGTGACGAAGATGACGGGGACGTGGCGGCCGCTGTCCAGGGCCTTGATGGCGCGGCAGGTGTCGTAGCCGTCCATGCCCGGCATCTGGATATCCAGCAGGATCAGGGCAAAGGCATGCTTCCTGACCAGTTCCACGGCCTCGTGCCCGTTCTCCGCCATGCGCACGCGGCAGTCGTCCTGTTTGAGCAGCTGTTCCAGGAGAACGAGGTTCATGGGAGTGTCGTCCACGATCAGAATCTCAAGCAGGTTCAAACCGCGCCTCCTTGTGAAGTATGGGTCGCGCCGCCGTGGCGCCTCACCCGATACAATCCCTGACCGTCCGGAACGGCTTCCAGTACGTGGTCATACCGGTCCAGGTCCATGCAGAGTTCAAAATCCAGTTCCGGCGCATCGTCGCGTGCGGAGTCGAAAAACATGGCCGCCGAAGGCAGGCCGCGCAGATGCTTGCGCAGAACCTCGTAGCTGTTGGGATACCCCTCCACCGCGTTTTTCAGGAACATGGCGCACATGGTGTCTTCGAGGCTGCGGATTTCCCCGCGCTCGCCCGGAGCCAGCAGCCAGCCCGCAGACGCTTTGGATTCCGTAAGACACTCCGCCGTGGCCGAAGCGTTGATGAAGGAAGCAAGCAGCACGCGCCCTGCATCCCCCACGGCAAAAGCAGCGGGAGTGCCCGCATCCGTGGCCAGGACCACGGTACGCCCTGCCAAATTGGCCGATTGGAGTCTGCTGGGAGAGTTGGGGTAATCAAAACCCTCAGGAAGGACGCCGAGTTGTTCACCGGCGAGAATCCAATCCGGATGCTCAGAACGCAAGGCGAGCGCCTGTTGCGCATCCCGGGCCAGAAGCACGTCCGCGCCCTGGTCCAGAACCGCGAAAACCGAGGCCCAGACGCGAAAAACATCGACCACCACGACGAACTCCGCTCCGGACGGGGCGGCAGCCAGGGTTTCGGCGATGTTCAGGCGCATGTAATCCTCCAGTTTGACCGGAAGATATTTCACATTTTTCAGGGGCAGTAAAGGGGGGGGACCTCTTCTTGATTATTGCACCAAGAGGTCGTATCCAAAGAATCAAACGGCAATCAGGCCAACGGAGTATCCATGCACAGCCATAAACGCGTTCTTGTCACCGGAGGAGCCGGATTTCTCGGCTCGCATCTCTGCGAATCCCTGCTCGCCGAAGGACACGAGGTTCTCTGCGTGGATAACTATTACACAGGCGGGAAAGGCAACATCCTGCATCTGGTGGACAATCCGCGCTTCGAGCTGCTGCGCCACGACGTGACCTTCCCGCTCTATGTGGAGGTGGACGAGATCTACAGCCTGGCCTGCCCGGCCTCGCCCATCCACTACCAGCACGATCCGGTGCAGACCACCAAGACCTCGGTTCACGGCTCCATCAACATGCTCGGCCTGGCCAAGCGCATCAAGGCCAAAATCCTGCTGGCCTCCACCTCCGAGGTCTATGGCGATCCCGGCGTCCACCCCCAGACCGAGGACTACTGGGGCAACGTCAATCCCATTGGCCCGCGCGCCTGCTACGACGAGGGCAAGCGTTGCGCCGAGACCCTCTTTTTCGACTACCGCCGCCAGCACGGCCTGCGCATCCGCGTGGCCCGCATCTTCAACACCTACGGCCCGCGCATGGCCGTGAACGATGGCCGCGTGGTCTCCAACTTCATTGTCCAGGCCCTGCGCAACGAGCCCCTCACCGTGTACGGCGACGGCTCCCAGACCCGTTCCTTCTGCTATGTGGACGATCTGGTGCGCGGGCTGCGCTCGTTCATGGACATGGAAGAGGACTTCCCCGGTCCCATGAACCTGGGCAATCCCGTGGAATCAAGCATTCTGGAGATCGCCGAGCACGTGGTGCGGCTCACGGGCTCGACCTCGCGCATCGAACTGCGCCCCCTGCCGGAAAACGACCCCACTCGCCGCTGCCCGAACATCGGCGTGGCCCGGACCCGGATCGGCTGGGAACCCGCCGTGGCCCTGGAGGACGGGCTCAAGGAAACCATCGCCTATTTCCGGCGAACCCTGGAGGCGTAGCTGTGGGCGCTTTGATTCTGCTCGATCGCGACGGCACGATCATCAAGGACAAGGATTATCTCTCCGATCCGAACAAGGTCGAGTTGCTGCCTGGCGCGGCCCAAGGCCTGCTCCGGCTGAAACGGCTGGGCTGCAAGCTGGCCGTGGTCAGCAACCAGTCCGGCGTGGGACGGGGGTTCTTCACCCTGGAGGACGTGCGGCGCTGCAACGAGCGCATGGCCGAACTGCTGGCGGACGAGGGAGTGGGACTGGACGCGGTCTATTTCTGCCCGCACGGGCCGGACCAGGCCTGCGACTGCCGCAAACCAGCGCCGGGCATGGGCATCCGGGCCTGCGAGGAGTTGGGCCTGTCTCCGAAGCAAACCTTTGTCATCGGCGACAAACCCTGCGATGTGGATCTGGGCAAACGCCTGGGAGCACGCAGCGTGCTCGTTTCCACAGGCTACGGCGCGGATTCGCTGAACGCCTGCCGCCCGGACTTCGCCGCAGGCGACCTGCTGGAGGCCGCGGAATGGATCGGGGTACAGCTCGGAGTCGCACCCCACAAAGAATGAGCTGACCGGATTCAGGTCCGGTCGCCCCGGCGCACGTTGTAGACCCCGCGCCCCTCCACCAGGGGCGTTTCCGGGTCGTCCGCCGCGAAAATCACCACCGAGGCGTTGCCCACACGGTTGCCCATCAGCCGGACCTGGGCCTCGGCCAGCAGGTCCTTGGCCGGAGCCGGACGCAGATAATCCACGCGCAGATCAATGGTGGCCACGCGGTCGCCGGGTTCTCCCGAAGCCCAGACCGCAATGCCCCCACAGGTGTCCACCAGGGTGGAAAGCAGCCCGCCGTGCAACGCGGGACGCCGGGCATCGCCAATGAATTCCGGGCGGAACGGCAGGCGGAGCCGGGCATAGCCCTCCCGGATCTCCTCCACGCGCAACCCCAGCAGCACATGAAACGGAATCGCGTTCAGATGCCGCCGAAAATCATCGTCCGTCATGGCTTTTCCTTTCCAGAAGATCATTGATCAATGCCACCCAGGCGTCCATGCCGCTGCGGACCTGTTCCGGCCAGACGAATTCGCCCGGAGCCGGAGCATTGGCCACCTGGACCGTGAGATGGGCCAACGCTTCGAAATCCGCAGGGTCGGCCAGGACGTTTTCCGGCGGCAAAAAGGCCGCACTGCCATTGCTGGCGCTGGAGATCACCCGCAGGCCCGAGGCCAGGGCCTCCATGATGGCATTGGAGCAGGCGTCGTAAAACGTCGGCAAAACGAAAATATCCCCTGTGGCGTAAAAGGACGGCATGTCCTCCACCCGGCCCAGAAAACGCACCCGGTCCGAAACCCCGAGTTTCGCTGCCAGTTTGAGCCAGCGCCCGGCCCCGCGTCCTCCGGCCACGTGCAGCACATAGCGTTCCGGCAACAGCGCCAGGGTCTGGAGCAGCGTGCGCACGCCCTTGAGCATGAAATTGGTTCCGGCAGTGAGTAACAGGACCTGCTCCGGCTCAATCCCAGCCTCGCGGCGCAATCGCTCCCGCTTTTCCGCTGTGGGCGGGGCAAAGCGCTCCAGGTCGGGCCGGTTGTGGATCACGGGCAGTTGCTCGGCGCGCAGGAACGGATGCGCCTCGATCATCCACTGCCGGGTCAACTCCGAGTTCGCCACCAGTACGGGCGTGGTCCGGGCCTGGATGCATTCAATCCACCAGCCCACCCAGTTGGCCGGACTCAGGCGGCGGCGCAGCATCTTCAGGGTGCGTTGCGGCCCAGCGGGCCAGGCGCGCCGGGAAAGCGCCCAAAACACGGGCAACGGCCCGCCGCCCTGGCGGAACACGTCCTGGCGCAGGGTCTTGCCCAATCCGATGGAAAGATCATACCCGCCCCGCCGGCGCGCACGCTCCGCAGCCAGGGCGAACCAAAGCACCTTGAGCCACTTGAACGGACCAAAGCGGCCCACCACCACGGTGCGTACCCCCACGGGCGGCTCCACCTCGGCGCGCGCGCAGAGGAAGTCCACGGCGTGTCCGGCTTGCGCCAGCGCCTCGGCCAGACGGTAACCGAATCCCTCGGCCCCGCCGTATCGGGAAAAACGCGGCATCATCACCGCGATGCGGGCTTGCTTCATATGGCGGCCACATTGACAGGCACACGCTCCAAAGGCAAGGCCCACCGTCCCCGCCTTGCCTTCCGGGAAACCAGAGGTTATTCTGGATTTCTCCATTCACCACGATCACGCAAAGCCAAGACACCCATGCACGACATCACCAAGTTCCTGACCGGATTCAAGCGCTTCCAGCGAGAATGCCTCTGCAACGGCGGGGCGCTCCTGGAACAGCTCAGCAAAGGCCAGAACCCACGGGTCCTGATGATCGCCTGCTGCGACTCGCGAGTGGACCCGGCCCTGCTCACGGACTCCAGCCTGGGCGAACTGTTCATCATCCGCAACATCGCCAACATCGCCCCGCCCTACCAGCCCGGCGGCGGCTACCACGGCGTCAGTTCGGCCATCGAATACGCGGTGCGCCACCTCAAGGTGGACCACATCATCGTGCTGGGACACCGCCAGTGCGGCGGCATCAAGGCCCTGCTCGAAGGCTGCGGCCCCAACGACGAGTTCATCGACGAATGGGTCAGCATCCTGGAACCGGCAAAGCAGCTCGCCATGACCACCTACGCCGGAGCCGACCCCGCGAAACGTGAACGCGTCTGCGAACAGGCCTCGGTGCTCGTCTCCCTGCGCAACCTGATGACCTTTCCCTGGATCAAAAAACGCGTGGACGCCAAAACCCTGACCCTGCACGGCTGGTACTTCGACCTGGAAACCGGAGAACTGCAAAGCTACCTCTCCCGAACCGAATGCTTCGAACCACTCGTCACGGTCTGCGAATAAAGACGGAAGAGCCTCCGGCGGCCAAGGGGCCCGCGGCCCCTTGGAACCCCATTTGGCGCGAGGGAGGCGGATGCTGCGCATCCACCTCCCTCGCGCGAATTGGGTATACCGAAGCCAAAACGGTAACCGGGAATCCTGCCAAGCTTCGAAAGCCCATTTCGCGCCGCAATGCGGATGCGCAGCATCGCATTGCGGCGCCAAATGGGATTCCAAAGGGGCATTGCCCCTTTGGCCGCCGGAGGCAACTCCCATGATCATCTCGGCCAGCCGCCGCACGGACCTACCCGCACTCTATGCGCCCTGGCTGCTGAACCGCGCCCGGGCGGGCTGGTGCGCCGTGCCCAATCCCTTCAATGCCCGACAGGTGAGCCGCATTTCCCTGCGGCCGGAACATGTGGACGCCATGATCTTCTGGTCGCGCTGGCCCGCGCCTCTGGCCGCGCGCCTGGAGGAATTGGAGGCTCTGGGCCTGGGCCGTTCCATGTTTCTGATCACGCTGCTTGATTCGCCCCGGATGTTTGAACCCCGGCAACCGCCCTTGCGCAAACGCATGGAGGCGTTCTTGGAGCTGGCGAAACGCATCGGCCCGGAACGCGTGGTCTGGCGGTATGATCCCATTGTTTTTTCCAGCCTGACGCCGCCCGAATGGCACGCCCGGACCTTTGCCCGGCTGGCGGGAAGCCTGCGCAAGAGTACCCGCCGCTGCATCGTCAGCTTCCTGGACATCTATAAAAAAATGCGCCCCCGGCTGCGCCTGTTACGCGAGCAGGGCCTGGACATTCCCGAAAATCAGAAGCAATTCGCGGAAATGTTGCTGCCGAAGCTGGCCGTCAGCGCCCGGGCCAACGGCATGACGCTGCAAACCTGCGCCCAGGCCGAGGACTGGTCCGCGCTGGGCGCGCCCGCCGGGGCCTGCGTGGACGCCACGTATTTGAATGAAACCTTCGGGCTCTCCATGCCGCCGGGCATGGATCCGCACCAGCGCAGCCACTGCGGTTGCGCCCCGTCCAGGGACATCGGCATGTACGACTCCTGCACCCAGGGCTGCTTCTACTGCTACGCCACCAGCGATTTCGCCCGCTCCCGCGCCCAGCGCGCGGCCCACGACCCGGATTCCCCGTCCCTGCTCGGACATTTCCTGCCCACGGGCAGCGCGACAGGCCCCAGAAGCGCGACCCAGGTCCCACTCCCCGGCCTGGAGCCAGACACGGGCCGATCCGTCTGAACGATCTTGCCCGCAAGGCCGGGCCGGGCTATGGTCCGGCGCATGTACTTCGACACTCCCGGTTTCGACCTGCTGCTTTTCCAGCTCATCAACCAGCATTGGCACGCGGACCTGCTCAACGGCCTGATGCGGCTGCTTTCCTCCAGGGCCGCGCTCTTTGCCCTGTTCATCCCCGCGCTGCTGCTCGCGGTGCGCAGGCTCGGCAAACGCCAGCTCGTGCTTTTCGCCGTGCTGCTGCTGGCCATGGGACTGACGGACATGAGCACCTCCCTGGTCAAGAACGAGGTCCGGCGCGTGCGCCCTTTGAACAGCCTGCCCAACACGTATTGCGTGGAAGACGGGACCTGGGTCCAGCGGCCCGCCGACTTCACCCCGACCAAAACCGAGGGTTCGTCCTATCCCTCGGGTCACGCCGCCAACTCCATGTGCCTTGCCGCGCTGGCGCTGCTGCTCTGGCCGCGCATGCGCCCAAGCCTGCGCGCCGGCCTGCTCTTGCTGCCGCTGCTGGTGGGCTATTCGCGGGTCTACCTCGGCAAGCACTTCCCCACGGACGTGCTGGCCGGATGGCTTTTCGGGCTGGTCGTGGCCGTGCTTGTGGGGCTGGCCTGGAGGGAATGGGGGGAGGAGCGTCTCGGGAACCGGACCAGGGAACCCGGTCCGCCACCCGGCGCGTCAGACTGATTCGCCGCCGGGAACCGAACTCGCCTCGGCCTTGTACTTGCGATAGATGGAAATGCCGAGCCAGGCCGAGGCCACCAGAAGCACAACGCTCGTGCCCACGGAGAGAAACAGCCCGGTGCTGGATTCCGCATTCATGCCCGCGCCGAAGAGCGCAAAGACCAGGCTCTGCGGCAGATAGCCCAGGGTGGACCCGAGCACGAAGGGAACCAGGGGGATGCTGCTGACCCCGGCCGCAAGGTTGGTGAGCAGGTTGCTGCCCACCGGGATCAACCGGATGGTCAGAGCCGTGCGGAACGGGCTGTGACGCAGGAAGGCGTCGGCCTTTTCCAGCCGCTTGCCGAACAGCCGGGTCACGGACTGGCGGCCGAGCAGCCGGGCGTATCCCGTGCAAAGCAGACAGCCCAGGCCGCTGGCCAGCGTGCCAAGCAGCGTGCCGTAGACCCCGCCGAACGCCACGCCCGCCAAAAAACAGACCAGTTGGCGGGGAAGCCCCGCGCCCGTGAAAAGCGCCCCCACTCCGAGGTAAATAAACACCGAGAGCGGGCCGTTGCCGAGCACGTGCTCGTTGAACCAGTCCGCGTCCTGGAGCATGTCGGCCAGCCCGGCGCTGCGCGCCAGCCAGACCAGCGCGCCCAGTCCGGCGAGCATGGCCACGCCTTTAAGTGCGGCCT
>JBFWMD010000066.1:0-20024 GCA_050251775.1 Desulfovibrio sp.
AGACCACGGCGCCGTCGTGCAGCGGCGTTTCGGTCTTGAAGATGCTCATGCGCAAATCTTTGGAAATTTTCGCGTCCACCTCGATGCCGCGCTCCACGATGTCTCCCAGGGGCACGCCCCGCTCGACCACGATGAGCGCGCCGCAACGCTAGCGGGCCATGGCCAGCACGGCCAGGACGATTTCGTTGAGGCTCTGCTCCTCCACGGGCGTTCGCCGCCAGAAACGGCCCACGCCGATCTGGGCCAGGGCCTTGCGGATATCGCTGCGGAAAAGGATAATGATCACCAGGAAGAAGGAGCCCAGGAAGTTGGTCAGCAGCCAGTTCAGCGTGAACAGCCCCAACTCGTCCGAGACCCAGTAGACCACAAGCAGGAGCATCAGGCCATAGATGACGGCCACGGCGCGGGTTCCGCGCACGAGCAGAATCAATTGATAATAGACGATCGTGATGATCGCTATGTCAATGATATCGCGCCAGGCAACCTGAAGTCCAAAAAATTCTATCATTCACGCCTGCGTCATGGCTTGAGCGAGTGTGAGCGCCTGTCGTGCGGCCGCGACCTGATGGACGCGGTGCACGGCCACCCCCCTGGCCCCGAGCAGAGCCGTGGCGGCCTGGGTGACTCCGGCCCGTTGTCCCACTTCGAGACCGAGCAGTCCACCGAAAAGCGACTTGTTGGACAACCCGATGTAGACAGGTAGCCCAAATATCCCGAACCGGTCAATATCCCTTAAGATGGTCAAATTGTGTTCCAGCGTCTTGCCGAAACCAATACCGGGGTCGAGAACAATGCGCGATTCCGCCAGTCCCGCACTGGTCAGGGCATGCAGGCGTTCCTCGAAAAAGGCCAGGATCTCGGCGACCACGTCGTTGTATTTCGGTTCGACCTGCATTTCCCGGGGCAATCCCAGGGAATGCATCAGCACATAGCCGGGTTGGTGCTCGACCAGGACATCCAGCAGGCCGGGATCGAAACGGCAGGCCGAGACATCGTTGATGATGGCCGCGCCCGCTTCCAGGGCGCGCCGGGCCACCTCGGCCTTGTTCGTGTCCACGGACACGACGGGCGGCCACAGCCCGGAACCGGAGGGGACGCCCCAGTCCAGCCCGGCAAGACCCCGCACCACGGGAAGCACGCGCGCAAGCTCCTGATCCAGCGACACAAGCTCGGAATATGGCCGTGTGCTTTCTCCGCCCACGTCCAGGATGTCGGCCCCTTCGGCAGCCAGCATACGGCCATGCTCCAGAGCAAGGGCTGGATCGTAACATTTTCCGCCGTCGAAAAAAGAGTCCGGGGTGACATTGACGATGCCGGCCACGAAAAAAGGGGCGGGTCCGAGAACCCTGCCCCTTGCGATTGTCCATTGGTATGATTTCATCTGCCCCACGTCCGGACTACTGGAGATTGCGACCGCCGCCCGATCCTTCGTCGTCGCGCGGCTTGTCCTCTTCCAGCGTAAACTCGTCCTCATCTCCGGCTTCTGCGCCGGCTTCTGCGCCGGTTTCTTTGCCGGACGCGTCCGCCTTGTCCTGGGCGGACTCCTCCACGGGCGTGTATCCGGGACCGGAGTCGGTCTTGTCCCCGGTCTCGTCCGCGCCCTTCTTGCGCACGTCCATGGGCGGCAGCGGAGGCAGCTCCTTGCCTTCCATGAGCAGGTCGATGTCCTTGCCGCTGATGGTTTCGCGCTCCAGCAGCGCCGCAGCGATCTTGTCCAGCATCTCGCGGTTGTCGCCGATGAGCCTGCGCGCGGTTTCGTGGGCCTCGTCGATGATCCGGCGGACCTCTTCGTCGATGGTCCGGGCGGTTTCTTCGCCGTAGTTGCGGTTGTGGACCAGCTCCTTGCCCAGGAACACGGACTCCTGGCTGTCGCCGAAGGAAAGGGGACCGAGTTTTTCGCTCATGCCCCACTGGCAGACCATCTTGTGCGCCATCTTGGTCGCGCGTTCGATGTCGTTGGAGGCTCCGGTGGTCATCTGGCTCAGGGCCAGTTCCTCGGCCACCCGGCCACCCAGCAGCATGGCCAGCTGGTTTTCCAGGAATTCCCGGGAATAATTGTGGCGGTCGTCCACGGGCAACTGCTGGGTCACGCCCAGGGCCATGCCGCGCGGAATGATCGAAACCTTGTGGACGGGGTCCGTGCCGGGCAGCAGCTTGGCCACCAGGGCATGGCCCGCCTCATGATAGGCGGTGGTGCGCTTCTCGTTCTCGCTGAGGATCACGCTGCGCCGCTCCTTGCCCATGAGCACCTTGTCCTTGGCCTCTTCAAAATCCTTGTTCTCCACGGTATCCTGGTTGACCTTGGCCGCATAGAGCGCGGCCTCGTTGACGAGGTTTTCCAGGTCCGCGCCGGAAAATCCGGGAGTGCCGCGGGCAATGGCGCCCAGGTCCACATCGTCGGCCAGGGGGACCCGGCGGGTATGCACGCGCAGAATCCGCTCGCGACCGCGCACGTCCGGGGTGGGCACGACGACCTGGCGGTCGAAGCGTCCGGGCCGGAGCAGGGCCGGGTCGAGCACGTCGGGCCGGTTGGTCGCGGCCACAAGAATCACGCCCTCGTTGGATTCAAAGCCGTCCATTTCCACCAGCAACTGGTTCAGGGTCTGCTCGCGTTCGTCGTGACCGCCGCCAAGGCCCGCGCCGCGCTGGCGGCCCACGGCGTCGATTTCGTCGATGAAGATCAGGCAGGGCGCGTTCTTCTTGCCCTGGCTGAAGAGGTCGCGCACGCGGGAAGCGCCCACGCCCACGAACATTTCCACGAAATCCGAACCGGAAATGGAAAAGAACGGCACTCCGGCCTCGCCCGCCACAGCGCGCGCCAGCAGAGTCTTACCCGTACCGGGCGAGCCCACCAGGAGCACGCCTTTGGGGATACGCCCGCCGAGACGGGTGAACTTGCGTGGTTCGCGCAGGAAATCCACGACCTCGGAAAGCTCTTCCTTGGCTTCGTCCACTCCGGCCACGTCATCAAAGGTGACCTTGGTCATCTCCTCGTTGATCAGCCGGGCCTTGGACCGGCCAAAAGACATGGCCCCCCTGCCGCCGGATCCGCCGCCCTGCATCTGGCGCATGAAAAAGATCCAGACGCCGATGAGCAGAAGCATGGGGAACCAGGAAACCAGCACGGTCATGTACCAGGGGGCTTCCTCGGGCGGTTCCGCGATAATCCTGACGCCGCTCTTGACGAGCTTTTCCACCAGTTGGGGGTCGTCGGGGGTAAAGGTTGAAAATTTTTCACCCTGGCCTGTTACGCCGTGGATCTCCCGTCCCTGAATCAGGACGGAATCCACGCCGCCGGCGTCGATTTTGGTCAGGAACTCGCTGTAGGGGATGCGCGCGTCCTGAACCTGGGTCTGATTCATCAGGTTGAAGAGCACGACCATCATAACGGAGATGGTCGCCCAGATAAGGAGATTCTTACCGAAATTATTCAAGCTGGTTCCTCCGGATCGGTCCTGTGTCAAAGGCGGGTGGGGTCCCGCGCTCGTGATTCGGTCGGTGGTGAGTAATGTAACCCTCCTGCGGAAAAAGACAAGAGGGAGGTTGGAAGATTGCCGGCTTGCCGACTCCGCTCAAACCTGATAGGCGTATGGCCCTGTTTGGAAGCGTATCGTCACCGGTGTGGCGCTTGGTCTTCAAAACCAATGCGTGGCAGAAATGTCACGGGCAGGTTCGACTCCTGTACGCTTCCGCCAACATCTCCCGTCCAGCTTACCCTTCCATTCCGCTCTGCCGCAACAGCCGCATGGCCTTGTCCGAAAGCACGTACCCGTCACCGTGCCGGACGTTCTTGCCCTTGAGCTTGATGTGAAAGACATAGCCCATGTCATAGAGCATCCGCAGCAGGGTTCCTTCGTAATCCTCCAGCATTTCGCAGGGAGCCACGCCGCAGAAGCGCGACACTTTGGAAAGATGGTAGATGTCGCGGAGCAACTCGATATGCTCCTTGTCCAGCTGGTCCAGGGCCACGTAGTCGTCGTTGCGGACTTTTTCCCAGCCCTTGTCCATGAAGCCGATGCCGAGCGACTCCAACTCGTTCCGGGCGCCTTCGGCCAGCCGGAATCCCTTGGGGTTGGATCCACAGGAAGTGATGATCACCCCCTCTTCCACCACGCCGCATTCCTTCAGATAGTCGAGCACCTTGTCATCGTAGGCCAGGGCCTCCCGCTCCGGGAGCATGCCGTGGTAGCGTTTGACGTTGGCATAAGCTTGAATGTGCTTGAGAATTTGGAGATGCTGCTCGGTCAAGATCATCATGATTCCTTGCGTTCGGAAATCCAGCGACGGAGGTTCTCCAACTGGCGGCGCACCGAGTCCGGCCCGGTTCCGCCCGGGGAAACCCGGCGTTCCACCGACGCACGATAGGAAAGCACTTCGTAGACATCGTCCCCAACCGTGGCTCCGGCCCCGGTCATCTGAGCCACGCTCAAATCCGCCAGGCCACAGCTCAGGGACTCGGCCAGGGCCACGCACGCGCCCGAGGCATGGTGGGCCTGCCGGAAGGGCATGCCCCGACCCACCAGATAGTCGGCCAGTTCGGTCGCATTGAGAAAGCCCGCTTCCAGGGCGCGTTCCATGGCCTCGGGCACAAAAACAATCTCCGCCAGCATGTCGGCCATGATCGCCAGGGAGGCCCGCACGGTGGCGTCCGCGTCAAAGAACGGCTCCTTGTCTTCCTGAAGGTCGCGGTTGTAGGTCATGGGCAGGCCCTTGAGCAGGGTCAGAAGGCCCATGAGCGCGCCATAGACCCGGCCCGTCTTGCCGCGCATCAGCTCGCAGATGTCCGGATTTTTCTTCTGCGGCATGATCGAGGAGCCCGTGGAATAGGCGTCGGGCAGGCGGATGTAGCCGAACTGCGGGTTGGCCCAGAGGATCAGCTCCTCGCAGAAGCGGCTCAGATGCGCCATGATCAGGCTCCCGGCGCAGAGCGATTCCACCACGTAGTCGCGGTCGGACACCGCGTCCATGCTGTTCTCGAAGGCCCGGTCAAAGCCGAGGTCCGCCGCAACGGATGCGGGGTCGAGGGGGTAGGTCGTGCCGGAGAGCGCGGCCGCTCCCAGGGGGGAAATCCGGACTCGCTTGAGGCAGTCGTTCACGCGCTCGTGGTCGCGGCGGAACATGCAGGCGTAGGCCAGCAGATGCTGGGCGAGGCTCACGGGCTGGGCGGGCTGGAGATGTGTACAGCCCGGCAGAAGCGTATCCTGATGTTCGGCGGCGCGGTTCGCGAGCACGGCCACAAGCCCGGCCAGAAGACCACTCCACTCCCCGAGCCGACGGGCCACGTGCAGCCGGAAATCCACGCCGACCTGGTCGTTGCGGCTGCGTCCGGTGTGCAGCTTGCCGCCCACGGAGCCGACGATCTCGGTCAGCCGTGCCTCGATGTTCATATGCACATCTTCGCGCTCGGCCTGCCACTGGAAGCCGCCGGATTCGATCTCCTCGCGGACCTGCTCCAGGCCGTCACAGAGTGTCTCCGCCTCTTGCGGAGTGAGCACACCCTGCCGCGCCAGCATCCGGGCATGGGCCTGGGAGCCGGCGATGTCCTCGCGATAGAGCCGCCAGTCGTAGGAGACCGACTCGGTATACGCTTCGACCGAGGCGCTGGTTCCCTGTTTGAAACGCCCGCCCCAGAGTTTCTTGTCCGCCATGTCTCCGCCCAGGTTAGTCGTCGCTGTCCCTTCCGCCCCACTTGCTCTGCTGCATGCGGCCCTTGAGCCGCAGGCCCACGAGCTTGATGAAGCCGTCGGCGTCGGACTGGTCGTAAATCACATCCTCCTCAAAGGTGGCCAGATCGGGGTTGTACATGGAGTACGGTGACTTGCGTCCCATGGGAATCACATTGCCCTTGAAGAGTTTGAGCCGCACGGTTCCGGTGACGCGCTCCTGGCTCTTGTCTATCATGGCCTGCAAGGCTTCGCGCTCGGGCGAGAACCAATAGCCATAGTAGATCATTTCCGCGTATTTTGGAATCAACCCGTCGCGCAGGTGCATGACCTCGCGGTCCAGGGTCAGGCCTTCCAGGTCGCGATGGGCCAGATGGAGGATGGTTCCGCCCGGAGTCTCGTAGACGCCGCGCGACTTCATGCCCACGAAGCGGTTTTCGACCATGTCCACGCGACCGATACCGTGCTTGCCACCGAGTTCGTTGAGCTTCTTAAGCAGGGCCGCCGGGGAGTGCTTGACCGAGTTGATGGCCACGGGGTCGCCCGCCTCGAAATCGATGGTGATGATCTCGGGTTCGTTCGGGGTCTTTTCAATGGGCTGCACCAGCCGGTAGCAGTCCGGGCCGGGCGCGTTCCAGGGGTCTTCCAGCTCGCCGCCCTCAAAGCTGACGTGCAGCAGGTTGGCGTCGATGGACCAGGGCTTGGTGCGGCTGACCGGAATGGGGATGTTGTTCTCCTCGGCAAAGGCCATGAGATCCGAGCGGGACTTGAGGTCCCATTCGCGCCAGGGCGCGATGGTCTTCAGGCGCGGATCCAGGCCCATGGCGGCCAGCTCGAAGCGGACCTGGTCGTTGCCCTTGCCCGTGGCGCCGTGGGCCACGGCCTGGGCGTCCTCCATGTTGGCGATCTCCACCATGCGCTTGGCGATCAGCGGCCGGGCAATGGACGTGCCGAGCAGGTAGCGGCCCTCGTAGATGGCATTGGCCCGGAAGGCCGGGAAAATATAGTCACGTACGAACTCTTCGCGCAGGTCCTCGACATAGGCCTTGGTCGCGCCGGTGCGCAGAGCCTTGTCCTCAATGCCGTCCAACTCCTCGCCCTGGCCCAGGTCCGCAGTCAGGGTTACGACCTCGCAATTATAGTGCTTCTTGATCCATTTGAGGATCACGGACGTGTCCAGACCGCCGGAATAGGCCAGAACGACCTTCTTGATGCTGCTCATTTCCTGCTGTTTCCTTAAATATATGTTGGTGCGGGTCTTAGGCGAAGACCCATTCCATGATCGCCTTCTGCATGTGCAGACGGTTCTCGGCCTGATCAAAAACCACGGAGGCCGGACCTTCGAAGACTTCCTCGCTGACCTCCTCGCCCCGGTGGGCGGGCAGGCAGTGCAGAAATTTGCAGTCCGGGGCGGCCAGCGCCATGAGCGCCGCGTCCACCTGATAGCCGGCAAAAGCCTTTTCGCGCTGCTTTTGCTCCTCTTCCTGGCCCATGGAGGCCCAGACATCGGTATTCAGATAATGAGCGCCGGAAGCGGCCTTTTGCGGGTCGTCGGAAAGCTCGATCTTCGCACCCTGCTCCACGGCGCGCGCCAGGATGGCGGGATCGGGCCGGTAGCCGTCCGGGCAGGCCAGGGAAAGGGAGAACGGGAACCGCGCGGCCGCGTTGATGAACGAATGGGCCATGTTGTTTCCGTCGCCGATCCAGGCCACCTTGACCCCCTCCAGGGCCGGGGTGCGCTCATACATGGTCAGCATGTCGCTCATGACCTGGCAGGGATGGTACATGTCCGTGAGCGCGTTGATCACGGGGATGGAACCATACTCCACCAGCGTCTCCAGCACATCCTGGCCAAAGGTTCGAACCACCAGTCCGTCAACATACCGCGACAGCACGCGGACCGTGTCCTTGATGGGCTCGCTGCGACCGAGCTGCGACTCCGCCGGAGTCATCAGCAGGCTCTGCCCGCCGAGCTGGCGGATGCCGACCTCGAAGGACATGCGGGTGCGCGTGGAGGCCTTCTCAAAAATAAGGACCACGGTCTTGCCCGCGAGCAGCGTGCTCCGGTGCTTTCCGACCTTCATCTCTCGGGCGCGGCGCAAAAGCGCGGCGGCGTCCTCATGGGAAAAGTCCAGAATGGACAAAACGTGTCTCATGTGCTGACTCCAAATCCTCTGTATGGAAAGGGCGCTGAAAAGGGCTGAATCATGCCCGAGCACGCACGGAATGTAAAGTGTTGATACGCCGGGAATCGTGGGCCGACGCGCCTCCGCCCAGGAGCGGCCATTGTCTTTGTCCGGCAAACATGCTTGAGATTTTCCACCTCAACCGCAACGGACGGAGACAAAGCATGCGCTCGGAAACCCTCGTGGTCGCGCCCCACCCGGACGACGAAACCATTGCCTGCGGCGGCACGATCCTGGACCGTCTGAAACAGGGCCGCGTTGTCCGCGTCGTGCTCCTGACCGACGGCCGAAATTCCCATTCGATCTGCTTCGGCATCCACCAGGACCCTGATCCGGAACAAGTGGCCACGCTCCGGGCCGCCGAATTCCAACAGGCACTCGCCCTGCTCGGGGTCGCGACCGGAAACATCCATTGCCTGGGTTTTTGCGACGCCGCGCTGGAATCATCCATCGCCCCGGCCACGGCGGCCTTGGCCGCGCTCCTGAAGCCCTGCCAGACGCGGATCACAGAGGTCTTCTTTCCCGCTTCCTTTGACGCGCACCCGGACCACCAGGCCGCGCACCGCATCGTGGACCATGCCCTGAACCAGCTTGGGATATACCCGGAACGCCTCTGCTACGCGGTCTGGCCGGATGCGGAGCACTCCCAGGCTCCGGCGGATCGGGAAATCGACATTTCCGCGCATCTGGAGACCAAGGCCCGGGCCCTGTCCCTGTACGTCAGCCAGGTGCAACGCATCACGCCGGAGCAGCCCGAAGCGGTGCTGCCCGCCGCCATGCTCGCCGCCATCCGGAAATCTCCGGTGGAACGATTCTGGAACGCATCCGTCTCGGACGAATCGAAAAACTGAAATAAACTCAGGCCAGGGCGTCGAGGGCGGCCTCGGTCATGGCCTCCATTTCCGGGCCATGGTCCAGTCCCGCCAGATGCAGGGTGGCGTGGGCCAGGAGCCGAACCAGATGCTCGCGGGGCGTCTGCCCATAGAGCCGCGTCTCCCTGGCCAGAGTGTCCACGGAAAGGGCGATCTCTCCGAGATACGGCCCGTCGTCCTCCTCAGCAGCGCCCTCCGCGACAGCATCCGCTGAAAAAACTCCCCGTTCCGTTGCGTTCCCATCGCTGGCGGATTCCTCGGCCTTGAAATCCTGATCATCGAATTCCCGGGCCGGGAAACTGAGCACGTTGGTCGGGCCAAAACAACCAAGAAAGGCCTTGTTCAGCCGCGCGATTTCCGCGTCATCCACCAGCCGCAGGGTCAGGAAGCTTTGCTCCAGGCCAAAGACTTCGAGAATCTCCTCCATGAGCTGCGGGAGTTCTGAACGGCTGAGCGGAAAGTCCGGATGCAGGCGGGTTTCGGTCAGCAGCTGGATCACGCCTTGTCTCCGCCATTGCGAGCGGGTTCGTCCGCAAGGCTGCCGTCGCTGCGGCGTGCGCCCCCGCCCTTGGACTCATGCAGGTCGTAGGCCTTGACAATGCGTCCCACCAGGGGGTGGCGGATGACATCCGCCTCCTGAAAGCGGACCAGACCGATACCCTGCACTTCGGAAAGAATCTCCACGCCCTGGACCAGACCCGAGACCTGTCGGCTGGGCAGGTCGATCTGGGTCACGTCGCCCGTGACCACGGCGCGGGAGCCGAACCCGAGCCGGGTCAGAAACATCTTCATCTGCTCGGGCGTGGTGTTCTGGGCCTCGTCCAGGATCACGAAGGAGTCGTTGAGCGTGCGCCCGCGCATGAAGGCCAGAGGCGCGACCTCGATCACGCCGCTGGTCAGCAGTTCCTGGACGCGCTCGAAGTCCATCATGTCGTGCAGCGCGTCGTACAGCGGACGCAGGTAAGGGTTGACCTTTTCCACGAGGTCGCCGGGCAGGAAGCCGAGCTTTTCTCCGGCCTCCACGGCCGGACGGGTCAGCACGATGCGTTTGACCTCGCGCTTGGCCAAGGCGGCGGCGGCCATGGCCACGGCCATGTAGGTCTTGCCCGTGCCCGCCGGGCCAATGGCGAAGACCAGGTCGTTCTTGCGGATGGCGTCCAGATATTCGCGCTGGGTCAGAGTCTTGGGCGCGATGGTCTTGCGCGGGGAAACCGCATAAACCGTTTCCTCAAAGACATCGCGGACCCGGGCCGAGGGATCGCGTACTAGAATGCGGCAGGCGCAGTCCACATCCTGGGGATGCACACTACGCCCGGCCCGGAGCATTCCGTAGAGCTGGCCCAGGACGTTGGCCGCGAGGTCCACGTCGTGCTCGCTCTCACCCTGCACCGTGACGTGGGAGCCGCGCGTGTCGATGCGCACCCCGGCCTTTTCAGCCAGCAGATCGAGATGGGCGCTGCGCGGCCCAAAGAGCCGGGCGGCCAGATTGCTGTCGTCGAATTCCAATTTCCGCGTGGGCATACCGCGCCCTACTCCCGGCGTTGTGCGGACTTCCAGCGGCAGACGCGCCGCTCCAGGATGTTCGCCAGTTCATACAGTGCCGCGCCCAATGCGCTCATGCCGAAGATGCCCGTGAACATTTCCGGATAATTCATCCGGCCCCAGGCGTCCATGATCAGGTAGCCGAGTCCGCTGGACGTGGCAAAGGATTCCACAAAAAAAAGCACGGCCACGCTGGTTCCCGTGCCCAGGCGCAGGGCCGTGAAGCCATGGGGCAGGGCTGCGGGCAGGAGCACCTCCAGGATCAGGTCGCGGCGCGAACCGCCCAGAAGCCTTACGCTGTCGAGATATTTCGGGTTGATCAGCTTGACCCCGTCCCGCGTGGTCACAAGGATCTGATACCAGAGGATCAGCCCGATCATGGCGATCTTGGCCGTGTCCCCCAGGCCGAGCAGGAGCAGAAAAACCGGCAGCAGCACGATCTTGGGGATCGGATAGGTCAGAAAGACAAAGGGCGAAAGCAGCCGGTCCGCGCGCTCGGAACCACCCATGAGTACGCCGAGGGGAAAGCCCAGACCAAAGGCCAGGACCATGGCGGCCACGGCGCGGAAGGCCGAGGCCTCGAAATGTTCCCAGAAAGCGGTCGTGACCAGGGCGTAGGCAAAGGCCGTGGCCGCCTCCTCGGGATGGGGCAGCAGCGCGTTACCCAGGGCCAGGGCCGCCAGCTTCCAGGCCAGGGCCAGGGCCAGGACCACCAGTCCGTAGGCCAGCGCGCCACGCAACAGCCGCCGCCTCACCATAGCCGCTCCACGGTCCGGCGCAGTTCGCGCAGCAGCCGGAAATACGCGTCGCTGTCCCGGTGGCCGGGCGTGCCGAAGCCGGGGTTCTCGAACCATGCCGCCGCCTTTGCGGGCCGCCCGGCCAGCACGAGGATCCGCCCGCCCAGAAAAACCGCCTCTTCCAGACTGTGGGTGACCAGCAGGTACGGCGTGCGCCGCCCGCTCCAGGCCTCCAGCAGGGTCTGCTGCAATTTCTCGCGGGTCAGCGCATCCAGGGAGGAAAACGGCTCGTCCATGAGCAGCACCGAGGGCGAGCCCACAAAAGCCCTGGCAATGGCCACCCGCTGCTGCTCCCCTCCACTGAGCGCACCGGGAAAATCGTTGTCCCGCCCGACAATGCCCAGGTCCGCGAGTTGCGCGCGGGCGCGTTCCTCCCGCTCCTTCCGGCCCACGCCCTGAATCTTCAGGCCCAGAGCCACGTTTTGGAGCACGGTACGCCAGGGCAGCAGTCCGTAATCCTGGAGGATGATGGAAATTTCCGGGCAGGGCCGTTCCACTGGGCGTCCCTGGAGCAGGACCCGGCCCGATCGGGGCCGCGCCAGCCCGCTCAGGGCGTAGAGCAGCGTGGTTTTGCCGCAGCCCGAGGGACCGACCACGGCCAGGGTTTGCCCCTGCTTCAGGGACAGACTCACATCCCTGAGGATGGGGCCGCCCTGCCGGTAGGCAAGGGTCAAGGACTCGGCCTGGAGCATGGGACTGGCGAACTGCTCTGTCATGGTTTTCCGCAAAGGCGGCTAGGGAGCCAGCGGGGCCACGACCCTGTCATAGGGCAGCCGCGCCTTGAGCATGTCCTTGGAAATCATCCAGTCCTGCACTTCGTCCACCTCTCCGGCGGAAGGCGGGGCCGGGTCGGGATAGGCATACACCGGGAAATCCGGCACGAGGGGCACGGGAATCCGGCATGTTTCGGCCATAAGCGCTCGGTACTGCTCGGGATTTGCGCGCAGGCGCTTCAGGGCCTCGCGATAGGCGGCCACAAAGGCCCGGAACGGCGCTCCGCCGTTTTCATAATAGCGCTGATGCAGGCAGAGCACGGTCAGGGGAATGTTCAGATTCTCGGCGGTCAGCACGGTGGAGCCGCCCTTGAGCCGGGCCAGGGAAAGCAGCGGCTCCGGCAGCAGAGCCGCGTCGATCTGGCCGGAGAGCAGCATCTGTAAGCGGATGGGAATCTTCTTGACCTCCAGGCGCTGGAAATAGTCCTGCTCCAGATGATTTTTCGCGGAAATTTTGTCCAGCAGGAACTCCATGATCGTGGAGCGGGAATAGCCCACGCTGGCCCCGCGCAGATCGCCCAGGGACGCGCCGCTTCGGTCCGGAGCCACGGCAATGCCGAACATGGGCTGGCCGGGCAGAGTGCGGTAGGAAACAAGGCTCACCGGAAAGGGTCTGCCCTGCTCCAGGAGCATCAGCGCGGCGATAAGATCGCCAAAATAGCCGTCGAGCCGCTCGGCCTGAATGGCCACGTCGCGCTCCATGGCGCTGGCAAAGGGGACCAGCTCCACGTCCAGTCCGTGAGCGCTGAAGAGTTCGTCATGTTCCGCCACCTGGAGCGGAAGCGTGTCCAGAACATTGAGCACTCCAAAGCGCATGGACGTGCCTGCCCGCGCCGGCAGCGGCGCGAGCAGCAGCAGACAAACCAGGCAGGAAGCCAACCCGCCGATGATGCGAACCATTCCATTCTCCCCTTTCCAAGCCATCGTTTCCGTTCCTTTAGAATGAACCGGCCCGCGCATCAACCCCGAGCTTGCGTCTTGAACGGACAAAGACCGCCCGAACGGATCGAGCGGCCCTGGAAAAGACGCGCCGGGAAAAGGTTTATTGGTTGTCCGTGGCCGCTGTGAGCATGGTCACGTTGCTCTTGGTGAAAAATCCGTCGAACCCGCCATAGCGCTGGATATATTCGTTGACCAGCATGGTGGTGGGAAACGGCTTGGTAAAGGTCTGATGCAGCCCCTCATCCGGGCCGCCCACCAGTTCCACCAGGAATTCCATGCCCTCCCGCTTGAAGGCGGCGAAGGTCTCTTCGATGTTCACGGTGCTGAAGGCCAGATGATGCACCCGGGTATTGTAGTTGTAGATGTATTTTTCCGTGGGCCCGGATTCCTCCAGACTGGTGAAGGGCGAAATGCCGGAGGTGAAGACCATGGCGAAATCATCCGCCGAAAGCCGGGCCACGTTGGTGATGGAATTGAGCGCCTCCACGTACACGGCGAAATCGAAGACGTAGTTGGTCCAGTCCATGAACTCGAAAATCGCCTTGTCGCGTTCCTCGGCCCGGACCCGGGTGGCGGCGTGGTCCAGCTCGCGCACATTTTTCAGATGCGGCTTGTCCGGCTTTTCGAGCTGCCAGTCCAGCCCGCCGCAGCCATGGCGGAACCAGTTCCCCTCGCCGTCCAGCCACTGGATGAACCCAATGGAGTTACCCGTGTAGCGCGAAGGCGTGGTCTGGATATAAATGTACTTGTCCGTGCGTAGCGGCTCTGCCGTAAGAAAACAATTGCCCCGGGCCATTTGCAGCGCGGCGAAACGCTCCACGTCCGGACACTTGAAAATGAAGGTTTCCAGCCGGGTTTCGGGCAGATTCCTGGATTTTGGGGCCATGTTGAACGTGGCGAAGGGAGAGCACTGGTCCTTGCGGCTGGTGAACAGAAAGTCGGCGGAACCTTCCTGCTTCAGCAGGCAGAGATGCGCCTTTTCATGCTCGTAGGCCATCCCGAAGGAATATCCGGTGCAGCCCAGGAATTCCTCGGCCGCCACGCGCAGATTCGCGGGCTGCACATTGATCTCCACGGCCTCGAGACCGCCCACGAGTCCCTCCAGCCCGGCCTTGCGGCGCGCGTTCATGACCTTGTCCACGCCTTCGTACAGCGCCTTGTCGTCATTCTGAAACGGCAGAACCATGTCCCCCCCCTCCTCCTGCTCCGCGATGCGGAGGTCTGCGTATGGCGGATGACCACTCCGGCCCCGTGCCGGAAATTCTGGTTTCCATCCTAACACAATTTCCGGGAAATTTGAACGATTCAGAGCAGCTTCGGCCATCTTTGTCCTGGGAAAGAAGAGGGGAGAAGCCCGCAGGCCCCTCCCCGTGTTCGATGGATTCCGTTCAATCAGGCCAGATCAAGACGCTGCGCCGTGAGGTGCTGGCGACCCGAAGCCTCGATGAGCTTTGCCAGTTCCTCCTTGTCCTCCAGGGAACTGGAACGCAGCTCCGCAGCCAAAGCGGCCACGCGCTTCTCCTCCTCCAGGTAGGCGTAGACCACATCACGCACCGGGCGCACCCGGGTCAGCTTGTTGATCCAACCGAGACCCTCGGCATAGAGAATCCGTGAGGCGATGTAGGCCGCGAGCAGCGCGAACTGATGCCGCGTGGGAATGTCGCGGATGATCCGCTCCGCGTAACGTTCCACAAGCACAGCCGGGCAATAGGAGAGCAGCAGGTCGCAGAGGGCCTTGTCGTCCGGCAGAGAGACCACGTCCTTGGCCAGAGTTTCCATGATGACATCGCCCAGTCCGTTGATGGCTCGGGAGACCTCGAAGGAGATGTCCGTCAGGGTCTTGAGCCCGGCTGCGTACTTGTATTCGCGCAGCAGCAGGCGGGCCTCGTCCCGTGCGCGGCGGCGCAGAATGTCCAGAAGCTGCCGGACGTACTCGTCCTTGATCTCCATAAACTCCTCTTCGCCGAGAATCAATCCGGCCAGGATCTCATACGAGGAGCAGATCACGCCGGTCTTGTTGGCCGAGGGACCGGGCACGCAGAGCACGCCATTCTTCTCCAGTCGGGAGCGGGCGTCCGGAGCGATGAACAGGTTCGCCCCCTCCACCACGGCTCGGGCCGAGGGGGTTCCATCCTTGAGCATGAACCGCTGCCAGTTCTTCATGTTCATGGTGTCGGGCCGTCCGCCCGCAGGAATGAAAATGTCCGCCACGGCGAGGTTGTGCAGGTCGTCGCGCTGGCGCACGCCCTCAGGCGTGTCCGTGGAGGCCACAAAGGCGCCGCGCCCCGTGAGCTTGGCCGGGTCGAAGTTCGCGGTCCGCAGGTTGCGGTCCATGAGCCGGAAGAGTTCCGCGTAATCCAAGCCGTCCGGGTCGTAAATCGCGCCGTGGCCATCGGACATGGCCACCACCCGAGCTTTGTCGCCGTATTCGCGATGCAGAATCCTGACCACGTTGGAGGCCACGTCCCCGGCCGGACCGCCCGTGAGCTTCACAGTGAAGGGATCCTTGCGCGGGTCAATGCCCAGGGAACGCAGCACTTCAGCGGTAAAGACAATGACGCCCTCACTGGTCACGCCGTAGCGTTTGTGGTTGATGCCGGTGCTGGCCTTGGAACTCATGAAGGCGTTGGGCCACTTGTAGCCGCGCCGCGCCGCGCGCGCCGTGATCCAGGCGATGTGCTCCGGAGTGATGTTCTCGTCCGGGCCGAGGTAGATGATCTCCTCGTGGTTCAGGTAATCCACGATGTACGGCGAGAGACGGCCCTCTTCATCCGTGACGATGATGTCCAGCAGGGAGTCGACCATGCTCTTCACGGCCAGATCGATCTCGCCGCTCGGGCCGAGCAGAATCACGGCCTTGGAACCGCCCTCGGGAATGTCCTTGTTCTTGTATTGCTGGGCGCGGGCAAGCTGGTTGGCCTCGTCAAAAAGCCGGTTCGACTCGATCTCGAACTGCTCCTGGGTCCAGGTGCGCACCACGCGCACGCCGCCACGGGCCATGTCCCGGTAGCGCACATGGAAGGCGAAACTGTTCGGGCCGTGAAAGCAATAGAAGCCAAAGGGGCGCTCCTCGTTGGGCAGGGGGGGCAAGACTTTGGGATCCATGCGGAAGCTCAGGCCGAAGCGGTTGGGCATGTAGTAGTTGGTGCGCAGCACATGCCGGAAAAAGCGGAAGATGTAGCCGAGGATCTTGCGGGAGATGTCGTCGTTGACATCACGCAGGGCCGCGTGAATGGCCTCCTGTTTCTCCGTAACGATTTCATCCCGCCGCTCCTTGATGGCCGGATTGAAGCGCGCCTCGAAATAGTCCGCCATGCGGTCCGCGAGTTCGCGATTCTTGAGCGCGGTGCGCACGATCTTGGCCGAGGTGTAGGCGTAGATATTCTTGCGGATCAGGAACTGGTGGGCGAATTCGCAGGCCGACTGCATGAGCATGACCCGGCCGATCTCCCAGCCGTTTTCCTCGGCCAGGGTCTCCAGGCTGTGGAAGGCGAACCACTTGATGGCCCGGAGCTGCCGCTCCAGACGGCGATACTTTTCGCTGTCCTCGGAAAGGCCCCCGTCCGTCCGATCGAGATAGAACGACATCACGGCCGTGCGTCCGGATTCGCCCCGCTCGAACTCGTCGCCGTAGGCGCGGACCACCTCGACGCCCTCGCGGTCAAAAACCTTGAGCGCCTGAAGCAGAACGCCCTTCTGCGGCGGGTTTTCCATGGCCACCATGATCCGGTCAAAGCCCTGCTCGTCGTCCGAGTCGAGGTGGACGTGAACACGCTCCGTGCCCTCCACGCAGCGGCACATGTTGAAGTGGCGCACAGCCCGGTTCGGCTCGAACTTGTCCACGTAGTCTTCCGAGGCCGAGGCCAGAAACGCGCCAAAGCCCTGTTCGTCGTCAAGCTTCAGCTCTGCTGTCTTCACCAGTTCGAGCGCGCGCCGGAAGGGTTCGGCCCTGGTTTCGCAAAGCGGCTGCTTACCGAGCAGGAAGGTATCAAGTCGCAGGGCCTTGTCCTTGCTGGTGTAGAGCCGCCCGGTCTGGATGCGTTCCTCCGCGAGCAGGCTCACGGAATGGACCAGAGAGGCCATGTCGCTTCCGGGCATGATGTGCGTGATTCTCGTGCCGCAAGGGCTCTTGAGCACCACGGCCTGCTGCTCGGTCATGACCTGGGCCGAGAGGATCGCGTGCAGATGCCGGATCTGCTCCTCTTCGGAATGCGTCCGGAAATAATACTCGGGCATGTTTCCGTAGAACCAGGGAACCAGCGTGTCCGCAGCGCCTTGCAGGTCGCCCTTGAGCCGGGCCAGTACCGCGTCGATGGAATTGCCTGCGCCAGATTGCATTTTTCCTCCACGAATTTGCGGGATGATCCGATCAAAATTCGGCCAAATGGCCATTTTTTGAATCTCCAATTACGCAAATAACAAATCCAGGGCAACAATCAAACGCTTTTCGCACCGGCTGAGAAAAAAATTCCAACTCTTTACAGCAAATCCCCGTCAAGGTAGATATCGAAACAGGGAGAATCCGCAGTATGGGAAAGGGGAAGCCATGAGCCGCAAGGAAATCCTTCTGGAAACCGGGACCAACGAACTGGAGATTCTGGAGTTTTTCATCGTCGAACGCGATGAGGACGACAAGGAACCAGTCACCAGCCATTTCGGCATCAACGTGGCCAAGGTCATGCAGGTCATCGAATCCCCGAACCTCGAAGCGCCGGACTCCGCTCCCCACCCTTCCTTCCTCGGCAACATCCCCCTGCGCGACCTGATCCTCCCGGTGCTGGACCTTTCGGTCTGGCTCGACATCAAGCGCGTCTCCGATTCGGCGGACATTGTCATCGTCACGGAGTTCAGCCAGACGGTCACGGGCTTTCTCGTTTCCGGAGTCACGGAAA
This sequence comes from Desulfovibrio sp., assembly GCA_050251775.1. Taxonomy (GTDB): domain Bacteria; phylum Desulfobacterota; class Desulfovibrionia; order Desulfovibrionales; family Desulfovibrionaceae; genus Paucidesulfovibrio. The sequence goes on from JBFWMD010000066.1 coordinate 17,668, forward strand.
TCCACCGGGTCAACTGGGAAGAGGTCATCCCTCCGGGCAACTACCTCAATTCCGTCGGCTCCGGTTCCATCATCGGCATGGTCAACATGGGCGACCGCTTCATCCAGCTGCTCGATCTGGAGACGATCCTCTCGGAGGTTAACCCCATTGATGCTTACGGGGCCATCGTTCCGGAGGGCAATACCCGCTACACCGCACTGGTTGCGGACGACTCCGCCACCATTCGCCTGATGCTCAAAAACAGTCTCACGGCGGCCGGGTTCAATCCGATCATCACGGACAACGGCAAGGAAGCCCTGGCCCTGCTGACCCGCATGCGCGACGGCGGCGACGGCGCGGCTCCCCTGCCGGACATCGTGATCTCCGACATTGAAATGCCGCTGATGGACGGTTTCAGCTTGACCAAGACCATCAAAAGGGACGATGTCCTCAAGCAGTTGCCGGTGATCCTGTACTCCTCGATCATCACCAAGGAACTGCGCCACAAGGGCGAATCCGTGGGTGCGGACGCCCAGATATCCAAACCGGAAATGGATCGTATCCCAGAAATCGCAACCAATCTCATTGAAGGACGACACTCTTGAAATCCATGGACCCTGAAGTACTCTCCACGTACCTGTCCGAATCCGAGGACAGGCTCATGGACATTGAGTCGGGCATTCTCGCTCTGGAAAGCTACGGCGAGGAAATCGACGAGGAACTCATCCACAGCGTCTTCCGGGACGCCCATTCCATCAAGGCCGGAGCGAACCTGCTCGGCCTGGAGAACGTGGAACTCCTTGCGCACGGCCTGGAAAACGTACTCGACCTGATCCGCGAGGGCCGGCTGGTTCCGGACAAGATTGCGGCCTCCCTGCTGCTGGAGGCGGTGGACACCATCAGCGAACTGTTCGACGACATCATGGCAAGCGACGAGCGGGACATCAGCGACCTGCATGAACAGCTCTGCTACCTTGCGGAGGCGGACCCGGACTGAATTCCGCTGCCGCCGAAAAAAGCAGGACCCCGCAACCGGAATCGTTGCGGGGTCCTGTTTTTTTTGTTGTTTTGCCCTCAGTTCTTGTTCAGCAGCTGATCCACCACCTGCATCTCCTTCATGGTCGTGAACTGGAAGACCTGCTGTTCGATCTTGGCCAGAAAGGCCTCGTAGTTCATGGTTTCCAGGTCGAGGCCCATGTCCCTGGTCTCGAAGTAGGCCTGGAGAAAAACCATCAGCCGGTCTTCATCCAGTACCTTGACGATGTCCTCGGCCTTTTCCAGGCTGGTGAACGGGGTGGTCTGCCCACCCAAATGGAACAGTTCGATGGAGGTGCTGCCGTCCGTGATCACACCGACCATATTGAAGGTCTTCAATTGGGCCGTGAACTCCGGGGTCAGACCGGGAAAGAGCTGGATATCCGCCTTGGGGAAAAATCCGCAAAAGGCCAGGACCCCGTCCTCGCCCTCGTAGAGTGTGTGGCGGAAAACCGTTTCATCGCGGTGCTTGCGTGCCGCGCGCACACTTTCATAGACATCCGCCGCAAAGGCGACCTTGAGGGTCTGTACAACTTTCGGGTCCATACTCGTCTCCTGATCGGATTACTTGTTCAGATGATGCCGTGCAGCGGGCCGCCAGGTGCGCCCAATGCGTCCACGCGCCGCTCCACGTCCGGATCGGGCGTCAGCGGCGGGGCGTGGTAGGTCTTCAACCGGGCGTCCATGACCAGCGGTTCGACGCAACCCCAATGCTTACAGTGGGTGAACGCACCGGGACCATAGAGGTCCGTGGCCGGGTCCGAGCGGGTGAAGGCCACCCAGAGGAAATTGTCCCAGTTCGCGGAAGCGAACAGAGCGTCGTCCGCGACCACCAGCAGCGGGAAGCCCTCCAGGCCGGGCTGCCCTTCCAGGGCGCGGGCCAACCCCGATAGCAGTGGGTCGTGCTCGTCCCTGGCTCGGGCGTGGGTCGGCCCCTCGACCACGAGGATGCCCGGCGCAAAGACCTGAGGCCTGCCGAAGCCGGCAGGCAGACGCAATTCGCCGGGAAGGCTGGTGGTCAGCGCGCGGCGCGGCGGTCCGGTAACGGTCAGCAGCAGCTTGGAGCCCTGGTTCAGGCTGATGCCGGAATAATCCAGGGTGTCCATGGTGGTTCTGGTGATGAAATGCAGGTCGCGGGAAAGATTCACCCGCTCCAGCACGTGCCGGAAAAAACCGGGGATGTCATGGGCCGAGAGCGCGGGGTCGTCCTCCCGCGCGCCCAGCAGGACATATTTGGAAAGGGAGGTCTGGGTGTTGCCAAGCAGGGCCAGACCGTTGGTGATCAGTTCCTGGGGCCTGCGCTCGGCCTCGTAGGGCACGTAGCGTTCGCTGCCCACGGCCAG
>JBFWMD010000067.1:0-19706 GCA_050251775.1 Desulfovibrio sp.
CCCTGTTGAAAACTTTTTGATCAGCTGTTGAAAAAAAGTGAAGAAAGGTTAGCAGCCGTTGCGCTGCCGCCCTTGTCGAGGATCATGATGAAACGGCCTGTTGGCGGCGTATGCAGAAAAAACTATTATTATAGTATGTTACGCTGTAGATAAGCTTCCGGCACTCCTGCCGGGCGTCCGTGTTGAGTCCCTTTGAGCCCTCCAACTCCTTACTGTAGATACACCCACATGATCAAAGACGTCTGGAACGACATTCTCAATACACTTGAAAAGAGCCTGAATCCCGGGCTCTTCACCATATGGATCAAACCCCTGGCTGCCCGCTACGGCGACGGGGTGCTGACCCTGCTGGCTCCGAACGATTTTGTGGCCGCCTGGGTGCGCGACCGGCTCATGGGCGTGGTCGCGGAGGCCGCCTTGCAGATCATCGGCTCCTCCCCGCGCATCGTGGTCGAGGTGGACGCGGCGGTGGCCGCTGCCAACGCGGCTGCGGCCGTGGACAAGCCCCAGGAGCGGCCCCAGGCCGTTGTCGAGGCCCCCATGCAGATGGGCTTGCCCATTGTCCAGGCGCCCACGGCCTGCCGCAATATCCGCTGGCGATTTCGCTTCGAGGACTTTGTGACCGGGCCGAGCAACGAGCTGGCCGTGGCCGCGAGCAAGGGCATCTGCCACAACACCCTGACCTCGGACCACCTGTTCCTTTGTTCCGGGCCGGGCCTGGGCAAGACCCACCTGCTGCATTCCATCGGGCGCAGGCTTTCCGTGGCCTCCAACCGCAGCAAGCCCCGCGTGGCCTGCCTCTCCTCTGAGGAGTTCGCCACCCGCTTTGTGCTGGCCATGCGCGCCAACGAGCTGCCCCGCTTCAAGGCCGAATTCCGCGAGAATGTGGACGTGCTTCTGCTGGAGGACGTGCATTTCTTCCAGGGCAAGGAAAAGATGCAGGACGAACTGCTGGGCATGCTCAAAGCCTTGCAGGAACGCGGCTGCAAGGTGGTGCTGACCAGCTCCTTCCGGCCCAAGGAACTTTCCAATGTGGATTCCCAGCTTGTTTCGCGGATCTGTTCCGGGTTCATGGCCATGATTGGCACGCCGGATTTCGACACCCGCAGACGCATCCTGCAGAACAAGGCCGAGGCCATGGGCGCGCAGGTTTCGGACGATGTTTCCAGCCTGCTGGCCGAACGCATCACCAAGGACATCCGCCAGCTTGAAAGCTGTCTGAACAATCTGGTGCTCAAGGCGCGGTTGCTCAAACAGCAGCTGACCCTGGACCTGGCCTGGGAAGTGCTCGAAAACTATGCCCAGACCGATTCCCGGCCCAATTATGATCACATCATCGAGTTCGTCTGCCGGACCTACGGCCTGACCCGCGCGCAGCTCTGCTCCAAGAGCCGCAAGCAGCAGGTGGTCATGGCCCGGAATACGGCCTTCTTCCTGGCCCGGACCCATACGGAACTCTCTCTGGCCGCTATCGGCGAACGCCTGGGCCGTCGCCATTCCACGGTGATCAAGGGCATCACCAATGTGGAGCGCGAAATCTCCCAGCAGACCCCGCTGGGCCGCCAGTTGCAGCAGACCATCGAACGTTTGGAAGCCTAGCCCCGATCCCGAGCAGCCCGACCCTGTCTCCATGATCCGCATGGCCGGTCGTGGGGATTCGCGGCTCGGATTTATAGCGCACAAAAAACGCCCCGCAAAGCAGGGCGTTTTTTGTGCGTCAGGTTTTGAGCCGGATCATTCTTTTCCCATGTCGGAGTCCTCTGGGGAGTCCGCAGTGGTTTCCGGAGCGCCCCAGCCTCCGCCGCCCGGAGTTTCCATGCGCAGGGCATCGCCGGGCCGCAGCAGCACATGGGCCTTTCCGGGCAGTTCTTCCTCCGCGCGCGCCGTTGTCTGATCCTGCTCCTGGTATGGACGCAGCAGCAGGTTGCGTCCCGGCGTTCCAGGGCCGCCGCCCTGGAGTCCGTAGGGGACGCCGCTGCGACGATCCGTGAGCAGGGTGGCTTCGCAGGGAGCCAGAGCCATGATCTCGCGCACGAGGCCCCTTCCGCCGGGGTGCTTGCCCGCGCCCCCGGAGTTGGAGCGCAGTCCGAAGCGGGTGACGCGCAGGGGGTAGGCGAATTCCAGGGCCTCCACGGGCGTGTTCAGGGTGTTGGTCATGTGCGAATGCAGGGCGGATTCACCAGGGCCGCGCGGTCCGCCGCCCATGCCTCCGGCCAGGGTTTCGTAGTAGGCGAAGGCTTGGTCGTCCTGGCTTTCCCCGTTCATCGGCTTGTCCATTGCCCGGTTCATCCGCTGGGACATTCGTCGGGGCAGCGATCCGGCCATGGTCAGGTTGTTCATGGTTCCCTGGCTGGCTGCGGGCACGATTTCGGGCAGGGCCTTTGCCAGTGCGCCGAGGACCACGTCCACGATGCGCTGGGAGGTCTCCACGTTGCCTCCGGCCACTGCCGCCGGGAAGCGGGCGTCCAGCAGGGAGCCGGGCCGCGTGCGCACGGTCAGGGGGCGCAGGCAGCCCGCGTTGGCGGGCGGGGTCCGTTGGGGAAACAGCGAGCGGGCCAGGGCCAGAAAGGCGTAGAGCACGGCGGAAAGGGTGATGGCCCGCACCGCGTTGACGCAGCCGGGGGTCTGGTCCGCGCTGGAGGTGAAGTCCAGGACCGCGTCGCTTCCGGCAATGCTCAGCCGGAGCCGGATGGCCAGGGGACCGTTGCCCTGGCCGTCGTCGTCCAGGGCGTCCGAAAATTCATAGCTCCCGTCCGGGATGCGCCCCACGACCTCGCGCAGCAGCGCCTCGGAATAATCGGCCAGAGCGTCGGCCAGCCGGGTCAGGATGGCGGTTCCGTGGCTGGCCAGGAGTTCGCCGAGGCGGCGGATGCCGATCTGGTTGGCCATGATCTGGGCCTCGAAATCGCCCCGGCGCTCGGCCGGAGTGCGCACGTTGGCCAGCACGAGTCGCAGCACCGGCTCCACGATCCGGCCGCGCTCCAGGAGCTTCACGGGCGGGATGATCAGTCCTTCCTGGAAGAGCGAGGAGGAGAGAGGCATGGAGCCGCCGGACATGCCACCCACGTCCGCATGGTGGGCGCGGTTGGCCGCAAAGAACGCGGGCCGGGTCTCGCCGGGCGCGTAGATCGGAGCCACCAGGGTGATGTCCGGCAGGTGCGTGCCGCCGCGATACGGGTCGTTGAGCATGACCATGTCGCCGGGGCCGAGTTTCAGCTCGTCCATTTCGTCCATGACCGCCCGCACGGAAAGGGGCATGGAGCCGAGATGCACGGGAATGTGCGCGGCCTGGGCCACCATGTTTCCGCGCGCGTCGAACAGGGCGCAGGAAAGGTCGCGCCGTTCTTTGATGTTCGGGGAAAAGGCCGTGCGCGTCAGGGTCACGCCCATTTCCTCGGCAATGGAGGCAAAGCGGTTCTTGAAGATTTCGAGCTGGACCGGGCTGACGGGTTGAGTCGTTTCGGTGCGGCTTGGGGGCATGGCGTCTCCGGGAGGACCGGGCTCAGGATTCCCTGGAGCGGCGCAGCATTTCGCGGGCCACGTCCGGGTCCAGCCCCCGCTGGCGGGCAATGGTCTCCAGGTTCTCCTCGGCGTCCGACGGCCGCATGTACAGCGGCTCCACCGGGTCCGGGCCGTAGGCCAGATCCGGGTGGCAGGCCGCGTCCAGAAGATCCTGGGCCGAGGGCGCGTCCCATTCGGATCCCAGGGCGCGCAGGCCGCATTCGTCCAGGAGCGGGGCAAAGAATTCGGCATTGCGGCGCAATCCGCTGCCGAGCAGGGTCACGGTTCCGGCGTCCGCTTGGGCCAGGGCGCGCAGTTGCGTGGCGGCGTCTTCCAGCGTGCCGGAGCAGAGCGGCCCCAGGGGCGCGGCGTCGGCTCCAAAGACTTGGACGTAGACCTGCCGGCGTCGGGAGTGGGTCAGCACGGCCAGGGGGCCGGAGAGCAGCGGCGCGGCGCGGCGGGCCAGCAGTGGCAGGTGTTCGATGCCGGCCTGGGGCTGGCCATGCACGGCGGCCAGGGCCGAGGCCACGGCCAGGGAGAGGCGCAAGCCCGTGAAGCTGCCCGGTCCGCGCACGCAGGCGATGCGCGCCACGTTTTCGGGCCGCAGACCCAGGGCGTCGAGCAGGCTTTTGATGGACGGGGCGAGAAAGCGCACGGATTCGCCGGGCACGGTCCATTCCTGGGCCGCGAGCAGTTGCGTCCCGCCCTGGGGGCGCGGGTGGCCCAGGGCGACCTGCAAACGTTCCTCGGCGCCGTTGAGGGCCAGGGTCAGCCCGTCAGGAAAAGAGGATGCGATGAATGTCATTGTAGAAGGTCAGGGCCATCAGGGCCAGCAGGAAGGTGATGCCCGCATAGGTTGCCATGCGTCGGATCATTTCATTGACCGGCCTGCCGGTCAGGGCCTCGAAGCCGAAGAAGAGAATATGCCCGCCGTCCAGCACAGGGATGGGCAGCAGGTTGAGGATTCCGAGGTTCACGCTGATGAACGCCGCCAGGAGCAGTACGTCGGCCAATCCGGCCTGGGCGTGCTCGCCCACGGCCTGGGCGATCATGATCGGTCCGCCCACGCCCTTGAGCGAGGCCCGGCCTTCCACGATCATCAGGAAGCTCTTGAAGGTCATGTCAATGGCGTTGATGGTCTTGTGCAGGGCCGCTCCCGCGCCGAGGTCCAGGCCGAGTGGCTCGGAGAGCGGTTCAATGCTGAAGCTGATGCCGATCTTGGGTCGGGGCAGAATTTCGTCGTTCCGGTCCGCATCGTTGAGGAAAGCGGGCTGGACCAGCACCTCGCGCAGCACACCGCCCCGGTCCACGGTCAGGCTCACGGCCTTGTCCCGGCTGAAGAGGATGGTGGTCAGCAGGTCGCTGGATGAATATATCTTCGAACCCTCCACGGCCACAATGCGGTCGCCGGGCACGATGCCAGCGGACTGAGCCGGACTGCCGTCAAAGACCTCCTGCACGGGATGCTGGAAGAGCGTGACCTGCCCCTGGGCCAGGAACAGGGTCCAGTAGATCAGCCAGCCGAGCACGAAGTTGAAGACCGGTCCGGCCAGGACCACCAGCAAGCGCTGCCAGGCCGGGCGGAGCATGAAGCGCTGGTGCTCCGGAAAGTCCGTGTCCTCGGCCACGCTCTCCGGGCTTTCGCCCGCAAGGCTGACGTAGCCGCCCAGGGGCAGGGCCGAGAGGCGGTATTCGGTCCGGCCCACAGTGCGCTTGAAGAGCACCGGGCCAAAGCCCAGGGAAAAGGACTTGACCCCCATGCCCAGGACGCGGGCCACGAGAAAATGGCCGAGTTCATGGAAGAAAATCAGTCCACCAAGGACGAGGATGACTGCGATGGTGCTTGTCATGGCGCGTTGGCCCCTTTGGTGGGGCTGCTCTCCTTAACAGACTGAGGAAACATGGCGATCCGCCGCATTGCCGCGAGAAGCCCAGGCTTCCGCGTACCCGGAGGTACGTCTCGGCCTCGAACCTTGTCGCGTTCCGCATCTCGCCATTGTTGAACAGCCTGTGATGTTGTTTCGTTAACGTTCCGTTTTCGATTCGGCGTCAAGAGGTTCTTTTGCCGCGTGTTTCTGCGACTCTTGCGCGCGTTTCCCTGTCGAGTTCCAGAACGGCCTCGGGCGAATCCACGGCAGTGGAGGCGTGCCGGGCCAGGGCGGCCTCGATCATGGCCGGTATGTCCAGATAACGGATTTTTTCGTGCAGGAACAGGTCCACGGCCACTTCATTGGCGGCGTTGAGCACCACGGGGTGGCTGGGGCCGGCGGCAAAGGCCTCCTTGGCCAGCCGCAGGCAGGGGAAGGCGTCCATGTCCGGCTCCTCAAAGGTCAGGGAGCCGATCTCGGCGAGGCTGAGCCGCTTCAGGCCGAGTTCGACCCGGCGCGGATAGCAGAGGCAGTGGGCAATGGGAATCCGCATGTTCGGCAGGCCCAGATGCGCGATTTGGGAGCCGTCCAGGTATTCCACCAGGGAATGGACAATGGACTGTGGATGGACCACCACGCCGATTTTTTCCACGGGCAGGCCGTAAAGGTGGCAGGCCTCGATGATCTCCAGGCCCTTGTTCATCAGGGTCGAGGAATCGATGCTGATCTTCGCGCCCATGGACCAGTTGGGATGAGCCAGGGCTTGGTCGCGGGTGACGTTTTTCAGAAATGCGCTGTCGCGGCCGCGGAACGGCCCGCCCGAGGCCGTGAGAATCAGCCGGTGCAGGCCTGCGCCCGCATGTCCGGCCAGTCCCTGGAAGAGCGCGTTGTGTTCGGAGTCCACGGGCAGCACCAGCGCGCCGCTGGCCCGGCAGGCCGTGCGGATCAGGTGGCCGCCGAGCACGAGGGATTCCTTGTTGGCCAGGGCGATGGCCTTGCCGGCGCGCGCTGCGGCCAGGGTCGGGGCGAAGCCTGCCGCGCCCACGATGCTCGAGAGGATCATGTCCGCCTCGGGCAGTTCCGCGAGGTGCTCGAAGGAGGCGGCTCCGGAATGGATTTCCGGGCGATAGTCGCCGGGGAGCAGCGCGCGCAGGCGGTCGATGTCTCCCGGCTGGACCAGGGCCAGATGGGGCGGCCGGAATTCGGCGGCCTGTTCGGCCAGCCGTTCGACGTTGTTGCCGCCAGTCAGGGCCAGGATCCGGAAGAGTTCCGGGTGACGCCGCACCACGCTCAGGGCGCTCGTGCCGATGGAGCCGGTGGCTCCGAGGATCACGAGCCGCCGGGGAAAGGGCGGAGTGGGAGAGGTTTCCGGCCAGGGCGAAATGTAGCTCTGCACGATGTCTCCGTGTTGGGCCGAATCAGAAACCTACGACCGGGGGCAGCAGCGCGGCGAAGCCTTTGTTCAGGACCAGGGCCGGGAAGCTTTCGCGGGCCAGGGCGTAGACCGGGACGATGAACAGCAGGCTGTCCACCCTGTCGAGCATGCCGCCGTGGCCCGGCAGGATGCTGCCGGAGTCCTTGATGCCCAGGCCGCGCTTGAGTGCGGATTCAAAGAAATCGCCAAGCTGGCCCGCCGCGTTCAGAAAGATGCCCAGCAGCAGGAAGGCCCACCACGGAGTGTCGCTGAAGGCGATGCCGAGGCCCGTGGTGATGCCGACGGTTCCGGCCAGGCTGGCCCAACTGCCGACCCAGGATTTCTTGGGGCTGACTGTGGGCCAGATTTTCTTTTTGCCCCAGAGCGAACCCGCGTAAAAGGCTGCGGTGTCCCCGGCCATGGCTGCGGCCAGGGCCAGCATGATTTCCAGGGGGCTCCAGAAGAGCGGGAAATGCAGTGTCAGCGGAACATAGACCAGGCCGAAGAGGAAGACCATGGCGTCCCGGACCGGAATTTCCCGCTCCGTGTGGAAACGCAGCAAGAATGCCAGCCCTCCCGTCCAGAATCCGGCAAGCAGGGCCAGGGAAAGCCAGAGCGGGTTGCGGGTCGCGGCAGCCCAAAGGACGAGTCCAGCGCAGATCAGTCCGGCGATGCGCAGGCGCTGGTGGCCGTCGGCCCAGAACAGTCCGTAGAGTTCCCAGAGCGTCAGTCCGCAGAGCAGGGCCAGAATCGCAAGCAGGGCTGGGCCGCCAGTGATGATGCAGGCCGCCGCAAGGGTGAGTGCGAGAAGGGCGGTGACGATACGTTGCTGGTGTGTGTTGATTGGCATAAATTTTTCTCGGCGGGCATGCGCGACGCCCGACGCACATGCTTAAACGATTCCCGGGCCGGGGGCAACCGCTCTGAAGGAAGACGGGACGATGAAAGATCGTCTCTTGCTATTTATCACGTCCATAAATAATGCTAACAACAATTAAGAGTATTGTTCTGACGGTCTTGGGGGAAGTGATGGACAAAGCGGAAAGCGGAATCAACAGCAGCCGCTCGGTGCATGTGGACGAGACGCGGATGCGGTTTGGAGACCTGGAAATGGTTCCGGATTCCTTTGCCGACATGAGCACGGCCTGTGCTTATGCTCGCGAAATCGTGGAACGAAACAAGCGCATGGCCGAGATCGGTCTGGCGCTTTCCTCGGAGCGTCGTCTTGAGCGCATCTTCGAACTGGTGGTCGAGGAGGCCCGGCGTCTGACCCACGCGGACGCGGGCACGCTCTACATCGTCACGGACGATGGCGAGGCCCTGGAATTCGTGGTCATGCAGAACGAGAGCATGCGCCTGCGCATGGGCGGAACCAGCGGCAACCACATCACCCTGCCCCCGGTGGCATTGCACGGGCCCCACGGCGCGGCCAACCACAATAACGTTTCCTCCTACGTGGCGCTCACGGGCCGCGCCGTGAGCATTCCCGATGTCTACGAAGCCGAGGGATTCGACTTCACGGGGACGCGGGCCTACGACGCCACCACCGGATACCGCTCACGCTCCATGCTCGTGATGGCCATGAAGAATCACGAGGGCGAGATTATCGGGGTGCTCCAGTTGCTCAATGCTATGGACGGGCAGGGCAAGGTCCGGAGTTTCGACGACGCCGGAATCGGCGTGGTTGCGGCCCTGGCCTCTCAGGCGGCCGTGGCCCTGACCAACGTGCAACTCGTGCGCGACCTCAAGCGGTTGCTCTATTCCTTCATCAAGAGCATCGCTTCGGTCATCGACGCTAAAAGCCCCTACACACGCGGCCACATCGACCGCGTGGTCAAGTTGACCATGCTCATGGCCCAGGCCGTGAACATGCAGGAACATGGCCCGCTTGGCGATGTGACGTTCAGCGAGGACGAACTGGAGGAGATCAAGCTCGCGGCCTGGATGCATGACGTGGGCAAGATCGTCACGCCGGAGCACGTGGTGGACAAGTCTTCGAAGCTGCAAACGATTTTTAACCGCATTGAACTGATTCGGGTGCGGTTTCAGCTCATCGGTGAGCGAATGCGCGTGGAGGCGCTGGAAAAGCGGCTGGAAATGCTCCGGACAGGGGCAGACCCGGAGCAGGGGCGCGCGTTGGAGAAAGAGCTGGAGAGCCTGCAGCGGGAACTTTGGGAGAATTTTGACTTCGTGAAGGCCTGCAACGAGTCCACCGAGTACATGAGCGACCAGGATCTGGCCCGGCTCCAGGAACTGGCGGCCCGGACCTACTGCCAGGGGGGCGAGCTCCTGCCCTGGCTGACGCCCAATGAGCTGGAGAATCTCAGCGTGCGCATGGGCACGCTGACGCCCCGGGAGCGGCGCATTGTGGAGGACCATGTCGTGGTCACGCAGGAGATGCTCGCCCAGCTGCCATTCCCCCGGCGACTGTCGCGCGTGCCCCTCTTTGCGGGCCGGCATCATGAAAAGCTGGACGGGTCGGGCTATCCTGACGGCCTTTCCGGGGACGACCTGCCGCTCCAGGCGCGTATCCTGGCCATTGCGGACATCTTCGAGGCGCTCACGGCCAAGGACCGGCCCTACAAGAAGCCCATGATGCTCAGTGACGCGCTCAGGATTCTGGGGCAGATGAGGAAGCAGGGCTACATCGACCCCGACATCTACGAACTCTTCGTACGCGAGCGGGTCTATGCCCCCTACGTGCTGAACGATCTGGAACCCTCGCAGGTGGACGAGGTCCCCTGAGTTCTCAGCGGTCGAGCTGCTCCCCGGTTTTGCCGAAGCGGCGCTGCCGGCTGGCGAAGTCCGCCAGGGCTTTGTCCAACTCCTCGGGGGAGAAATCCGGCCAGAGCGTTTCCGTGAAGTAGAATTCACTGTAGGCGGCCTGCCAGAGCAGGAAATTGGAGATGCGCAGCTCGCCCGAGGTGCGGATGATCAGTTCCGGATCGGGCTGGCCCTGGGTGTAGAGCGCGTCGGAAAAGGCTTCGGACGTGATTTCCTCGGGCTGGAGCCCTTGTGCGGCCAGCAACCGCACCGCGCGCAGAATCTCGTCCCGCCCGCCGTAGTTCAAGGCCAGATTCAGGGTCATGCTCTGGCACGAGGCGGTCCTGCTGAGCACGAATTTGAGCACTTCGCGCACGGCCAGGGGAAAGCGGCTCAGATCCCCGAGAATCCGCAGGCGGATGTCCTGCTCCACCAGGGAGGCGACCTCGCCCTTGAGGAATTGCACGAGCAGGTCGAAGAGCACACGCTTTTCCTCTTCCGGCCTGCTCCAGTTCTCGGTGGAGAAGGTGTAAAGCGTCAGATGGCCCACGCCGAGCTTGCGGCAGTGGGTCACAAGGTTTCGGGCCGACTCCACGCCGGCCCGGTGTCCTTCGTATCGTTTCATGCCCCGCCGCGTGGCCCAGCGGCCATTGCCGTCCATGATCACGGCGATGTGGCGGGGGAGAGTCTGTTCAGATTTCAAGGATTTCCTTTTCCTTGGCTGTGAAGGCGGTGTCGGCCTTGACCACGAAGCCATCGGTGATCTTCTGGATCTCGTCCTGCGCTTTGTGGGCCTCGTCTTCCGTGGTGGTCTTGTCCTTGAGCATCTTCTTCACGGACTCGTTCAGGTCGCGGCGCACGTTGCGGATGGCGATCTTGGCGTCCTCGGTGTACTTCTTGGCGACCTTGACCAGCTCCTTGCGGCGCTCTTCGGTCAGGGGCGGCAGGCTGATGCGGATGAGCTTTCCGTCGTTGACCGGGGTCAGTCCCAGGTCGGACTTCTGGATGGCCTTGTCCACATCGTTGAACGCGCCTTTGTCCCAGGGCTGGATGGTGATGGTCCGGGAGTCGGGCACGGACACGGACGCAATCTGGCTCAGCGGGGTGGGTGTGCCGTAGTAGAGCACCTCGATGCTGTCCACCAGGGCGGTGGAGGCGCGACCGGTGCGCAGCTTGGCGAAGTCTTTCTCCAGGCTGGCCAGGGCGCCGTCCATGCGTTTTTTGCCTTCTTTCAGTAGCGCTTGCATAGTCTGACTATCCTCCTTGAACGATGGTTCCGACCGCTTCGCCGCGCGCGACCCGCTGGATGTTGCCTTCCTTGAAAAGATTGAAGACAACGATGGGCAGGTCATTGTCGCGGGCCATGGAAATGGCCGTGGAATCCATCACGCCGAGGCGTTTCTCCAGGACCTCCGAGAAGCTGACGCTGGTGTACTTGCTGGCGTCTGAAAATTTCGCCGGATCCTTGTCGTACACGCCGTCCACCTTGGTGGCCTTGAAAATGGCTTCACACTTGAGTTCCATGGCGCGGAGCGCGGCAGCGGTGTCCGTGGTGAAATACGGATTGCCCGTGCCAGCGGCGCAGATGACCACGCGCCCCTTTTCCAGGTGGCGGACAGCCCGCCGCCGGATGTAGGGTTCGGCCACCTCGCTCATGCGGAAAGCGGTCATCACGCGGGTCTGGCAGCCGATCTTTTCCAGGGCGTCCTGCACCGCCAGCGCGTTCATCACCGTGGCGAGCATGCCCATGTAGTCGGCCTGGGCGCGTTCCATGCCCTTGGCGCTGGCAGCCATGCCGCGAAAGATGTTGCCGCCGCCGATGACGAGGGCCACCTGAAGGCCGGAAGCGGCCACCTCCGCGATCTCACCGCTGAACTGGTCGATGGAATGCGGATCAATGCCGAACATCTGTTCGCCGGCCAGGGCCTCGCCGCTGAGTTTGATCAATACCCGCGAGTACTTCATTTTGTCCATACCCCTCTTTGCAATCCCTAAAAAAAACGGGCCTTGTGGCCCGTTTTTTCGGTCTATTCTTCGGAAGCGCCTTCCCCGAGTCCCATTCGTACGAAGGTCTCAAGGGTGATCCCGGTCCCTTTCAGGAGGTCCTTGATCGCCTTCTTGTCGTCCTTGATGAAGGGCTGCTCAAGCAGGCAGACTTCCTTGTAGTATTTGCTCACGCGGCCGAGCACGATCTTTTCGGCGATCTCGGCGGGCTTGCCTTCTTCCATAGCCTGGGCCTTGTAGATCTCCTTCTCCTTGTCCAGCAGCTCCTGGGGAACCTGGTCCGGAGAGACGCACAGCGGGTTGGCCGCGGCGACCTGCATGGCCACATCCTTGGCGATCTGGTCGTGCTCGCCGGGCTTGCCGCCCTTGAGGCCAACCAGGACGCCGATCTTGCCGTTGGCATGCACGTAGCTGCCCACGATGCCGTCCACGGCAATGCGGGCGAAGCGACCGATCTGCATGTTTTCGCCGATCTTGCTCACCAGCGAGGTGAGGTCCTTGGCGTCCTCGGGCATATCCTCAAGCTTTCCAGCGCCGAGCGCACCGGCCTTGACGGCCAGGTTGGCGGCGAAGGAGGTGAATTCTTCGTTTTTGGCGGCGAAGTCGGTTTCGCAGAGCAGCTCAACCATGACGCCGGCGGAGGCGTCATCGGCGATCCAGAGGCCGATGGTGCCTTCGGAGGTGGCGCGACCGGCCTTTTTGGCGGCCTTGGCCAGGCCCTTCTCGCGCAGGTAGACAACGGCCTCTTCCATGTCGCCGTTGGCCTCCACGAGGGCCTTCTTGCAATCCATCATGCCTGCGCCGGTCTTCTCGCGCAGTTCTTTCACCATTCCAGCGGTAATAGCCATTTAAGCGTCCTCCTGAGCCTTATTCAGCGGTCTCATCTTCGAAGGCGGCCTCGGCAGCGGCCTTGGGGGTCTTCTTCACTTCAGCCTTCTTGGGGGCTTCGGCCTTCTTGTCCTCGGCCCGGGCCTCGCCCTTGGCCTCCTCGCGGCGCGCGGCGCCTTCCATGCAGGCTTCGGCGATGTGGGTGGCGAAGAGCTTGATGGCGCGGATGGCGTCATCGTTGCCCGGGATGATGTAATCGACCACGTCCGGGTCGCAGTTGGAGTCGACCACGGCGACCACGGGGATGCCGAGCTTGCGGCACTCGGAAATGGCGATGTGCTCGCGCTTGGGGTCGATGATGAAGGCCGCGGCCGGGGGCTCGGTCATATCCTTGATGCCGCCGAGAGTGTTGTTCAGCTTTTCAACCTCGCGGCTCATCTTCACGATTTCTTTCTTGGGGAACCGGTTGATGGTTCCGTCCTCGTACATGGTCTCCAGCTTCTTCAGGCGATCAATGCTGCGCTTGATGGTCTGGAAGTTGGTGAGCATGCCGCCCATCCAACGGTGGGTCACGGAGTACATGCCGCAACGGTCGGCTTCGAACTTGACGGCTTCCTGGGCCTGGCGCTTCGTGCCCAGGAACAGGATCGTGCCGCCCTCGGCCACGGTGTCGGCGATGAAGTCATAGGCCTTGGCGAACAGCTTCACGGTCTGCTGCAGGTCCATGATGTGGATGCCGTTGCGCGAGCCGAAGATGAACGGACGCATTTTGGGGTTCCAACGGCTGGTCTGGTGGCCGAAGTGGACGCCGGTTTCCAGCATCTGCTTCATGGTAACGTAAGACATGGTGAACCTCCTGGGTTGTTCCTCCGCCCCGAATCGTGAGAAACTGCGTGAATCATTGTGATTTTGCGCAGCACCCAGAGAATATTGATGCAGGGCGTGTGTTTTTTGAGACGCGAGTGACTACGACACATCGGAGTAAAAAGCAAGCGCCGGTTCGCGGGGAAGCGTTTTTTCCGCTTCGCCATGGCGAAAAACAGCTGCTCAGATGCTGATGACCAGCGGGACCACCACGGGATCGCGTTCCAGCACCTTGCGGAAGAAGCGACGCAGGGACGAGCGCAGCCGTTCCTTGAGCTTCTTGAGGTTGCCGGGCGGGATGTTCTCGTAGACTTCCAGCACAATGCACTTGGCGTCTTCGAGCAGGTGGGAATACTGCTGCTCGAAGATGAAGCCCTTGGAAATGATGTCCGGTCCGAGGGTGATCTCGCCGGTGTTCTCGTCCAGCACGAGCAGCACGATGACCAGCCCCTCGCCCGCCAGAAGCGCGCGCTCCTTGAGCACGGTCTGGCCCACGTCGCCCACGCCCTTGCCGTCCACCAGGGTCACCGAGGCGTCCAGCGCGTCCTCCAGGCGCAGGCCACCGTCGGACAGCAGAGTGAAGGGCTGGCCGTCCTCGACCACCAGGGCGCGCTCCTTGGCCACGCCGCATTCCACGGCCAGCCTGCGGTGCTTGACCAAGTGGCGGTACTCGCCATGCACGGGCACGAAGAACTTGGGGGCCACGGTCTCCAGCATGATCCGCAATTCCTGGCGATGGGCGTGGCCCGAGGCGTGGATGGCGGCGATGCTCTCGTAGAGCACCTCGGCTCCGAGCTTGTAGAGCCGGTTGATGACCTTGGTGATGGCCCGGACGTTGCCCGGAATGAACCGGGAGGAGAGGATCACGAGGTCGCCCTCGTGGACGGAGAGCTGGCGGTGCTCGCCCAGGGAGATGCGCGAGAGCGCGGCCAGGGGCTCGCCCTGGGACCCGGTCACGAGCAGAACCACTTCGTTGTCGGGCTGCTGGGCCAGTTCCTCCAGAGGCTGGAGCACTCCTTCGGGAATGCGCAGGTGTCCGAGGTCGCGGGCGATCTCAATGTTGCGCACGAGGCTTTTGCCGCTCACGCCGACCTTGCGCCCGAATTCATGGGCCAGATCGATGATTTCCTGCATCCGCTGGATGTGCGAGGAAAACAGCGTGACCAGCACGCGGCCCTCGGCCTCGGAAAAGAGTTCGCGCAGGCGCAGCTTGATTTCCCGTTCGGTCAGGGAATAGCCCTCGCGCTCCGCGTTGGTGGAGTCGGAGAAAAGCAGGGTCACGCCGGGCGCGGAGAATTCCGCGAGGCCTTCCAGGTCCGTGGCGTGGCCGTCCAGGGGATTGCGGTCAATCTTGAAGTCGCCGGTATGCACGATGCGGCCCACGGGCGTTTCAATGCCCAGGCCGAAACCCTCAATGATGGAATGGCAGACCGGGAAAAAGGTGAAGGCCAGATCGCCCATTTCCACCCGTTCGCGTCCTTCCACCGGGATGAGGTCCACGTATTTGTCCAGGCCGTGCTCGCGCAGCTTGGACTCCACCAGCCCCAGGGTGAACCGGGAGCCGTAGATGGGCGCGTTCACGTAAGGCATCAGCCAGGGCAGGGCGCCGATGTGGTCCTCGTGCCCGTGGGTCAGGATGATGCCCTTGATCTCGTTCTTGTGCTCCAGAAGAAATTCGAAATTGGGAATGGCCACGTCCACGCCGTAGAGGAAATCCTCCGGAAACATCAGGCCGCAGTCCACCAGGGCCATGCTTTTTTCCGTGCGCAGGGCCATGCAGTTCAGGCCGATCTCGCCGAGACCGCCCAGGGGGTAGACCGTCAGTGCTCCGCTCATTCGCCCTCCCGGCGAAGTTCAAGGTAGGTCCGGTTCATTTTTTCATACAGTTCATCGCGGAATCTGTCCCGATCTTTCAAAGTGTAAGCGGATGTGTCGATGGGTGCAAGCGCTTTGACGTAAACCGTATGTGAGTTGTCCAGCTTCCAGGAGTCCTTGGGCAGCACGTCGCCCATGCCGCAGATGACCACAGGGGCCACGGGCACGCCGGTCTTGAGCGCCAGGATGATGCCGCCGGTCTTGAATTCCTGGAGCTGGGAGCGGTCCTCGGCCCGGGTCCCTTCCGGAAAGACGATGGGCGAGACCCCGGCCTTGGTCACGGCCACGGCGTCGTCGATGCTCTTCATGGCCGCGCGGCGGTTGGAGCGGTCAATGGGGATGTGCTGCGCGCCCCACATGGCCCAGCCGAAAATGGGCACGTTCCAGAGGCTCTTCTTGGCCAAAAAGCGAACGCGATGCCCGGCCAGCAGCCAGTAGCCGATCATGATGTCCAGCAGGCTCTGGTGGTTGAGCATGAACACGTAGTGACCGCCCGGCTCCAGGGCCGAGAGGTCGATTTCATACTTCGCGCCCGTGAGCCAGGCCAGCTTGCGGGTCCAGCGGTTGCCGAATTTTTCGCCCCAGGCGCCCCGGTTCTTGCTGAAGCCCATCAGGCCCATGGCCAGACTGTAATAAATGGTCAGCGGAAAGAAGAGAATATAGAACAGAATTTTGCGCATGATTGAATATCCTCGGGATTTTGGATGCCGAACCTACGTGAAAAGCGTGCGGCCCACAAGGGGCGGCTCGTGGGCTTCGTTTTTTCCGTTGCTTGCGCTGGCCGGTGTCCCCGCGCGCGGGTAAAGTTGTGCAACGGCGGTCTGAGCCTGGTGTCGGTATCCCTTGCGGACAAGGGCAGCGTGCCCCGCAACAAAAAGGGCGGCCCCAAGGGGCCGCCCGGTGACGTTTCGGTGATCGCGCCGTTCCGCGCTTATTCTTCTTCGGCGTTCTTTTTGTGGGCCTTGATGACCTGCTCGGCCACGTTGGGCGGGCATTCCTCGTAATGGTCGAATTCCATGGCGAAGGTTCCCTGGCCGGCGGTCATGGAGTTCAGGTCCGGGGCGTACTTGAGCACTTCGGACATGGGCACGTGGGCGCGGATTTCGGTCAGGCCCGCGTTGGAGTCGGAGCCAAGCACCTTGCCCCGGCGGCCAGAAAGGTCGCCGATGACATCGCCCATGTAGGAGTCGGGCACGGCCACGGTCACGAGCATGATCGGCTCAAGCAGCTTCACGCCCGCTTTTTCGCAACCTTTTTTGTAGGCCAGGGAGCCGGCCACTTTGAAGGCCATCTCCGAGGAGTCCACCTTGTGGTAGGTCCCGTCGTAAAGCGTGGCCTTGAAGTCGATGAGCGGATATCCGGCGAGGAAGCCGCGCTGGGCCGCTTCCTGGATGCCCTTGTCCACGGCCGGTATGAACTGGCCGGGAATGGCGCCGCCCACGATGCTGTCCACGAATTCGTAGCCGCCGCCCGCGGGCAGGGGCTCCATGTGGATCCAGCAGTCGCCGAACTGGCCGCGCCCGCCGGACTGCTTCTTGTGGCGGCCCTGGATTTCCATGGCCTTGCCCTTGAGGGTTTCGCGGTAGGGGACCTTGGGCGTCTTGAGCACGATCTGGACCTTGGAGCGGCGCTTGGCCTTTTCCGCGGAGACCTCGATGTGGTTCTGGCCCATGCCCGAGAGCAGGGTGTCGCCGGTTTCCTCGTCGCGCGCCATGGACAGGGTGATGTCCTCGTCGAGCAGTTTGTGTACGGCGGAGTAGACCTTGTCCTCGTCGCCCTTTTCCGCCGGGGCCAGGGCGTAGGTGATCAACTGTGGGGCGATTTCGGGCTTCTTCAGCTCGAACTGGCCCTTTTCAGGAACCAGGGTGTCGCCCGTGCGGGTGTACTTGAGCTTGGTCAGGGTCACGATGCTGCCGGGACCCATGGGCTCCTTGGTCTGGACCTGGTCCTTGCCCTGCATCAGCAGGAGCTGGCCCACGCGTTCCTTTTCGCTGCGGGTGATGTTGAGCAGGGCCGTGTCCGGGTTCAGCGTGCCGGAGAGCACGCGCACCACGGAGAGCTGGCCGGCAAAGGGGTCGGCCAGGGTCTTGAAGACGAACATGGCCAGAGGCTCGCCGGGTGAGCTTTTCCGGGTGGAGTCGTCCTTGCCGACCCAGTCGGCGTGGTCCAGGGGGGAGGGCATCAGGTCTTGGACGGTGTTCAGGAGCATTTCCGCGCCCTTGTTCTCCAGCGCGGAACCCACGACCACGGGCACGAGGTCACCGGCGAGCACGCCGGCCTTGAGCCCCTGGATGACCTCTTCCGGGGTCAGTTCGCCATCCTCGAAATACTTCTCCATCAGGGCTTCGTCGGATTCGGCCACATTTTCGATCATGGCCTCGCGCATCATTTCGATTTCATCGGCCATGTCCGCGGGGATGTCGGCCCTGGTCGCCCCGCCCTGGTCGTCGAACATCAGGGCCGTGTTGCCCAGCAGATCGACCACGCCGTGGAAGTCTTCCTTGATGCCGATGGGGTGGTAGAGCAGCACGGGCTTGATGCCGAGCATGTCGCTCAGACCCGCGTAGGCCATGTCGAAGTCCGCGCGGTCGCGGTCGATCTTGTTGATGAAGACCATGGCCGGGAGTCCGGCTTTCTTGACTTCGCTCCAGACCTTTCGGGTGTGCGGCTTGACGCCGTCCACCGCGTCAATGACGAGCACGGCGCTGTCCGCGCCCGTGAGAATGTAGCTGAGGTCGCCACTGAAATTGGCGTCGCCCGCCGCGTCGATGAGAAAATGCTGGTTCTTGTTCCATTTGTAGTTGGCGAACCCCGGCTGGATGGAGCCACGGCGCTTCACTTCTTCGGGCTCATAATCCAGGGAGGTGGTTCCTTCCTCGATCTTGCCCAACCGGTTGATGACTCCGGTCTTGAACAGGAGCATCTCGGCTACGGAGGTCTTGCCGCAGCCGCCATGCCCAACCAATGCGTACGTTCTCTGGCTTTTCAATGCGTCAGACATTCCCAACTCCATTCCACTCAGGTTTTGTCGAGCGGAGGCCCGAAATTTCGGCCCGCCGCGCACGAGCAGCAGTTTTTAAGGGTTTAGACCTATAGGAACAGCAGCCGCATCTTGTCAAGGGGGAACCGGGACTTGGGCGACTCTCTAAGGGGTTGAAGACAGAATGAAATCGAGGAAAGGCCTCAGGTCCGGTTTCCGGCTTGTGAAAAAAAGCATAAGCGGCCAGGGCGGAGTGCTGCCGTATTCGTCCCCTGGACAGAAAATCACATCCCCTGGTTGTCTCTTTGTGATAAATGGATGTAGATTCATCCCAAACCAACCAAACCAGGGGAGGTAACATGCGGATTTCACATAAGCACAATCGGAGCGCCGTTGCGGTGTTTGTGTTGGGAGGGCTGTTGGTGCTCTTTGCTCTGCCCGCGTTCGCCCAGATGGGCGGCATGATGGGGCAGAACGGCCAGAGCTACGGACCGGGTCATGGCCAGGGCTATGGTCCCGGCTACGGCATGGGATCGCAGGGGTGGGGCCAGCCCTACACCACCGAACAGCAGACCGCCTATTGGAACATCGCCCGCAAGTATGCTCAAAAGCAAAGCGATCTGAATTCCAAGCTCTGGCCGCTCCAGACGGAGCTGAACGCGGCCCTGGCCGCTGAAAAGCCCGATGCGGGCGGTGTCCGCAAGCTGGCCGAAAAGATCGGCACGCTTATGGGCGAAATGTACAAGATGCGCATGGATTTCTATCTCGATCAGCGTGAAGCGGGGCTGCCCGTTTATAACATGATGGGACCGGGCATGATGGGCGGCGGCATGATGGGCGGCATGATGGGGCCGGGTATGATGGGGCCGGGCATGATGGGCGGCGGCATGATGGGTGGATGGCAATGAGCCCGCATCCCGCGTTTTTCCTGCCCGCCGCCCAGTACGGCGGCGGACCCGGCTCCGGCATGAACGGCTTCGGCACGAACTGGGGCGGGCACATGTACATGCCCTTTGGCGGCCTGTTCATGATCGTGCTTCTGGTGGTTTGCGTGGGTCTGGTGTTGCTGGTCCTGCGCAACGCCGCCGGGCGTCCTCCGCGTGACGCCGCGCCCTCGTCGCTGGAAATGCTCAAGGGCCGATACGCCCGAGGGGAGATCGACCGGGAGACCTATCTGGCCATCAAGGCCGATCTGGAAGCCAAAAATGACGGCAAGTGATGCCTCTTTGTGCGCAACAGGAATTCGGCCCCCCGAGCACGGGGGGCTTTCTTATGCCGGCTACCAGGGAATTATGATTCTGCCGGAGCGCTCCAAGGGCATGGATTTGCCGGGGTGTATTGCTTCGGCGGAAATTTTGTGGTTTTCTGTACGCAAGGAGGAGTCGCCATGCCCTTGCCGGACTACCACGAGCGGGCCGAGCGAATGCAGCGCGGGCTGGCCCGTGCCTTTTCCGCCGACCCCACGCTCCTGAACCTGCCGGGCCGTTCCCTGGCCTGCAAGGTGTACACGCTGTACTATCTCGCGGTGCAGCCGCTCTTCGAAGAGGCCCTGGAACGCTGGGCCGGGCTGATGCCGGGCAGCGCGCCGGACGTTCTGTTGCGCACCGGA
>JBFWMD010000068.1:0-19499 GCA_050251775.1 Desulfovibrio sp.
GGCCACGGGTGACAATCCACGCATGATCACGGCCCAGGGCGTGAACACCCACAGTGTGATCATCTTTGGCGTGGGACTCTCCAACGCCATGGTGGCCTTTTCCGGCGCGCTGGTAGCCCAAAGCCAGGGCGCTGCGGACGTGAATATGGGCGTGGGAACCATCGTGGCCGGACTGGCCTCGGTGATTATCGGCGAGACGG
Source organism: Desulfovibrio sp. (assembly GCA_050251775.1). Taxonomy (GTDB): domain Bacteria; phylum Desulfobacterota; class Desulfovibrionia; order Desulfovibrionales; family Desulfovibrionaceae; genus Paucidesulfovibrio. The sequence continues at coordinate 201 of JBFWMD010000068.1, forward strand.
TCTTCGGCGACCGGACCATTGGCCGGGCGCTTTTCGCGGCCCTGCTCGGGTCCGTGCTCTACCGCGTGGCCATTGCCCTGGCCCTGTCCATGGATCTGGGCGTGTTTTCCGTGACCCCAAGCGATCTCAAATTGATCACGGCCCTGCTTGTGGTCCTGGCCTTGACCGCACCCAGACTCAAGGCCCGATTCCTGGCCAAGGGAGCAAGAAGCGCATGATCCGGGTCCGCAATCTGACCAAATATTTCAACCGGGGTGAAGTCAACGAGGTCCTGGCCCTGCGCAACGTGGACCTGAACGTCTGTGAAGGGGACTTCATCACGGTCATCGGTTCCAACGGCGCGGGCAAATCCACTTTTCTGAATGCCCTGGCCGGGGTTTTCCCCATTGACGAAGGCGAAATACGCATCGCTGACCAGGACGTGACCCCCTGGCCCGAACACAAACGCGCCGCCTTGATCGGTCGGGTGTTTCAGGACCCGCTGCTCGGAACCTGCCCCCACGCCACCATTGAGCAGAATCTCGCCCTGGCCGCCAAGCGCGGCATGCGGCGCGGGCTCGTGCGCGGGGTGCACCGCTCGGACCGGACGCTTTTCCGCGAGCGGCTCAGTTCCCTGGGCCTCGGGCTGGAAGAACGGCTCACGGACGCCACAGGCCTGCTCTCCGGCGGCCAGCGCCAGGCCCTGACCATGCTCATGGCCACCCTGGTGCGACCCAAGGTCCTCTTGCTCGACGAACACACCGCTGCTCTCGATCCCAAGACCGCTGTCCAGATCATGCACCTGACCGACGAACTGGTGCGCAAGGGCAACCTGACCACCATGATGGTCACGCACAACATGGCCCAGGCCATTGAGCACGGCAACCGGCTGATCATGTTCCACCAGGGTCGCATCATTCTGGACATTTCTGGCGAGGAGAAAACCCGCCTCCGGGTTCCGGACCTGCTGGACCGGTTCCAGGAGCTGGGCGGCGAGGGTTGCGTTTCGGACCGCGCCCTGCTCGGCTGAGCATTTCGAGGGGAATTGAAACACTGCAACTTCGAGGAGGAATCTTCATGACCGAACTGACCTTTTCCATCATCAAGCCCGATGCCGTGGCCGCCGGAAACATCGGCAACATCCTGCAGATGATCAGCGACAGCGGCCTGAAAATCAAGGCCACCAAGATGATCCACATGACCAAGGGCCAGGCCGAAGGCTTCTACGCCGTGCATAAGGAGCGCCCCTTTTTCGGCGAACTGGTGGAGTTCATGACCTCCGGCCCCTGCGTTGTCAGCGTGCTGGAAGGCGAGGACGCCATCAAGCGTTACCGCGACCTCATGGGTCCGACCAACTCCACCCAGGCGCCCAAAGGGACCATTCGCGGCGAATACGGAACCGACATCCAGAACAACGCCTGCCACGGCTCCGACGGCCCGGACACGGCCAAGACCGAGGTGGCCTACTTCTTCAACCGTCTGGAAATGGTGGGCTAAATGACTGCGAGCATCGGGTTTGTCGGTCTGGGGAACATGGGCGCCGCCATTGTGCGGGGCCTTCAGGGAGTCGAGCTGCACGGCACGGACCTGAACGCCGCCAACGTCGAGATCCTGGCACGGGATTGCGGACTGAAGCCCGCCAAGGATGCCGGTGAACTCGCCGCCTGTTGCGACTACCTTGTTCTGGCCGTGAAACCGCAGCATGCTCGCACCGTCTGCGGGGAGCTGGCCCCGCTGCTGAAGAAAGGCCAGTGCCTGATCTCCATCTGCGCCGGACTGACCTCCAGCAAACTCAAGGGCTGGATCAACGGGGCCTGCCCCGTGGTCCGCGTGATGCCCAACACGCCCGCCCTGGTCAACGAGGGCGTCTTTGCCGTCTGCCTGGATGACAAGGAGCTGAGCGCCGAGCAGAAAACCTTTGTCCAGAGCGTGTTCCAGGGTCTCGGCCAGGTCCACGCCCTGCCGGAAAAGGACTTCGACGCCTTCACCGCCGTGATCGGCTCGGGTCCGGCCTACGTGTTCTACTGGATGGAGGCCTGCATCGAGGCCGCCGTGGAACTCGGCATTGCCCGGCCCGCCGCCACGAAAATGGTGGAAGGTCTGTTCGTGGGATCGTCCAAGCTCGCGGCCCAGTCGGACAAACACGTCTCGGTGCTGCGCGAAATGGTCACCTCCCCGGCGGGCACGACCATTGAGGCCCTGATCCACATGGACCGCACGGCCATGCGCGCCAGCATCATCGACGCCATCCGCGCCAGCTACGAGCGGAGCATCGAACTGGGGCAATAGCCCGCCCCTACCCATCGCTCAGCTCTTTGCCCCGCCAGTTTGATTATGGCGGGGCTTTTCTTTTACCGGCTTTTCCTTCCGCCCTCCGTTCTGACCAGTTCCTCTTTCCAGAAAATCCCTTCCAGCGTTCCATGTGACCAATGGTTGTTTCGGTCCTGACAATCAGAGGTTCAGGTTCTCTATTGACTTTGATTTTCATTTTCATTAAAGAGGGCAAAAAAAACAGGAGAAGCAATGACCCCAAACCAAATCGCTTCGGCGCTGCAAATTCTTCTCGCCATCCGCCAACCCGTATTCATCTGGGGGCCGCCTGGTGTGGGGAAGAGCCAGGTGGTCCGGCAGGCCGCCGAAGCAATGAATATGGAAATCGCGGACATCCGAGCAGTTCTGCTGGACCCGGTGGATCTTCGCGGGCTGCCGCGCATCACGGACCAAGGGGAGTCGGTCTGGTGTCAGCCCTCCTTTCTTCCGCGTGGTGGTCGTGGGATTGTGTTTTTGGACGAGCTCAACGCCGCTCCTCCGCTCGTGCAGGCGGCTTGTTACCAGCTAATTTTGGACCGACGGATCGGGGAGTACGTCCTCCCGGACGGTTGGACCGTGGTCGCGGCAGGCAATCGCGAAACGGACCGGGCTGTGACGCACCGCATGCCTTCCGCACTGGCGAACCGGATGGTGCATTTGCACTTCGAAAGCAATCTGTTCGATTGGATTGAATGGGCACGCTGCCATGGAATTGATCCCCGAGTTATCGCCTTTCTCAAGCTTCGACCCGCCCTTTTGCATGACTTTGACCCGCAGCGTGCGGAAAAAGCCTTCCCGTCGCCACGATCCTGGGAATTTGCTTCCGCGATTCTTGCAGCTGCGGCAACCCGGTCTGAAGCCATCAACATCATCGCGGGAACCGTGGGCAAAGGTGCGGCTGCTGAACTTGACGGTTTTCTGCGTATCCACGATCAACTGCCCGATGTGGAGCAGATGCTTTCAAATCCTGAATCTGCAGACATTCCGGAAGATCCCGCAGTGATCTGCGCGGTGTGCGAATCCCTGGCCCGGCGCGCCAGCACCGAGAACATGCCGGGCCTGGCCACCCTTGCCATGCGCATGCCTGCGGAATTTGGCGTACTGCTCATGCGCGAGGCCGCGGCAAGCGATCCTTCCATCGTGGGAACGGAAGCCTTTGGTCAATGGGCCTCGGCCAATGCGCAGGTGTTGATGTGAATCAGGATCCGGAAGCGCTGCTGCGGCTGTCACGCGCCCGGAGTGAGCTGGTGCTGGAAATGCCTTTTTTCGCACATCTCGCACTCAGGCTCTCGCTCCACCCTGATGCCTCCTGCAACACGGCATGGACCGACGGCAAGGTGCTCGCCTTCAACTCCGGATACGTGCAAGCCCTGCCGCTGCCCAAACTCAAAGGCATGCTCTGCCACGAGGTCATGCATCTGGCCTGTCTGCACCATCTTCGGCGTGGGAAAAGAGATGCGAAAACGTGGAACAGGGCCTGCGACCACGCCATTAATCCCCTGCTACTGGATGCGGGAGTGGAATTGCCGTCGGGATTTTTGCTTGATCCCGGAAAAATCGGGCGGAGCGCTGAGGAGATCTACTCCGAGTTGTGCGACGTGGATCGGGAAAGGCATGAACTCCTCAGCGGACGAGCTTCGCAGGGAGAGGGGACTGAGGATGTGGAGGGCGCTCTTGCCGGAAACCAGGAGCATGCTGAGGATGGCGCTGATCCGGATCGAACGGAGAACACGGCGGAGAAGGATTCCGAGGCGCGAAGCGACGAAGGCGGCCCCGCGCCCGGAGATTCCGGTGACGCAGGAAGCGAATCCGGACCGGACGGCGGGGCCGATCCGGGAATGAGCGGCGAAGTGCGCGATGCCAATCCCTCCGGAGGCAGTGCCTCCTCCATAGCGGAAGACGATGAGCAGGAACGGCACTGGCTGGAAGCCGTGAGCCGGGCAGCGCGGAAGCAACGTGAAGCGGGCGAACTGCCTGGTGTCCTTGCGCGCTGGCTGGAGGAACTTGTCTCGCCGCCCCTGCCGTGGGGCGAAATCCTGCGGCGCTTTCTTTGCCGTGCGGCGCGCAACGACTTCACCTGGGTACGGCCGAACCGCCGCCACCTTCATTCCGGCCTGTATCTGCCGGGGCTTCAAAACGAAGAGCTGGACGAGGTCGCCGTGGTTTTTGACACCTCCGGCAGCGTCGAGGAACGCGAACTCCAGGCCTTTGCAGCGGAACTCTCCGCGCTTCTCGAAGAATTCGACATGCGGCTGACACTGATAACCTGCGACGCAGGCGTCACACGGGTGGAACGTATGACCCGGGCAGACCTTCCGTTGCGGATCGAGGCGCGTGGCGGCGGAGGCACGGATTTCCGACCCCCGTTTGCCCTTCTGGAACGCCAGGGAGAAACCCCGAGCTGCCTGATGTATTTTACGGACATGAACTGCAACCGGTTTCCCGAAGAACCGGTCTATCCTGTTCTCTGGGTCACGTTGAATCAAACAGCGGAGCAGCCTCCCTTTGGCGAGCTTCTCCGTATGGAGTCCTGCCATGCGCATCGAATGGTGCTTTGAGAAAAAACGCGGCAACCTTCGCCCTGTGCTTACCTACACGGCCACGCTGGACGAATATGAAATTGGACTCTGTCTGCCCATGGTTCGCTTTGAATCCCAACTACCCGTACCGCCAGAATCTTACGTGCCTTTCTGCTGGCCTGGCAGCCATGAGCGCGGCTCGTGGAGTCCGGAGCGGTTTCACATCCTGAGCACTCCTTCCCACAAGACCGGAACCCTGACCGAACGTCTGACAATGCCCTGGCGGGAGGACAACGCTTATCCAGAAGTTGAAGAGGGATTTCAGGGACTTCGTGCCGCATTCGAGGAAATATTGCGTCTCTCGACGCAAAGCGAGCCAATACAGCAGCATGGGGAAATGCAGACAACCACGGCGGCCCGCCAATGCATCGCGGCAGCCGTCCTGGGCGAGCGGTTGCTGCGGGCGGTGAACCCCGCACACATGAAGGATCAGTGCTGATGCAGTGATGTTCCAACGCCTACCGCTGCGAAGGTGATGAAAGATAAAGAGTGGATGAAGATGAAACCGTTCACTGTATTTTTGCAAGCGGCGTGCAAGAGCTCAGCTTGCTGTCATCGCCTTTCGACAACAGTGCTGCCGTTATTGGTCGTTTGGATTTATTAAATAACAGTTGGATATAGTGGGCTACACTACGACAATCAGCAACTGTCCGAGCAGGGCAAAAAAGACGGCGGACCAGAGCAGCAGCCGCTGGAGCGCCTGCAGGGTCAGTGTTGTCCAGGCGCGCCCCGTGGGGCCAAGCTCGGGCTTGTGTTTGGGTTTGCCAAAATAGACCGCTTCCCCGCCCATGCCCGCGTCGCAGAGCCAGGCTGCTGCGGCCATGGGCCAGCCCGCGTTGGGGCTTTCCATTGTCCGGGCGTCGGCCGGCGCGCCGCGCAGGGCCGCACGCCAGTCCAGGCCCAGGAGACCGCCGCAGAAGACCAGCACGACGAAGGAAATCCGCGCGGGAATCCAGGCCAGCAGATCATCGGCCTTAGCTGCAAACCAGCCGAGGTTCTTGTACTCCTCGGTGCGGTAGCCCCACATGGAATCCAGCGTGCTCACGGTTTTGTAGAGCCAGAGGCCGAGCGGTCCGGTCAGGCAGAGCCAGAAGAACGGGGCCACAAAGCCGTCGTTGAAATTTTCGCTCAGAGTTTCGGCCAGGGTCCGGCGGCAGCCTTCCTCGTCCAGGGCTTCGGTCTCGCGGCTGACGAGCAGCGCCAGTGCGCTCCGGGCCTGTTCCAGCTCCCCGGCATCGAGCAGCGCGGCCACCCTGCGGCCCTCCTTGAGCAGGCAGCCCAGGGCCAGTCCGGCATAGGCCAGATACAGCGCGGCAAACCAGCCCAGCACGGGAAGGAATGTGGCCAGCCCGTAGCCCAGAACCACCAGCACCAGCAGAGCCAGGGCCGCGCCCGTGCCAAAGGCCTTGCTGGGGCCGCCCGCACCCAGCAGGCGTCCTGCGCCTTCGAGCCTTCCGGCCAGCCAGCCGATCCAGCGCACAGGATGGGGCCAGCCCTGCGGGTCGCCCAGCGCGAGATCGAGCCCGAAGGCGATCATTGGAATGAACGTACTGATATCCATTGGTTTTATCGTACTCCAAAATCCCGATAAAAGCAAAAAAAAGGGGGAGGAAAGCCTGGCGGCCCTCCTCCCCCGACGAGTATGCTTGGGCTAGTTGTCGAAGTAGGAGCGCAGCAGCGCGGAGCGCACCGGGTGGCGCAGCTTGCGCAACGCCTTGGCTTCGATCTGGCGGATGCGCTCACGCGTGACGTTGAAGAGCTTGCCCACTTCCTCAAGGGTATGGTCGCTCTTTTCGCCGATGCCAAAGCGCTTGCGCAGCACCTGCTCCTCGCGCGGGGTCAGGTCCGCGAGCACGGCCGCGATCTGCTCGCCGAGCTTGGTGGAAACCACTTCCTCGGCGGGCGCCGTGGCCTTCTTGTCCTCGATGAAATCGCCCAGGCTGGAGTCTTCCTCGTCGCCGATGGGCGTTTCCAGGGAGATGGGCTCCTTGGCGATCTTGAGGACCTTTTTGACCTTTTCCAGCGGGTAGTCCATGCGCTCGGCGATCTCCTCGGGTGAGGGGTCGCGTCCCAGCTCCTGCACGAGGTAGCGGGAGGTGCGGATGAGCTTGTTGATGGTCTCGATCATATGCACCGGGATGCGGATGGTCCGGGCCTGGTCCGCGATGGCGCGGGTGATGGCCTGGCGGATCCACCAGGTGGCGTAGGTCGAGAACTTGTAGCCCCGCTGGTATTCGAACTTGTCCACGGCCTTCATCAGGCCGATGTTGCCTTCCTGGATCAGGTCCAGGAATTGGAGACCCCGGTTGGTGTACTTCTTGGCGATGGAGACCACGAGCCGCAGGTTGGCGCGGATGAGCTCCTGCTTGGCGCGCATGGCCGCGACATTGCCGCGCTTGATGCGCCAGAGCACCTCTTCGAGGTCGTTGACATTATGACAGCACTTCTCCTGCAGACGGGTCAGGATTTCCAGCTTGCCCGCCAGCATTTCCTTGAAGGAGAAGAACTCTTCCACGGTCATACCCAGGGCGTCGGAAGCGGCCACCGGGTTCAGCTCCCTTTCGTCCACCTGTTTGAAGATGGTCTCGATCTCGTCGCGGGTCTTGCCCACGGAGAGCACGTAGGCCGAGAGGTCGCGCTGGCAGTTGTGCATCTGGCGGACGTAGTCGCCCACGGTCTCGATGATCCGGTCAATGAGCGTCTTTTCGAGCTTGATGTCCCGCAGGCGGCGGACCACTTCGTCCTTGAAGCCGAGGATCTCCATCTGCACGCCGTAGACGCGGCGCTCAAGCTGGGCACAGGAGTCCAGCTTCTCGTAGATCTTCCTTTTTTTCTTATAGAGCTGCTTGACCTCGTCGAGCAGGAAGATGACCCGCTGCCGCTGGTTCATCTCGTCCTCGGAAGGATCGTCCTCCTCGATGGTTTTGACCACGTCCTTGAGCTTGATGCGCTGGTCCTTGAGGTCCTCGCCCACCAGGATGAGTTCCTCGACGGCCACGGGCACTTCCACCAGGGCGTAGAGCACGTCCATCTCGCCGTTCTCGATCTTTTTGGCGATGACCACCTCGCCCTCGCGGTCGAGCAGGTGCACCGCGCCCATCTCGCGCAGATACATGCGCACAGGGTCGGTGCTGCGGGAGGAATAATCGATGGCGTCGTCCTCGTCCTTGACGAGTTCGAGCTCCTCTTCGGAGTCACCGGCGTCCGAGGTCAGCTTTTTGCTGTTTTCCTCGTTGTCCACGATGACAATATTCATGTCGTCGAAGATGTTGATGACTTCTTCGATCTGTTCCGGGTTGTTGATGTCCGAGGGCAGGGCCTTGCCCACTTCCTCGAACGTCAGGAATCCGTTTTTCTTACCCTTGGCGATCAGGGTCTTGATCTGCTGGATTTCCTTAATGTTGCTCATCACTCCTCCCCAAGAAATCGTTCAGGGCCTTGGTGCAATCCGCCACCGCCTGTTCATCGCCCCGCTCTTGCGCCAGCTTGAGAGCCTCAATCAATTCACGGCGTCGGAATTTTTCGCGCACGCCTTCGATTCGGTCACAGATATGGTTCCATTCCTCTTGCAGTTCCTCGCCGGAAAAGGCTTCGAGCTGTTCGAGTTCCAACCGGCATTCGGCCCAAAACCGTTTTTCCTGGTCATCCAGGTGGGGGAGAAGATCCTGCCCGTGCAGCTTCACGAGCTTTTGCCAGAGCTGTTCGCCCCAGGCCGTGGTCAGGATCGTTCCGAAACCCCGTTGGCAAAGGTTGGGCACGTAGTCCGGATATTGAATGGGAAACCGCAGGAAATACCTGTCGTCCTTGTCCTCCCTCCCCACCTTCGGGGCGGGGCGGGGCCTGGAAGTTCTGGCCGGGGTCCGCGCGACTCCGGTCGCGGAACGCAGTTCAGCCTCGGACAGGCCCAGTCCCTGCGCCATGCGGGGCAGGTAGAAGGCCTTGAGCGAGGCGTCTTGCAGTTTTTGCAGGAATCCTTGCGCCCAGTCCATGATCTCCTTGGGCGAATGTTCCTTGCACAATGTGCTCATGGCAAAGGCGAGACCGTCCTGGGCCGCGTCAAGGCAGGCATCAAAGCCCTTCTTGCCTTGGGTCTGCAGCACGCTGTCCACGTCCTCCCCTTCGGGCAGGAGCACCACGTTGACCCTGAGTCCCTGCAACAGAATCATCTCCGCGCTGCGCAGCGCGGCCTTCCTGCCCGGGGCGTCCCCGTCGAACACGAGATCCACCCGGTTGCAGAAACCCGCCAGCCGCCGTACCTGATCCGGGGTCAGGGCTGTTCCGAGCACGCCGCAGGAGTCCTTGAACCCGAACTGGTGCAGCGAAAGCACGTCCACATAGCCCTCGGTCAGCAGCGCCCTCCGCGTCCGGGTCATGTGCCGGCGGGCCTGACAAAGGCCGTAGAGGTGATCGCCCTTTTTATAAATGGGCGTGTCGCTGCTGTTGAGGTACTTTGGTTCACCTTCAGTAATGATTCTTCCGCCAAAGGCAATGACCTGACCCGATAAATCTTGAATCGGAAAGACCAGACGGGCGCGGAAACGATCGTATATAGACCCTTTCTGGTTACTTGACAAGAGTCCGGACTCGACCCCTTGTTCAGGGGTAAAGCCTTTGGTTTGCAGGAAATGATCCAGGGCGTGCCAGTCTTCGAGACTGTATCCCAGCCCGAACTCCGAGACGATTTCCGGACTCATGCCCCGCCGGTGCAAATATTCGCGGGCCACGCCTCCGGCGGGCAAACGCAGGTTCGCCTGGAAATGCTGCGCGGCCCAGGTGTGCATGTCCAGATAGAGCCGCTTCATCTTGCGGCGCTCGTCCGCCTGCGGGTTCGCATGCAGCTCCCCGAGTTCGACTCCGGCCTCGGCGGCCAGTTGCTCCAGTGCTTCCCGGAACTCCAATCCATTGATGCGCCTGTAGAAATCAATGACATCCCCGGAAGCCTGACAGCCAAAACAATAGAAAAAGCCCTCCTGCTCGTTCACGGACATGGAAGGCTTGGTTTCCTGGTGGAAGGGGCACGCGCCCATCCAACGGCCCGAAACGGGCTTGAGATCGACGTAGCGACGGACCACGTCAGCGATGTTCAACCGGCTCTTGATGAGCTGTATGGGGTCAGACTGCATTCCCCTCTCCTCCGGGCTGTTTGCCCTATTTGAGGGTCACTTCCGTCATACCGTCCCCGCCCCGCTCTTCCGTGGCCAGGGCAAAAGATTCCACAGCGGGATAATTCCGCAAAAATTCATGCACTTCGCGTCGTAACGCGCCCGTACCGCGTCCATGAACGATTTCGAGCTGGCTTGCGCCGCGCAAGAGCGCGCTGTCCAGGAACCGTTCGGTCTCGCTCAAAGCCATATCGGCACGCATGCCCCGCAAGTCCAGGGTCAAAGCGGGACCAGGGGCGGATTTTGCGGAAACAATCACCGTGGACTTCTGTTCGCGGTTCTCCGCGGGTCCCAGGTCGCTTCCGTTGACCCACATGGCCACGCCGTCCATGTCCACCTTGACGCGGTGTTTTTTTTCGTCTTTTTCCACGACGCGGCCGCGCTTGCCCCAGGAAATATAGAAAATATCCTCCCCGACCACGATGTTCTCCCAGCCGAATGCGGGCTGTTCCGGGTCAGCTTCGGCGAGCGGCGTGGACTCGGGCGCGATCTTCTCGCGCACTTCGGCCAGCTTTTTCAGGGCCTGCTTGCGTCCGGCCTTGCCCTCCTTCCACTGGCGCAGGACGGTCTGGGCCGTGCCGCGCACCTCGTCCAGGAGCATGGCCTTGTCCTTTTCGAATCCGGCCTCCAGCTTTTCGCGCCGGGACTTGAGGCGCTCCCGTTCCGCATCCAGCTCGTCCAGCTCCCGCTGCCGGCGCACGGCCAGCTCGTTGAGCCGGGCCAGCACGGTTCCGGTCTCGGAGCCTTCGAGCAAGAGGTACTGCTCGGCCTTTTCCAGAATTTCCCCAGGCAGGCCGTGTTCGCGGGCTACATCCAGGGCAATGCTGGCGCCGACCTGATCATAGGCCAGCCGGAAGAGCGGCTTTTTGGTCCGGGGATCAAAAAGCACACTGGCCGCGCGCACATGGTCCGTGGCCAGGGCATAGGCCTTGAGCGCCGGGAAATGGGTCGCGGCCAGGGTCACGCCGCCCTTGGCCGTGAGCCGGTCGAGCACGGCCTGGGCCAGGGCCGCACCCTGGGTCGGATCCGTGCCCGCGCCGAACTCGTCGAGCAGGAAAAGGCTGTGTTCATCCACGCGGCTCCAGGCCTGGCTGACATAGCGGATCTGGGCCGTGAAGGTGCTCACGTGGCTTTCGAGGCTCTGCTCGTCGCCCATGATCACAAAAATATTCGGCAGGTAGGGCATGGAGCCGCCCACGCCCACGGGCACGGGCAGGCCCGCGAAGGCCATCATGGCGCAAAGGCCCACGGTCTTCAGTGTCACGGTCTTGCCACCCGCATTGCCGCCGCTGATGACCAGGGTGCGGTCGTCGGGACGCAAGGCCACGTCCACGGACTGCACTTCGTAGCCCGCGAGAACGAGCAAGGGATGGCGCGCATCGGGCAGATTCAGAGGCGCGTTTTCGGCAACCTCCAGCGGAGCGGCATTCAGCCGGTCGCCCAGGACAATCTTGGCCTGGAGCACGTCCAGCCGGAGCAGAAATTCATAGCAGCCCTGCACGCCCGCGCGCTCAGAACGAAACAGGCCCGTGAGGTAGTCGAGGATCTTTTTTTCCTCGATGGCCTCTTCCTTCTTGAGTTCCTGGAGCTGGTTGTTCAATTCCACCAGGAACATGGGCTCAAAATAGCAAGTCTCGCCCGTCTGCGAATAATCATGAATGATGCCTTGAAACCGGCCTTTGAAATTGGCCTTCAGCGGCAGCACGTAACGGTCCGAGGCCAGGGTCATGAAGTCGTCCTGGAGATAGTGCGACAGGTCGCGCCCCAGGATGAAATCCTTGACTTTCTTGGTGCAGCGCTGGTGGATGCCCCGGATTTCCCCGCGCACAGCGGCCAGTTCCGGCGTGGCTTCGTCCCGGATGCGGCCTTCGCCGTCGATGCAGCGGAACACGGCGGAAGCGAGCTTCGCGGGCCAGGGGCTGGGGCAGAGCGCGTCGCGCAGAGGCAGGTAGCGATCATCGCCGCTCTTGAGCGCCTCCAGGGCCTCGCGGGCCAGACGCAGCACCTGCCCGAGGGCGGTGAAGTCGTCGAGATCCAGGCTGCCGTGCCCCCGGGCGTCCACGAAATGGAACAACCCGGCCAGGGAGGGAAAGCCTGTCAGCCGGAATCCGGACACGCCAGTCCACTCCCGTGCCAGAACGAGCAGGTCGGTCTGGCGCCGGATTTCCTCTAGGGAATCATAGGGTGCGAGTTCCCGGCAGGCCTCAGCCCCGGGCTCGGAAGCGGCGAGCTCGGCCAAGGCTGCAAGAATCTTGGGGAACTCCAGCAACAGTGCGGTTCTGGAATCCATGATAATGAGGGGAGTTATTCTGCGAGGCGGGCACGGACCAGGGCGCTGGCAATTTTGCCGTCAACCTGTCCCTTGTGCTTCGCGAGCAGGGCCTGCATGACGCGGCCCATGTCTTTCATTCCAGAGGCTCCCGTCTCTGCGACAACCGCATCGACGGCGCGTTCCAGCTCCTCGGGGCCGAGCTGGACAGGCAGATACTCTTGCAGAACAACCATCTCCAGACGTTCCTGCTCGGCCAGTTCCGGGCGGCCGCCCTTGGTGAACTGCTCGATGGATTCTTTGCGCTGCTTGAGTTGCCGGGCAATGAGGTCGAGGACCTCGTCATCGTCCGGCTCGCGGCGCAATTCCACACAAGCGTTCTTAATGGCCGTCTTGAGTATCCTCAAGACGGCCACCTTGACGTCTTCTTTGGCCTTGTAGGCCGTGAGATAGTCTTTTTCGATGGCTTTCAGAAGGCTCATCAGCTGGACTTCATCTTGCGCATTTTCTTGGCCAAACGCTTTTTGGCGGCGGCTTTCTTCTTCTTGCGCTGAACTGACGGCTTTTCGTAATGCTGCCGCTTCTTCAGCTCAGAGAGGACACCGGCCTTCTCCACCTGCTTCTTGAAGCGGCGCAGAGCCACGTCAAAGCTATCGCTGTCGTCGAGATACACTCCGGGCAAAGGAATCACCTCCTCGTACTAACTTCGGACGCTACGCGTCCTGAAGAACAAAAATTTATACACCCGATAACCCATCATGGCAAGAACAAATATGGCTGTCCGCTTGGATAAAAAAGTGAGGCGACCTGCTCCGGCAGGTCGCCTCACTCGCCTGATGTGATCGGAACTAGTGGGATGCGCCGTTGCGGGTTTCCCACCAGGATTTGATGATGGTGTAGCCCATGCCGATGCCGAGAACGGCAATAACGATGTACAGGACACCGAAAAAAATCGCATGGTCCGGTTGCCACCAAGGAAGATCCTGAGGAAGCGGACTGTGAACTGTTTCGCCGTGCAGCATTGATTCCCCCCCCTATTTCACAGCTTCCTTCAGAAGCTTGCCAGGGCGGAACTTGACGACCTTGGTCGCGGGAATCTTGATTTCGGCGCCAGTGCGCGGGTTGCGGCCAACGCGCTCCTTGCGCTCCTCGACCACGAAGGTTCCAAAACCGGTCAGGGTCAGCTTGCCTTCGCTCACCAGATTCCCTTCGACAGTCTCAAGAAAGGCGTTCAAGGCGCGCTCAGCATTGGCTTTGGTGAGGTTAGCCTTTTCAGCGATCTTGACTACCAGCTCAGCCTTAGTCATCTGTCCTTCCTCCTCATAGATGGTTAATCGACCAACGATGGACTTGGTGACCGCCGTCGGCGGTGGTCCTGGACACCTTGTGCCCGGACGCTCCCAAATTCACTTAAAGCAATCTCGTAATTCTGTCCAGGCCGATCCCGGGAAAATGCCCGACAAACTTGGCCGGACGTGGTTTTCCCAGATTCGATTGAGAATCTAAAACAGATTTTTCCAGTTCAAGTCAATAAGAAAAAGGCCTAATCAGCTTCGCAGTCCGTGACAATTCGCAATGAAAGGGCCTGAAGCTGGCCGGGGGAGAGTACCTCGGGTCGCATTTTCGGTTCGATCCCCTGTGTTTTCATCCAGGCCAGCAGGTCATCGTTCAATTGCAATTTCAATATGTTGCCGAGCTGTTTGCGCCGCTGCTGGAAGCAAAGACGCAGTATGGCGGAGAGCGCAGCCGGATTCTGGGGGCGTTCCTCTGTCTTCAGCGGAAAAAGAGCCACCACGGCGGAATCAACCTTGGGCTGGGGGCGAAAAACCGTGGGAGGAACCTTGAACAACAGTCGCGGACGGGTGAAGCTCTGGACCCAGACTCCGAGTGCGCCGTAGGCCTTGCCGCCGGGCAATGCCGTGAGCCGCTGGGCCACCTCATATTGGACCATGAATACTGCGCGCTCAAAACGGCTGGTTTTGCTGACGATGTCCCAGATCAGTCGTGAGCCTACATTATATGGTAGGTTCCCCGCGATGCGCAGCGCGGGGTCGTCCAGGGATTCCCAGGGGAATTCCAGCGCGTCCATGCAGCGCACCTCGGCCTCGGGATGTTCCAGCAGCAGGGCTTCCGCCAGGTCCGCGTCCTTTTCCAGCGCAAGATACGACGCTGGTCCGGCCTGCAGAATAGGACCGCTGATGGCGCCCTTGCCCGGACCGATTTCCAGCACGCGGGAAGCGGCGTCGATTTCCATGGCCGCGACGATCTTGCGGCAGATGTTGGCATCCACCAGGAAATTTTGTCCGAGACTGCGCTTGGCGCGATGTTCCATGCTTCCTCCGCTGCCGCATTCTACGCAAGGCCGCGCCGGATGTACATGACCGACCAGCGATGCGCAAGATAAAGGCGCATTGACACGTTTTACGCCAACCATTAGGAATGGGCCTGAAAAATTCACAGAGGAGGCTCCCCATGAACCTGCGCAGCTGCATCCGTGACATTCCCGATTACCCCAAAGAGGGCGTCGTTTTTTTTGACATCACCCCCCTGCTGAACGACCCCGACGCGTTTCGCTACACCGTGGACGCGCTGGCCGAACGCTTTGCCGACTGCGGGGCCACGAAAATCGCCGCGGCCGAGGCGCGCGGCTTTTTGTTCGGCGCTCCCCTGGCCTATAAGATGGGCATCGGCTTTGTGCCCGTGCGCAAGCCCGGAAAGCTGCCCTACAAGACGACCCAGGTGACCTACGACCTGGAATACGGCACGGACACGCTCTGCATGCACGTGGACGCTGTGGCCGAGGGCGACAAGGTCCTGGTCATCGACGACCTGCTGGCCACGGGCGGAACCGTGGGCGGCATGCTGCAACTCGTGAAGAAAAGCGGCGGAAGTATCGTGGGCATCGGTTTCGTCATTGAACTCGGCTTCCTGGACGGTTCGACCAAGCTTCAGGGAATTCCTTACGAATATCTGCTCAAACTCTAGAGATTTTTCATGCACACCATCGGAATCATCGGCGGGAGCGGTCTGGACAACCCGGACATTCTCCAACACGCCGAAGACATTGTTGTTTCGACGCCGTACGGCACGCCCCGCTCCCCGATCAAGGTCGGCGACATCGGCGGCGGCCGGGTCGCCATCCTGGCACGGCACGGCAGAGAACATACGGACCCACCCACGAATGTGGCCAATCGAACCAACATCGCGGCCCTCAAGGAACTGGGCTGCGACTGCATCCTGGCCACCACGGCCGTGGGGTCGCTGCGCCAGGAAATTAAACGGGGCCATCTCGTGGTGCTCGACCAGTTCATCGACTTCACCCGGCGTCGCGACCTGACCTTTCATGAGACTTTCGCCCCGCACCAACCCGTGCATACCCCCATGGCAGAACCATTTGCCGCGCCCTTGCGCGAGCAGCTCTGCCTCGCCTGCGAAAAACATGGCATCCCCTTCCACGAACACGGAACCGTGGTGACCATTGAGGGACCGCGTTTTTCCACGCGGGCCGAGTCGAACATGTTTCGGGCCTGGGGCGCGGACGTGATCAACATGAGCACCGCGCCGGAATGCATCCTGGCCAACGAGGCGGGAATTCCCTATGCGGCGGTGGCCATGAGCACCGATTACGACTGCTGGAAGATGGACGAGGCTCCCGTGACCTGGGACGAGATTCTGCGGACGTTCAACGAGAACGTGGGCAAGGTCACCAAGGTGCTTTTGGAGGCGGTGGCTTCCCTGTCCTCCCCGGCCTGAGCGGATTTTCAAAAAAAGTCTCTCCAGCCCTTGACAACACGGGGGTGCTCCGCATATTAATGCCGCCTCCCTATTCCATTGATTGAATGCCGGCCGCAGTCGGCACTACGCAGCCATAATTACGATTTCAAGGAGCGCTACCGTGGCGAGCATCAACAAGCCCAATGCCAAGAAAGCTAAGAAAGTTCAGAAAGGGTCTCTGGCCGAGGCGAAAATGACCGAGGCCGGCCTGGAGTACAAAGGCATGATCATGGAGCCCGTGGTCGAAAAGTGTGAAGGCTGCGACCGCATGGTCGAGGCCGAGGGCGGCAACTATTGCCCGTCCTATGCGCAGCCTTCCAAGAAGTGGGCCGCCGGCGTCTGTAACTTCGCCACGCATGTCCGCGCCACCGTGGACAAAGAAGGCAAGGTCAAGATCAACCCCCTCAAGGCTTCCAAGCGCGCCGCCCGCGGTCGCTAGATCCTATTCGCTCTGTTTTTCGCGGGGGTCCTTGGACCCCCGTTTTTTTTTGCCCTTGGACGGCCTTTTCAGTACAATGCAGCGTTGTACAAAGTATAAACCGGATTTCGAAACGGGAGAATCCCATGTTTCAGAAGGTTTTTGAACATATCGACACCCTCGTGCCCGAATTGGTGGAACTTCAGCGGAATCTGGTCTCCATTCCCGCTCTCGGCCCGCTCAACGGCGGCCCCGGCGAAAAGGACAAGGCCGACTGGCTCAAGTCCCGGCTGGAGGCCATGGGCCTCGGACCTGTCCAGGAGCTGAACGCCCCGGCCACGGACGTGCCCTGCGGCTACCGTCCCAATCTTGCGGCCGTGCTGCCCGGCAAAGACGCCTCCCGGACTTTCTGGATCATTTCTCACATTGATGTGGTTCCTCCGGGGGATGCCTCGCTCTGGACCAATGATCCGTACACCCTGGTCCGGGACGGCGACACGCTCATCGGACGCGGCGTGGAGGACAATCATCAGGGCATGGTCAGTTCGCTGTTGCTGGCCCGCGCCCTCAAGGACCTGACCATCGTTCCGCCCATGAACCTTGGGCTGCTGCTGGTGGCGGACGAGGAAACCGGCAGCGGATTCGGTCTGGAATACGTGGTCCGCGAACACGCCAACCTCTTTGCGCCGGATGACCTGTTCCTTGTGCCCGACTTCGGCACGCCCGACGGTCAGACAGTGGAAATCGCGGAAAAAAGCATGTGCTGGATCCAGGTGGTGGTCAATGGCAGGCAGTGCCACGCCTCCACACCGTACCAGGGAATGAACAGCCTGGTGGCCGCCTCGGATCTGATCATGCGTTCGCGCGCCCTCTATGAACTCTTCAACGACGAGGATCCGCTTTTCGACCCGCCCCGCTCCACCTTCGAGCCGACCAAGAAGGACGCCAACGTCCAGAACATCAACACCCTGCCGGGCCGAGATGTCTTTTACATCGACTGCCGCGTGCTGCCGCAATACGACCTGCAGGACGTGCTGGCCCAACTCCGGCGCATGGCCGACGAAACGGAAAAGCACTACGGCGTGCACATCGACATCGACACGGTGCAATGCGAGCAGGCCGCCCCGGCCACGCCGGAAGGCAGCGAGATCGTGCAGCGCGTCATGGCGGGCATCCGCAGTGTCTACCACTCCGAGCCGCGTCCCGTAGGCATTGGCGGCGGAACCGTTGCCGCCATTCTCCGCCGAGCCGGCCACGACGCCGTGGTCTGGTCCCGGCTGGAACATCAGGCCCACCAGCCCAACGAAAGCAGCTCCATCGCCAACACCCTGAGCGACGCCAAGGTCATGGCCGCCATCCTTCTGGCGTAACGCGCAATGGTCAAAAAGCCCTTTCCTCCCCAGATCCTCGACCTCATCGTGGTCGGCGCCGGGCATGCCGGGTGCGAGGCGGCCATGGCCGCCTCGCACCTGGGCTTGGCCACGCTGCTGTTGACCATCAACGTGGATCACATGGGCCAGCTTTCCTGCAACCCGGCCATCGGCGGTCTGGCCAAGGGGCACATGGTCCGCGAGATCGACGCCCTGGGGGGCATGATGGGTCTTTGGGCCGATGAGGCCGGCATCCAGTTCCGGACCCTGAACACCCGCAAGGGGCCGGCCGTGCGCGCCACCCGCGCCCAGATCGACCGCGCCGCGTATCTGCGCGCGGTGCAGCGCGACATCTTCCGCCAGCCCACGCTCTGGGTCCGCCAGGACACCGTGCATTCCCTGCTTGTGGAATCGGGCCGCGTGGCAGGCGTGCGCTCCTCCCTGGGCGAGCCACTGCGCTCCCGCGCTGTGCTCCTGACCACGGGAACCTTTCTCCAGGGGCGCATCCACATCGGCCTGGACAACTTTTCGGGCGGACGGCTTGGCGAGGCCGCATCCAACACCCTCAGCGATTCGCTGCGGACCGCCGGGCTGGAACTGGGCCGTCTGAAGACTGGCACGACCCCGCGCCTGCTCAAGGCCAGTGTGGACTTCGAGCGCATGGACGTGCAGCCGGGCGACGATCCTGCCCCGCTGTTCAGTTTCCGTTCCACAGCCGCGAACCTGCCCCAGGTCCCCTGCCATCTGACCTGGACCAACGAGGACGCCCACGCGGCGATCCGTTCCGGGTTTGACCGTTCGCCCATGTTTACGGGCGTGATCAAGGGCACGGGCGCGCGCTATTGCCCCTCCATCGAGGACAAGGTGGCCCGCTTTCCCGAAAAGGACCGGCATCAGGTTTTTGTGGAGCCGGAAGGTCTGGACAGCCCGGAAGTCTATCCCAACGGCATTCCCACCAGCCTGCCCTACGACATCCAGGTGCGCATGATCCGCTCCATCGTCGGACTGGAGCAGGCCCAGATCGTACGGCCCGGCTATGCCATCGAGTATGACTTTTCGCCGCCGACCCAACTCCTCCCGACCCTGGAAACCAAGGCGCTGCCGGGCCTCTATCTCGCCGGACAGATCAACGGCACGTCCGGCTACGAGGAAGCGGCGGCACAAGGCCTCTGGGCCGCCCTGAACGCCTGCCGCGCCCTGCGGAACGAGCCGCCCTTCCTGCTGCGCCGCGACCAAGCCTACATGGCTGTGCTGGTGGACGACCTCGTGACCAAGGGCACGCAGGAACCTTACAGGATGTTCACCTCCCGCGCCGAGCACCGGTTGCTGCTGCGCGAGGGCAACGCTGACCAGCGCCTGACCCCGCTGGGCCGGGAGCTGGGTTTGGTGGACGATGCGCACTGGGAATTATTTTGCGAAAAACGCGACCGCCTGAAAC
>JBFWMD010000069.1:0-18958 GCA_050251775.1 Desulfovibrio sp.
GATGCGTAGCATCCAGCACCCCCGCGCCAAATGGGAGTCCAGAGGGCCACGGGCTCTTTGGCCGCCGGAGGCATTTCTTTTCATGGGGCAATAAATGGAGAGGCCGCCCTTTCCCGCAACGCATCGGGAGGGGCGGCCTCTGGCCGTTTTTCGCGGTTTAGCCGGGAGTTGGGGATGGGGTTCGCCAGCTCCGGTTCAGCGATTTATTGTTCGGTTCCGCCACCGAGGGGGATGCCGAAGAAGTCCTTCTGGACGTGGCATTCACCGCAGGTGATGGGGCCTTTCTTGGCTTCCTGATGGCAGCCGATGCACTGCGTGTGGTAGGCGGCGGCCAGGTTGACTTCGCCGTCCTTTTCCGCGTGACAGTCCTTGCACGGAACCGGATCGCCCTCGACGAACTTGCCGTCCTCGACACCGTTGTGGTGGCAGGGCAGGCACTCGCCGTTGATCATTTCCAGATCCATGTGCGCGGTATGGGTGAAGCTCACCGGGACCCGTTCGGGCATGACAAAGCCGTAGTCTTCGCCGCCGATGGTCATCACATCATCCTGGGCCACGGCGAGCTGGAAGCAGAGCAACGAGGCCAGGGCCGCAAGGGCAATGCCGATATACTGTTTTTTCATGGCTCTTCCTCCTTACTCCACGGCCTTGGTCTTTTCCATGTGCGCGTAGATGATGTCGCCCAGGAATTTGAGTTCCATGTGCAGGTCATAGCCGTGAATAATGTCTTCAAGACCGCCATGGCAGTTGTGGCATGGCGAGATGACGGTATTCACGCCCATATCCTTCACCCGCTTGAGCTGATCGGCTTTGATCCTGTTGCCCTTGACGCGCACGTTCTTGAACGGCGGTCCGCAGTTGATCACGCCGCCGCCAGCGCAGCAGCAGTAGTTGTGCTCGCGGTTGGGGGTCATTTCCAGGGTCTCGGTGCAGATCTGGCTGACCACATAGCGCAGTTCATCCATGAGTCCGCGACCACGGATCACGTTGCAGGGATCGTGGATGGTCACGGGGCCTTCGAACTTGCTGGCCATCTTGATCTTGCCGCTGCGGAGCAGGTAGGCGAAGAACTCGATGGAGTGGACAACCTCGACCGGGTAGCTGTCCCAGCCGCACCAGCGGTTGCCCATGTCGTAGACCGAGCGGAAGGCGTGTCCGCATTCGCCCATGACGATCTTCTTGACCTTGAGCTTCTGCGCGCATTCGAAGTGGGCGCGCTTGAGCCGGCCCATCATCTCGAAGTCGCCTGAGAACATGGCCATGTCCGAGTTGTCCCAGCCGGGCAGGCTCGGCATGGTCCAGTTCACGCCGGCTTCATGCAGGATGGCGGCGGCCTGGTAGATCAGCTGGGTGCGGAACTTGGGTTCCGGCGCGATGACCGAGTACATGATGTCCGCGCCTTCCACATCCAGGGGGATGCGCAGGTCCGGGAACTCGTCGCGGGCTTCCTCTTCCTGCCAGAGCAGGGCGTCGGGCCACTCGTCGTCCTTGACCCACATCTGGTTGAAGGTCGCGGAGTGGGAATGGGCGGTGTCCTGGATGTACAGGGGCGTCACGCCGAGCTTGTGGCAGAAGCGGCGCACCATGGACATGATGTAGCCGGTGTCGATGCCCAGCGGACAGTAATGGATGCAGCGGCGGCAGAGGTTGCACTCGGTGTAGGCGATCTGCGCGCATTTATAGAGTTCTTCGGGATCGATGAGGCCTTTTTTCTTCAGCAGGACGCCCATGGTCTGGGTGACCTTGCCCACAGGCGAGTAGCTGGGGTCGCCGTCGTGGGACATGAAGTAGTGGCAGGCCTCGGAACACATGCCGCAACGCATGCAGGTCTGGGAGTAGACCTTGAGCTTGGCTCCGGTCTCGCCCTCGATGAATTGCAGGAACGCTTCCTGTATCTTCTCCGGGGTGAGCTTGGCGACACCCTCGCGCAACCCCGCATCGTCGATTTTTCTGTCGAACTTGATTTCTTTCACTGGGATAACCCTCCTTAGGCCCGGTTTACCAGTCCTTGGCCTTGCGCACTCCACCGAACTCGGAGCCGATGTAGGCTCTGGAGAAGAGGATGAAGAGCATGTGCGCAAGACGGGAGAACGGGATGAGCGCCAGCCAGGCCAGGCCGGTGATCACATGCAGCACGATCATGATCTGGTACTGGAAGACCTGGTGGTAGGCCAGGAATCCCGTGATGAACGGGCTGACCACCAGCAGGAGCACCCACCAGTCCTTGGCCTCGGTCACGAATCTGACTCTGGGGTAGGCGATGCGCCGCACGGCGAAGAAGACACAGGCGACGATGACCAGCATGGTCATGCCGTCGGCAACGGCGTCCGGCAAGGTCCAGAAGAACTCCACCCCGAAGAACTGCTGCCAGAGCACCGCGTGGGCGCTCAGGAAGATGGGAACCAGCAGCAGGCAGATGTGGAACACAAAGGTGACCACGGTGACCAGGGGGTTGTTTCTCCAGCCCAGGGCGTTGAAGGGAATCAGCCAGGCCAGGATGGACCGCAGGCCGTACTTCCAGCTCATGTAGGGAGCGGAGGTTCCGTCCTTGGTCACGAATTTGTTGTACATGTAAACGAGCTGGAAGATCGAGCCGAGGATGAACACGCCCCAGCCGAACCACGCCAGGGGGCCGACGACGAAATTGTAGATATCGTGCATGGTTTCCCCCTTGGGTTAGAAGCCGGTGGCGTCGAGGACGCTGCGGCTGTACTCGTTTCCGGAGACACCCTTGACCAGCACCTTGGTGGAATCCGGGCTGAACTCGGGCGTGAAGGCCCGGTCATAGGACTCGCCGCAGGGCTTGCCGTTGATGAGGATGCTGTACTTGCCGTTCTTCTCGGCCACGCAGCCGACCTTGTCGCCGTCGGGGCTGAAGACCGCCGGGAAGATCATGTCGTATCCGCCTTCCCAGGCCTTGCCGTTGACGACCATGGTATACTGGCCGTTCTTCATCTTGGCGATGGCGGCCGCGCCCTCGCCGCAGTGACAGAGCACCAGATCGGTGACCACGGGGAAGGTCGCGCTCCAGGGAGCGTTATTCTTGACCACGGTGAACTGGCCGAAACCAGTGGCGCCGATGGCGTAAAGGTTCTTGCCGTCCTTGGAGAACTGCGGCTGCCAGAGCTGGGTCCACTTGTTGGTCCAAGTCAGCTCGGCGTTGCAGGCCATGCCCCACTTGCCCGCGATGCGGACCGGAGCGAAGACATCCTTGGTTCCGGGCTTGAAGACCGGCTCCCAGACGCAGTTGTAATTCTTGGCCCAGACCTTGCCGTCCACGGCAATGGTGTAGTCGTAAAGGCTGCGGCGCACCTGGCAGGCCACGCTCGCGCTGTCGTCGCTGAAGACGGGAGTGTAGACGTTGACGAAGACCTCGTCCCAGGGCTCGCTGTTCACGGCCAGAGAAAAGACGCCGGCCTGGAACTTGAAGACCTCGGCCTGTCCCAGGGGCACGACCTGCACGGCGGCCGCCGAGCTCTTGCCGTCCGGGGCCAGCGCGAAGTTATTGGCGTTGTCGTAAAGATTTTCCCAAAGCTCGCCGTTCACGCACATGCCGTACTGCATGTCCTGCTGCACGGACACGGCCACGCCACCATTCTGGAACAGGGTATTCCAGAGAAAACCATACCCTTCGGGCCAGAGTTCGCCGCCCACGGAGAGATACCACTCCATGTCCTGGGAAACCATGGCCGTGTACTGTCCGTCGGGGGAGAATTTGGGGCAAATGGCTTTTTCGTAGCGATCCTCGCCGAATTCACCGTTGACGCACAGTCCGAACTCAGCGTCGTCCGTGCAGCAGATCGCCGCAGCGGTTTCGCCGTCAGGACTGACGTGCAACTCCTCCATCCAACGGACCCCCTCGGAACACGCGGCCGTATCCAGTACGACCCGTTTCCCGGGATCCCAATCCCAACCACTTCTGTCCTGCATGTTATGCCTCCAAATACGATGTGCCGTTGTTCCGACGCGGACGACCCGGAGCGCCGCCCCATCACGCTCAGCGCAATTCTCCGGCGCGGACACGCCGAAGACCTTTGTGCTAAAATTCCCAAGACGTTTACACGAAAACAAGCGATGAGGGAACCAGTTTCTCAAAGGAAAATTACCAATTCCTACAATTTAAGTCGGAAATAAAAGCGCAACAAAGCGATTTTCCTACTAAAAAGGTTCCAAGATGATTTCAACGTGTTAACGTTTTCTCAATGCCGCCCTGAAGCAAAAAGACGGCCGCCCGGCCAAAGCCTCGGCAAGGCGGCGCGGAATCGACCCCGCCGCAGGGGGGGGTAAAGGGGGAAATCGCGAATGAAATCCGCCCGAAGACGCCGCGCCCCGCAGGGGCAAGGGCGCATGCAACCGGTCGAGCGCGGAGAGGCTAAATGCCGAGCTTCCCGCACAGGCGGGAGAAGTCCACGGAAGAAGCCACGAGCTGGCTTCCGTGCGTAACCTTGATGGTGTCGCGCAGCTTGTGGCTGGACAAAATGGCCTCCATCTTCTTGGCCACTGTGTAGGTGTCCTCGCGCACCGTGATGATCGGCGTTTCCAGGACCTCGGACCGGGTCATGATGATGTCGTTGGGATAAAGATTGCCCGTGAGGATCAGGCAGGGGCAGGCCCCTTCCAAAGCCACGAGCTGCACGTCCGCCCGATCCCCGCCCACGATGATGGCCGAATTCTTGTGGCGGCGGAAATGGGTCATGAAGTTCTCCACCTGCATCGTGCCGATGAGAAAATTCTCCACCACGCGGTCGGCGCGCACATGGGCCGAGACCACCTTGCCCGAAAGGCACGCGGCCAGATCCGAGACCTTGATGGCTCCCATGACCGGATCCGAGGGGATCACGCCAAAAACGTCCAGGCACTGGCGCTCCAGGAAGGGGATGATCAGGTCGTCCACCTCGCCCCGGTAGCCCTCGGGCACGTCGTTGAAGACCACGCCCGTCAGGTCCTCGCCCAGGCGCTTGCGCGAACGCAGCAGGGAGTCGTAGCGCAGCTCGCCCGCGAAGCGGTCGATGAGCAGGGTCTTCAGGCCCAGTTCACGGGCCACGCGCACCCCCTCCACGCCGCAATAGGCGCCGGAGTCCATGAACGCGCCGGAACCGGCCACGAGCATCACGTCCACGCCCTCGGAGAGCTGCGCATAGGCGTCCTTGATCTTGCCCATGAGATCGCCCACGCCTTCGGTAAAGGCCCGGACCTTGAAGTCGCGGGTCACGAGCACGGGCGTGACCAGGGCGGGGTCCGCGTCCAGGCCGAGCACGTCGAGCATGAAGAAGGCGTCCTCGTCGCCCACCCGTTCGCCTTCGCGATGGGGCACGGCGCCCACGGGCTTCATGTAGCCGACCTTGAGCCCGTCCTTCTGGAGCCGCAGGCCCAGGGCCACGGCCACGAGATTCTTTCCAGAGTATCCGGCCGTGGAGCCGATGTAGATGCCGACCATTGCGATTCCTCCTGCTTCAAACGCTGCGACTATTCCCCAAAGGCCTCAAGAAAGCAAGGTCATACGCACGTCGGCCACCATGGCGGCATCGCGGTCCACGAGCACGGGATTGAACTCGGCTTCCAGGATTTCCGGGAAATCCATGGCCAGCTGCGAGATGGTCAAAATGATCGTTTCCAGAGCCTCGAAATTCACGGGCTGCTCGCCGCGCATACCCTTGAGCAGCATGTAGGACTTGATCTCGCGCACGATCTCAAAGGCGTCGCGCCGGGAGAGCGGAGCCAGGCGGAAGGCGATGTCCTTGAGCACCTCCACATAGATGCCGCCCAGTCCGAACATCACCAACGGGCCGAACTGCTCGTCGCGCTTGAACCCGACAATGACCTCCTTGACGCCCGGCGGGGCCATGCGCTGCACCAGACAGCCCACCACGTAGGCCTCGGGTCGCAGCTTGGCCGCGCGCGAGGTGATGTCCCAAAAGACCCGGCGGACCTCCTCGGCATTGCGCACATTGACCTTGACCCCGCCCACGTCGGATTTGTGGGAGATGTCCGGGGAAGCGATCTTGAGCACCACGGGCCAGCCCATGGCCTCGGCCGCGGCCACGGCCTCGTCCGAGCTGCGCGCCAGCCGGGTGGGGGGCGTGGGCAGGTTGTAGGCCGCGAGCATTTCCTGGGCCTGGAACTCCACGATTTCGTGCAACCCCTTGGCCTTGGCCCCGGCCACCACTGCGGTGGCGCGCTCCAGGTCCCGCCCCAGGACGGAGGACTCGGGCAGGCTGCGCTGGCTGCGTAAAAAATGTCCGTACATGGCCTTGACGCTCTGCACGGCGGGCTCGGGAAACTCGAAACAGGGCACTCCGGCCCGCTCCAGAATCTCCTTGCCCGCATGCACGCCGCCCATGCCCATAAAGCAGCAGAACACGGGCTTGTCCGTGCGCCTGCGGCTGATCTCCACCACGGCCCGGGCCGTGGCCTCCACCTCGGCCTGGGGCGTGGGCGTCAGGATCACCAGCAGAGAATGGGTCATGGGATCGTCCATGACGATATCCAGGGCCTTGCGGTAGCGCGCGGCATCCGCGTCGCCGATGATGTCGAAGGGGTTGTAGAACCCGGCATAGGGCGGCAAAAAGGCCTGGAGCCGCTCCACGGTGCGCTGCTCGGGTCGGGCCATGTTCAGCTCGAAGCGGGCGCAGTCGTCCGCGGCCAGAATGCCGGGCCCGCCCGCGTTGGTCACGATGGCCAGATTCGGTCCGTGGGGCAGGGGCTGGCTGGAAAAGGACCGGGCCAGATTGAAAAGCGTTTCCACGTCCCGCACGCGGATGATGCCGCACTTGCGGAAGGCGGCCTCGTAGGCTTGGTCCGACCCGGCTATGGCTCCGGTGTGCGAGCTGGCGGCCTTGGCTCCGGCGGCCGTGGTTCCGGACTTGATCATCAGCACGGGCTTGCGCCGGCAGACCGTTTCGGCGCTGCGCAAGAAAGCCTCGCCGTGCTCCACGTTCTCGATGTAGCCGAGAATGACCCGCGTTTCCGGATCATTGGCCAGATATTCGAGCATGTCCGCCTCGTCCAGCAACGTTTTGTTGCCCAGGCTGACGAACTTGGAAAAGCCGATGTGCGCGCCCACGGCCCAGTCGAGGATGGCCACGCAGAGCGCGCCGGACTGGGAGAAGAAGGCGATGCTGCCGGGGTCGGGCTGGCCCGCCGCGAACGAGGCGTTGACCCCGGCCGAGGCGTTGATCATGCCCAGGCAGTTCGGCCCGAGCAGGGCCATGCCGCTTTCGGCGCAGACCTGCTTGAGCTGCTGCTCCAGATACCAGCCTTCCTTGCCCACCTCCTTGAATCCGGCGGTGATCACGATGGCCGAGCGGGTTCCCATGGCGGCCAGTTCCCGCAAAGTCTCAACCACGAGCTTGCGCGGCACGGCCACCACGGCCAGATCCGGCTTCGGGGGCAAATCCGCGATGCGCGCTGTCACGGCAAGGCCTTCGATGGTCCCGCCCTTGGGATTCACCGGAATCAGCCGACCCTTGAATCCCGCGCCGAGCATGTTCGTCAGGATCGTGTGCCCGACCTTTCCCGGCGTGGCCGAAGCACCCACGATGACCACGGTTTCGGGCTGGAAAAATGGGCGCAGATCCGGTTTCCGGTCCGCTGTATTCTGGGGCACGCTTCCTCCTTGCGCCGCGCCGAAGCGCGGGCTGCGCGCCGGCCTCGACCGCTCGCGCCCGCCTGGACCACGGCACGGGCCGCCATCCGAGGCAATTGATGATCATTGTTCATCACTGTTCAAAAATATTTCCGGCTTTCGTCCGGGCCGGGTCCTTATACCCGGTTTCCCCGATTCCGGCAAAATGAATCCGGAACGCGCCCCCAGAGGGCTGAATTCCCCTCTGGACGCCGCCTGGCTCAATGCAACCGCCGCTCCAGCTCCTGTGCGTCGCGGATGCGTCCGGCAATGCGCTCCAGGGCTTCGGCGTACCGCTCCTTGGGGTCGAGACCAAAGGCCCGGCCATAGAGCGCCTGGGCCTGTTGGAGATTCTCCATGACGCCGCGCCGCTCCTGCTCCACACCGAGATTATACAGGGCCGGGGCATTGGCGGGATTCTCAGCCAGGGCCTGTTGCCAGAGCGACACCGCGGCGGCCCAGGCATCGCCGTCAGCCAGTTCCGCGCCCCGGCGCACCTGTTCCCCGCCGTCTTCGTCCAGTGAAACATACACGGTATAGGCCTCGGGCAGCAGACGAGCAGCCAGATCCGCACCCACGGCGCAGGCCATTTCCGCCAGGGCCGCATGGCCGGAAGGCATCCGGTCCAGGGGACCGTCGCTTTCATCGCAGTCCGCGTCCGCATCAGGGCAGTCCAGGCCGCCATAGCGCCGGTCCAGAGAGTCAAAACCGCTTTCCTCGGCCAGCACCCGTCCGCCAAACTCCACGCGCATCCGGGCCTCGACCCTGGCCGAGCGCAGCACATAGGGCTCGCGCCGGATACGCCGCTGTGGCGTTTCCTCGGTGTAACTGCGCACCACCCTGTCCTGCGCATCCCGTTCCGTGATCACGCGGGTGACGTTCTCCGTGACCGTTTTGCGCTCTTCGCCGCGCTCGTCGCGCAGCTCGGAGGAAACCTCCGCCCGGACCACGGCGTGGGCCTGTTCCCCCAGCGCCAATTGAAAACGGTCCGAAGAGCGAAAACGTTCCAGAAAGCAGTCCCTGGCCCGGCTGCCATAGGGGCCGGAAAACTCGCCCACGGCCAGGGTGTGGACACCCGGAAGCGGCACAAGGGCGGGGCGCAGGGCCTGCATGCTCGCGGAGGGACCGCACCCCCAGAACAAGGGCAACACCAGCAGCAACAAGGGGAAAAGGGTTCGGCGCATGCCCGGTCATACCCCTGGGAGAGGATGGAAAGCAAGCCGGTCTGCGGAACGTTCTTCAGGCGGCAACTACCCGAAGGCGTTCAAAAAAGCTGAGGCGGAGCCGTCTGTGGGGTTCCGTCCTGGTGCGGAGGGGAAATCGGATGGGGTCAGACCAGAAGATTGCGCAACATCCCGGAAAGCACCGAGGCGCTCCCGCTGATGGTTCCGGAACCGGTTCCCGAGGCAGAGCCGGTGTATTGCATCGAAACTCTGCCGGGCGCATCGCTGCCCGGTTTCCTGGCCACGAACAGGGCTTCGAAACCGTCCTGCGAAATCAGGCCTTGCAGATCCTGATACTGCATGGCGGCGTTTCCGTCTGCGCTCTCGATCGCGTTGTCGATCGCGTCTCCGGTCGCCTCGCCGGTTTTCGCGGCATTCCTCAGATCGGATTCTTCCTTGAGGTTCGCGACCAGGGTGTCGATAACCGACGCGCCTTTTCCACGTTTCTCCGGGGTTTCCAGCCAGAGATCATATTCAATGTGCAGTCGGTGGACGCCGATCTTGTCCTTGAGCGCGTCCTCGGCACGTCCGGCCACCTGCCCGGCTGCGTATTTGAGCGCCGCCATGGTCTCGGAGTCCTCAAGCGTGTTCCGTTTCACATAGCTGGCGATGTCCGCCAGGAGATCACCGCTGATCGTGGGCGCGTCCTCATCCTCGTCCTCGTCCGCGCCCTGACCGTCCGCGTCGGAAACCTTCACGGTCGCGGCCTTGGTTTCCTTTTCGCGCAGCAGGGCGGCGCGCCCCTCGGTGGTGTACGAATTCCGCCACTCCGTCGAGAGCAGCGTGTCCGCGCCTTCCCCCACGGCCCGGGTCAGGGCGGCGAGCCCATCGCCTCCGGCAAAAAACGCACTGCGGAGCGCTTCTTCCACCCGCTTCCCGCCATCCTCCGCCACCTCGGTCATCATGGCGGTGAAATCCCCTCCATAATTCATCCGCACATGGCCGAGGCTGTGCTTGAGGCTGGCCTCGAACTCCTGCCCCGCCCGCTTGGCCAGGGCCTGGAAACGCTCGGTGTTGTCCTTGTTGAAGAGGTCCACGGAGTCCTTGAACAGATCCCGCGCGTCGTCGAAGCGTCCCTCGTCCAGAGCGGTCTGGACTTTTCCCAGCAGTTCTTTCTGTTCCGGCGAATCCACGCTGAAGAACTGCTCGGAGTCGTTCCCGCGCAGCAGCCGGGACGCCCTCTTTCCGTCGTCTCCTAGTTCCGTGAACATGGAAAGCGCCACGTTCGTGGCCCTGTCAAAGGCGTCGCGCAACGCTGCCCTGGTGAAAACGCGGGAGACATGGATCTTGGTCAGCTCGTTCGACTCTTGCGCGCGGACGTGCAACGTGGGCTTGCTGGAATCCGCCGAGCCGTTCAGAAGCGCCGCAGCCGGGTTCTCCGCCTTTTCGGTTGTCGTGTCGCGCCCGGACGCCCGCGCGCTGGAAAGCGTGGTCGCGGGCGGAGCGCCGCTGAGAGATCCGAGCTGGGTAATGGGGAGCGTCATGCTTGACGTATCGGCAAAAAGAAAAGAAATCTTTAGGTATCTTAATGCATTTTGTGCGGCCTCAGCCCGGCCAGTCGCCCTGCTTGAGTGTGCCATAGACGAAGACCACTGTTTTCGGATACATGGACACTCCCGGCCCGCAACCGCGAGCCGCTCTGCTTTTATCGCAATCCATCCAAGGAGCAAAGCGTGGCCATTGTCGGCGCGGATACCGGTGGGACTTTCACCGACCTGATCCTGCTGGAGAACGGACAACTGCGCGTCCACAAGCTGCTTTCCACCCCGGGGAACCCCGCCGAGGCCATTCTCGCGGGGCTGCTCGCCCTGGGGGCCAGACCGGAAACCAACGTGGTCCACGGCTCCACCGTGGCCACCAACGCCCTGCTCGAACGCAAGGGCGCGGTCACGGCCCTGGTCACCAACGCTGGCTTTGAGGACGTGCTCTTCATCGGCCGCCAGAACCGCGCCGAACTCTACAACCTGCACTACCGACGCCCGCCCGAGATCGTGCCCCGCGAACGGTGCTTCGGCATTCCAGGACGCATCTCGGCCACGGGCGAGGAAATCGAACCCTTTGACGAGGACGCGGCCCGGCACGCGGCCCAGGCCGTGCTCGCCTCCGGAGCGCGCTCCGTGGCGGTCTGCCTGCTCTTCTCCTTCCTGGACCCGTCCCACGAACAGCGCATGGGCGAAATCCTCGGGAAAATCTGCCCGGACGCCGTGCTCTCCCTGTCCCACCGTGTGCTGGCCGAGTTCCGCGAATACGAGCGCACGGCCACGACCACGCTCAACGCCTACGTGGCCCCGAAGATGAAGCACTACCTCGCGGATCTGCGCGCCGCCGTGCCTGCGGGCCTGCGGATCATGCAATCCAACGGCGGGATCATCTCCTCTGAGGTGGCCGCGGCCGAGCCCGTGCGCACGATCCTCTCCGGCCCGGCGGGCGGCGTGGTCGGCGCTCTGGCCGTGGGCCGGGCCGCGGGGTTCGACCGGCTGATGACCTTTGACATGGGCGGAACCTCCACAGCCGTGCCCCTGCTCGCCCGTGCCCGCCCCCTGGCCCGGGGCACGACTCTCTCGGGCTACCCCGTGCGCACGCCCATGATCGACATCCACACCGTGGGCGCGGGCGGCGGGTCCATCGCCATCCTGGACTCGGGCGGTTCCCTGGCCGTGGGGCCGGAATCCGCCGGGGCCGACCCCGGCCCGGCCTGCTACGGCAAGGGCGGGCGCATCACGGTCACGGATGCGAATCTCTATCTGGGCCGCCTTTCGGCGGAGCATTTCCTTGGCGGGCGAATGCGCCTGGACCAGGAGCGGATGCGCTCGATCCTGGAGCACATGGCCGCCGAGGCCGGACTCGCGCCCTCGGTCCTGGCCGAAGGCATCCTCCAGGTGGCCGATTCGAACATGGAACGCGCCCTGCGGGTCATTTCCGTGGAGCGCGGCTTCGATCCCGGCGACTTCACTCTTTTTTCCTTTGGCGGCGCGGGCGGTCTGCATTGCGCCTCCCTGGCCCGGCTCCTGGGATCGCCGCGCGTTCTGGTTCCGGCCAATCCCGGCCTGCTCTCGGCCCTGGGCATGCTCCTGGCCGACGTGGCCAAGGACGTTTCCCGCACGGTCATGCGCGAGGCCGGAGAACTCGGCCCGCCAGAACTGGACCAGTTCTTCGCGCCCCTGGAGGAACGCGCCCT
Organism: Desulfovibrio sp.; assembly: GCA_050251775.1. Classification (GTDB taxonomy): domain Bacteria; phylum Desulfobacterota; class Desulfovibrionia; order Desulfovibrionales; family Desulfovibrionaceae; genus Paucidesulfovibrio. The sequence continues at coordinate 12,026 of JBFWMD010000069.1, forward strand.
GGCTGAAATGCGCGGGGAAGGCTTTGCCCCGTCCGAAGTCCGCCTGCTGCGCTCCCTGGACATGCGCTACTCAGGGCAGTCCTTTGAACTGAACGTGCCACTGGAACCAGGCCGCGCCCCGGTCGAGGCCTTTGAGGCGCTGCACGAACGCACTTACGGCCACCGCATGCCTGGTCGGGCCGCGCAGGTCGTGACCCTGCGGTTGCGCGCCGTGGCTCCCGCGGCCATTGCCCCGCCCGCGCCCAAGAACATGGGGCCGCGCAACGTGGATCCCGCCGCCGTCATCGGTCAACTCCGGACCGTGTTCGAAGGCCGCGAGCATGACACACGCATCCTGGACCGTGAGCAGCTCCTGCCCGGCAACGCCTTTTGCGGGCCCGCCGTGGTCGCCGAATACAGCTCCACGGTGGTGATTCCCCCCTGGGCCAGGGCCGAGGTGGACGCCTTCGGCAATCTGCTGCTGACAATCTGAAATTGACACCGGAAAAAATACGGTTGCGGTTGCGCGACTTCGCCATCTGCCGTATCATCCGCTATTGAAGTCTGCACCATTTCCAAGAGAGCGGGTATGTCGAAGAGCGTCCAGGGGACTTACCAGATCGCCTACAAAGGCAAATACGGCAGCCGCACGGCCACGGTCCGCCTGCACGACGGCGTGATCTCCGGCATGGACACGGGCGGCGGAATCTGGAAGGGCAACTACCGTTCCTCCGGCGAAAACGTCCACGTGGAAATGGCTGTGACCAATCCAGGCTTGGATGGCCAGACCAGCGTTCTGGACGGCTATGAGGGGGAAGGCATCCGCCAGATCACCTTTGAACTCCCCCGGTCCCTGCATGGAGTCAAGCAACTGGACATCGCCACCAACCACGGCTCGTTGCAGGTCTTTCTGGAACGCCTCGAAGACTGAGGCGGCGCATGGTCCGGTGAACCCAAGGCGCAACAAGAGACGACGCCGCTCCGCGCAATCGTGCGGAGCGGCGTCGTCTCTTGTTGCCGTCGGACCGAAAAACTTCTCAGACCTTGTCCGCGTCGCTCCTGCCCTCCATACACTTGGACTGGTCGTTGACCAGATCCGCGAAACTGATGGAATCCAGCTTCTCGAACATGGCCTCTCCCGCGATGCGCCAGAGCTTGCGGGTCAGGCAGTCCTCGCTGCGCTCGCACTTTTCCTTGCCGCGCACGCAGTAGACGAAGTGGCGGTTGCCTTCCAGCACGCGCACCACCTCGCCCACGGAAATGTCCTCTGCCGGCCTGCCGAGCACGTGCCCGCCCTTGGGCCCCCGGCGGCTGGTGACCAGCCCGGCATCGCGCAGCTCCCGGATCAACTTTTCCAGATACTTGACCGATACCTTCTGGCGCTTGGCAATGTCCCCGATGCGGACCGGCCCTTCGTCCGCATGTTGGGCAATGTCCAGAACCATGCGCGTGCCGTAGCGGCTTCTCGTCGTCAGCTTCATCACTCCTCCGTGTGCAGCCTTGCGGACCGCCCTGTGCCGTATCCCTCACAATCCCCTGCGTCACATACCAAATCCCCCTGGCGAAGGAAAGGCGTGGAACCATCTTTTCCTCCTTTTTTGGGATGGAAAACCACTTTTGAATTCCGCAGCTCTCTGATACTGTTGGGAATGATCCCGCCAGACGCGCGTCTTGCGACTCGGCCCGCCCGGAGGTAGCCCTTTGCGCACGCTTTTACGCTCCTTTCGCCACAGCCTCTTCAGCAAAGTGGTCTTCACCGCCGGGCTGGTACTGCTCCTGAGCATGGCTGTGGGGGCGTTCCTGGTCATCCGCTACCAGAGCGACGACAGCATGGAGCATGTCCTCTCCAGCGCCAGCCGCCTCTCGGACACCATCCGCCTCGGCTGCCGCTACGCCATGATGATCAACGCCCGCGAGGACATCCAGAACATCGTCAACGACACTGCCCGGCAAGAGGACATCGAACACATCCGCGTGCTGAACAAACGCGGTGAAATCAAGTTTTCCAGCCGCACCGACGAAATCGATCGGACCATCCCCCTGGACGACGAGGGCTGCGTGGTCTGCCACCGGGCAAACCCGCCCCTGGTGGACCTGGACGTACACGACCGCAGCCGGGTGGTGGAACTGGACGGACACCGCGCACTGGCCGTAATGACCCCGGTCTACAACGAGCCGGGCTGCTCGCCCGGTCCCTGCCACTTCCACCCCGAGGACAAGCAGGTCCTCGGACTGCTGGACGTGACCTTCTCCCTGGAAAGCACGGACCGCAAGATTGAGGCCTTTTCACAGCGCTCCTTCTTCCTGGCCGTGACCATCTTCGCCCTGACCTTCCTGGCCATGTACCTCTTCCTGCGCGCCTTCGTGAAGCAGCCCGTGACCAAGCTCATGGCCCTGACCCGGCGCATCGCCAAGGGACAGGAACTGCCCCGGCTCACCGTGTCCCAGGATGACGAGGTGGGCGAGCTGGCCGCCTCCATCGACCGCATGGGCCGCCAGATCCAGGCCAAGCACGCCGAGCTGGTGCGCCAGAAGGAGGAATACCAGAACCTCTTCGAGCTGGTTCCCTGCATCATCACCGTGCAGGACCGCGACTTCCGGCTGCTGAGCTACAACCAGGAATTCGCGGACAAATTCGCGCCCGAGCCCGGCCAGCACTGCTACGAGGCCTACAAGGGACTCTCCGTTCCCTGCGAGGACTGCCCCGTGGCCCGCACCTTTGCGGACGGCAGTTCCCACGTCAGCGAGGAAAACGGCTACAGCCGCGACGGCTCCCGCAGCCACTGGATCGTGACCACCTCGCCCATCCGCGACGACAGCGGGGAAATCGTGGCCGCCATGGAAATGTGCCTGGACATCACCCCACGCATGGAACTGGCCGAACAGCTGGAGCGTTCCGAGGAAAAATACCGGGCCATCTTCAACACCATCCCCAACCCGGTCTTTGTGCTCGACCCTGCGACCCTCGCCATTCTCGACTGCAACGAGGCGGTCCAGGTCGTCTACGGATACCCCCGGGAGCAGACCCTGAAGCTGTCCTTCGCCGACCTCTTCCTGGAGGAGGACCGCGAAATGTACTCCGAAAAGGTCCGTGCCGCCCAGGTCATCCCCCAGGCCCGCCAGCGTATCAAGGACCCGGACGCCCTGCCCCTCTACGTCTTCATCCGCGTCTCTCCGGCGGACTACCTGGGCCGGGAGGTGCTCCTCGTGACCACCTCAGACATCACCAAACGGCTGGAAACCGAACAACAACTCATCCAGGCCAGCAAAATGGCCACCCTGGGCGAAATGGCCACGGGAGTGGCCCACGAACTGAACCAGCCCCTGTCCGTGATCAAGACCGCTTCCAGCTTTTTCATGAACAAAATCCGCAAGCAGGAACCCATCCGCGAGGACATCCTCCGGACCATGGCCGAAGAGATCAACAGCCATGTGGACCGGGCCTCCAAGATCATCAACCACATGCGCGAGTTCGGCCGCAAACCGGAAATGACCCTTGAACCCGTGGACGTGAACCGCGTGCTCCACCGGGCCTTTGAAATCTTCTCCCAGCAGCTCAAGCTGCGCGAGATCGAGGTGGACTGGGAGCTGGACGAGAATTTGCCACTGATCCAGGGCGACTCCGGTCGCCTTGAGCAGGTCTTCATCAACCTGCTGATCAACGCCCGCGACGCCATCGAGGAAAAATGGGACAAGCTCGAACGGGTCAAGGGCGCAAAGCGCATCGCCCTCTCCACCCGCGCCGAGCGCGGCAAGGTCGTCATCGAGGTGGCCGACACCGGACCGGGCATCCCCAAGGCCATTGCCGAGCGCATCTTCGAACCTTTCTTCACCACCAAGAAAGTGGGCAAGGGCACGGGCCTGGGCCTCTCCATCAGCTACGGCATCGTCAAGGACTGCGGCGGCGCGATCCGCGTGGCCGCGCGCAAAGGCTGGGGCGCGGTCTTCGTGCTCGACTTCCCCCTGCCCGAGGCCGCCGAGGCCGACCCCGCACAGCCAAACAAGGCCCGCCCATGATCATCCCCCGCCCCGCTGACCCCCGCGTGCTCATCGTGGATGACGAAAGCGGCATCCGCACCGTGGTGGGCCTGGCCCTGCGCGACCAGGGCTACGAGGTGCTCAGCGCCCAAAGCGGCGAGGAGGCCCTCGAACTCTTCCACGAACACCACCCCCCCGTGGTCGTCACGGACATCAAGATGCCCGGCATGGACGGCCTGGAACTGCTCGCCGAACTCAAACGCCGCAACCCGGACGTGGAAGTGATCATGGTCACCGGACACGGCGACATGGATCTGGCCGTCAAAAGCCTGCGCCGCCTCGCCGCCGACTTTCTGACCAAGCCCGTGAGCGACGACGCCCTGGAAGTGGCCCTGGACCGCGCCTTTGAACGCATCGCCCTGCGCGCGGCCCTGCGCGAACACACCGAACACCTCGAACGGCTCGTGGATCAAAAAACCCGCGAACTGCTCAATGCCGAACGCATGGCCGCCGTGGGCCAGACCGTGACCGACCTCGCCCACGCCATCAAAAACGTGGCCTCCGGCCTGGAAGGCGGCCTCTACGTCCTCGGAAAGGGCATCGAACTCGACGAGCGCGAATACCTGCACCAGGGCTGGGACATGGTCCGCGGCAACGTCGAAAAAATCCGCAACTTCTCCCTGGACCTGCTCAACTACGCCCGCTTCGCCCGGCTGGAACCGCGTCCCTGCGATCCGGACGAACCCGCTCGCGCCGCCGTCGAAGCCCTGCGCGACCGCGCCGACGCCCTGCAAGCCCCCCTGCGCGTGGAACTCAACGCCGGACCCGCCCCCGCGAACCTCGACCCCGACGCCGTGGAACGCGCCCTGCTCAACCTGCTGGCCAACGCCCTGGACGCCCGCGAATCCCACGGCTCGGGCTTCGTGACCCTGCGCACCCGCCGCAGCACCGGGCGCGTCGAATACACGGTGGAAGACTCCTGCGGCGGTCTTTCCGAGGGAGCAGCCGAGTCCGCCTTCACCGCCTTCCGGACCACCAAGCCCTCGGGCACGGGCATCGGACTGATGACCGTGCGCAAAATCGCAGAACAGCACGGCGGCGACATCAGCCTGGAAAACGATCCTGGCCAGGGTGCGCGCTTCCGGCTGCGGCTTCCCGTCTGACCGCAACCTTCCGAGCATTCCCCTAGCGCCAGCATATTTTCTCGCCTCCAGCCCCTCCGGATCCCGTCCATTGACCGGGTCATCGAGGCAGTATCCGTACCAATCCGGATCGCCGCCCGAAGCGCCGATGGGGTCCTGGGCGGTGAAGCGTCCGGTATCCGGGTCGTAGTCTCGCCAGCCGAAGCGGACGAGTCCCGTGTCCCAGTCGTGCAGGCCGCCCGCGAATCCCAGCGGCGAGCGCAGATACGGATTGCCTTCGCGCACCACGTTGCCGAAGGCGTTGTACAGGGTTTTGTCAAAAATATCTGAGCAGTTCGCTACGTCGCGGCAAGAGGAAATTTCAACCAGCCACGAGTTCAAGTCAACGAGCAGCACGTTGGATTAACATGCCCTGACGCGCTCCAGCGTCAGAGCCCACATCGGGGCAAGACAGCGCCCTATGCCGTTGTTGGTTTGTGAAAAACATCTCTGAGCATAAGTGTCGCGCCCGTGAAAAAGTAAAGCGCAAGTAACACTCGGTATGTCTTAAGAAATGGAGGCATGGAACCTGCGTACACATTAATGTATAAATCGTGTGTGTACATGGCCAGCAGATAAATTGCTACTCCAGTAAGCGCTACCTTCTTCCCCTTGAGCGCATAGTATGCTGTTGGAAAAATGAAAGCACTATCGACTATCCTTGCCCAAAAAAGTAATGGGCCCATAGCAAAGAGGGTATAGAGATGCGGCAGAAGAAAAACAGCTTTAACGCTTACAAGTGCCTCTATTGTAAACAGGTATCTTTTTAGCATTTACTTCCTCTCTTGAAATGAGTTGATGAGCTACTCATCAGATGATTTCTTGCCGAAGATTGCCTCAAGTCCGCCCCTGATCCAAGTGTCTACTCCCGGTATTGGAAACTCCAGTATCTCGCGAGCATCTTTCTCGGTAATCGGCTGGTACGTTCCTGTGACTTGGCATTCTTCCGTGCATTCGTTCCATTTGCAGTATGGATTTTTTTCCTCACAAGTCCGTTCTTGTGTTGAATTCGTCTCCAGCCCCTGCGGATCCCGTCCATTGACCGGATCGTCCAGGCAGTAGCCATACCAGTCCGGATCTCCACCCGCAGCGCCGATGGGGTCCTGCGCGGTGAAGCGTCCGGTATCCGGATCGTAATCGCGCCAGCCGAAGCGGACGAGCCCCGTGTCCCAGTCGTGCAGGCCACCCGCGAATCCCAGCGGCGAGCGCAGATACGGATTGCCGTCGCGCACCACATTGCCGAAGGCGTCATACAGAATCTCCTTTACCATGCCATCGGTGGGGAATTCAACCATGCGCACGCTGCCAATCTGGTCCGTATGCAAAAGGATTTCCGCGTGTTGACCCTGGCTGTGCCCTTGATCTTGTGTAACCAGTCCCATGGGCCGACCATCACGATCATATACGACTTCCCACCATTGCCCGCCCGCAACATCCGCATGGGACCAACCCGCCAGATGCGCGCGGTCATGCCAATGAAACCGCTCCGTGAGCCTGCCGTCCACGTACTTGGCGTTGCGCAGGCCCTGGTCGTCGTGCCCGTATTCCACAACACGACCATCCGGCAGCTCCACGGCCAGCAAGCGATAGTCGGGCGCGTAGTGATAGCGCGTCTCGCCCTGCGGCGTGACCTTGCGACTGCGGAAACCCTTGCTGTCATGCTCGTAACGGGCGTCGCCCGCCTGGAGCAGGCGGTTGTCCGGGCCGTAGCGGAAGACCCGGTCCATTTGCCCGCGCAAAGGCACATAGTCCTCGGCCCGGCGGCCCTGTAGGATTTGCCTCCGGCGGGGGCGGG
>JBFWMD010000070.1:0-18498 GCA_050251775.1 Desulfovibrio sp.
CCGATTGGGATCCCACGGGGGCATGGCCCCTTTGGCCGCCGGAGGCGTGGCTTTTTTCTTATTGCTGCCTGAGCCAGTCCTGCATCAGTTCGTAGACTCTGCGGATTTCCGTATCCAGATGTTCGAGGGCCAGGGTGCTGGCGGCCTCGTCGTTGTCCTTGGCGGCCATTTCCAGTTCCAGGCAGGTGTCGCGCAGGGGTTCCGCGCCCATGGTGGCGGCGGCGCCTTTGAGCGAGTGCGCCAGGTATTTGACCTGTTCCAGGTCGCGGTCCTGGACGGCGGTGTGAATTTTGGTCACGCGCAGGGGTTCCTCGCGCAGGAACACGGAGAAGAGCCGGGTGACGAAGGATTCTTTGCCTTGCATCTTTTCGAACCAGGCTTTGCTGATGGGGGCGTTCGTCATGTTGTTCTCGTTTGCTTGGTCGGTCCTGGCCGCAACGGGAAGAGGCGGGCGTCCGGCCCTGGAGGGCGGTCGCTTTCCGGGATGCGGACAACGGTATTCAAAGCCGTATACGCTTTTGGGGCCTCTTCGGCAATGTCTCAGGAAGACGCAAAGAGATAAACGTGCGCACCGGAGAGGGGCGGGCAACCGGAGACCGGGGGAGGCGCATGTGCGGACCGCTTCGGGTAAGTCCCGTCGGGGCGCGCGGGGGCAACGGGGAGGCCGGAGCCTCCCCGTTGGTCAGCAGGCTAGAGCGTGTAGAGCTTTTCGCCCGGAATGATGGTCAGGTTGTGCTTTTTGAGCAGTTCGATGGCCTGATCCGTGCGGTCGAAGCGGAAGATGATCACCGCGTGGCTCGAGCTTTGATGCACGAAGGCGTACATGTACTCCACGTTGATGTTTTCGGCCTGGAGAATGCTCAGGATGTTGTGCAGGCCGCCGGGCTGGTCGTCCACTTCGACGGCCACCACCGTGGTGCGGCCCACGGTGAAGCCCTGGTTTTTGAGCTCGGTGCGGGCCTTTTCGAAGTCCGAGACGATCAGGCGCAGGATGCCGAAGTCCGAGGTGTCCGCGAGGGACAGCGCCCGGATGTTCACCTTGGAATCGCTGAGAATCCTGGTCACTTCCGCCAAGCGGCCGGCTCGGTTTTCAAGAAAGATGGACAGCTGATCAACCTTCATGGCTCTCCTCTCTGGTGTTTCTGGTTTCGCTTGGCGATGTTACTTGGCTTCCTTGCGCAAATCAATGATGCGTTGCGCCTTGCCCATGGAGCGTTCGATGCCCTTGGGTTCCACGAGCTTGACCGAGGCGGTGACGCCCAGGAATTCCTTGATGGAGCCCTGGACCTTCTTTTCCAGCGTCTGGAGGCCCTTGATCTCGTCGGTGAACACGCCTTCGTTGACTTCCACGCGCACTTCCAGGGTATCGAGCGTGCCCTTGCGGTCCACAACGAGCTGGTAGTGCGGGGCGAGGCCGTCGGTATCCAGCAGGATGGATTCGATCTGCTGGGGGAAGACGTTCACGCCGCGAATGATGAGCATGTCGTCGGAGCGGCCCTGGACGCGCATCATGCGCGCGGTGGTCCGGCCACAGCGGCAGGGGGTCGTGATCAGCCGGGTCAGGTCGCGGGTGCGGTAGCGCAGCAAGGGGATGGCTTCCTTGGTCAGGGTGGTGATGACCAATTCGCCGGTTTCGCCCGGGGCCACGGGTTCACCGGAGACCGGGTCGATGACCTCCAGCAGGAAATGGTCTTCCTGCATGTGCAGGCCGTGCTGGGCCTCGGCGCATTCGATGCCCACGCCCGGTCCCATGATCTCGGAAAGGCCGTAGATGTCCAGGGCCTTGATGTTCAGCTTGGCCTCGATGTCCTTGCGCATGGATTCGGTCCAGGGTTCGGCGCCGAAGATGCCCGTCTTGAGGGGCAGCTTGCGGAAGTCGATGCCCAGTTCCTCGGCGGTTTCGGCCAGGTGCAGGGAGTAGGACGGGGTGCAGCAGATGGCCGTGGCCAGGAAGTCTTTGATGATCATGACCTGACGCCGGGTGGCTCCGCCGGACATGGGGATGACCGTGACGCCCAGGGCTTCGGCGCCGTAATGCGCGCCCAGGCCGCCGGTGAACAGGCCGTATCCGTAAGCGTTGTGCAGGATATCGCCGGGGCCGAGGCCGGCGGCGGCGAAGCAGCGACCCATGAGCGCGGCCCAGTTCCGCACGTCGCGGTGGGTGTAGCCCACCACGGTGGCCTTGCCCGTGGTTCCGGACGAGGAGTGGATGCGGACGATGTTCTCCATGCTCACGGCGAACATGCCGTAGGGGTAGTTGTTGCGCAGGTCCTGTTTTTCCGTGAAGGGCAGGCGGCGCACATCGTCGAGGGACTGGATCTCGCCGGGGCGGACTCCCTTTTCCTCAAGGCGTTTTTTGTAGAACGGCACGTTGTGGTAGACGCGCTCCACGAGAGACTGCAACCGGCGCAGTTGCAAGGCTTCCAGTTCCTCGCGGGGCAAGGTTTCATGTTCCACGTCGAAGATCATCTCCGGTCCTCCTTTTGGGCTGAAATGCGGAACAAAAAAGGCCGCGGACATGCCCGCGGCCTCGGTTTGACGTGCTTACGCCTCCTTACGCCACGGGCTTTTCGGGCTCCGTAAAGAAGCCGGTAAAGAAGCCGGTAAAGCGCTGGAACAGGGCGTTATCAAACATGGAATCTCCATGCCCGAAACAGCGTTCTCCGTCAAGACCGGGCCGGAATTTAACCTGCTCCGGGGCGTTCTCATTTTGCGCCGGGAGGTGTATGGAAAGAGGCGTGAGATACAAATCGATGCTCGTGGTTACGATCCTTGCCCTGCTCCTGGCCGTTTTTTTCGGCTCCGGAGGGCTTGCTGTGGCCGGGGAGCAAATTTCCCCCGGAGCGGAGGTGTCTGGTGTGGACGCGCCGGGTGAGGATGCGTTCTGGGCGGGACCGGTCTGGAACGGATTCAACGAATTGCTCGGACGGGCGGTCTGCGACGGGCTGGTGGATTATGCCCTGCTGGCCCGAGAGGCCGCCAAGCTGGACGCCTTTCTCGCCCTGCTGGCCACGGCCAGGCCGGAAGGCATGAGCCGGGAGCAGTCCCTGGCTTTCCACATCGATCTCTACAATGCGGCCACACTGCGCCTGATCCTGACGAAATATCCGGATCTGAAGTCCATCAAGGATCTGGGCTCCTGGTTCGAAAGGCCCTGGAGCATCGAATTCGTGGACTATGCCAGGGGCAAGGTCAGCCTGGATTTCATCGAGCGCGAGGTGCTGCGGCGGCGTTTCGCCGATCCGCGTATTCATTTCGCGCTGAACTGCTCCGCCCGGAGCTGTCCGCCGTTGCGCGCGGAGCTGTACTTCCCGGAGCGCATCGATGAGCAGCTCGACGATGCCTGCCGGACTTATGTGAACAACCCGGAAGCGGTGTTCGTCCGCGAAGGGGAATTGTTTGTCAGCAAGATTTTCAGGTGGTATGCCGACGACTTCGAACAGGGGGCCGAGGCCTTTGTGCGCCACTGGGCCGGGCCGGAGCTGCTGCGACAAATGGACGAGGCCATGGAGGGAGCCGGGGGCGCGGGAAAACTGCGGGTCCGCTATCTATCGTATGACTGGAGTCTCAACGATCTGGCCCGCGTCCCGGCGGGGAGCGGCGTTGCCCCGTAGGTGTCGGTCCGTGTCTCTGGGGCGCAATTTTCGCACGGTGGGCGCGCATTGCTTCCGCGCCGCAATTTCTATACAAGACGGGGCGATCCGGAGGGGATATGAAACTGAGTGAACTGGTGCTCGCCACTCGGACGGTGCGGCGTTTTCAGGAGGGACGGGCCGTGTCCCCGGTTCTGCTTCGGGAACTGGTCGATCTGGCGCGGCAGACCGCGTCCGCCGGAAATTTCCAGCCGTTGCGTTATATTTTATCCTCGGACGCCGCGACCAACGAACGGATTTTCTCGCGGCTGGTCTGGGCCGCGTATCTCAAGGACTGGACCGGCCCGCAGCCGGGCGAACGGCCCGCCGCGTATGTGGTGGTCTGCGCGGATCGCGAGCGGGCGTCCTATGCCCAGGTGGATGCGGGCATCGCCAGTCAGACCATGTTGCTGGCGGCCCGGGCCGAGGGGTTGGGCGGCTGCATGCTCGGGGCTGTGGACCGCGACGGACTGCGCGCGGAACTGGACATCCCCGAATCCGTGGATATTCTCTACGTCCTGGCGCTGGGCGAGCCTGCCGAAGAGGTGGTGCTCGAACCCCTGTCCGGCGACGGAAGCGTTCAATACTGGCGCGACGCCCAAGGCGTGCATCACGTGCCCAAGCGTGGGCTCGATGAGCTGATCCTCGCGGCGTACGACCGGGAAACAGTGGAAAAAGAATGAACGAAATGAAGAAACACGATCAGGCCGGAAACATCGAAAAAGCCCGGCTCGTGGTCGAGTGGCTGGATGAGAAGCAGGCCTTTGATCTGACGGCCCTGAATGTGGAAGGGCTCTGCCCCATCACCGAGACCATCGTCATCGCCTCGGCCAAGGGAGTGCGCCACGCCCAGTCCCTGGCCGACATGCTTCTGGACCGCTCCGGTGAACAGAAGCTCGGCTATCTCGGCATGGAGGGCTACCAGAGCGGCGCCTGGATTCTGGTGGACCTCAACGACGTGGTCGTCCACATCTTCCAGGAGGAGAAGCGCTCCCTCTACAATCTCGAAGGGCTCTGGGCCGAGGCCGAACGGCTCTTCGAATCCGCCGAATCCATGGGCGAGGCTGCGGAATGAACGGGTACAAGCCGACGCTGCTGCTCATCCTGGACGGCTGGGGCCAGGCTCCGGCCGGGCCGGGAAACGCAGTGGCCCAGGCCAGGACCCCCAATCTGAACCGGCTGCTCAAGCGCTGGCCGAGTACCTCCCTGGCCTGCTCCGGCCGGGCCGTGGGTCTGCCCGACGGCTTCATGGGCAATTCCGAGGTCGGGCATATGAACATTGGCGCGGGGCGCATTGTCTACCAGGACATGACCCGTATCGACATGGCTGTGGAGGACCGCTCCCTGTTCGAGAATCCGGCCCTGGTGGAACTCATGGAGGCGACCAAGGCCCGGGGCGGCCGGCTGCATTTTCTGGGACTGCTTTCGGACGGCGGCGTCCACAGCCACCAGAAGCATCTCTACGCCCTGGTGGAGATGGCCTTGGGCCGGGGGCTGGAGGATGTCTTTGTGCATGCCTTCCTGGACGGGCGCGACACGCCGCCCACCAGTGGCATGGGCTACGTCAAGGACTTCCGCGACGCCCGGCGGCGCATCGGCGGCGGGCGCATCGCCACGCTCATGGGCCGCTACTACGCCATGGACCGCGACACCCGCTGGGAGCGGACCAAGGTGGCCTGGGACGCGCTGGTTCACGGCGTGGGCGAACGCTGCGAAGGACCGTTGCGCGGGCTGCGCGACGCCTACGTGGCCGGGGAGACGGACGAATTCGTCAAGCCCAGGATCATCGATGACGTGGACGGCGTCATCCGCGACGGCGACGGCGTGTTTCTTTTCAATTTTCGTGCGGACCGCGTGCGGCAGATCACCCGCGCGTTCTTCAGCGAGGAGTTTGACGGTTTTGAGCGCGGCGAGGTCCCGCAACTGGCCGGTCTGGCCAGCATGACCCGCTACGAGTCCAGCTTTCCGCTGCCAGTGGCCTTTCCGCCCCAGAAGCTCGACGGCTGCCTGGGCGAGGTGGTTTCCGGCCTGGGGCTGCGCCAATTGCGCATCGCCGAGACCGAGAAATACGCCCACGTGACGTATTTTTTGAATTGTGGGCGGGAGGAGCCGTTTCCTGGCGAGGAACGCCGGATGATCGCCTCGCCGCGCGACGTGGCCACCTACGACCTCAAGCCGGAGATGAGCGCAATGGAGGTCACGGAGCAGCTGCTTGCGCTGCTGCCCGACTATGACCTCTGCGTCTGCAACCTCGCCAACCTGGACATGGTCGGCCACTCCGGGATCATCGAGGCCACGGTCCGGGCCACGGAGACCGTGGACGCCTGCGCGGGCAGGCTCGCGGACGCCATGCTCGCCCTGGGCGGGCGGGTGCTGCTCACGGCGGACCACGGCAATGCCGAAGAAATGTTGGACCAGGACGGCGCTCCCCAGACCGCCCATTCCCACAACCCCGTGCCGCTGGTGCTTATGGAGGAGGGCCGCGAAGCCCGGACGCTCAAGCCCGGCAAGCTCGGGGACATCGCGCCGACCCTGCTCAGACTCTGGGGCGTGACCCCGCCCGAGGGCATGGACGGCGAGAACCTCGTCGCGGAGGAGGCATCATGAGCGCATCCGGCAAGCCGGTGACCCCGGTCAAGCCTTCGGGCATGGAGATCATCTACCTGTACGCCTGCCCCTACTGCACGCGGGAAGTGCCGCTCATCGCGCCGACCCGGCCGGCCATGGCCCAGTGCGACGCCTGCCGCAAGAACTTCCCCATCGTGCCCGTGGACGAGAAAGCAGTGCGCTATTTGCGGCTGATGATGGCCGGGGGCAGGGCGGGCATTGATCCCGACTTTCTCTAGCCGCTGTGCGGCGCGTGTTTGCGAATGTGCTCCACGGCTTCGTCCGTGTCGTCCGTGAGCAGAAACAGCTTGAGATCCTCCTCGCCGATGTAGCCGTCGGCGAGGAGTTTTTGCTGGAACCAGTCGATCAGACCGCTCCAGTGGGCGCGGTCCAGAAAGACGATGGGAAAAGGCTTGATGCGTCGGGTCTGAATCAGCAGCAGGGCCTCGGAAATCTCGTCCAGGGTTCCAAAGCCGCCGGGCATACCCACGTAGGCCGAGGCGTACTTCACGAACATCAGTTTGCGCACGAAGAAATAGCGGAAATCGCAACGCACGTTCAGGTAGGGGTTGGCGGCCTGCTCCAGGGGCAGGTGGATGTGCAGCCCCACGGAGCGCCCGTGCGCGTCGCGGCAGCCCCTGTTGGCCGCCTCCATCAATCCCGGACCGCCGCCGGTGATGATCGAGAAGCCCACTTTTGTGAGCTTGCGGGCGATTTCCCTGGTCCGTTCGTAAAGGGGCGCTTTTTCCCGGACGCGGGCCGAGCCGAAGATGGAGACCGCGCGGCCCTGTTCGGCCAGGGTCTCGAAGCCGTCCACGATTTCGGCCATGATTTTGAAGAGCCGCCAGGATTCCGCCGTGCTGAGATCGTCGATCAGGTACTGGTTCGAACCGGACATGTCCGCTCCTGAAGGGCTTGTGTTGCTTCGGCCACTTGCCAAAGAGCGCGTTCTTGGTGCATGAAACGCGATGCGCGGACCGGTCCGCACATGATTTTCAGAATACACGCTTGCTGCGGATGATGAAAGGGGCAAGCGTCACGGGGCCGCCAGGCCGCACCGTCTACTTCCGGAGGAGCGATGAAGGTCACCTTTCTGGGCGCGGCCCAGACAGTCACGGGTTCCAGTTACAAGCTCGAATGCAACGGTATCAAATTTCTTGTGGATGCGGGCATGTTCCAGGGCAACAAGGAAATCGAGCAGCGCAATTTCAACACTGACCGCCACGATCCGAAGAACCTCGATTTCATCCTCGTGACCCACGCGCACATCGACCACAGCGGGCTGCTGCCCCGGCTGGTCAAGCAGGGGTTCCATGGCGAAATCTACACCTCGGAGCCCACCCGCGACCTGCTGGAGATCATGCTCCTCGACTCGGCGCACATCCAGGAGATGGAAGCCGAATACGTGAACCGCAAGCGCAGCCGGCGCGGCGGCGGCGACGTGGACCCGCTCTACACCCAGGCGGACGTGGAAAAAACCCTGCCGCTGATCCGCACCGTGAAGTACGACGAGATGTTCGAGCCCAAGCCGGGTTTGAAGATCCGCTTCCGCGACGCCGGGCATATTCTTGGCTCGGCTTTCATCCGCATCGAATATGAACAGGGCGACAAGCCCACCTCGCTGCTCTTCTCCGGCGACCTGGGCCGTCCGGCCCAGCTCCTGGTCAACGATCCGGCCATTGCCAACACTCCTGACTACCTTTTCCTGGAATCGACCTACGGCAACCGCGTCCACAAGGACGACAGCAACAGCCTGGACGAACTGGCCGAGGCCATCCGCTACAGCTATGCCAACGGCGAGAAGGTGGTCATTCCCGCCTTTGCCGTGGAGCGCTCCCAGCAGATCATCTATTCGCTTTACCTGCTCTACAAGCAGGGACGGCTTCCCGCGGACATGCCCGTGTTTCTGGACAGCCCCATGGCCATCCGCGCCACCGAGGTCTTCCGCAAGCATCCGGAATTCTTCGATCGCCAGACCAGGGAACTGATCAAGAACGGCGAGGACCCGCTGAACCTGCCGAACCTCAAGTTCACGCTGAGCACGTCGGAATCCCAGGCCATCAACACCACGGCCGGACCCGCCGTGATCATCTCGGCCAGCGGCATGGCCACTGCCGGGCGCATCAAGCACCATCTCAAGCACAACCTCTGGCGCGAGGGCGCGAGCGTGGTCTTTGTGGGCTACCAGGGCGTGGGCACGCCGGGCCGCAAGATCGTGGGCGGCGTGAGCAAGATCCGGCTTTTTGGCGAGGACGTGGCGGTCAAGGCCAAGATATTCACCATCAACGGGTTCTCTGGCCATGCCGGACAGGACGAGCTGCTCAAGTGGGTCAGCCGCTTCCACGACACGGACATGAAGGTCTTTCTGATCCACGGCGAACCTGCGGCCCAGCAGGTCTTTGCCGAGCTGTTGCGCAAGGACTTCAAGCTCGACGTGCATATCCCCGACTACCTGGAGGAGGTCACGCTGGAGCCGGGACGCATCCTGGAGACCGTGCAGCATGCCGAACTGGCGCGGCCCAGCGTGGACTGGGACTTCCTGTTGCAGGATTCCGACAAGCTGCTTGCGGAACTCAAGAGCCGGGTGGACCGGCTCAAGGGCAAGACCTGGGTGGAGCAGACCGAAATGCGCGACCGGCTGCTGGTGGTCAACCGTCTGATGGTGGAACTCATTTCCGAAATGTAGCGCCTTTCGGCGTTGCGCAGGCCTGGCATGGCAAGGGGGCACGGAAGCATGCGCATCATCAGCGGCCGATTCGGGGGACGGATCATCCGCACGGCCGAGGGGCCGGGATACCGGCCCGCCACCTCCAAGGTGCGGCAGTCCATTTTCTCCATGCTCGAAGCGCGGGGCCTGGAGTGGCCGGGACTGCGGGCCGCCGACCTCTTCGCTGGCAGCGGGAGTCTGGCCATGGAGGCCCTCAGCCGGGGCGCGGACTTCGCCCTGTTCGTGGAAAAGGCGGCCAAGGCAGCCCAACTGATCCGGGCCAACCTCAAGGAACTGGGCGTTCCGGCGTCGCGGTTCCGGGTCGCCGTATCCGACGTGGTCCAGCTCTTGCGCAAGGGTCCGGACAAACCCTATAATCTGCTATTCATTGATCCGCCCTATGGGCAGGACCTCCTGGCCCCGGCCCTGGAGGCCGTCCTGGACAAGGGTTGGCTCGCGCCCGGCGGCTTCGTGCTGGCCGAGGTGGAAGCCGCCCTGGAGCCGGAAGATCCGGCGGGGCTGGAGCGCATCACCGACCGGACCTACGGTCAGACAAGGATTGTATTATGGTATCTCAACATCCCCGGCTCGCCATCTATCCCGGAACCTTTGACCCGCTGACCAACGGCCACGTGAGCCTGATCCGGCGCGGGGCCAAGATTTTCGACACCATGGTTCTGGCCGTGGCCAAAAGCACCTCCAAGCGCACGCTCTTCACCCTGGAGGAGCGCGTGGCCATGGCCCGCGAGGCTCTGGCCGACTCGCGCGGCATTCTGGTGGAGCCGTTTGATGGCCTCTTGGTGGACTATGCGGAGCGGCGGGGCGCGGGCGCGATTTTGCGCGGCATGCGTGCGGTGTCGGATTTCGAATACGAATTCCAGATGGCGCTGATGAACCGCAAGCTCAAGAAGGACATCGAGACCGTGTTCCTGATGACCGACTTCAAGTGGATGTACCTCTCTTCCACCATCGTCAAGGACGTGGCCTGCCACGGCGGTTCGGTCAAAGGACTGGTCCCGGACTGCGTGGTCACCCCGCTCTACAAGCGCTGCGAAGAGCGACGCCGACAGGCCGAGGGCTGACGGGAGGGCGGACGTGGAGAGCCTGAGGACGCCAGTGCGCGTGGTCTGCATTCTCGGTCCCACGGGAACGGGCAAGACACGGGCCGCGCTTTCCCTGGGGCGGAGCGTGGAAGTGGTCAACTTCGACTCCCGCCAAGTCTACGAGGATTTCCCCATCATCACGGCCCAGCCCAGCCCCGAGGAACGGGCCCTGGCCCCGCATCATCTTTACGGCTTTCTGCCCACGGATCAGATTATGAATGCGGCCCGCATGGCCGAACTGGCGGCCCAGGCCGTGCGGGAAATCGCGCTGCGGGGCAACCTGCCCGTGCTCGTGGGCGGAACGGGTCTGTATCTGCGCGTGCTGCTCCGGGGCATCGCGCCCATTCCGGAGATTCCCGAGGAGATTCGCGCGGCCGTGCTGGCCCGGCTGGAACGGGAAGGCCCGCAGCGGATGCACGCGGAACTGCTGGAGATCGACCCGGAGTATGCGGCGGTCATCCACCCCAATGACAGCCAGCGCAACGCGCGGGCGCAGGAAGTCTGGCTGGCCACGGGCCGGAACATGAGTTCCTGGCATGCCGAGGCCCGGCCCGCGTTTCCGCTCGACGCCCTGCGGCTGGGCATTGTCGCGGACCTGGACGAGCTAACGCCCCGGCTGGCCGCGCGCATCGACGAGATGCTGAAACAGGGCGCTCTGGAAGAGGCGCGGCGGGCGTATGAGAAGTGTCCGGACCCGGCCGCGCCGGGCTGGAGCGGCATCGGCTGCGCCGAGCTGCTGGCCTGGATGCAGGGGGAACTGACCCTGCCGGAAGCCCGCGAGCTCTGGGTGCGCAACACCCGGGCCTATGCCAAGCGGCAGATGACCTGGTGTCGCGGGGAGCCGGGGCTTTTGTCGTTTCTGGCCGGGGATTTTTCAGGCCTGGCCGGGGCCGTTGATCGCTGGCTCAAGGCCTAGGCCCGGCTTGCCTATCTTTCTCGGGCGGGATACATCCTTCCGCAGGCGTGACGTACTTTGAAAAAGAGATAAGCTCCAAGGAGTTCGGGATGAAATACAGGCTTCTTCCGTTGTGGGCTCTGCTCTTCGCGGTCCTGGTTCCGGGCGCGTTCCCGTCGCCGGTTTTTCCGGCCCAGGCTCCGGAGACGGATTCGCAGGCGACGGCGGAGCCGTCCGGGCCACGGGCGGTGGGGCAACCCAGCGCTCTGGACCAGGTCGAGAACTGGATCAATCAGAATGTGGATTCGTCCGAACAGAATGCGACCGCGACCGCCCCGGTGGCCGCGCCGCTCGCCGGCCTAACCCGCGAAGCGGACATGGCTCAGGTGGACTGGGGTTCGGGCAACATCACGGCCCTGGGCGTGGCCGACGCGCCCGGTGACGGTCTTAATCCGGCCCGGGCCGAGGCCCTGGCCATTCGCAAGGCCACCATGCAGGCGCGCAAGCAGCTTCAGGACGCCGTGTTCGCGCTGCCCCTGGACGGGCGGCATCTGGTGGGCGACGCTTTGAGCGCACAGCAGCGTACGGATTTGCGCGGCAAATTGCAGAACTCGCCCATCACTCGCCGCACTGAACCCGACGGACTCGGGGGCGTGCGGGTCGAGGTGCGGGCCGAGGTGTCCCTGCGGGGCGCGCTGGCCGAGGCGCTGATCCCGCCCACGGTGGCTTTCCAGAGCCGCATTCCGCCGCAGATCGAACTGACTGCCGAGGTGGCCGGAGGGCCGACGGATGTGGACCAGCTGGAATACCGGCAGTCCATGGCCGAGTTGGGGGCCTTTACCGGGCTGGTGGTGGATGCGCGTGGGTTCGACTGCGCTCCCGCGCTCCTGCCTGTGGTGACCGGACCGGACGGCAAGGCCGCGTTCGGCCCGTTTCTCGCGTCCCGCGCGCTGGTGCTGGAGGAGGGGCTAGCCGTGTATGCGCATTCCCCCCAGGACCCGGCGGCCAAGCGCCGGGTGGGCGGAACCCCGCTGGTGGTCCGGGTGCTGGCCGTTTCCGGTCCGCAACGGGCTGATCTGGTGATTTCCTCGGCGGATGCGGAGCTCGTTCGCGTGCTGTTCCGCGCCGAGGGCATGACCGAGCGCTGTCCCGTGGCCATTGTCATGGACTGAGGCTCGGCATTGTCCGGAGCAAATACTGACGCCGTCCGCAGCCAACCAGGCGCGGACGGACCGGAGGTTGGGAAGAATATGAAGGATCGTAATCGCGCTGCGGGCCGTTCCCTGACTCTTGCGTTTTTGCTGGTGCTGATTTTTGTTGTGGCGGCCCAGGCCGCTGAAGTCCGGGTCTTTCATCCCACAGAGGGAGGGCGGAATCCGAGCCAGCAGCGGCAGGCAACCCTGGAGCTGGGATTCCAGGAGGGCGTGTATCAGGCCGCGCTCAAGCTGCTTCCCGGACAGCTGGCCGAGGAACGCGCCGCTCTGTTGCGCGAGCAACTCGATCCCACTGCGGCAGGGTACGTGCTCGGCTACAAGGAAGTGGCCGTGACTCCGGCGCAGGACGGCCTGAACATGGTCGTGGACGTGGATGTGGACCGGCGCGCGCTGCGCGACGCCCTGGAGCGCATGGGGCTGTTTCACACGCTGAATGCGCCGCTGGAGGTGCGCGTCATCGCCGACGCCACCCTGACCCAAGAGGACCTGGAGACGCTCGCAAAGCTCCGGACCCTGACCGGAGTGGTTCCCACAGCCATGCCGTACCCGGAGCTGCGCCTGGGGCGGGAGCCGGACGGTCCGGTTCGGGGCGTGCTGCACTCCGAGGCCGGGAGTTGGTCTGCCCTGAATACGGATCTGCGCACGGTCTGGTTTCATCTTTGGGAGCGGTATTTTGCCAGCTCCGGAGCTGGGGGGGCCGGTGCGCATACGGAAGTGCTCTTTGTCACGGGCTGGTTCACCCCGGACGGCGCCACGGAATTCGACAATGTGTTGCGGACCTGGGACGGCGCGTTGCGGGACGTGCGGCTCATCGACATGGATCTCACGCCCGAGGGCGTTTCCGTCCGCTGGCAGGTGGGCATCGCGGACCGCAACGCTCTGGCCGCGCAGCTCGAAGCATATCTGCCGTCGCGCGGGCTGAATTACAAGTTGTCCAACAGCTCGGAAGAATAGGCTTATTTGACGACGGATGCGTTTGCTCTACTCGACGCCCGCCTTGGATCAGGAAGTCCGGGGCGGCGGTGCGTATTTCTTGAGCAAAGAGACGGTGGACTTTTCACGCGACTGCTGTATCTTACAGGGATAGGACTTATAATTTTACGAGCCAAGGAGCATCCTCATGAAGGTAAGCGCCCGCAACCTGCTGTCCGGCAAGGTCAAGAGCATCACCAAGGGTCTGGTCAACTGCGAAGTGGTCGTGGAAGTGGCTCCCGGCGTGGAGGTCGTTTCCGTGATCACCCTGACTTCCGTGGAGAATCTGGGACTCAAGCCCGGCTCCGATGTCAAGGCCATGGTCAAGGCCAGCAGCGTGATGCTCACGGTGGACTAAAGAGGGGAGAAGGCCGCTCTTCGGGAAAGATTCCTGGGGCGGTTTTCCGTATTCGTGGCCCCGAGGTTCGCGAACGGCAGAAAAAAAGCCCGAACTATTACGTTCGGGCTTTTTCATATCGAGTGAAAAGAGATCAGTTCTCTTTCTTTTTGTCCTCGACCTTGGTTTTATCCGGGGTCACGTCAATTTCTTCGGGTTCGCCCGTGGCACGCTTGAAGTTTTGGATGGCCTTGCCGATGCCGGAACCAACTTCGGGGAGTTTGTTGGCACCGAAGATCAGCACCACAATAAGAAGAATCAGGACGAGTTCCCAAACACCGAGTCCAAACATGAGCGTCCTCCAGTTGTGAAGTGATTTCGGACAATACACGCGGCTTTTCGCAAGGTCAAGAAGGGCTGGGGAGGACGCACAAAGAATTTTCAGAACGGACATTTTCTCCATTCCATTCCAGGGAAAGAGGGATTCCATCTCTCGACGTGCGGCCTGGAAAAGTGTAAAAAAAGGGCAAGGGCGATTCACTCCCCTTGAAACGCATATGCCCAATGTCCGCAGAATGCCCGGCAGCGCTTGCCGTCACTACGTTTCCGGGCGATGTTTCTATGACGAGCGGCTCAATCCCGGCTACGATGAATCGTTGCACTGTCGGTTTCTCGTCCTTTGGGAGCGGGAGTACGACGAGTTTCTGGACCGGGCCGAGGCCTTCTCGCTTGATCCGCAGGCTCTGGAGGCTCTCTGGGACCGGCGGTTCGAGCGGCTTCAGCGGGAAGGGGAGGGCTGCGAGGGCTACAGCTACAGCGAAAACGGCGGCGACCAGGGTTGTGCCAACGGTCGGGGGGCTGTCTGCCTGCTGGCCCTGCCTCTCTGCGAAGGGCGCTGCCGGCGGTTCGCTCTGCCGGAAGACGACCCGGAATCCGAATACCATGACACCGACAAGGAGCGCTGAGGCCATGCTGCTGCATTTTCCCCATCTGCACCCCGAGTGCGTGCCCGGCGGACCGCTGCCCGGCGTGCTGTTTTTGGACCCCGGTCTGGACGCGACCTCCGGCGAGAACCGCTACCGGCCAAAGGGCCTGCCCCTGAACCCGACCGACGCCCGGCATCTGCTGGACGACTGCGTCCGTTTCGGCGAACAGTTTGCCAATCCCAAGGAAATGGCCTTTTACGGCGTACAACCCCGCCAACAGGACCGGGGGGAGAGCGTTTCCATGCTGGAGGCGGAGCTCAAGCGGCGGCTCGTGGACGGTGTGGCCGTGGAAAACCGGGAGGCCGATCCCCAGGCGGCGCGCGCGCAGTTTCTGCTTCTGCTGGCCTGGACCCTGGAGGAGCGCGTTGTGGAGCTGCGCACGTTGAGCCAGGGGGTGGAACAGGCCTGGAACCGCTTTGGCTCCACCCTGGGGGTGGAAGGGGACGACGCCCTGGACGCGGCCGAGCTCCGGCTGGACAATCTGATTTCGAACACGCACGCCCCGGAGGGCGGCATACCTTCCCTGCCCTGGCCGCTCCTGCTGGAGGCGGTCTGCGTCCTTGCGCCCGAGGGCGCGGTGCTGGTCGTGCGCGATGTGGAGATTCTCGCCGCCTTTGCGGAGTTCGGAGTGGAGTTCGCCCTGGATGCTATTGTGCCGGACCTGCCCGAAGGCGCGCTCTTTGCCTCGGCTCCGGCCTGGAAACTGGCCGGAATGAGCAAGGAACCTGAAAAACGTCCGCAACTGGCGCGCGTGGTGCGCGTGGCGAGCGTGCCGGCAACAACAAACGAGTGAGGAGCTGGATTTGCTTTATCTGAACAGCCTGATCCGCGAAGACCTGCTGGACGGCGTCGGCGGCGTGATCTTCGACTGCGACGGTGTGCTGATCGATTCCCTTGCGGCGAATACGTGGTATTACAATACGTTTCGGGCGCATTTCGGGCTTCCGAAAATGGACGACGAATTGCGGGACTACACCCATAGCCACAATATCTGGGAATCCATCAGCCGGCTCGTGCCCGGGGAGCGCTTTGACGAGGCCTGGCAGTACAAGCTTGATTTCGACTACCGCAGGGTGCTGCCGCACATCATCCTGGAGGACGGCCTGCGAGAGGTGCTCAACTGGATGCGCGCCGGGGGGCTGCGCATGGGCATCAACACCAGCCGTACGGATACCTTGGATCTGGTGTTGGAGCATTTCGGTCTGACCGGATATTTTCATCCGACCATCACCTCCTTCAAAGTGGCGCGGCCCAAACCCCACCCCGAGGGCGTTCACGCCATTCTGGAGGCTTGGCGCATGAAGCCGGAAGAGGTCGTCTACATCGGCGACTCCAGCGTGGACGAAGTCAACGCCGCCGCCGCGGACGTGCGCTTCTGGGCGTTCAAGAATCCCAATCTCCGCGCGGAATTGATGATCCCCGACTTTTGGACCCTGCTGGGCTATCTGCGCCGCAACTATGCATTCACGTGGTAAAGGGATGCCTTTCCCCGCTCTCGGGGCTTGATTTGTGATGTACAGTGTGCGAACCTTCATCTCGTAGTATTGACGGCAAAAGACGCCGTCCGAGGAGCAACTCCCATGGACCTCGTCATCACCGGGCTGGCACAGCTCATCCATTTCGTCCTCTTCGGATACCAGCTCGTGGTCATTGTGGCCGCGCTGATCACCTGGGTGAACCCCGATCCCTACAATCCCATCGTCCGGACCCTGCGGACGCTCACCGAACCCGTGTTCTACCGCGTACGGCGCTGGCTGCCCTTCGTGAACATGGGCGGCATCGACCTTTCGCCCGTGGTCGTGATTCTCGCCCTGGGATTCCTGGACTATGTGATTCCCGCGAACATCGCTCGACTGGCCATGTATTTCTAGGCGTTGCAGAAGGGACATCATGAACCTGTCCAAAATCGACCTGCTGAACAAGAAATTCTCCCGAACCGCCTTTGGCTACGCGCCGAAGGAGGTGGACCAGTTGCTCGTGGAAGTGGCCGAGGTCCTGGGCGAGGCCGCCGACAGGCAGCGGGAGCTGGCGCGCAAGGCCAAGCGGCTCGAAACGCAGCTTCAGGAATACATGCAGCGGGACGAGACCCTGCGCGACACGCTCATGAGCACCCAGCGCATGGTGGACGAACTCAAGGTCGCGGCCGGACGCGAGGCGGAAATCATCCTCAGCGAGGCCAACACCAAGGCCAGGGATATTGTGCAGCGCGGCCATGAACGGCTCGCCCAGCTGCACGAGGAGATCGAGGGCATGAAGCGCCAGCGGAACCAGTTCAAAATCCAGCTTAAGGGGTTGGTGCAGTCGCATCTTGAACTCCTGGAGAGCAACGACCCGCACCGGAGCAGGCTGGAGGAACTGGAGTCCAAGGTGAGTTTTTTGAAGAAGGCGGAGTAGGCAATGGGTCTGCCCGAACCCGTAAGCCACGTGGGCGACGGCGCCTGGCTGCTTCGGGTCTGGGCGCAGCCCGGAGCCAAGCGGGACGAGGTGGCAGGCCTGTATCAGGGATGTCTGAAGATCCGTCTGGGCGCGCCCGCTGTGGACAACAAGGCCAACAAGGCGCTGGTGCGTTTCGTGGCCTCGGCCCTGGCCCTCCGGCAGCGGCAGGTGACCCTGCGGGACGGCCACGCCAGCCGCCAGAAAACATTGCTCATTGAATCGGAACAAGAACCGCGCTGGGAGACAATGGTCCCTGCTGGTGCGGAAAAACAATAACCTCAACCAAGGAGAGGCTCATGGAACAGGCTGATCTCATTTTGATCGAGCGTTACCAGGAGCAGGATTCCGAAGTCAAAGCCCTTTGGGAGCAGCATCAGGAATTCGAGCGCATTCTTCAGAAGTACGAAGGGCGTCCGTATCTGAGCCCGACCCAGGGACAGGAAATCAAGCAACTGAAGAAGAAGAAGCTTGCTGGCAAGACCAAGCTCCAGCTGGTGTTGCAAAAGTATCGAGGATCGGAGGACTGATATGGAGCTGACAGGGGCTCAGGCTTTATTGAAATGCCTGGAAAAAGAAGGTGTGAAAACCATCTTCGGCTTTCCCGGCGGGGCCGTCATCGATATTTACGATGAACTGCCCAATTTCCCCGTCGAGCACATTCTGGTGCGGCATGAGCAGGGCGCGATCCATGCGGCCGACGGCTATGCGCGCGCCACGGGCGACGTGGGCGTTTGCCTGCTGACATCCGGGCCCGGCGCGACCAACGCCGTCACCGGCATTGCCACGGCCTACATGGATTCCATCCCGGTGGTCATTTTCACCGGGCAGGTTCCCACCCCGCTCATCGGCAATGACGCCTTCCAGGAAGTGGACATCGTCGGGATCACCCGCCCCTGTACCAAGCACAATTATCTTGTCAAGGATGTCAATGATCTGGCCCGGGTCGTGAAGCAGGCCTTCTATCTGGCCCGCTCCGGTCGGCCCGGGCCGGTCCTTGTGGATCTGCCCAAGGACGTGCTCCAGGCCAAGTGCGAGTTCGAATATCCCCGCAATGTGCGTCTGCGCAGCTACAACCCGAACCTCAAGCCGCACGTGGGCCAGACCCGCAAGGTGGCCAAACTGCTCAAGGACGCCAAGCGGCCCCTGATCTACTCCGGCGGCGGCGTGATCAGCGCCCGCGCACACCGCGAGTTGGTCTGGCTGGCGCGGCGTCTGAGCATTCCCGTGACCTCGACGCTGATGGGGCTCGGCGCCTTTCCGGGCGACGACGAACTCTGGCTCGGCATGCTCGGCATGCATGGAACCTACGCGGCCAACATGGCCGTGAACAATTGCGATCTGCTGCTGGCCGTGGGTGCGCGCTTTGACGACCGGGTCACCGGCAAGGTCAACACCTTCGCGCCCAAGGCCACCATCATCCACGTGGACATCGACCCCACGTCGATCCAGAAGAACGTGGCCGTCCACGTGCCCCTGGTGGCCGACTGCAAGAGCGCGCTGGCCGCGCTCAAGGAAGAGTTCGAACCCGACCTGGACGTGACTTCCTGGAAGGAGAAGCACGCGGACTGGGTCGGACAGGTTCGTTCCTGGGCGAGCGAGCATCCCCTGA
>JBFWMD010000071.1:0-17995 GCA_050251775.1 Desulfovibrio sp.
CCCGATCGCTACCGCAAGGAAGTACTCAGCCTGCTGGAGTCCGGCGTCCTGGAGGATCTCTGCATTTCCCGGCCCAAGACGCGGCTTGAGTGGGGTATCGAACTGCCCTTTGACCAGGACTACGTCTGCTACGTCTGGTTCGACGCCCTGATCAACTACGTTTCCGCTCTGGGCTACCCGGACGGCGACAAGTTTAAAAAATTCTGGCCGGCGACCAACCATCTTATTGCCAAGGATATCCTCAAGCCCCACGCTGTGTTTTGGCCGTGCATGCTCAAGTCCGCGGACATCGAACCCTTCCAGCGCCTCAACGTCCACGGTTACTGGCTGATCAAGGACACCAAGATGTCCAAGTCCCTCGGCAATGTGGTCGAGCCGCTGGACATGATCAAAACCTATGGGCTGAACGCTTTCCGGTATTTCCTGTTGCGCGAGATGAGCTTCGGCCAGGACGCCAGTTTTTCGGAGGAGGCTCTGGTGGGCAGGCTCAACGCGGATCTGGCCAACGATCTGGGCAACCTGTTCAACCGCACCCTCTCCATGACGCATAAGTATTTCAAGGGCTTGATCCCTGTTCCGGATAATGCGGAGGAGATCGAGGACGCGGAGATCAAGAAGCTCGGACAGAAGGCCATGGAAGTCTTCCAGACCGAATTCGCGGAAATGCGTTTTGCGCGCGCGCTGGAAGGCCTTTGGGAGCTGGTGCGCGGACTGAATAAGTACATCGACACGGTCCAGCCCTGGACGCTGTTTAAAAACAAGGACATGAAGCGGCTTTCCACGGTCATGTACGTGATGCTGGAAAACATGCGCAAGATCGCCGTGCATGTCTGGCCCGTAATGCCCGATGCCGCCGTGGACATGCTTCGCCAGTTGGGTATCGAGTTCGACCCGCGCAAGGTGGACCTTTCCAAGGAGACCGATGTCTGGGGGCTGCTGGACACGGGAACCATGGTTTCCGAGAGCTCCAACCTGTTTCCCCGGGTGGACCCGATCACAAAAGACGAACCGGAACAGGCTCCGGCCAAAGAGGTCCAGGGGGCGCCCAAGGCCCAGCCCGAAGCCGAAGCTGCGGGAACGGGATTAATCGACTTTGAGGATTATCAGAAACTGGATTTGCGCCTGGGCACGGTGCTGGAGGTGGAAAGGCATCCCGATGCGGACCGCCTGCTGCTGGTCAAAGTGGATCTGGGCGAGGCCGAGGGGCCGCGCCAAGTTGTGGCCGGGCTGGCGGAATTCTTCCAGCCGGAGGAGCTCAAGGGCCGCCAGGTCGTGGTTGTGGCCAACCTCCAGCCGCGCAAACTGCGCAAGCAGCTTTCCCAGGGCATGATTCTGGCCGTGAAGACCGGGGAGGGCATGGAACTGCTGACCGCGTCCGGGCCGGTTCCCGGTGGCAGCAAGGTCAGCTAGCCGTTGTCGAAATGGCGGACGCGAGGCGTCCTATTTTTTGGAAAGCAAGAAGACGCCCTGGTTGTCCAGGGCGTCTTCTTTTATTTGAAGGCCACGGCCACGGCGTAAGCGGGGAGGACGAGAGACTCCAAGTTCCCTTGGGCATTGCCGCACCGGCGTTCTCCGGCGGTGGGCTGTGTGACCTCGTCCACCGCGAAATCCACGAACAGGTCGATCGGAGGCGGTTGCAGGCGCAGCAGGCGGGGGGGGAGCGTATGCGAGAAATGTCGCAGCGGACCGCGGACCAGAGCCACCGTGGACTGGATCAGCTGCTTCAGGTCCGCCTGGGGAGGGATCGCGTGCTTGGCGTCGTCAATGGCCCGCACGATGAGTGCGCCGCCAGGCGCGACCAGGTTCCAGAGATGCTGCATGCTCCGCAGAGGGTCGGTCGCCCGGTGCGGCGCGCAAGTCGTGAAGATGATGTCGAACCGGCCGTAGTCGTCCGGCTCCAAATCCTCGATCTCCGCGCGACTGAACTGAAAACGCGGGTCGGAATTTTTCCGGCGGGCCTCGTCCACGGCTTCGGCGCGGGAATCCACGCTGAGGCAATGGAACGGCAGGCCGAGGCTGGGAAAACGCGTTCGCGCGATTTGGCCATGGACGCAACCCGTGTCGAGGATCATGTAGCGTTCGCGGACGGGCAGGCGTGCGGCGACCTTTGCCAGCACGCGCATGTCCAGTTCCAGGAGGGGGTTGTGGGCACACGCCGCCTTCACCCCGGGGCTGGGGTCACGGTCCGTGCGGGAAGGATCGAGGCAGAGACAATCCTTGTCTTCGAGTTCAGGCATGGTTCAGCAACTTGAGTTCCGCTGGTGGCGGGTTCAGGTAGATCTGGGCGGCGAGGTATTCCTGGCCGTACTTCCGGACGTAATGATTCAGCAGGGTGACGGGCACGATGCGCGGGACCAGTCCTTCTCCATATTGGCGTATGACTTCGAGAAGTTCTTGCTTTTCCCCCTGGGTGAGCTGCTTTTTGAAATAGCCCTGGCAATGGTCCAGGACGTTGCGGTGCTGCCGGGGCTTGGCCTCGCGTTTCAACGCGGTCATGAGCCGTTCGATGTAGGCGGCGGCCAGCAAGGGCAGGTCCTCGATCCCGGCCTTGGCCACGAGCCGGCCGAGGTCGCGGTAGGCCTGGACGTTGTGGGCCATGACCAGCAGTTTGTGCCGGGCGTGAAACTCCATGAGCGCGCCCGCTCGGAGACCGCCTCGGAGCAAACCTTGCCAACGGTGCATGGTGAAGATTCGCTCGATGAAATTCTCACGCAGCACGGGATCGTTGAGCCGGCCCTCGTCCTCCACCGGGAGCAGGGGAAAGCGGTCCATGAACATGGCCGCGAAAAAGCCCCGTCCTTTCATGGAGGGCGGACCACCCTTTTCAGGATAGACCTTGACCCGGTTCATGCCGCTGGTGGGCGAGCCATACTTGAAAATGAATCCGCAGAGGTCCACCTGGGCGAGTTGTTCAAGGCGTTTCTCCGCCCAGGCCCGCATGGCCTTTGTGTGGTCCTGGCCGGTTTTACTTGTCACGAGCCGGGGGGAATCCGGATCGCCCACAAGACGCAGGGCTTCGCGCGGAACAGGCAGACCGCTTTCCACTTCCGGACAGAGCGGAACGAATTCCACGTACCGTCCCAGAACGTCCCGCAGATAGCGGTCCAGTTTATGGCCGCCGTCGTAGCGGACGCTCTCTCCGAGCAGACAGCGGCTGATGCCAAGTTTGAGCGGTTCATCCATGTTTCGGCTCCCCTATTTTTCGAGGATGCCATTGCCCTTGCATTGGGGCAACCCACTTTCGCGCAAATACGACTTGGGACTGATATTCACGCAGGAGCGTGACGACGGGTGCGTAGGCCATTGATATTTTGGCGGTCGCCACGGAAAAGAAACCATTGATTTGTACACTGCGTTGAAATATGAAAATAAGTTGGAATTTTTTGTCCTGGGGGCGGATGCTTGCCCATCGGGCCGAGATGGCATATGTTCCCTTGCTTCAACGGCGAACATAATCCAATCAAAAATCCCTGAAGGACTTCCATGCCTAAACGCACTGACCTGAAGAAGATCATGCTGATCGGGTCCGGCCCGATCGTCATCGGACAGGCCTGTGAATTCGACTATTCCGGAACCCAGGCCCTCAAGGCGCTCAAGGAAGAAGGGTACGAGGTCGTGCTGGTCAACTCCAACCCGGCCACGATCATGACCGACCCGGAGCTTGCGGACAGGACCTATATCGAACCGATCGAACCGAACACGGTGGCCAAGATCATCGCCAAGGAACGACCGGACGCGCTGCTCCCGACCCTGGGCGGCCAGACCGCCCTGAACACCGCCCTGGCCGTTTCCGAGATGGGCGTGCTGGAAAAATACGGCGTGGAGCTCATCGGCGCCAACGAACACGTCATTCAAAAAGCCGAAAGCCGCGAACTTTTCCGTCAGGCCATGGCCAACATCGGCCTGAAGGTCCCGGAAAGCGGCATCGCCCACAACATGGACGATGTGCGTGCCTGGGGCGAGAAGATCGCCTTCCCGATCATTGTCCGCCCGGCGTACACCATGGGCGGCACAGGCGGCGGCGTGGCCTACAACATGGAAGACCTGGAGGCCATCTGCGCCCAGGGACTCGCCCTGTCCATCAAGAGCGAGATCATGCTGGAGCAGTCCGTGCTCGGCTGGAAGGAATATGAGCTGGAGGTCATGCGGGACAAGAAAGACAACTGCGTGATCATCTGTTCCATCGAGAACCTCGACCCCATGGGCGTGCATACGGGCGACTCCATCACGGTGGCCCCGGCCCAGACCCTCACGGACCAGGAATACCAGCGCATGCGCGATGCCGCCCTGGCCATTATGCGCGAGATCGGCGTGGAGACCGGCGGATCCAACGTGCAGTTCGCGGTCAATCCCGAGAACGGCGAGCTGGTGATCATCGAGATGAACCCGCGCGTTTCGCGCTCCTCGGCGCTGGCATCCAAGGCCACGGGCTTTCCCATTGCGAAAATCGCGGCCAAGCTCGCCGTGGGCTACACTCTGGACGAGATTCCCAACGACATCACGCGGGAAACCATGGCCTCCTTTGAGCCGACCATCGACTACTGCGTGATCAAGATCCCCCGGTTCACCTTTGAGAAATTCCCCGGCTCCGAGGACTATCTGACCACAGCCATGAAGAGCGTGGGCGAGACCATGGCTATTGGACGGACCTTTAAGGAGGCCCTGCAAAAGGGCCTGCGTTCTCTGGAGGTGGGCATGCCCGGCCTGGGCAAGAACTTCGAGACCTGCCCCCAGGATAAGGACGAGTTGCTGACCCTGTTGCGTAAGCCCAATTCCCAGCGGCTCTACGCCGTGCGCAACGCCATGCGCTGCGGCTTCAGCGATACGGAGATCCACGAGACCTCCCGGATCGACCCCTGGTTCCTGCGCCAGATCCGGGACGTGATCGGCATGGAGGAGAAGCTCAAGGCCTACGGAATGCGGCACGGCATCGACGAGAAGGATCCGGAATTGCCTGTCCTGCTGCGCAAGGCCAAAGAGTTCGGCTATTCGGATCAGCAACTGGCCACGCTCTGGAAGATGTCGCACAAATCCGTTCGCCGCCTGCGCCAGCGTCTGGGCATTGTCCCGACCTATTACCTCGTGGACACCTGCGCCGCCGAGTTCGAGGCCTTCACCCCCTACTATTATTCCACCTACGAAAGCGGCGACGAAATCCGGCCCGCCGAGGGCAAGAAAGTCATCATCCTTGGCGGAGGCCCCAACCGCATCGGCCAGGGTATCGAATTCGACTACTGCTGCTGCCATTCCTCGTTCCAGCTCCGGGAACTCGGCATCAAGTCCATCATGGTCAACTCCAACCCGGAAACCGTGTCCACGGACTACGACACCTCGGACCGGCTCTACTTTGAGCCGCTGACCTTCGAGGATGTGCTGAACATCGTGGAGTTCGAGAAGCCGGATGGTGTCATTGTCCAGTTTGGCGGCCAGACCCCGCTGAACCTCGCCGTGCCCCTGATGGAGGCGGGCGTGCCCATGATCGGCACTTCCCCGGACGCCATTGACCGCGCCGAGGACCGCGAGCGCTTCAAGCGACTGCTCAAGCAACTGCATCTCAAGCAACCGCTCAACGGCACGGCCATGAGCCTGATCCAGGCCAAGGAGATCGCCGAAAAGATCGGCTTCCCCCTGGTGCTCCGGCCCTCCTACGTTCTCGGAGGGCGGGGCATGGACATCGTCTACTCCATGGACGAGTTCGAGCGCTATTTCCGTGAGTCCGCGCTGATCAGCCCGGAACATCCCGTGCTCATCGACAAGTTCCTGGAACATGCCGTGGAAGTGGATGTGGACGCCCTGGCCGACGGCGAGGATTGCTACATCGGCGGCGTCATGGAGCACATCGAGGAAGCGGGCATCCATTCGGGCGACTCGGCTTGCGTGTTGCCCGCCCATACCATTCCGCAGGAACTGGTGGCGGAGATCGAGCGCCAGACCAAGGCTATGGCCCTGGAACTCGGCGTTGTCGGCCTGATGAACGTGCAGTACGCCATCAAGGACGGCGAAATCTACATCATCGAGGTCAACCCGCGTGCCTCGCGCACGGTTCCGTTCGTGTCCAAGGCCACGGCGGTTCCCCTGGCCAAGCTGGCGACGCGGATCATGCTCGGCGAGAAGCTCAAGGACCTGGATCCCTGGTCCATGCGCAAGACGGGCTGGGTCGCTGTCAAGGAGGCGGTCTTCCCGTTCAACCGCTTCCCCAACGTGGACGTGATCCTTGGACCGGAAATGCGCTCCACAGGCGAGGTCATGGGCATCGACACCAGCTTCGGCCTGGCCTTCATGAAATCCCAGCTTGCGGCCGGGCAGGTCCTGCCCCGCGAGGGCACGGTCTTCGTGGCGGTGAACGACTGGGACAAGCCGCTGATCCTGCCCGTGGTCCGCGAGTTCCAGGAAATGGGTTTCCGGGTTATTGCCACCCGCGGCACCGCGACCTATCTCTACGACAACGGCGTCCGGAAGGTCGATCCCGTGCTCAAGGTCTACGAAGGTCGGCCCAACGTGCTCGACCATATCAAGAACAAGGAAATCAGCCTGGTGATCAACACTGTGTCCGGTCGCAAGACCGTCCACGATTCCAAGGATATCCGCCAGGCCGCTCTGATGTATAACGTGCCCTACGTGACCACGCTCGCCGGAGCCAAGGCCACGGTGCAGGCCATCGCCGAGGTCCGCAACACGGGATTGCAGGTCCAGTGCCTTCAGGAATATTACGGCAACCGGGACGCTTAGAGCGTTTCCTCGGAGAGCTTGAATGAAGAAAGAATATTGCGGCCTGTTTGGGATCGACCGACACCCTGAGGCCGCCCGCATGACGTATTTTGGTCTCTACGCCCAGCAGCATCGCGGCCAGGAATCGGCGGGCATCTGCACCTGGGACGGCCAGCGCGTCCGCGAGCAACGGGGCATGGGCCTGGTGGCAGACGTGTTCAATGAACGCCACCTCGGCAAGGAACTCAAGGGGATGACTGCGGTCGGCCACATCCGCTACTCCACTACGGGCGTCTCCCTGATCCGCAACGCCCAGCCCTTCCTGGTCCGGCATGGCGACTACCGCATCGCGGTGGCGCACAACGGCAACCTCGTGAACACCTATGAACTGCGCCGCGAGCTGGAACAGCAGGGATCCATCTTCCAGACCACCATGGACACGGAAGTGTTCGTGCATCTGATTGCCAAGCATCTCAGCGACTGTACGCTGGAAGAGGCGATCATCAAGGCTTGCGCCAAGATCAAGGGCGCGTATTCCCTGCTGATCCTGGCCAATGACAAGCTCATCGCCATCAAGGATCCCAACGGATTTCGTCCCCTGGCCATGGGCAAGATCGGCGAGAGCTACGTCTTCGCCTCCGAGACCTGCGCCTTCGATCTCATTGAGGCCGAGTATCTCCGGCCCCTGGAGCCGGGGGAAATGGTCGTGGTGGAGAACGGACGCATGCGCAGCATGCGCATCTGCGAGCCCCAGCCGCGTTCCTCCTGTGTGTTCGAACTGATCTACTTCGCCCGGCCCGACTCCACGGTCTTCGGTGAAGTGGTCTACGAGCGGCGCAAGGAGATGGGCAGAATTTTGGCGCAGGAAGCCCCGGTGGACGCCGACATGGTCATGCCCTTCCCGGATTCTGGGAACTACGCGGCCATCGGCTATTCCCAGGAGTCCGGTCTGCCTCTGGAACTGGCCATGATCCGCAACCACTACGTGGGCCGCACCTTCATCCAGCCCTCCCAGGACATGCGCGACTTCGGAGTCCGCGTGAAGCTGAACCCGGTCAAGAGCATGATCAAGGGCAAGCGCATCCTCATTGTGGAGGACTCCATTGTGCGCGGAACCACCATCCGCACGCGCGTCAAGAAGCTCCGGGAGTTGGGCGCGCGCGAGATCCACATGCGCGTTTCCTGTCCGGCCATCCGCTTTCCCTGCTACTACGGCATTGATTTCTCCTCCAAGGGCGAGCTCATCGCCGCCAACAACACCACCGAGGAGATCGCCAACTTCATCGGACTGGACAGCCTGCACTATCTGAGCATTGAGGGGCTGCTCAGGGCCGTGAACAACAAGGGCGAATACTGCCTGGCCTGCTTTGACGGAAATTATCCCGTGCCTCCCACGGACACCACAGGCAAGAACTGCCTTGAGGACATCGTGCGGCCAGGCATTGTCGGGCAGTACTGCAAATAGGACGGCCCCATGAACTGCTGCACGGAGATCGATCTGATCGGGATCGCCCGCGAGGTCCTGGACATCGAAATCGAAGCCCTGTCCGAGGTGCGCAAGCAGCTCGGTCCGGGTTTTGAGGCTGCGGTGCGGCGTATTTCCTGCTGCACGGGAAGGCTGGTGGTCACGGGTATTGGCAAGTCCGGGCTGGTGGGGCGCAAGATCGCCGCGACCCTCTCCAGCACGGGTACGCCGTCCTATTTTCTGCACCCCGTGGAAGGCGCGCACGGCGACATGGGCATGATCCGGCCCGAGGACGTGGTTCTGGCCATCTCCAACAGCGGGGAAACCGACGAACTCAACGCCATTCTGCCCACGTTGCGTTCGCTCGGCGCTTTTATCGTGGCCATGACCTCACGCGAGGATTCCAGCATGGCCCATCTCGCGGACGAAACCATCAAGGTCGCTGTGCCCCGCGAAGCGTGTCCCATGGGCCTCGCGCCCACGGCGAGCACCACCGCGACCCTGGCCGTGGGCGATGCCCTGGCCGTCTGCCTGATGCGCATGAACGGTTTCAACAAGGGCGACTTCCGGCGCAATCATCCGGCCGGGGCCCTGGGCCAGCGCCTGAGCAAGCGGGTCACGGACCTGATGCACGCGGAAGGGCTGCCCACCATTTCCGCTTCCGCGCCGCTTCGGGCGGCCTTGGAGGCCCTGAACAGCGGCGGCTTCGGTTTGGCTGCGCTCACAGATGCGCAGGGGCGGCTTTTGGGCGTGCTTTCAGACGGCGATGTGCGCCGACTGGTCTGCAAGGGGCCGCTGCCCCTGGAGCGCCCCGCCGCCGAGGTCATGACCGCGAATCCCAAATTCGCACGCGGCGATGAAAGCGCGGCTCAGGTGCTTGATGTCATGGAACGCCATCAGATCACGGTGCTGCCTGTGCTCGGCGAAGATCATTTGTTGCTTGGTTTCGTGCATTTGCACGACCTGCTTGGCAAAGGACGGGTCAAGTTCTCCACGCGATAGCCGAACGAGGCCATGTGACGCCAGATCCTTCCGTATGCAAGCGCTGCGCCCTGGAGGGGCCGACCTGCTGCCGCCTGGAGCCGGGTCAGGAGGAGTTTTGTTTTCCCCTTTCCGACAAGGAGAAGGAACGGATTCAGGACTTCCAACCGGACGAGGGCGGTTTTGCGCTTCAGGAGAACACCGAAGGCTTTCTGCTGAACCTCCTGCGCCTTTTCCCCGCGGAACACGATCTGATCCGGGCCCTGTTTCCTCCGAGAAAATTCCATTTCCGTCTGGCCGTGGACGAGAAGGGCGCGTGCCGGTTCCTTGGCCGGACAGGTTGCCGCATCCCTTCGGAATTGCGACCATATTATTGTCGACTCTACCCCTTCTGGGTGGTCGGCGGCAGAGTCAATTTTTTCGACGCCTCTTCTTGCCTTGCCCGCAGGGAGGCGGTAAACCTTTTGCGCATGTACGATTCCTTCGGGCTGAATGCGGCCCAGGTGCGCGACCTCATGGGCCGTCTGCGGCTGGCCTGGGGCCTTCCCCCCACCACCGGGATGCAACCGGTGAAACGCAGTTTTTAATGTGAGCTTATGAAAATCCTGAAATATCTGCTTTATGCAGCCATTGCGTTGAGCATCCTCTCGGCGAGTGCGCTCTATGGCCTCTATCGCTGGGCTTCCAACGATCTGCCCAATTTCACCAAGATCACGGACTATACACCCGCGTTGGTGACCACGGTTTATGATCGGGACGGCGGGGTGCTAGGCTACTTCTACCATCAAAAACGCTTTTTGGTCCGGCTGGACGAGATGGACAAGTGGCTGCCCATGGCTTTTCTGGCTGCGGAAGACGCCGCTTTCTACAACCACGAGGGCGTGGATCTGGTGGCCATTTTCCGGGCCTTCCTGATCAACCTCAAGTCGGGCCGGGCCAGGCAGGGCGGCAGCACCATTACCCAGCAGATCGTCAAGCAGCTGCTCTTGACCAACGAAAAGAGCTACGAACGTAAGCTCAAAGAGGCGATTCTCGCCTATCGGCTTGAGAATTATCTGACCAAGGAAGAGATTCTCACCATCTATCTGAATGAAATTTTTCTCGGTTCCAACAGCTACGGCGTGGAATCCGCCGCGCGGACCTATTTCGGCAAGCACGCCAAGGATCTGACTCTGGCGGAGAGTGCCATGATCGCGGGACTGCCGCAGGCCCCAAGCCGCTACAGCCCCTATGCCAATATCGATCTGGCCAAGGACCGCCAGCGCTACGTGTTGGGGCAGATGCGCAGTCTGAACTGGATCACCCAGGAACAGTACGACGAGGCCATGAATCAGGAGATCGTGCTCCAGCGGATGCCCGATCCCTCCTGGGGCACGGGCGCGTACTATCTTGAGGAAGTACGTCGCTGGCTCATCGAGCAGTACGGCGAAAACGCCGTGTACGAGCGCGGTCTGTCCGTCTATACGGCCTGCGATCCCAAGCACCAGGCCGCTGCGGAAAAAGCGTTGCGACACGGACTGCGCGATTCGGCCAAGCGTCGGGGCTGGCCCGGACCGGTGGGCAACGTGGATGAAACCCCGGCGCTCCTGGAACGTCTGGACAACCAGACTGTGGATCCGGCCGCCCTGGTGTCGGGGGATTGGCTCCTGGCCATGGTCACGGACGTGCGGCAGTCGTCCGCCGAGGTCAAGACCGGTCCGATCAGGGGCGTGGTCCCCGTGGAAAGCATGTCCTGGTGTCGGCATCCGGACATTCGCGTTCGCGGCGCGTATGCGCCCAAGGTCACGGACGCGCGCAAGGTGCTCAATAAGGGAGACGTGGTCTGGGTTTCGGTCAAGGCCCCCCCGGCGGAAGGCAAGGAGCAGTGGACCTTCGACCTGGAGCGGGAGCCCGACGTGGAGGGCGCCCTGGTCTCGATCACTCCGGGCACGGGCGAGGTCATGGCCCTGGTGGGCGGCTACGACTATATGCGCAGCGAGTACAACCGTGCTGTCCAGGCCCGCCGCCAGCCCGGTTCTGCCTTCAAGCCCATCGTCTATTCCACGGCCATGGACAACGGCATGACCCCGGCCACGCTGATCAAGGACACGGCTATTGTTTTCGAGAACAATGACGGTTCGGTCTGGCGTCCGGAAAACTACGAGGAAAGTTTTTACGGCTGGCTCTCTCTGCGCACCGCCCTGGTCAAGTCCAAGAACCTCGTGACCATCCGCGTGGCCCAGAAGGTCGGCATCAACAGGATCATCGAGCGGGCCAAGGCTCTTGGCCTGCAAGCTGACTTCCCCCACGACCTCTCTGTGGCCCTGGGATCCGCCTCGGTCACGCCCCTGAATCTCTGCTCGGCGTATACCGTGTTTCCGCGCGGTGGCTCCTGGGTCGAGCCGCGCATGATTCTGGAGGTCAAGGATGTCTGGGACGAGCCGCTCTACAAGTCTGAACTCAAATCCCACGATGTCATCAGCCCGCAGACCGCCTATATCATGACTTATCTGATGCAGGAGGTGGTCCGCCACGGCACGGGCCGCAAGGCCCTGGTCCTGGGGCGGCCCCTGGCGGGCAAGACCGGCACATCCAACGACGAGCGCGATGCCTGGTTCATGGGCTTTTCGCCCTATTTGCTCACCGGAGTGTATGTCGGCTTTGACGAGCCGCGCTCCATGGGCGCGGGCGAGGCGGGCGGCTCCACAGCACTGCCGATCTGGATCGAATACCGTCAGGCCGTGGAGGAGGATTACCCGGTGCAGGACTTTGTCCAGCCCGACGGCGTCGTCATTTCCCGTGCAACCTTTGAAGAGGGTTCCAACGAGGGAATGCATATGGTATCCTACTTCCTGCCGTTCAAGGAAGGAACGCAGCCCGCGCAAGAACCGATCACCGCGCCGGGCGTCGGAGCGGGCAGCCCGCAGGGCGTGGATGACGACCTGCTCAAACAGGGCTTCTGATTTCACCTCCGGTTCGGAAGCGTCCGGGGTGTTCCCGGCGCACTCGCGTGTGGCGGTGTGTTGAGGGTCTGAACAGTGCGGAACGCGGGGCGATATTGCCCTGCGTCCGTTGATGCCTACGGAGAAAGCCATGAAGCTCGACATCTTTCAGGTGGATGCGTTTTCGGCCGAGGTCTTCGGGGGCAATCCCGCAGCCGTGGTTCCGCTCTACGAGTGGCTCAGCGACGAATTGATGCAGAGCATCGCCCTGGAAAACAACCTCCCGGAAACCGCCTTTTTCGTGCAGCGCGGGGAATATTACGAACTGCGCTGGTTCACCCCCGGCGGGGAGATCGACCTCTGCGGTCACGCCACCCTGGCCGCCGCCCACGTGCTCTTCGACTACCTCGACTACCCGGACAAGGTCGTCGTCTTTGCCACCCGCAGCGGCAGGCTGTTCGTGGACCGCGAGGACGATTGCCGCCTGTCCATGGACTTTCCGGCCTGGCCCGCCAAACCGTTCCAGGTCACGGAGCGGGTACAGCGCGCCCTGGGCGTGCGGCCCGAGGAACTCTATTTTTCGCGGGATTTTCTGGCGGTGTTCAAGGACGAGGCCACGGTGCGGGCGCTCAAGCCGGACATGGAGCTGGTCAGCCGCCTGGACGGCCTCTGCCTGATCGCCACGGCGCCGGGCGAGGACTACGATTTCGTTTCCCGCGTGTTCGTGCCCAGTCTGGGCATTCCAGAGGATCCGGTCACGGGATCAGCCCATTGTACGCTGGTTCCGTATTGGGCCGCGCGTCTGGGCAAGCAGGATTTGCACGCCTATCAGGCCTCGGAGCGGGGCGGGGAGCTCTTTTGCCGCCACCTGGGTGACCGGGTCAAGATCACCGGCTTCGCGGTCCTCTATCTGCGCGGAACCATCCACCTGGAGCACGCGGCGGCCTGCGGCTGACTGCGGACCGTCGTGTGGCCGGGCGCAAGGCCCGGCCACACGGAGCGGGCTCAGAGCAGCGTGAGATCCCAGTTGAATTTGCTGCTGCGGTCCGAGGCCCGGACCCTCTTGGGCAGGTGTTCGCGGATGGTCAGCAGCCAGGCGTAACCCGCGCGTTCCAGCATCCTGGCCTCCGCCGAGAGGTCCAGCTCCCAGTTCGGATAAATCCAATAATTCTGTCCCAGCGGCTTGACCCAACAGGTCTCGCCCTTGGGGCTGTTGTAGGCTTCGCCGATTTTCACGCCCTCGCCGAGCACCCGGGAAATGCCCAGTGGCCAGAGGCCCTTGAGCACCACGCCCAGAGGCAGGGGGCTTTCGGCGGGCAGGCGCAAAAACTCATCCTTGGAAAGTTCCGGGCTGACGAACGCGCCGGAAAAGCCGAGCTCGGCCAGTGCCTGCACAGCGTAGCCGTTGGAAATATTGCAGAACGGCCCGGCCACGAGTCGGGCCGCGCCCTTGGGAACCAGCCCGGCCTGCCAGGGCGCGTTGAGCACCAGGGTCTGCGCTCCCAGGTTCAGGGCCGACTGGACCATCCCGGCCCAGCGCTCCTCCTCATTGGGCCAGATCACGGGCGGCAGCCACCACCAGACCTGCCGGTGCAGAGCGCGGGGCAGGGTCTCCAGAAGGCGTTGCTCCAGCCAGAATCCGGTCATGTCCTGGATTCTGCCTTTGGGCGGATTGCGCATCAGACTGATCTGGCGTGTTTTTTCCGGTTTTGCTGGTGGCAGGGGCCGGGGCATGAAGCTCGAGGCTTCGGGCGCGGCAATTTCCGGTTGGGCCGCGAGGGCCTTTTCCAGCCGCCGCAGCTCCGAGATCAGGCCGGGTTCGCGGCGGTCAATGAGAAAAACGCGCATTCCCGCGCTGGCCGCTGGTCCGCGTCCCGGAGGCAGGTCCAGGCGACCGCCCTTGGGCACGCGTTTGCGCACCGGCAGCACGCGGTGGCCGGTCTCGTCCTCGTAGCCCACGCGCAGCAGGTCGCCGGGCAGCAGATCCATACGCGGATTGAGGTACGGGCGGCGGTTCAGGGTCTTCACCGGCCCCACGAACAGGCCCGATCCCGTGTCCTTGTCCGGCTGCACCGGGGTGAAGGCGCGCTGGGGCAGGAACGCGGAGTGGGTTCCGGGGCGGCCCAGGGCCTGTTCAAGCAGGCTCAGGGCGTCCTTCTTGGCCTGGGCGTCCTTGGGCCGGTCGCGTAGCAGCCGGTAGGCCTTGACCGTGTAGTAAACGTAGTGCGGGCCTTTTTTGCGGCCCTCGATCTTCCAGGCGTTGATCTTGGGCAGGTCCAGGAGCGGTTTGGTCAGGATGTCCAGGCTGAGGTCCATGCAGGAAAAGGCCCGGCGGCCTTGGTCGCTCTTTTCGTGGCGGTAGAGGCGGCGGCAGGGTTGGACGCAGCGACCGCGCAGGCCGCTCTTGCCGCCCATGTAGCTGGACCACCAGCAGCGGCCCGACACGGAATAGCAGAGCGCGCCATGCACGAAGATCTCCAGGTCCAGGTCCTCGGGGCAGGCTTCGGCCATGGTCCTGGCCTCGTCCAGGCTCAGTTCCCTGGGGATGACCACCCGGTCCGCGCCCAGTTCGCGGGCGATGCGCAGTCCTGCCGGATGGGAAAGGTTGCCCAGGGTGGAGAGATGCAACTCGCCCTGGAACCCGGCCTGCCGGGCCAGGAGAAACATGCCGGGGTCCTGGACAATGAGCGCGTCGGGGCGGACGCTGCGGGCCGCCCGGTCAATGAGTCTGCCTGCCGCGTCCTCGTCGCCGGGCTTGACCAGGGTATTCATGGCGACGTACACCTTGACGCCCTGCTCGCGGGCCAGATTTGCCAGGCGGGCGAGTTCGCTGATAGAAAAGTTCTGGGCCTGCATGCGGGCCGAGAAGTGCTTCAGTCCCAGGTAGATTGCGTCCGCCTCCGCAGCCAGCGCCGCGAGAAAGCTGTCGCGGTCGCCCGCGGGGGCCATGATTTCCGGCTTGGTCATGCCGGATGTGCTGTTGTCCCGATTCATCGTTTTGCTGCTCAAGAGGGCCTCGCCCATGCTGAAAAAATTTTGCAGGGAAGTCAGAGTAGGAGAAATCCTGCCCGTCGGTCAATCATTGCGGACTGGAGAGTTCTTCGAGCTCAGGCTCGAAAGTCCGGGCTGGGCCGGCTGGCGGCCCGGCCAGTTCGTCATGCTGCGCCCGTCGGACTGGGACCACTCCCTGCTCTGGGGGCGTCCCTTTTCCATCTGTCGGGGCGACGCCGGTCCGGACGGGCAGTTCAGCGTCTTCTTCCAGAAGGTCGGACGCGGAACGGCACGCATGGCACATCTTCGCCCCGGTGACAAGGTCACGGTCTGGGGTCCGCTCGGCAATTCCTTTGCCGTGGAGGAAAAGACCCCGACCCTGCTGCTCGCGGGCGGTGTGGGTTTGGCTCCGTTCGTGGGCTACGCCGAACAGCATCCCGCTCCGGAAAATCTGGAGCTGGTCTTTGCCCACCGAGTGCCTCTGGGCTGCTATCCCTATGATGAAATGGGCGCGTTGCGCCGCTCCTGCCTGGAAGAGCGCACTTCGGCGGACCTGCCCCGGATCATCGAGGCCGTGCGGGCCAAGGTCGAGGAATACCGGGACGGGCTGATTCTCTGCTGCGGTCCCACGCCTTTCATGCGCACGGTGCAACAGGCCGCGCTGGAATTCGGCGCGCGGGCCCAGGTTTCCCTGGAAAACCGCATGGCCTGCGGCGTGGGCGCCTGTCTCGGCTGCGTCTGCAAGGATTCCGGCGGTCATCACGTCCAGACCTGCACCCGTGGCCCGGTGTTCTGGGTCAAGGATGTCACCCTCTAGCCCCAATCAGGAGATCGACATGGACCTCAAGGTGCGCTTCGCCGGGCTGGAGCTTAAGAATCCGATCCTGACCGCTTCGGGGACCTTTGGTTTTGGCCTGGAGTTCTCCGGCTTCGGCGATCTGGCCTCCCTGGGCGGCATAGTGGCCAAAGGGCTTTCCCTGAAACCGCGCGAGGGCAATCCCATGCCGCGCATCGCGGAAACTCCGTGTGGCATGCTCAACGCCATCGGCATCCAGAATCCGGGCGTGGAAACCTTCGTCAGCAAAATTCTTCCGGCCATGCCCTGGAGGGAGACCGCTGTGGTGGCCAACCTCTATGCCTGCGGCCCGGAGGAGTTCGGCGAGCTGGCCGGCATCCTGGCGGCGGAGGAGGGCATCGCGGCCCTGGAAGTCAATGTTTCCTGCCCCAACGTCAGTCAGGGCGGCTCGCTCTTTGGAGCGGACCCGAGGCAGATCACGCTGGTCACCGAGGCTGTTAAGAAACGCTCCGGCAGCAAGCCCGTCTGGGTCAAACTTTCGCCCAACGTCACGGACATCGCGGTCTGCGCACGGGCGGCGGAGCAGGGCGGCGCGGACGCCCTCTCGCTGATCAACACGCTCATGGGCATGGCCGTTGACGCGCGTGCGCGCCGGCCCCGGCTGGCCAACGTGGTGGGCGGACTCTCCGGTCCGGCCATCAAGCCCGTGGCCCTGCGCTGCGTGCATCAGGCTGTGCGGGCCGTGAAGATTCCCGTGGTCGGCATGGGCGGCATCAGCTGCGCCGAGGATGTGCTGGAGTTCCTGCTTGTGGGCGCGCACGCCGTGCAGGTGGGCACGGCCAACTTCCTGCGGCCCGACTTCGCCTTCCGCCTCGTGGACGAACTGGCCACCCTGGTGGAGCAGTGGGGGATCACGAGTTGGGATGAGTATCGCGGTCAGTTTGAAATTCCAGGGAAAAATTGAATCTGAAAACTTTTTGGCATTTTAGGCTTGCCAGCAAAATGGTTTTATATTAGGTCAGACTTCCTCGCGGAGAGGTGTCCGAGTCCGGCTTAAGGAGCACGCCTGGAAAGTGTGTGTACCCGGAAGGGTACCGGAGGTTCAAATCCTCTCCTCTCCGCCAGATCGAAAGTAAAGCCCTGGAGCAATCCGGGGCTTTTTTTGTGCGTGGCCATTTTGCGCCGTATTCCACGCTCCAGGGGCGGATAATCCGATCAGCCGTTCGCGGAGTCGGCTATTGATATCTGGATAAGATTCGCTGGAGGGTCCCGTCCTCGCGCATCTGTTCAATGGTCGCATCAAAGGAATCCACCACCGAGGCATAGGGTGATCCTTTGCGCACGAGCAGATGGAACGGCATGGACGCCAGTTCGATGTTCGTTTCCACGATCTGATTTTCCAGCCCGGCCTTGCGGATTTCGAGCATTGCCCCCGGGGGCCATTCGATGACCAGGTCGCCCCGGCGGTGCGCGAGCATCCGCCAGATACTGGGTAGAGTGGGCGTCTCCAGCACGCGGATTCCCGCAGTCTCCACGTTGTCCTTGCTCCAGCCGTTTGTGCTGTACGTGATCACCGAGAATCCGGCATTCTTGATGTCCGCGAGGGATTGAATGGCAAGTATCTTCTTGATTCTCGGATTGTTGGCGTACGTGAACAGGTTCATGGTCTTGCGGTAGAAGGGCTTGGCATGCGTCACCGTGTATGCCGCCCGTTCTTCAGTGGGCACGGTGATCATGGCGTCCTGGCGTCCTTCGCGGACTTCGGCCTGGCAGCGCGACCAGGGAAACGCCTCCCATACGGTTTCGACGTGTTGGCGACGCAAGGCCTCTGTTACGATCTCATAAAAAATTCCGTGCATTTCGCTTTGGGCATTTCGAAAGAAAAAAGGTTGGAATTCCGGGTAGGCCACACGCAATGGAGTGGCTCGAACCAGCGGAGGGAACAGGAGGCAGAGGAATAATACAGTCAATAATTGTTTGGAATATTTCATTATAATTCCTGAGATGACGAATTTGTTGCCACATGAGCAGTACAGTGGCTGACATAACATCCCCTCTTCAACAGCTCAACCGGGAGTGGTGATTGTTAGCTTAAATACGATTATGATAAAATTCTCACAAGGTCGGCCCCGT
>JBFWMD010000072.1:0-17884 GCA_050251775.1 Desulfovibrio sp.
CCGACGAAAAAGCTGATTTGGAAACCTTTCTCGGCGCAACCCGGAACAAACAGACGTTTTAAGTGCAGGAGTATCTGGATTGACCCCTTCCTCCATCAGCCGGGCCATGCCGCTGCAATTGGTCAAGGTGCTCTCCTGGAGCATCCTGCTGCTCATCCTGGCGTTCAACCTGGGGCTTTCCTTTTTCATCTCCAACTACGCGGAAAACACGCTCCTGGAAAAACAAAAGGAATTCAGCCTGCTCCTGGCGGAAAACCTCAGCCACCAGATCTACACGCGCTTCACCCTGCCCACCCTGGTGGGCTATGGCCGCATCCGGCTGCGCAACGACGAGCAGTTCACCCGGCTGGACCAGACCGTACGCACCACC
Source organism: Desulfovibrio sp. (assembly GCA_050251775.1). Lineage (GTDB taxonomy): Bacteria > Desulfobacterota > Desulfovibrionia > Desulfovibrionales > Desulfovibrionaceae > Paucidesulfovibrio. The sequence continues at coordinate 371 of JBFWMD010000072.1, forward strand.
ATCCACAGCTTCCGCGTGGAAGAGGTGCGCATCTATTCGCTGGACCAGACCATTTCCTACTCCACAACCAAGGAATTCGTGGGCGACAAGGGCGAGAGCAGCAAATACCTGGACATCGCCCTCACGGACCAGGTCTACAGCTTCGACCTGCACAGCCGCATTTCCCGGCTGGGCGCCCTGGTCCGCTTCAATATGCCCGCCGGAACCATGAAACTCCAGACCTACTACCCGCTGCGCTCCGAGGAAAACCTCAGCGGCGGCCCCACGGGCCATCTCATGGGCGTGCTGGAATTCACCCAGGACATCACCTTTGAGTACGCCAAGGTCGTGAATTTCGAACGGCTGGTGGTGGCTTCGGCCCTGGTGACCTCGTTCCTGCTCTTTTATGTGATCATGACCGTGCTGCGGCGCACCGAGCGGCTCAACGAGATCCGGCTGGAGGAAAAGGAGCGGCTCGAACGCGAGTTGATGCAGCAGGAAAAGCTGGCGGGCATGGGCCGGATGGTTTCCGGCGTGGCCCATGAAATCCGCAACCCCCTGGGCATCATCCGCTCCACGTCCGAGCATTTGCTCAAAAAGGCCCTCAAGGACGGCAACCCCCAGAGCCGTCTGCTGGAGGCTATTCACGAGGAGTCCAAACGGCTTTCGAAAGTGGTCACGGACTTCCTGGACTACGCCCGCCCCAGGCAACCCGCCATGAACGACGTAGACGTGGGCCGGGTCGTGGAGCAGGTCGCCATCTTCCTGGAACACGAGTGCTCGCAAAAGGGCGTGGTCATCGAACGCGAGGTGCAGGACGGCATCGTGGTCCAGGGGGACAAGGACCAGCTCTACCGCGCCTTCTACAACATCGTGGCCAACTCCATCCAGGCCCTGAACGGCCCCGGAACCATCACCATCAAGGCCGCCCACGAGGTGGACGTGGTCCATATGATCTTCATGGACACCGGGCCTGGATTCGCGCCCGAACACATGGACAAGCTCAAGGACCCGTTTTTCACCACCAAGGACACGGGAACCGGCCTGGGGCTGGCCATCGTGGGTAGCATTTTCGAAGGCCACGGCGCGGAATGGTCGCTCTCCTGCGGCATGGAAGGCGGCGCGCGCGTGGACGTGATCTTTCCCCTCCGGGAATCCACGGTGAGCTGAAAACTCCGCTCCTGAAAACGGACCGACAAACACAAGGCATTTGCATATGGGCGCCAACATTCTGCTGCTGGACGACGAAAAAAACTATCTGCTGGTCCTGGAAAGCGTGCTCACGGACGAAGGCTATTCCGTGACCGCGCTCTCCAATCCGGAAATGGGCCTGGCCTACCTCGAGGATTCCGAGGTGGATGTCATTGTCACGGACATGAAAATGCCCGGCATGACCGGCCAGGACGTGCTCGAACACGTCAAGCGCAACTATCCGTACATTCCGGTGCTGATCATGACCGCGTTCGGCTCCATCGAATCCGCGGTGGAGGCCATGCGCATCGGCGCCTTCGACTACATCACCAAGCCCTTCAACAACGAAGAATTACTCCTCTCCCTGGACAAGGCCTCGCGCTTTGCCCGCACCCAGCAGGAAAACCGCTTGCTGCGCCAGCAGATCCAGGAGAAATTCGGGCCGAACAACATCATTGGCCGGGGCAAGGCCATGCAGGGCGTGCTGGAAATGGTCTACCGGGCCGGACCGAGCAAATCCACAGTGCTGATCACTGGCGAATCCGGCACGGGCAAGGAGCTGGTGGCCCGGGCCATCCACAACGTTTCCCCGCGCAAGGACGCGCCGTTCATCTCCGTGAACTGCGCGGCCCTGAACCCCGGTGTGCTCGAAAGCGAGCTTTTCGGCCATGAAAAAGGCTCCTTCACCGGAGCCACAGCCCTGCGCAAGGGCCGGTTCGAGAGCGCGGACAGCGGCACGCTCTTTCTGGACGAGATCGGGGAAATCTCCATGGACACCCAGGTCAAACTGCTGCGTGTGCTCCAGGAGCGCACCCTGGAGCGCGTGGGCGGAACCCAGCCCATCGAGGTGGACATCCGCGTGGTGGCCGCCACAAACAAAAATCTCCTGGAGGAGGTCCAGAAGGGCCACTTTCGCGAGGATCTCTACTACCGCCTGAACGTGGTCAGCATCGAGATGCCGCCCCTGCGCGAGCGGCGCGAGGACATCCCCCTGCTCGCGGCCTTCTTCCTGGACAAGTACGCCAAGGAAAACGAAAAGCCGGTCAAAAGCTTTTCCCCGGCAGCCATGGACTACATCTCTGGCTACGAATGGCCGGGCAACGTCCGCCAGCTTGAAAACGTCATTGAACGCTGTGTGGTTCTCGCCTCCCGGGAGATCATCGAGGCGGACGAGCTGCCGCCCGAACTGCGCGACGAGGAGAGCCAGTTCAAGAGCGCCGTGGACATGCTCCCGGCCAAGCTCGACCTCTCCCAGACCATGGAGCGCATCGAGGCCGCCCTGGTGCGCCGCGCCCTGGTGCGCAGTGATTTTGTCCAGGTCAAGGCGGCGGAACTGCTGGATATTTCCAAGAGCCTGCTGCAATACAAAATGAAGAAATACAAGCTCACGGCCAAATAGGCGACGCCATTCCCTCGGGTATGCGCGGGAATTCGCGCCCGCACGTTGACGGATTGTCGTTCTCCGGCCATGCTGCCAGCAATCGGCCCCCAGGAGGCGTTCATGCGCATCGAAACCATCCGGCTGAAGAACTTCAAGGTCTTCGAGGATGTCGAAATCACGAACATCCCGGCCTACATGGTCCTGCTCGGCCCCAATGGCTCCGGGAAATCCACCCTGTTCAACGTCTTCACGTTTCTCCAGGAAGCGCTCAACTCCAATGTGCGCGTGGCTGTGCAAAAAATCGGGACCAAATACACGGAACTCGTCACCCGTGGACACGAAAAGGAAGACATTGAGATAGAAATCCAATTTCGCCTGGATATTTCCGGCGCGGAACGCCTTGTAACCTATCTCCTCTGTCTGGGGCTGGAAGAAAACAAACCGGTGATCCGGAGAGAAATTCTGCGCTACAAACGTGGCCGGAATGGCTCCCCCTACCATTTCCTCGACTTTTCCAGTGGAATCGGCAAGGCCGTCACCAACGAGGACGACTTCACAAAGACCGACGAAAAACTTAACAAGGAAGACCAATCCCTGGGTTCACCGGACATATTGGCCGTGAAAGCCCTGGGGCAGCTCCAGCGCTTCAAGGCGGCCAGCGCCCTGCGCCAGATGCTGGAAAACTGGCATATCTCCGATTTCCATATCAATCTGGCCCGTGGCAGCAAGGAACCGGGCTACGCCGAGCACCTCTCCACTTCGGGCGACAACCTCCAGCTGGTGGCCCAGTACATCAAAGAAAACCACCCCGATGTCTTTGCCTCGGTTCTGGAAAAGATGACCGCGCGCGTTCCCGGTGTGAACAACGTGGAAGCCGCTGATACGGGTGACGGTCGGATCATGCTCAAATTCAACGACTCCGCCTTCAAGGACCCGTTCATCGACCTGCACGTTTCGGACGGGACCATCAAAATGTTCGCCTATCTGCTGCTCCTGCACGATCCAACCCCGCATAAGCTGCTCTGCGTGGAAGAACCGGAAAACCAGCTCTATCCGCATCTGCTCGGCGAACTGGCCGAGGAGTTCGAGGACTACGCCAACAGGGGTGGTCAGGTTTTCGTTTCCACCCATTCCCCCGACTTCTTGAACGAAGTTCCGCTGGAAAGCATCTTCTGGCTGGAAAAACGCAACGGAGTGACCCGCGTATGCCGGGCCAGCGAAGACGAAAACATCCGGAGTCTTGTGGAAGCCGGGGACAAGCCGGGCTGGCTCTGGAAACAGGGGCTTCTGGGGGGCGCATTCTAGATGCCGCGCCTCGTGTTTTTTCTCGAAGAACCTTCCATGGCGCGCTGTCTCGATGGACTCCTGCCCCGGCTGATTCCCGGAATCGAGTACAAGCTTGTTGTTCACGAAGGCAAACAGGATTTGGAGCGTTCCATCCCGATCAAGCTCCGTGGTTGGAACATTCCCGGCGACCACTTCGTGATCGTCCGCGACCAGGACAGCGGGGATTGCCGGGCCGTCAAGCAAGGCCTGCTCGACCTCTGCCAAGGCACGGGAAAGGCTCCGGCACTGGTGCGCATCGCCTGCCGCGAACTGGAGTCCTGGTTTCTCGGCGACCTCGCCGCTGTGGCCCGCGCGCTTCACAGACCGAATCTTGTGAAACAGCAAGGCAAAAAGAAGTTTCGTTCCCCGGACCACCTTGGATCGCCGTCCAAGGAGATCGGGATGCTGATTCCGGGATATCTCAAAAACAGCGCGGCACGGAGCATCGGACCGGAACTCTCTCTGGAAGAAAACACCTCGGCAAGTTTTCGGGCCTTTGTTTCCGGCGTCCGGCGCGTGGCTTTCCGCCTGGAAGAATAATTGCCTCACCGGGTGCTGTGCCCCTGCCGCGCCCATTTACACCCGCCCCCCTTGGGGGCATCATGGACTCCATGGATCGCATGGGCCTGCCAATGGTCAACACCGTTTCCGAATACATCGACGCGCTGCTCGCGTCCGAGCGTCTGGGCAGGCAGGTGGCGCACCACCGCGTGCTGCCCGGCATCGAGGCGCGCTTTGCCGAGCCGCGACGGCCCCTGCCCCGCGCCCTGCGCGAGCTGCTGGCCGCGCGCGGCCTGGACAAACTCTACGCCCACCAGGCCCTGGCCCTGGACCTGGCCCGCTCGGGTCGCAACGTGGTCGTGGCCACGCCCACAGCCAGCGGCAAAACCCTGACCTACAACCTGCCCGTGCTGGAGCAGTGCCTGGCGGACCCGGCCTCCCGCGCGCTCTATCTCTTTCCGCTCAAGGCCCTGGCCCAGGACCAGCTCGGCGCGTTCCGGACCCTGGCCGCGGGCCTGCCCGAGAACATCCGCCGGCCCGACGCCGCCATCTACGACGGGGACACCACGCCCCACTTCCGGCGCAAGATCCGCGAAAACCTGCCCAACGTGCTGCTGACCAACCCGGACATGCTCCACCTGGGCATGCTCCCCAACCATGAGAAATGGGCCGACCTCTTCGCCAACCTGACCCACGTCATCGTGGACGAGGTCCACACCTACCGGGGGGTCATGGGCTCGCACATGGCCCTGGTCTTCCGCCGCCTGCTGCGCATCTGCCGGGCCTGGGGCGCGAACCCGACCTTCATCTTCTGCTCGGCCACCGTGGGCAACCCGGCGGAACTCTGCCAGATGCTCACAGGCCGCGAAGTCACGGCCGTGACCGAGAGCGGGGCCGGAGCAAGCCCGCGCCACATGGTCTTTCTCAATCCCCTGGAGGGCACGGCCCAGGCCGTGATCATGCTGCTCCAGGCCGCCCTGGCCCGGAACCTGCGGACCATTGTCTATGCCCAGTCCCGCAAACTCACGGAGCTCATCGCGCTCTGGGCCCAGGAGCGCTCCGGCCAGTACCAGGGCCGCATCTCGGCCTACCGCGCGGGCTTCCTGCCCGAGGAGCGCCGGGAGATCGAGGGCCGCATGGCCTCGGGCGAACTATTGGCCGTGATCTCCACCAGCGCACTGGAACTGGGCATCGACATCGGCGGCCTGGACCTCTGTATTCTCGCGGGCTACCCAGGATCGGTCATGGCCACGCTCCAGCGCGGTGGCCGTGTTGGCCGCGCCGGACGCGAATCCGCCGTGGCTTTGGTGGCGGGCGAGGACGCCTTGGACCAGCATTTCATGCGCAATCCCGCCGACTTCTTTTCCCGGCCTCCCGAGTGCGCCGTGCTCAACCCTTTCAACCCCGCGATCATGGACCGCCACCTGGAATGCGCCGCCGCCGAGATGATCATCAAGCCGGGCGAACCGTTCCTGAACGAGGAACCCATTCGCCGCGAAGTGAACAATCTGGTGGGCTGCGGCAGGCTCTTCGAGGTTGTGGACGACCGCATCCGCCCGGACGGCACGCTGGAGTCGCGGACCACAGGCATTGTCAGCCCGCGCAAGCGACCGCACCGCAACGTTGACCTGCGTGGTTCGGGCCGCTCCATGCACATCGAGGACGGCGACAGCCACACCGAAATCGGAACCGTGGACCAGCACCGGGCCTTCAAGGAGACCCACCCCGGCGCGGTCTATCTGCACCGGGGCGCCACCTGGGTTGTGGACGCTCTGGACCTGGAAACCTCCACGGTCACGGCACGCCAGCGCAACGTGGGCTGGTACACCCGCACGCGCGGCTCCAAGACAACTGAAATTCTAGAAATTTTCGAAGAAAAAATCGTACTCGGAACACGGCTGCATCGCGGCCGCCTGCGCGTCACCGAGGAGATCACCGGCTATGAAAAACGCAGCGTGCGCGGCAGCAAGCTGCTCGGCCTGATCCCCCTGGACCTGCCGCCCCTGGTCTTTGAAACCGAGGGCATCTGGTTCCTGGTTTCCGAGGGCATGCGCCGCCGCTGCGAGGACAACTACCTGCACTTCATGGGCGGCATCCACGCCCTGGAACACGCGGCCATCGGCATCCTGCCTCTGCTCGTGCTCACCGACCGCAACGACCTGGGCGGCATTTCCACGCCCTTTCACCCCCAGACCAACGGACCCGCCGTGTTCATCTACGACGGCCTGCCTGGCGGCGCGGGCCTGACCCTCCAAGCCTTCCACAAGGGCGAGGAACTCTTCCAGGCCACAGCCCAGGCCGTGCGCGGCTGCGAGTGCGAACTGGGCTGCCCCAGCTGTGTGCATTCGCCCAAGTGCGGGTCGGGAAACCGGCCCATCGACAAGGCCGCGGCCCTGTTCCTGCTCGATGAAATCCTCGGAGGCCAAGCCCCGCCCCCGGCCCCGCGCATCCAAACCCCACAGGAGGAGACCATGCCCCTGATCAATCCCGGACGCTTCGGCGTGCTCGACATCGAAACCCGCCGCTCCGCCGATGAAGTGGGCGGCTGGAACCGCGCCGACAAAATGGGCGTTTCCATCGCCGTGCTCTACGACTCCGCCGAGGATCGCTATTTCGACTACGAGGAGCACCAGATCAAGGACTTGGTGGCGCATTTGCAGCTGCTCGATCTGACCATCGGTTTCAACATCTTGCGGTTCGACTACAAGGTGCTCACCGGGCTTTCCCCCTTCCCCTTCCAGACCCTGCCCACCCTGGACCTGCTCGTCCACATCCACCAGCGCCTCGGCTACCGCGTCAAGCTCGACAACCTCGCCCAGGCCACTCTGAACACGGCCAAAAGCGCGGACGGCCTCCAGGCCCTGAAATGGTGGCAGGAAGGACGGCTCGACCTGATCACCGAATACTGCCGCCAGGACGTGGCCGTGACCCGCGACCTCTATCTGCACGGTAAGGACAACCAGCACGTCTTCTTCACCAACAAGGCCGGCCAAAAAGTACGCCTGCCCGTGGACTGGTAGGGGGGACAAAAGGCGAAAGACGTCAGACGTGAGAGAAGCAGGTCTCCGGCGGCTCAGGGGCCCGCACCTCTGAGAACCCCGCCTTCGCAAAACCGCGCTGTTGGCGTCGATACATCCAAGCGTTCTCAAATGGGAGGGGAGAACCCTTATACAGAATTCTCCCCTCCCATTTGGCTTGAGCCATTTTAGGAGCCTGCGCTTACCCGCATTTCGTGAATCCGCACTGCTTGCAGATGTGGCAGCCTTCCTCGAACACCAGTTCGGTTCCGCAATCAGGGCAAACAGGATTGGTCAGGGAGCCGTTGCCGCTTTCCACGTGTTCGCCGCGCAGGTAGCGGGTTTCAAAAACCCAGGCAATGGCGTCCGGGATGGATTTGCAGAGGAATTTCTTCTGGAATTTCGGATGCTCGCCTCCGATACCCTTGAGCTGTTCCACAATGGCGCGGGGGCCCACGCCGGAACGCAGGGCCAGGGACACGAGCCGGCCAATGGCTTCGGCCTTGGCCGTGATGGACGCGCCGGATTTGCCGATGGTGGCGAAAACCTCGAAAGGTTTGCCGTCCATCTCGTTGATGGTCAGGTAAAGCGTGCCCAGCCCGGTTTCCACTTTCTGGGTGAAGCCATAGACCACGTCGGGCCGTTCGCGCACCAGTTTGGCGGCTTCCTTGCCTTCCTTTTTCTCCTGGCCCTCACCTGTGCAGAGCACCTGCGCCGAGCGACAGCCGTCGCGGTACACGGTGACGCCCTTGCATCCGTATTCGTAGGCTTTCCAGTAGATGTCCCAGATGTCTTCCTGGGTGGCTTCATTGGGCAGGTTCACGGTCTTGGAGACCGCGTTGTCCGTGTATTTCTGAAAGGCGGCCTGCATTTTCAGATGCCAGATGGGTTCGATGTCCATGGCCGTAACGAACACGCGGCGCAGGTCCTCGGGCAGAAATTCCATGCTGCGGATGGAGCCGAGTTTGGCCACCTCCTGCATCAGCTTGGGGCTGTAGGCGTCGGCGATGCGCACGGCCTGCTCGAAGTAGGGGTTGGTCTCCACGAGCACGTCGCCGTCCATGACATTGCGCGAAAAACTCAGGGCAAAGAGCGGTTCCACACCGGACGAACAGCCCGCGATGATCGACAGGGTTCCGGTGGGCGCGATGGTCGTGGTGGTGGCGTTGCGGTAGGGGCCGAGGTTGCGCTTGCCAAAGGTCGATTCCGGGTAGGCCGGGAAGGCTCCGCGCTCTTCCGCGAGTTTTTTGGAAGCGCTGCGGGCTTCGGCGCGCAGAAATTCCATGACCTTTTCGCCCAGCTCCACGCCCTGGCGCGAGTCGTAGGCCAGCCGGAGCTGAAAGAGCATATCGGCCCAGCCCATGACGCCCAGGCCGATTTTGCGGGTGGCCAGAACGCGCTCGGTAATGGCGGGCAGGGGGTAGCGCGAGGCGTCGATGACGTTGTCCAGAAAGCGCACAGCCAGATGAATGGCCCGCTTGAAGGCCTCCCAATCCACGAGATCGGACCCGCCATTGGCGGATTCACCGGGGAGCACGAACTTGCCGAGGTTGATGGAGCCGAGGTTGCAGGCCTCAAAGGGCAGCAGGGGCTGCTCGCCACAGGGATTGGTGGATTCGATTTCGCCCAGTGCCGGGGTGGGATTGTCGCGGTTGATGCGGTCCAGAAAAACCATGCCCGGATCGCCGGATTCCCAGGCCTTGCGCACCAGAAGCTCGAAGACCTCGCGGGCATTGAGCCGGCTGGTGACTTTCTTGGTGTGCGGAGCCACGAGGTCGTATTCCTCGCCCTTTTCCACGGCGCGCATGAATTTCTCGGTCAGGGCCACGGAAAGGTTGAAGTTGTTCAGCTCGCCCTCACGCTCCTTGGCCTTGATGAACCGCAGGATGTCCGGATGGTCCACGCGCAGGATGGCCATGTTTGCGCCGCGACGGGTTCCGCCCTGCTTGACCTGCTCGGTGGCGGTATTGAAGATCTTCAAAAAAGAGATGGGGCCGGAGGCGATGCCGCCGGTGGAGCCCACGCGCGCATCCTGGGGCCGCAGGCGGGAAAAGGAGAAGCCCGTTCCGCCGCCCGATTTATGAATCATGGCCGCATTTTTGACCGCGTCGAAGATGCCTTCCATGGAATCTTCCACAGGCAGCACAAAGCAGGCCGCGAGCTGGCCCAAGTCGGTTCCCGCGTTCATCAGCGTGGGCGAGTTGGGCAGGAAGGTCCAGGAGGTCATCAACTCGTAGAAATCGCGGGCCAGAGCCTCGGGCTTGACCGGTGAGGCCTCGTATTTGGCCTCCTCCGCTGCAATGGCCGAGGCCACCCTCCAAAACAGCTCCTTTGAGCTTTCATAGGCCACGCCGTTTTCATCCTTGCGCTGGTAGCGGCGCTCCAGGACGACTTTGGCGTTGGGATTGATCTCCGGCTCCCGCAATGTCTTGGGCATGGGAATTTTTGTCATAATCTCTTATAATTTCGGGTTATTAAAAATGTAAGTTTGGAACAGGGACGACGCCCCAAGAAAAGCATATTAGGAAAGATTGATCATAATGACTAGTAGCAGAAACACTCATTCGCCTCGAAAGAAAAAGCCCATGCCCGCAACCGTACCGAACCGTTGTTTTTTTCGTTGAAAAAAAATCTAGATTTTTTCAATTTCTCATTATTTCAGCTCATAATTTCTAACATTTCAATTTTTCAGATGTTTTTTGCAGAAACCCTTTGCTCCCAGGAATATTTCCCAGGGTGCATCCCCTGGTCGTGACAAACCAATAGTTTGTTTTGATCCGGGAGCATGGACGAACACGCGCGAATCCAATACGAAGGGAGCGCAACACGACCGCGCCCGCGCCGGAGAAATCGCCCATGCGGATACTGCTTCTCGGAACCCTGGCCGCGCTCTTTTTCAGCGCCACCTTCGTGCTCAACCGGGCCATGAGCCTTGCGGGCGGCCCTTGGGTCTGGTCCGCGAGCCTGCGCTATTTCTGGATGCTCGGCATGCTTGTCTGCGGGCTGCTGCTTTCCGGACGCCGCGCCCTGTTGCTGGAAACCCTGCGGCTCTTCGCCCGGCACTGGCGCTTCTGGACTCTGGCCGGCAGCGTGGGGTTTGGCTGCTTTTACGCTCTGATCACTTTCAGTTCCACGCTGGCGCCCGGCTGGGTTGTGGCCGCCACCTGGCAGACCACCATCCTGGCCACCCCCCTGGTGCTGCTCGGATTCGGCAAGCGCGTGCCCCTGCGCGCCCTGATGCTGACCAGCATCATCTTTCTCGGCATTGTGCTGGTGAACCTGGAACAGGCCGGAAGCGCGCCCCTGGGACATATCTTGCTGGGGGCGCTGCCCGTGCTCCTGGCCGCGTTCGCCTATCCCTTTGGCAACCAGCTGGTCTGGGAAGCCCGCAACGGCGGGTCCGCGCGCATTCCCGCCCTGAACAGCACGCCCGAAACGCGCAGGGTCATGGATGATCCCTTTTGCCGCGTGCTGCTCTTAACTCTTGGTTCCATTCCGCTCTGGCTCGCGCTCATCGCCGCGACCCATCCACCTCTGCCCGCCGCGGGCCAGCTGCTGAACACTTTCCTGGTGGCGCTTTTTTCCGGCGTACTGGCCACCAGCCTGTTTCTGGCCGCCCGGCATGCGGCCGCCACCTCGGCGCAACTCGCGGCCGTGGACTGCACCCAGTCCATGGAAGTGATCTTTTCCCTGGCCGGTGAAATCACCCTGCTCGGTGCGGCGCTGCCAGGGGCTCTGGGCTGGTCCGGAATCGCGCTGACCATGTTCGGACTGGTCCTGTACATTCGCGTGCAGAATTTGCGATAGTTTTTTATCCCACAATTACAACGGATAACTCCTGACAATCCGCGCGTCGCTCTTTGATTGTCAATATCTCTTCAACGTTCCGGGAATGTTCCGCTTCGCCTTATCCGATATTTTTTGAACTCTGTTTCCCGTGAAACTTCGGACTGTTCCGCGCAAACTGACCCCGGGTCGGAATCGACCCGTCAGAGCATCTTCCGTAACACGAGCAAAAGCCGTATCTTTGGACCATTCCTGAAAACGGCAGACCATCTTGAGGAGGAACGCCATGCCTTCGAACGTCTATTTCTGGAATTTACGCGCCAGCATGAACTCTCCGTTTTCAAAACGGATCACCAAACTCCTGCGGGCCACGGGCGCTGCGGAACAAATCCACAAACATGACCTGACCGCCGTGAAACTGCACTTCGGCGAGGAAGGAACAACCACGTTCCTGCGGCCCATCTGGGTCCGGGCCGTGCTCGACTTCATCCGTAAAGCGGGTGGCAGGCCTTTTCTGACGGACGCGAGCACGCTCTATGTGGGCCACCGGGGTGAAGCCGTTTCCCACGCGCTTCTGGCCCAACGACACGGTTTTGACGGACTCGCCCTGGGCGCGCCCGTGATCATCGCGGACGGACTCAAGGGCCAGCACCAGGTCGCTGTGCCCGTGCACGGGAAACACATCGAAACCGCCTACATTGCCGGGGACATCCACAGCGCGGACTGGTTCGTGAGCCTGAACCACTTCAAGGGCCACGAACTGGCGGGCTATGGAGGCGCCCTGAAGAACATCGGCATGGGCTGCGCAAGCAAGCAGGGCAAAATGCAACAGCACCTGACCACGGGACCCACGCTCAAACGCGAGGACTGCGTGGGCTGCGGCCTCTGCGTTGCGGCCTGCGCGACCGGCGCTCTGGCTTTGGACGGCCCTGTGGGCCAGGGTCGCATCACCATCGACGAGGAGCGCTGCGTGGGTTGCGGCGGTTGTTTCCTGGCCTGCAAGAACGGCGGGCTGGTCATTGACTGGCGCACCAACGTGCAGGAGTTCCTGGAACGGATGATGGAGTATGCCAAGGCCGTGCTGGAACCCAAAAAGCGGCCCTGCCTGCATGTCAACTTCGTGGTGGACGTGATTCCTGAATGCGATTGCGCCGGCTATTCCGATGCCCCGCTGTGTTCCGACATCGGAGTTCTGGCTTCCCTGGATCCCGTGGCTGTGGACCAGGCCTCCCTGGATCTGGTCAACAAGGCTCCGGCTTGCAGCCCGAGCAAACTTCCCCTGTCCTACCAGCCCGGGGAGGACAAGTTCCGCGCGGTGCATGGGCATGTTCCCGCGGATTTCGGCCTGGACTACGCCGAACAGATCGGTCTGGGCTGTCGAAAATACGAATTGATTCGGGTCTGAGGCTCAGCCCATGAGGTTGACCACGTCCAGATTGAAGTCGTGGTGGTTGACGTGTTCCAGAATGCGGAGATCCTTGTCCACCGGGCGCGGTGAGGCCAGGTCCGCATAGCGTGATGGAATGGTGCGCATCTTGGCGTCGTAGACGATTTTGATCAGAGGTTTGAGGGGCATGGCCGGATCCACGGAGAGCACGACCCCGTGTTCCCCGCTGCTCAGGCGCACGAGACTGCCCACGGGATAGATGCCCATGAACTTGATGAACCGTTCCACGGTTTCCGCCCGGAGCTGGACACCACCCATGCGGTAGATCCGGCTCATGGCCGCCGAGGTGGGAATGGGTCCGGCATAGACCCGCCTGCTGGTCAGGGCGTCGTAGACTTCGGTCACGGAAACCACGGGCGTGAGCGGATGAATCTGCTCCTGGGTCAGACCCTTGGGATACCCGCTGCCGTCGGCCCGCTCGTGATGCTCGGCCACGATGCGGCGCACCACGGGGTCCAGCTCCGGATAGGCCCGAAGCATGTCCGCGCCCTCCTCGGGGTGGGCGCGCACGATCTTGTATTCCCGTTCCGTGAGTTTTCCCGGCTTGTTCAGGATCACCAGGGGAATCCTGGCATTGCCCACGTCGTGCAGCAGCCCGGCCAGACCCACGAGGCGCTGCTCCTCCCGGCTGTGGTTCATGTGATGGGCCAGGGCCACGGCGAGCACGGCCACGTTGATGGGATGCGTCAGATTGAATTCCCCGAAATGGCGCAGCTTGAGCATGGACGCCAGGGCCGTGCCGTTGCGCTCCAGGGATTCCATGATCCGTTCCACCAATCCCACACCCCGCTCCAGGTCAAGTCTGCCTTCCCGTCGGGCCAGCTCCAGGGCTTTGCGCTGGTAGGCCAGGGCCTGGGCATAGAGTTTTTCCGCCTCGGGCAGCTCCCGGCTCAGGGAGCCTATCTGCTCCTGCTGGAGCTGCTCGCGCCGGGCACGCCGAGCCTTGGCCCGGGCCTCCTCCTCGGCCTTGCGCCGCCGCTCCTGTTCCGCAAGCTCAGCGGCGCGCTCCTTGAGCGCTTCCATTTTGTGCCGCTCCTCTTCCTCGGCCTCTTTCCGCAGCCGTTCCTCTTCCTCGGCACGGACGCGGGCATCCTCCTGGCGAAGGCGCTCCTGCTCCTCGGCGCGACGGCGGGCATCCTCTTCGGTCCGCATGCGGGCTTCGGCCTCGGCCTGTTCCCGCGCCTGCTGTTCGGCTCGACGCCGCTCTTGCTCCTTCGCTTCCCGTTGGAGACGCTCCTGTTCCCGCGCGGCCTCTTGTTCTGCGCGCTTTTGCTCCAGCTCGGCCCTGCGGGCTTGCTCTTCGGCAGCCAGACGGCGTTGCTCCTCCTCCAGAATCCGGGCCTGTTCTTCGGCGATCCGCCGCGCTTCGGCTTCGGCCCGCTGCCTGGCTGCGGCTTCCTGAAGGGCGCGCTCCTCCGCTTCCCTTCGCAGTCGCGTCTGCTCCTCCACGAGGCGCTTCCGCCGGATTTCCTCCAGCCGGGCGTTCTCGGATTCCCGCGCTGCCTGCTCCGCCTCCAGCCGGACGCGCTCCTCGGCGCGTTTCCGGGCCTGCTCCTCGGCCTGCCTTTTTGCGGCTTCGGCAAGATTGCGGCGTTGGATCGCCTCGGTTTCCCGCTGTTCTTTCTCGATCCTGCGCTTCTCCGCCTCAGCCTTCAGCCGCTCCGTTTCAGCCAGACGAGCAGCCTCTTCCGCTGCCCCGCGTTGCTCTTCAGCCTGTTTTTCAGCCAATCGCCGGGCTTCACGCTCTGCGCGCTCCCGCTCCTGGAGGCGCAGCCGCTCAAGGCGGTCGGCCTCTTTCTCGGCCCGGATCCGGGCCTCTTCGGAAATTTTTCTGCGTTCCCGCTCCTGGCGCCGCTGTTCCGCCTCAGCCGCCTGCCGGGCCTCTTCTTCGGCAAGCCTGCGCTCGCGTTCCTGTTCCTCGGCTTTGCGGGTGGTCTCTTCGGCCATGCGCTTTGCTGCTGTTTCCGCCGCTGTCCGGGCTTGCTTTTCCGCCAGGAGCCGGATGCGCGCTTCCTCGGTTTGTCGCGAGGCTTCTTCCGCTGCCTTGCGCTGCTTTTCGGCTAATTGCCGGGCCTGTTCCTGCTCTTTTCTCTTCCGCCGTTCTTCTGCAGCCAAACGGAGCTGCTCGCGCTCTGCCTCTTCCTGCTGGAGACGCTCCCACTCCTGGCGTTTTTTCTCCTCCTGCCGGGCCTGCTCCGCCAGCCAGCGTTCCGTGGCCGCGCGCCTTTCCCTGGCCAGCCGCTCTTCCTTGGCCCTGCGCTCCTCCTCGGCCAGTCGCAATTCTTCGATCCGTTTCTGTTCCAGGGCCAGCCGCTTTTGTTCGCGGGCGCGAGCCATGGCCTCGGCCCTGGCTGCCTCCTCCTCGGCGCGTCGCGCCTGGGCCTCGTCCTGAGTGCGCTGCTCTTCTTCCCGGTCCCGCTCCTCGGCCGCACGGCGCTGGCGCTCCTGCTCGGCCTGCTCCCGCTGTTGGCGCTTCCAGGTCTCGTAATCGAACTCCGGATCGATCATCACCTCGTTCACGCTTTCCGGAATGAACCGCTTCACGTCCTCCCAGGAGTGGATCGGCTGGTTGACGATGGCAAAAGGCTCGGCTTCGGTTCCCTTGCCGTACTGAACCACGAACATGCCCTGTTTCAGGCTGATCTTTTTGACGATCTTCATTCTGCTGTTCGTGGTCACGCCGTTTCCCGCTTTCCCATGACGGCTAAAGCCGTCCCTCGTCCATCAGCCGCCGCACCAGCGCGGCCGCGTCCGCTTCGATGTAGTCCGGGCGGAACGCCTCCAGGGCCTGGGCATTCATGTTCCCGCTGAGCACTCCAGCAGTCGCGCAACCCGCTGCCCGGCCCGCCGCAATGTCCATACCGTGGTCGCCCGCCACCAGCGCGGATCCGGGCGCTATCCCAAGCCGCTCCAAAGCCTGAAGCACATGGGCCGGGTCCGGCTTTACGGCAACGGCGTCCTCCCTGGGGATGAAAGCGCCGCAACGCTTGGCGATTTCTGGAAAAACCGTGCGCACTGCAGCCGTGGAATTGCGCGTGATCACGGCCGTGCCCACTCCGCGCGCGGCAAGCTCGTCCAGCATGACTTCCGTAAATGGAAAAAGCCGTCCGCTTCTGGCCGCGTCCAGTTCCGTGGCATTGACCACCAGCCGCGCCCGGGAATGAAATTCCAGCGCCAATTCAGAACCTTCAAACTCCTCCACCTCGGCGGCCAGCTCCTTCATCCATTCGAGCACGGGCAGAGCGCTTTGCTCCGGCTCCTCCCCGAGAAAGGCAGCGGCCAAAGCAGAAACCCGTCGTTTCATCAAACTGAAATCAATGGTCAACTCGGCAAGCGTACCATCAAAGTCAAAAACCATGGCCCGGATTTCGCCCATTCTGTTCCACAACCCCGCTTCTGTTTCCTATTCTGGTGTTCCTGCCCGACAATACGTATTTTTAGCTAAAAGAGTTCGCTCATCTTGCGATTTTTAGCAGTCGGGCGTAAATATTACCCTCATGGACCGTTCCAATAACGCATCAGCCAGCTTCGACGCTCTGGTGGTCGGAGCCGGTCCGGCAGGCTCCGCCGCAGCCCGCACCCTGGCGCTCGGCGGCCTGCGGGTCGCACTCCTGGACCGCGCCCGGTTTCCCCGCCCCAAACTCTGCGGTGGGCTGCTGACCAAAAAAACCCTGCGAGCCCTGGATTCCGCCTTTGCGCTCACTCCGGAAGATCTCACGGACCTGGGCGTAATTTTCGGCAAATCCGTAGAATATTCGCTCTTCCACCGCGACCGCCACCTGCTCTCGGGAACAGCGCCCTATCCCTTCCACTTCGTGAGCAGAACCAGGCTGGACCACCTGCTGCTGCGCCGGGCCGAGCTGGCCGGAGCCCAACTTGTTCAGGCCAGGGCAATAGACTGTAATCCTCAGCAGGGCACAGTGGCAACCGAAGACGGCCGATGCTTCCGCGCGCGGTTCATCATCGGGGCGGATGGGGCCAACAGTCGTATGCGCCGCGCCCTGCACCCGGACAAACGTCGCTGGCGCACCAATCTGGCGGACAGCATCGAACTGCGCATCCCACGAGAATGCGTATCCACGAATCTTCGCGACCTGCAAACACCTCTGCTGCACCTCGGATTCAACAGAGCGGGCTACGGATGGGTCTTTCCCAATCCGGAACACCTCGTCATCGGCATGTGCGGCCTGCGGGAGGAAAAACCTTTACGGGCCTGCCTCCAGGAATACCTGGAGGCACTGCACATCTGCACGGACCAATCCCCTCCACTCCAGGGCCATCCCCTGCCCTACGGCAATTGGCTGAAAATCAGCGGGAGAGGGCCTCTGCTTCTTGCCGGAGATGCGGCCGGACTCGTGGAGCCGACCCTGGGCGAAGGCATTTTCTACGCCCTCATGAGCGGCAAATACGCCGCCCTCTCGGTGCTCGACGAAACCCGTAATACGGGTCGCGCCGACACGCTCTATCGGCGGCGGCTGGAAAAAAACATTTTCCCGGAACTCAAGGCCTCCAATGCCCTGCGGAAAATCCTGCTTACCGCCGTAAACATCCACGGCTACGCGCCCATTTCCCTGTTCCTGCGCGCTGGTGGGAAAAAACTCGCGGAAATGGTCCACGGCGAACGCAGCTATGCGCTGTTGCGTAAAAAGCACTGGGAGTGGGAGTAGTAACAGAAAGGCAGCCTCCGGCGGCCGGGGGCCCGCGGCCCCCGAACCCCCTTTCTCCGCCGCGCCTTGCGCGGCGGGGAGGGTCCACAATCGTTTCGAGTTTATCACACCGGGTGCTGCAACATGTTAAAATTTGGTAGCGTTATGAATTAAAAGCCGGACGCCCTGGGGCGTCCGGCCGATGAAAGGTCTTTGGGAGGGGGGTCCGGGGGGAACCCT
>JBFWMD010000073.1:0-17638 GCA_050251775.1 Desulfovibrio sp.
GAGCCGTTGTGGTAGGTGTTTCTCGCGCGCGTGCGCGTAGCAAAGGGTATTCCAACGTGCGGAGTGAGCGAAAAGCCGTTCTCACCTAACGTGACGAAGATTCTCAAAATGGATGGCTACTCACACCGATGCCGCAGAATGAGTTGTATCGTGGGCAGATCAACGCGCGCCTTGGCCAGCAGCGACGCGGACAAGTGCCGTATCGCGTGGAAGCCGAACCGCTTGACGCCAGCCTGATCGCATATCCGGCCCATCATCTTGCTGGCGCTGGTGTAGGGCTTCCCGGTCGCGGGGTTGACGAACACAAACTCGCCGAACCCCGTCTCCCTGCGCTGATCCAGTAATGCCTGTGCGAGCTGCTCGGTCAGGGGTATCCAGTCGCCCTCGCGCCCGCTGGTGCGTTTGCGCGTCCAGAGCCGCACCCGCCCGTCCTCAAAGTCCACGTCCGCCCAGCGCATCTGGAAGACCTCGCCGCGCCGGGCAGCGGTGTGCAGCATGGCCAGGAGCATCCGTTTCCGGTGCGGCTGGCGGTCAAAGTGGCCGCACCGCTCCGAATAGCTGGTGGGAACTTTGTCCGCGACCTCGTACACCGCCCAGAAGTCCGCCTCGGGCGGGACGTACTTTTCGCCGCGCTCCTCCTTGTACCGCTCGACATCCCAGGGGCAATCGCCCGGCACGAGCCGCGCCCGCCTGCCCCACGACCACAACCGAACCAGGTGCTTGCGGTAGGTGTTTGCCCTGTGGCCGCTTTTTTCGGCGGCGACCTGGTCCAGGAAGCAACGCACCACGTCATGCGAGAGCGCCCCGGCCTCCATGGTCGGCGAGACGCCCGAACGAGCCAGCAGCGCCTTGAACACCCGCTGCTTATCTGTCATCGTGCCTTCGGACACGCCCTTGGCCACGAGCGCCTCGAGGTGCTTGGTCATGAGGCTGTGCAAGGAGATCAAAGGGGTCTGCGTGCGCGAGGACTCTTTCAGTTTCTGCCGGATCAAGACCTCCCACTCCAAGGCCTTCGACCGCGTGGAGAACTTCTTTTCCTTGCGCCTCCCGTCTGGCAGAACAATCCTGCCGTAGAATTCCGTTTTTCCCGTGTTGTGGTTCTTGCGCTTGACAGGCAATCGAACCTCCTCCACTGGTGGATCTGAATCGACTCACTATTTCGTTTTCAAAAAACTGCCACTCCCCCCCGATTTTAACCCCGCCGAGGGCGGCGGCGTTTTTGTACACCCACGAGCGCGGCTTTTCAAACGCCAGCGCAACCTCGTGTGCGCTGCACCGCCTGCCCAGGGCCTCAATCAGGGTCTGACGCAGTCCCATGTGCTACTCCTCGCCCCCGGCCGTTTCCGGCCGCCTGTCCAGCGGCTGGACGCTCTCGGCCACAATCTCGGTGGTGTAGCGCTCAACGCCGCCGTCGTCCGACCACTTGCGGGTCTGGAGCTTGCCCTCGACGTACACCATCCGCCCCTTGGCAAGGCAACGTCCGCAGAACTCGCCGAGCTGGCGCCAGGCCACAATGCGATGCCATTCCACGCGATCGACCTTCTGGCCGTTGTTGCGGTCGGTGTAGCTCTCGTCCGTGGCCAGGGAGAAACTCGCCACGGCGGCCCCGCCGTTGGTGTAGCTCAGCTTGGGGTCCTGCCCCATCCGACCTATGAGCGTCACCCGATTCAGTTTTGCAGACATATTCTCACCAATAATTTTATCTAGTTAAGACACCTGACCGACATGAATGTCGGTCAGCTTCTACATCCACCCGATGCTAATGTGGCTGAAAAGCCAGCCAAGCAGTTCCCACGCCCCGATGGCGATAATGACCACGACGACAATCAAGGCCGTAAAAAGGCCACGGAAACTTTCTCCGCTAATCATATCCGTTCTCCTTATTCACACACCGCGAGCAGGCCCAGGCGCGGGCAACGCTCCGCAGCGGACTTGTTCATCCACAAAATTTCGGTGCGAGGGCTGGCTTTGTCCGCATAGGCGCTCCGTGTAACTCGCGTCCAGCCGGCATAAAGATCATCGTAGAGCGGCGAGCCGTACCCGGAGAGCAGGACCATGCCCTGCACCCCATGCAGCGACCTGGCCAGGTCCTCGTGGTCCGTGTCGGTCATCTCATGGCGGTAGGCCCCACGCTTAGCCTTGATGTCTGTTCTGGTTTCATGAACATAGGGCGGGTCAACGAACAATAGCGCATCCGCAGAGTCGTACCGTTCAATAAGTCCTAGGGCATCCATTTGCTCGATGGTCACCCCACGCAGGCGCTCTACGAAAGCCGGGATGCACTCTGGCCAGGCCGCCCACCCACGAGCGACCGAATAGCCATCCCTGTAGAGACGGAAAGTCCTTGGGCGAGAGCCTTCGATGCCTTCAGCAACTCGGCCAAAAAAAGAGCGGACTATGGTCTGCCTGGCTCGCTCCACAGCATCGCCGGAGGGGACAAGCGCAGCGACCAGCTCGGATCGAGAAAAGGGAGTTAGCTCACAAGCGAGGCGGAGTCGCTCGGCAAGGGCGGGGTCTCGCAACACACGAAACACGTTAACCACATCATCATACAAATCGTTGTAGACCTCCAAACCAGCGCGCTGCTTGCGCAACAGCACCGATGCTGCGCCGCCGTAGGGCTCGACGTAGGAGACGTGCGGCGGCATGTGGCTGATGATCCACGGGGCCAGCTTCCACTTGCCGCCGTGGTAGCGGAGGACGGGGCGGGTAATGCTCACGCCGCCACCTCTCGAAATTTGTATTCCTCCCACGGGACCGTCCGAAAAATCGCCTTGTGGTTGACCCAGCGGGCGAACCGCTTCAGGGTCGCGTCCGGTTCCCCGCCGTCGAGCGGGCGGAACGGCTGGGCGAACGGATCCACGTCCAGCTTCCGCAGGAATTCGACTCGCTCCAGGGCGTCCTCGATGTCCTGGACGAGCACGTAGCAGCGGATGCGCTGGCCACCGAAAGAGGCATGCCCCGCAGCCTCGCGCACGAGCCTGACGGCCCGCTCCACGGCGGGCATCTGGTCGGCTCTGTCGCAGGCAAAGCGCAGTACTTTCCAGCGGACACGCGCCAGCAACGCGGCGACGGCGTGGTCAACGCGCCGTGCGTCCAGCCCCTGGTTGCAGTCCAACTTGGCCCTGGTCGAGGCGATCTGTTCCAGCTGGGCCAGCCCGTGCTCGTGCGCGAGGATGTTGTTGTCCATGAGCACGATGTTCTCCTGCCCGTCCCAGAACTCGCCGAACTCAGCGTGTGCGCTAATCTGGCCCTCTTTGGCCGGGACCACGCACCACGGACAGTGGTTGGGACACCCGCGCGTCACGAACCCGTAGGCCGTGTCTGTGATCCTGTAGAGCTTGTAATCCGGGCGCATGTGCTCGATTTCCTCGGGGAGGTTGCCGTACGGCTCCCCAAACCCGGTCCCTCCGCGCTCAACGCCTCTGGGCAGCTCCGGGGCAGGGCCGAATGAAAAAACGCGCGAGGCGTAAACGGCGTCGAATTCAGCAGAGAAAAGTGGGTGAAACCACAGGACGGTGTCACCATGCCGCCTGTGCCACGCGCTAATTTTCATCAGCGCGAGATTCGGGTGGCGCGTGCCGTCGCAGTCGATCAGGCCGATTCTCACGCCGCCACCTCCATCTTTCCCCAGCCAATTCCGACCGGCCCGAACCATGCCTGATGGTGTTCACAGAATAGTCCGTCATGCTCCAGCCAGGAGCGGCAATGGCCACTGAACCGGACGCCGGAGGATGTACGCATCCCCAAGGGGAAATTGAAATCGAGGCCTACCTGAATTACCCAGCCTCGGACGTAAACCGTGAGCATCCTGAATTTGTGAGCACGAGAAAATTTAGGCCTCACGCCGCCACCTCCGCTTTTTCCACCGCCAGCTCCGGCACGTTGGCGCGCACGAGCGCGGCTTCCAGGGGCGGGCAAACGCTGTTGCCGATGCCTCGCACCTGCTCCGTGGCCGTAACGCGCTTGCCGTTCGGCTTGATAGGGTCGAGGATGTACTCGTCCGGGAAGCCTTGCGCCCTGGCCAGCTCGCGCGGGCGGAGCATGCGCAGGCCGATGTCGTCGATGACGTAGACCTGGCCTTCGATGACCACCTCTCCCGCGAAGGTGTCGAGCAGCAGCTCGTCGAGCCAGTCCATGCGCACGGCCTTGGCCTCGCGCCGCGCCCGCTCCTCGGCCCGGAAGCGCAGCAGCAACGCCCGCACCTCCGCAGCGTGCCCGCCGCCCGTGCGCGACTCCACCAGCCCGAGGCGGTGTTTGCTGGTGACGGTATGCGCTGGATCGCCCATGGCGTGTCCGCAGGCCGTGCCGTAGTATTTGAGCAGGTGTGCGCAGCTGACGCCGTGATGCAGCCCGCCGGCGGAAACGGTGTCCAACGGGCTGTCCGCAGGGGAGCCGGGCGCGAGGTTGGCAGCATTGCCGCGCATCTTGACCATGCTGGCCGCGCAAATTTGGTCCTTGCTGTGCCCGCAGACGGTTCCCAAAGGAGTTTCGACGCCCTGCCCAACGGAACGCCCATGCATGCGCTGTACGTGGCAGACGCAAAGGCTGTTGTGGTCCACAGCCGTGAACGTGCCGAGCGGCGCATCCGCTGCCGACCCGACCACTCCGGTGTAGTTTTTGACAATGTGTGCCGTGCAGACGGCGCGTGTATTTTTGGCCACTATCGTACCCAACGGAGCTTCCGCGCGGGCAGGCTCCCCGGAGTATGTCGGGCCTCCAGCGCCAATCAGGACCGGGCAGGCCAGGGAGAAGTGCCCGCGCTTGACCTGGGCGACCTGCGTTCGCAACGGCTCGTCCGCTGGAAAGACACGCTGCGTGCTCGAATTGGCGTGCTCGGTCAGGTACGGCGCGCAAAGCATTTGTTGCCCGCCAGTGGTCAGGGTCGGAGCCGGATCGGCGATGTCCTGCGCCGCGTGGCCGCTGGTATTTGTCACGAGGCAGGGGAAGACCAGGCCGAAACGGTTCTCGGTACTGGCCGTGCGCAGCGGATCGTCGACCGGGTGCGCGCGTAGATCAGCGCCGCCCTTGATGCCGTAATAGGTGGTCAGATGCGGGCAGGCCAGGGCAAAGCCCGGCTGTGTCGAGATGGAGCGCAGCGGCTCGTCCAGCGCCTGCCCACGGAAGTGGTGGTAGGCGTGGCAGGCTTTGACCAAAAAAGGTTTCTCCGCATCCACCACGTACCGCTCGATGCCCTTGGCCACGCGCCGGAGGGTATTTTCGGCCAGGGGCCGCGCGCGCTCGAAGATGCTCGGGGCCGGGTCGGACCAATTGATACACTCGGCAGCCGTGCGCCAGCGCGCGAGCTTGCCGGATTTGACGGCCTTGCTCTTGGGGTTGCCGTGCGTGGGCTTCGGCCAGACGATGGGCAGACCGTCGCGCCTGGCGAGAATGAAAAGCCGTTTGCGGATCGTGGGCGCGCCGTAATCACAGGCGCGCAGCTCGCGCCACTCCACGCGGTAGCGCAGGCGCTTGAGCGCCGCGAGCCATTCCCGGAACGTCTCGCCCTTCCGCTGCGGAATCGGCCTGCCCGTGGCCGGGTCGAGCGGCCCCCAATCCTGGAACTCCTCGACGTTTTCCATGATAATCACGCGCGGAAACAGAGCCTCGGCGTAGCGGACGATGACCCATGCAAGGTCGCGGATGTTTTGGCTCAACGGCTTGCCGCCCTTGGCCTTGCTGAAATGCTTGCAGTCCGGCGAGGCGTGCAGCAGGCCCACGGGCAGGCCCATGCCCAGCTCCTGGGGCGTGACCTCCCAGACCGACTTGCAGTGGTGGATGCTGCCGGGGTGGTTGGCGGTGTGGATGGCCACGGCCACCGGGTCGTGGTTGACGCACACGTCCGGATCTCTGCCCAGGGCCATGCGGATGCCCATGGACGCGCCGCCGGCCCCGGCAAAGCTGTCGATGATGATCTCTCGGAGGGGGCCGGTTGGACCGGCCAGATCGATCAGGCTACGCATCGGGCCACCGGAACGTCCCGTTATGCTCGCGCCCGTCGAGCAGTCGCATGTACTTTTTCGAGAAAGAGTCATTTCCTGCCGGGACGTACGTGCCGTTGAATTTGATTTGTCCGGTCACGTCGCGCGGGAGGTATTTACCCCACTGCTTGAAGTGGAACGGGACGCCAGCTGCCGCGCACTGGTCACGCAGAGACCGTGCCCAATCCGGGTGCATGGGACGCGCTCCTTGTCCGGACTCTCCTCCGCAGATCACAAGGTCAAGTTTGTTTGTGGAATATGTATCAACGCTATCGGACTTCCATCCGGTCAGGGCACAGAAGTGAGTGTAGTCCTCGTCATAGATTTCCGTCAGGTCCACCCCCGCCAGCATCGGCTCGATGCTCACGCCACGCAGCGCGGACGGGGTTGCGAGCAGGTCCGGGATGCGCTCGTCGGCCATTTCCTGATTTTCAGCCGTGACCATGTGGGCCACGTTGGGGAGGGACCAGGGTGTAGAACAAATCTGTATCCCGGATGCTATCCCGAGCCCAAGGCGCTTGCGAGCGTCTGTAAAATCTCTCGTAGAACTCATATATTCCCGCATCCGCTTACTGCGCTTGGTCAGCACGATAAAGCGATGCTGCGGACAAAGGGTCATGACTGCGTAGATGCGATCAATCCACTCATCCGGAACGGACTCGTGGAACAGATCGCTCATGCTGCACACGAAGACAGTGCGCGGCTTCTTCCACGAAAGCGGCTTGACCAGCGCGGTTTCAGAGAACGCCGTCTTGCCGTTCCACCCCTTTGCGCGTGCTCCGAACGTGTTGTATTCTCCCTCCTCGCGATGCTCGCATTTCCACTCAACAACCTGCCCGTACAGGTCGCGTGTAGCTGGCATGGCCGCCAGACGCACGGCCATGGTTTCGGCATAGCAATGTGAACATCCGGGGCTTGTTTTGGAGCATCCGACGTGCGGGTTCCACGTCTCGCCCTTCCTGTCGCCGTTAAGCCAAGATATTTTATGCATCAGAAGCCTCCCAACGGATCAGCACCCCCTCGAAGGGGAGGCCGTGCGTGCGCTCGAAAAATTCCAGCATCTCGTGTGCTGTTCTGAAACCATCCGCCTCCGCAGTCCGGAGGGCATTCACCGCCACGCCGTCCAGATCAACGTTGAGTCCACCCTGTTGGTTTTTCTCCATCCGGATGGGCAAAACTTTGGTACACACCGGATCGGGCGTTACCAGCTTTCGGCATGCCTTGGTGCGCATGCCGGTATAAAGTTGCACGCGCTCACCGGGGCGTGCATGACGCCGCTTGCCGATTGCGCGGATGGTCTGGCGCTTTTCGCCGGACTCCACGAGCGGAGCGAATTTTGCCTGGAAATTATACGCGGGCATCACTTCTTCTCCTTGAGCGCGGCGCGTTCATTCAGAATACGCTCCAAACCCCACGCGCATTCCCACAAGTACGCCGCTCCGGACATGCCGCAACCACTGCACTCAAAACTGGTCCCGACAGTCTGCTGCCCGCATGGCTGATTGTTGACGGCCTCAAGGACAGCTTCACAGCACACCGGGCAAATCCCCCGCTTGACCAAAGACGTTCCACGAATCGTGATATTCTGTGGCATCACTTCTTCTCCTTGAGCGCGGCGTTGGCGATTTCGCGTGGAGTTAGCCATATTGTGCCTTCTCCTTCGCAAGGCCTTGTTCCGTCCGGCCTGGGCTCGTGGTGCTCATAGTGTGTTTTATCGTTCCGAGCGCAAGCAGACAGC
This sequence comes from Desulfovibrio sp., assembly GCA_050251775.1. Taxonomy (GTDB): domain Bacteria; phylum Desulfobacterota; class Desulfovibrionia; order Desulfovibrionales; family Desulfovibrionaceae; genus Paucidesulfovibrio. Next base: position 7,720 of record JBFWMD010000073.1, read on the forward strand.
GCCTTACGCAGCCGTACGTTTTCTGTGCGAAATTCGTCAGCCCGTGTAAGCGCTTTGTCAAATTCCGGATTTTCGCACAGCCACATTCCGTCGCGCAGGTCGCGCTTGTATATGCAGTCGCTCATGCCCGCACCTCCTGGAACAGACCACACCTGTCCGCCTCGCCGCGACCTGCGTCACGATCCTCGCAGCGGCGACCGTCCGCAGGACGATGCCAGGCGAGGCAACGCCAGCGGCTGGGGCAGGTCCGCGAGGTGCATTTGATCGGGCGCCCGGCGGCAGGGCGCGGACGGGATTCGACAACAGGGGCTGGGGGCATGAGCATGACTAGCCCTCCCTGCGCAGCACGCGCTTAGACGCCTCGCTCACCATCCAGCATCTCTCCGCGTCCGCCTGGGCCAGCTCGTAATCGTCGCCGTCGTAGCCCGTGCCCTTCAGGAATCCCTCGACATAGGCCGCATGCGAACGCATTTTGGCCCGTTCACGAGACAGCCGAAACATTTCGCCCGGTATTTCTGGAAGCCTTCCTCGGTCACTCCAGTGAAGAAGAATCCCCGCCAGCATGGCTGCCTCTTTTTTGTCCAGCAGACACATCCCCACCGAAAGCTTCCCCTGGAAATGCGTCTCCATCACCAATTCGCACTGATTTCGGTCAAGAAAATCCTTATGCTCGAAGCCACGCAAACCATCATGCCTTGTGAAAGGTCTCATCCCCTCATCCTCCTTTCTCCCCGCTCGTACACGGTCACCACCGTGGCCAGGGGCACGTCCACAACAGCGCGATAGCCGCACAGCTCCAGGTGCAGGCAGCGCCCCATCCGGTCCAGCCCGAGGCATTTGCCAGCGGCCAGCACGCCGAGCAGCGCGGGCAGGGGGATGCCCCTGCGGTCCATGCGATCCTGCGCGTGGGCCGTCAGTCGGAGAGAGTCGCGACTCATCGTCCCGCCCTCTCGTTGGCGGCGCGCACGCCGACCACTCCCCAGATCGCCCCGGTCAGCGCTGTGGACGCTGCCCCCCAGCGCGTCCCCAGCGTGGACAGAGTCACAGCCAGCACGAGCAGCAACACGCAGTTGCAGAGCGCCGTCAAAACCGACGGCTTGGGCGCACCCCGCCGCAGCATGGGCACGAGCGCCAGCGAAAACGACCATCCCACCACCGTGATGACGCCGTCCTGCCAGCTCATGCCGCACCCCCAGCGGCCCGCTGGCCAATGACGATGCCGCCGGCCAGCACGGTCAGGCGGTCGCCGTCCTGCTCCGCGCCACAGCGCAGCCTCTGGAGGGCCTCGTTCATTTCGAGCATCACCAGCGTCTCGTCCGATCCAGCCCAATTATAAATGCGCTCCCAGCCCGCGCCGAGCGCATGCAGGGCCGCGCCCGTGTCCAGAGTCACGGGCCGCAGGTGTACGTCGCTCAACGTGTCCGCGTCCTCTCCGACCGCTCTGTCTGCGGGCCACACCCGGCATCCTCTCTGCCTGCCGGTCTCAATGCGACCTCCCACCTCGGCAATCGTCCTCTCCGCGTCAGCAATCGCCTCGGGCCGATGCTCCGGTGTCCGGGTCGGCGCATGAACAGGGGTCCACGTTTCAGCCCCTTGCGAGCTCTCCCTCTTGGCCTGGATTTTTTCTGCATTCAAAAATTCACGCACTCCCGGCGTATCCATCAGCAACATGGACACGACCTTTCCTTCAAATTCCTGCCGCGCCAGGCGCATCCCGTAGGCGTGAACAACCTGGGAGAACGGGCCCACGCAGACGATATCCGTTTCAGCAGATGCGATTTTCCGAAACATCCTCCAAACATTGGCCACCGGGATCTCCTTGACCCCCTCCGCGACCAGACGGGAGACTACCTCTGCGATCAGACGCCTGCGCGCCAGCTTCACGGCCTCATTCGTCATGCTCCGCCTCCTCCAGCTTATCGCGATCCAAAGCCCAACACAGCCCGGCCAGCAGGCCAACGGCCAAAGCCCCGGCGCATCCGAGCGTGGCGAACACCCACGGCTCAGCAGGCAACATCGCCACCACAAGAGCCCCGAGCACGAGGCTCAACCAGGTGCAAAGCCGCTCGCTCGGGGCGAGCTGTTCACGCGACGGTTTACGCATACCTAGCCCTCCTCGCGATTTTGGAGCATTGCCCAACTCCGGATCGATTCCGGGAGAAAGTTAAAACGCTTACCGCGCCATAATTTTACGTTGCGGATTCGGACAGGACGAAGACGAGCGTATATCGCAGATGAAATTTCATGCTCGGACTGCACCGCGAGCAGCAACCCTCCAGAGAATTCCACGTTTTCATGGATCAAATGCTTGACCAGCGCCTGCAAATTGGCCGAAAAAGGCTGCCCATCGACATACAAAAGGGCACAGCATTTCAAATCAAAATTATGCGTGAGTTTCACGGGAAGCGCCTTGGACGGCTGTACGGCAGACGCCAGAGCTTGCACCATCGTGCTCTTACCTGATGCGCCCAGGAACACGATCGGCGTAGGTCTCTGACCAGCCGAAGCCTTTCGCACAAAAGCCCGCAATTCCTCGGAATCCGATTCGGAAATTGTTGCCCGAAGATATTCTCTCCACGTCATGACCCCACCCCCATTCTCGGTCCCTCGACACCGGGAGCGCCCCAAAAATCGGGCCGCGCTCCGCACGTCTCCAGAAAACGCTGCAAATACAGCCACTCCGCCACAACGTCCGCCACATCCACGATCAACGACGGATTCATTTTGAGAGCCTCCCCCGTTAAAATATCCCCGGCAAAATCGCCTGGAATCCATCCTCTTTCTGGCAGGCGCGGACCTCTCCTGGCCGGAATGACCGGATCGGCTCAATGCCGTCCCGTCCCCGCGTCCTGCCCAGTTCCCGTCCGACCCAGAGGCCCGGATGCGTTCCCCGCCCGATGACTCGGATCAACGCGGGGCGCTGCCAGCTCCTGGCCAGCACAACAACCAGACCAGGACGCAGCATCAGCGATGCACGTACGCGCCGCGCTCGCAGCAATCCGATTCCGAGGCCAGGGCCGCCAGCCGGGACAGCCGGGCCCGCTCGTCGTTGCGCACCACAGTGAGCTGGTGCGAGGCCATGACCAACCGCGCGCCGTATCCCGGCACGGGCAAACGCCCATTCAGGGCCGCGTCGATCTCGCGCAGGGCCGCGTCGATGCGCTTCAGCAAATCGCTCATCGTCTGTCCTCTCCGCCAAACAGATCGTCCGGATCGTGCCCGGTCCGCGAGCGAAACTCGCCTTTGACCACGGCCAAAAATTCGGCGATGGCCGCCTGGGCCTCGCTCGCCTCGCGAACCAGCCGGGCCAGCTCCCGCTCGGAAAGCCCCTCTCCGTCCTCGCTGTCGCGCGCGGTCGCGTCCCGGAATGCCCGCATCACGTCGCCAAACTCGGCAGCAGCCTGCACAGCGGCCCGCCCCGCGTCGGTCAGGTCCGTTCCCGGCGTCGGACACGAGACGTAAACGCCGCCCATGCGCGCGGCCAGATACGCCACCGGGGCGTCCGATCCGCAGGCCAACATCAGGGGCACGAGGTCGCGCGTGCCGAATTTGTGGCCGGGGTTCGAGGGCAGCAGCTCTTTGACCAGCGTGAAATAATCTTTGCCAATGGTTTCGGCCACGTGGGCAGCGTCCTTGCCGTTGGGCGCCCGCAGGAGCAGGTCGTGGAGCAACTCGTCAAGACTGCGGTAAAATTCGTATCGTTTCACGGAAAAAACCCTCTTGTTTTACCGTTGCTAAGAGCGAAAAAAAGGGATCAACTCGAGGCGTTTAAGGGCGGATGCGAGGCGTCGGAATCCTCAACGCCCTTAATCCTGACGCCGCAATACCAAACCACGTTGGAGTGGTGCTTTTGCAGCACGAAATTTACCAGCTTCCCCAGTGCGTTGGGCGTGATGATCTCCTCCTCGGCAATGCCGGACGCCAGACACCACGAGTGGAAAGCGCTATAAAAATCCTTGGCTTGGACCTTCGACGCCTCGCACAACTCGCACCGGTCCAACAAAAAACGACGCAACAGGTCCCCTGCCTCTGTGCCCTCCAGCGCGTCAGGTCCAGGACGGCCAAACACGCGAGCCTCCAGACGGTCAAAAATTTCCAGCAGGGCGTCCACGTCGGCGGACGAGGCCAGCTCGCGGGCCATGCAGAGCAATTTCAATCGCGTTTTCAGGCTGGATTCGAACAGTGCGCGAGCGGTCATGCCGTGCCCCTTTCCTCTGCAATCCCGGAGAGGCTGCGGCGCTCCTCCGCGCTCAGGGGGCCGGGCTTTTCCCGGCTGGGCAGGGGCAGCAGGTCATCCGGCATGCCGAACTCGTCGCGCAAAATCGGGATGTACCGCGCCGGGCAGCGCCCCCGCTTGAAAATCACGCTCACGCGCTGTCCCGTCACTCCGAGCCGACCGCCGATCTCCTCGCACGACAAACCGCGTTCCCTGCGCCAGTGCGTGCGGTGGTAGAAGAGGGGGAGCTCCTGGGTCGGCCCTTGCCGTTCATTTTCAATTCGATTACTCATTATCCAATCTCTTTGTCTTTCCCCCGCTGCGGTGTGGCCTCGCGGGTTGGTGGTTGCATTTCGTCGTGTTCGGTTGCTGTGTATGCTAAATTTCGCACTGTAGTCAACTAATTTTAGCATAAGGCATAAAAGTTTGACATGAACTGGAATGAACAATTTGAAATAATTGACAAAAAAATTTCTAAGTCTTTGCGCAAAAACAAAGATCGAGAAAGCCTTGCGCAAAAAGCAAAATTTTTCGACGTATCCATTGGGAAATACCGAGCCTGGGCGGACGGCCAGCGGCCTAGCGCGGACGATTTGGAGACCATCGCCCGCAAGCTCGGCTTTTCCCCGCGCTGGCTACTGCTCGGCGAGGGCGAGCCAGAGGTGGAGGCCGCGCCCACGGCAGCGGATCAGCAGGCCCAGCCAGGCCAGGACGACGTGGCGGGCAGGCTGCTGCGCAAGCGCTCCCTGGGCGGCGTGCCCCTCGCAGGGCTGGCCTCCTGCGGTCTGCGCGAATGGGGAACCCCGTCCCCGCTCGCGGTTCGGGCCGCGCGCCCAGCAGACCTGAACCACCCGGACGCCTTTGCCGTCATGGCCACGGGTGACTCCATGGTCCCCGCCGGCATCCGCGAGGGCTACCTGCTCTATTGTGATCCAGGAAATCCGCCGGACGTGGGCGACGCGGTTTACGTCGAGCTGGCAAACAAATCAGCCACGGTCAAAATACTGGAGGGCCTGGACAGCGAGACTCTTCGCCTGCGGGGCTGGCTCCCTCCGGATGGGCAGGGGCATCAAAAACACTATTTTGAAGAAACCCCGGCCCGGCTTGTGACACGCATCGCCACCGTGGTCTGGGTTCGGCGGAAGCTGTAAGGGCATTTGCAAAGGGGTATCCATGTCAAAGCCACAGCACTACAAATTCGCGGACAATCCTCCCGGAAAGATTGATTTCTCCCGCAGCTTTTGTATCACCGGAGAATTTGCTTTCGGGGAAAGGCCTGAAGTCTGGGGGGCCATCGAGGCGCTGGGCGGAACGATCGTGCGAAATCCAACCAACGACTGCATCACGGTTATCGGACTCAGGGGCTCCGAGGACTGGGTGGGTGGAATTTGCGGCAGAAAGATTGAGTCCGCAGTGCAAAAGCGGGCAAAAGGCCTTCCCGTGCTCATCGTGACCGAAACCGAATGGATTCGACAGGTGAACGAGTGCATGGAACGCCTGGAAGCAAGAGGGGACATGCCGACGCTGGTGGCATTGCAGGATCAGATAGAGGACATCAAAGCACGACGATCCGCCCTGGAGCTGGAAGAGAATGAAACACGAAAAAAACTTGCAAAACTTGTCAGCAAGACAACCTGGAAAGCAAAAATCCAGGCTCAAAAGACGAATGCAGCAGATATTAATGCTTTGGAGCTGCTTGAACAAATCACTCTGACCACATCCTCCAGCAAGCGGGTGCTTCGAGGCGACAGACTGCTCGCATGCCCTGGCTCCACCCCCTCCCCGAGACAGAACCCTCATGACTGGCCGGAAGGCTGGTGTCGCGGGTGGGCCTATGCCGTTCCTCCCTCAATGGCCCCGGCCCTGGATATTCAATTGACGGATCGCATTCAGGACAAAATGCCCATCAGGGTATGGACACAGGGCTCAGCATTCGCGTTTCAGACAGGGTATTGCATCCATGACGTTCCACTGCCTCCAGGAAAATCACCCCTTTGGCGGGATGCGTTGCAGGTCGTCAATCAGACAATCTGCATCCTCAAGGCCTCGCCCGCTATTCCGGCAACAGATGGCGTCCCGCGCAATCCTGGGTTGGTCTATTTCCATATTCTGCGCACAACAGCGGACAGGAAGAGGCAGGAAAAAGGCAAGCCGCAATCCATGACGCAGGACAAATTCATCAAAATGTTGATTTGTGACAGCGAACGTTGAAGGACGTGCGCTGTCGAGTGAGTCGAATCCACAGACTCGAAAAAACGCTTGAAACGTCAAGCGTTTTTTTTTGCATTTTTTTTGAAAACCTGTTGACAAACACATACGAAACACGTACAAAGGACTCAACAAGAGGGGAGAACAAAATGAACGCCAACGAAATCATCCAGATCATCGCCGAATACGAATCCGCCAACTACGAGCCGGAAGCGTGGGCGCTCCGCGCACAGCACGATGGTTGGGGAGAATTTGACTACGCGACCCCGGAAGTGGGCGGCCAGCTGGAAAACAGCCACGTTTGGGTTGAGGGCGAGTCCACCGACGAGCAGCTGGACGGCGTCTCCGCCCTGCGCATTGAGAGCATCGAGGCCGCCCTGGAAATGATCGCCAACTACCCGGCCCGCAACTACGTGCTGATGGCCGTCAACCGCTACGAGCACGGATACGACGCCGAAGAAATCATCTGCCAGGACTACGAGATCGTGGCCGTCTGGTAAGGGAGGGACATCATGGGATACATTGAGCAGATCGACCACGCCGGCGCCACGTGGTGGCTCCCGGAAATGCCCAGCCAGGACGCCGCCGCGCAGGTCCGGGAAGTTGTCCAGGGGCTGCTGGCCGAAAGCGGCGAGGACATGGCGCGTTGCCTGTACCTCCTGGCCGTCCAGGGCTGGATGGCGGTCTACGACTCCATCACCGAGGACGTTTTCCCGGCCCCGTCCGGGCGGCTCCGCTGGCGGCTGCTCCCGGCAGCCGGCCGGGCCGCCGGGAAGCTGGTGACCAGGTTGCGCAGCGAGCTCCCGGAGCGGGTGCTCCAGGACGTGCGCGCGGGGGCATCCCTGCTCAAGGCCTGGCGGGAACATCTCGGGATCACCCTGCGAGCGCTGTCCGAGATCTCGGGCATCCCGCACTCCACGCTCCAGATGCACGAGAGGAGCGCGAGGCCAAGGCGCAAGACCCTGGAGACCTGGGCGCTCGGACTGGGCATTGACAGGGAGCTGCTGGAGCGGACGTATGCCCAAACCAAACATTGACCGCACGGCCCTGATCGGCGGGCCGTACCGCGCCCCGGATGTCGAGATCGGCGACTGGATCATGGATGCACGCTTTGGCCTTGTGCCCGTGGGCGGATGGACTAACGCGCTAATCCCGTGGCCGCGTAGGGCCAAGGCCGGGAGGCATAGCCTGATACTGTGCGGCGATCTGATCCGCGCCGTGGAGACCGAGAGCGGGATCGCCGTTGCCCACCACTGGGGGGTGTCGGTGCATACCGTAACCAATTGGAGGCGCACGCTTGATGTCTCCCACACAAACGCCGGGACAGCCCGGCTGTATCAAGCGTATAAACCAGCGAAACTGCCGGAGGAAGCTGCCGAACGCGGGCGGGAGGCGGCTAAATCAGACGAGGCGCGGGCTAAACTCTCCGCAGCCAAAAGCGGGAAGCCAGCACACCCCAACACCCTTGCAGCGCTCAAGCTTGCGGCGCAACGCCCAAAGTCCGCCAAATGGCGCGCGGATAACTCACGCAGGATGCGCGAGCAGTGGGGCAAGGGAATCCGTAAAAAAAAGACGGACTGGAGCGACGGAGAAATCTTGACCGCGCTTAACATGCATGTGTCCGGATTAAGCAATAACAAAATTTCCTCATCGCTCGGGAAGCCCCAACAGTCCGTCGATGCCGTGCTCAAGTCCGCGATGTCACACAGCTTTAGGCTCTGGATTAATACGTACAAATCACGACGTGCGCAGATGGCCGAGGAGGTCTCATGGGACGAGATTGACACGCTCCTAGGGATCGTCCCGGACCGAACGCTGGCGGCTCTGTCCGGATACACATCTAACGCGATTGGTCAGCGGCGGATAAAAAATTATATTGAGCCTGTTTTCGGGTTGGGCAAATGGCGCGATGACGTGGACTGGACGCTCGTAGATGCGAGATTGGGCAAAGTCTCAGACAGCCAGCTGGCAAGAGAGCTTGGCGTGGCCCAAGGGGCAGTATGGACAAGGCGGACAAAGAAAGGGATCCCCCCATACAAAAACGACTCTGGAACCCCCCAGAAAAGGACATCGCGACCAAGGGCCTCAAATATCGCCTGGGAGCAATATGACCACATGTTGGGGACAATGCCAGATGTACAACTAGCTAAAATTATTGGATGCAGCCGCGTATCTGTCAACAAACGCCGTCGGGAGCTGGGAGTGCCTGCGTACAGTCCATCGGCAACGCTTGACCAAGACGCTGACGACCAGTAATCATCAACCTTCCTTGGGTCTCCTGCGGGCGACCCGTTTCGTTCCCCCGGTTGCGCTGTGTGACCGGGGGTTTTTTATGTTTTTTTGCTGGATTCATGGGAATGTTTAGATAACAAGTTGATTTATTGTGAGATTTTTTTGAAGCTGTTTCTAAAAAACCTGTTGACATACACGTACAAAACACATACAAAGGAGTCAACGAAACGGGGAAACCCACAACACGAACCAAGGAGAATGACCATGAAGACCGAAACAATCCAGACCGAAATCCTGGCCCTGCACGAGATTTGCGACAACCTGGCCGCCGATTTTTGCGTGTGGCTGAACGCGATGGAGGCCGAAGTCTCCGAAGACGGAAACGTCTCGTACACGCTGCAATCTGATGGTTACGGCTGGATATGGGCAACGGATGAGCAGCTCAAGGAATTCGCCGAGTGGATCAAGAGCATCTAGCAAACGACGACAAAGTGGGGCGAAAGCCCCACTTGCTTGTCAGGCGTTTTTCAGGGGGCGGGATATTCCAGCGCTGTCCGCCGCCTCCTGGCACGCCACGCACCGCTCGCATCCCGGCAGCGCATTGATCCTCGCCGCGGGGATCGGCTCGCCGCACTCGCGGCAGCAGGCCACCCCGTTGATCCACTCCGGACCGCGCCCGGGCCGCACACCCGCTTGCGAGAGCGCGGCCTTCCGCTCCAGCGCCTCCAGCTCCTGGGCGCGATCGAACAGGTCCGGCACGGCTACACCGCCCCCGGCGCGACGGGCATCCCGTCCTCTCCGAGCGCCGTACCCGTAGGCCAGCCGAAGTTGGTCACCAGCAGATCAACCACGTCCACGGCCTCCACGGCCTCGCCATCGGTCAGCTCCTCGCCCTGGTAGGCCAACAGCAGCCGTTTGTCCGTGGTCGGACCGTCGTCCGCCTCCACGGCCAAGCGCACGGTTACGCCATCCAGGTTCGGGTAGTCGTAGCCTAAGTGGACGAACTCCTCATCGGGGCCGTTGTCCAGCAGCGCGATCTCCACCGGGTTGATGGTCGGGTTTTCGGCGTCAGGGTGGGCGTAACCCCGGTTGGGCACGGTCAGCAGTCGATAAAGCATAAATCCTCCTCCTAGCGCAGAGAAATAAACGGCAGTTCGGACAGCGTGAGGCTGCGTATTTTTACCAATGCCGAGTCGAGATAATTCGACCCCACGATAGACTTGTAATACGACGACCAACTTGTGGTGGACGTATAATGATGCG
>JBFWMD010000074.1:0-17549 GCA_050251775.1 Desulfovibrio sp.
GGTCATGGAGCGTTTCCGCAGGCACGAGAACTATCATTTCGCCGTGGTCTTCCTCGATCTGGACCGGTTCAAGGTGGTCAATGACAGCCTTGGCCACATCTTCGGCGACCAACTCCTGGTGGAGGTCAGCCAGCGGCTGCAGCAGTGCGTTCGCGCCATGGACACCGTGGCCCGTTTCGGCGGGGACGAGTTCGTCCTGCTCCTGGAGGAACTGGACGCCCCGCGCGAGGCCTTCACCGTGATCCGCCGCGTGCTCGACGCCCTGCGCGACCCCTTTCTCATCGAGGGACACCGCGTGCAGACCACCGTCAGCATCGGCGTGGTTCTCGACGCCAGGGACGTGGACTGTTCCGCCGATCTGCTCCAGAAGGCGAACATCGCCATGTACCGGGCCAAGGAATCGGGTCGGGACCGTTTCGACATTTACAACGACCGCATGCTTCAGCAGGCCGTGGATTTGATGCACCTGGAAAACGACCTGCGCAACGCCGTGCTCCAGCGGGAGTTCCGCATCTATTACCAGCCCATTGTCTCGCTCAACGGCGACGGCCTGGTGGGCTTCGAGGCGCTGGTGCGCTGGCAGCACCCGGAGCGCGGTATTGTCAGTCCCGGCGAGTTCATCCCCCTGGCCGAGGAGACCGGCCTGATCATCGACCTGGGACGGCAGGTGCTGGAGGAGGCCACCCGGAACATGGCCCGCTGGACACGGACCTATCCCGAAGCCAGGAACCTTCAGCTTTCCGTGAACATTTCCGCGCGCCAGTTCCGCAACAACGACCTCGTCAACGATGTGATCGAAGCGCTGCGCAAGTCGGGTCTGGAACCCGGCTGCCTCAAGCTGGAGATCACCGAGACCACGGTCATGGACGACGTGGAAACCTCATTGCTTCGCCTTCAGCGGATCAAGGAGGAGGGTATGCAGCTTTCCATGGACGACTTCGGCACGGGGTATTCCTCCATGAGCTACCTGCAAAAGTTCCCGCTGGACCAGCTCAAGGTGGACCTCAGTTTTGTCCGGCGCATTCTGGATTCCACGGAGAACGCCGAGATCGTGCGGGCCATCATCACCCTGGCGCACAGCCTCCGCATGGTTGTCGTGGCCGAGGGCATCGAGTTCCAGGAGCAGGCCACGCTGCTGCGCGAATTGAACTGCGAACTGGGGCAGGGGTATCTGTATTCCCCGCCCGTGCCCGCCGAGGAGGCCGAGAAGTTTTTGCGGGACGGCGTCTTTGCGGCGGGGCGGAAGTAGCCTTCCGCAGCCCGGCTACTTTGTTTTGTGCGTGAATACGCCGTCCCAGTCCGACTGGGGCGGCGCGCTCTGCAGATTCTCGCAGCGCTCCCGGTAGAGCGCGTAGAGCGCCTGGTCAGCGTATTTTTCGCACAGGGCCACAAAGGCCGTCTGGGCCTCCGCAAAGCGCATGCCCCGGTAAAGCGCCAGCGCATCCGCGTAGTTCCTCAATTCCTCTGTCCGCAGGGCCGCATCCTCCCGGCGCATGGCCGTGAAGATCGTGATCGGTTTGACCTTGCCCTTGACCCGCACCTTGTCCAGTTCCTGGAAGGCGAATTCGTCCCGGCAGATATTCGCGATGACTTCGCTGACGATCAGCGTCTGGCCATAGTATTTGGTCAGACTTTCCAGCCGGGAGGCCAGATTCACGCTGTCGCCGATGAGCGTGTAGTCGAAGAGGTCCGCCGAGCCCATGTTGCCCACGCGCACCACTCCGCAGTGGATGCCGATGCCGATGCGGATGGTGAATCCGAATTTTTCCAGAAAGAGCAGGTTCACCTCCTCCAGCTTGCGGAGCTGTTCCAGGGCGGAGACCAGGGCCAGCCGCTGGTGGCCGGCAACGTCCAGGGGCGCGTTCCAGAAGGCCATGACCGCGTCGCCGATGAACTTGTCCAGGGTTCCGTTGTGGCTGGTGATGATTCGGGTCATGGGCGTGAGGTAGTCGTGGAGCAGGTCCGTGACTTGGGTCGGGGTCAGTCGCTCGGACAGGGAGGTGAAGTTGCGCACGTCCGAGAAAAGGATGGTGATTTCCTTTTCCTGCCCTTCCAGTGTCAGGGATTCCGGGGCCTTGACGATTTGGTCGATGACGGCCGGGGCCAGATAATGGGCAAAGGCGCCGTGGATGAATTTTTTTTGCTTTTCCTCGCGCCAGAACTTGATGGCGGTCATGAGCGTGAAGGTCAGGGCCAGTCCCAGGAGCGGATAGAGCGGGGAGACGAAGTAGCGGTATTCCCCGAAGAGACGGGAGGAGCCGAACCAAAGGCCCCCGGCCAGAACCAGCAGGGGCAGCGCCAGCCACGCGGCCCTGGCCCAGGTCAGGAGCAGGGTGGTCAGCAGCCCGGCCAGGAGCAGGGCCAGGACTTCCAGTCCGGGGGCCCAGGGCGGAATGTGGATGAAATCCTCGCTCAGGATGTTGTCCACAATGGTGGCATGGGTTTCCACACCAGGATAGTTCTGGGAAAAGGGCGTGGTCCGGATGTCTCGCAGTCCGGCCGCCGAAGTGCCGATGAAGACGATTCTTCCCCGCAGGGCCTCCAGGGCGTCGGGGGCGTCATTGAGGATGTCTGCGGCGCTGATGTAAGGATAGGTTCCCTCCTTGCCGTGATAGTTGACCAGGAATCCGCCCGCGCGGTTGAGGGGGATGTCCAGCCCGGCGACGCGCAGCTGTTCCGTGCCGCGTTCGGAGTAGCTGAGCAGGATGGTCTTCTGGCCCAGGGCCTGGAACAGGGTGGCCAGGGCCAGGCTCGGGTAGACCCGGCCATTGTAGCTGATTAGCAGCGGGACCTGTCGGATGATGCCGTCCGGGTCCGTGTCCGTGGTGAAGAACCCCGTGCCCGGAGCCGCCTCGGACAGGGATGGCAGCGGGCAGACCGCGCCGCTGGCCTCGGCCAGGAGCCGGTTCGGTTCGAGCGCGAGGCCGGGAGTCATGCTCTTGGTGGCCAGACTGACCGGGTGCAGGCGGCAGGCGTCGGGCGGCGTGCCGCTCAGGCCGCGCAGCACGTCCTCGGGAAAGAGAAAGGTGTAGCCCAGCACGTAGGGTCCGGTGGCCAGGGTCTGCGCAAAGAGGGCGTCGTTGTCCTGGAGCAGGGCGGGAAGGCCGGAGAATCCCGGCTTGCCATGCAGGTATCGGCCGAATGTCCGGGAGATGTCGTCCAGAATCAGTGCGGGCGAGGTGCGGTCCGCTTCCGCGAAGAGGATGTCCAGGCCCACTGCCAGGGCTCCGGCCTGCTTGATCTTGTCCAGCAACAGGGCCAGACGGTAGCGCGGCCAGGGCCACTGTCCGATTTTTCGCAGGCTTTTTTCGTCGATGTCCACGATCACGGGAATTTCGTGGATCTTTGAGGTGGCGTGTTCTCTGAGGAATGTGTCGTATATCTTGTAATTGACGAATTTGAGAAACAGCGGTTGCTGAACGTAAAGAAGCAACAAAAGAAACGTGATCAGAAATCCCGCTGCGGGGAGCAGGAGCTTTTCAAGGGACGGCAGGTTACGGAAAGGATTTTTCATTGGGCGCGCCTTGGAGCTTGCAGCGGAAAAGGCATTGTCGGCGGGTGAGGCTGTGCAGTATTGGGAAACAAGAATGCCCTCGCCGAAAACTAGATTTTCCTTTTCAATTCATATAGACAACGCTAGATTCTGTCCAGCGGGGGAGCAGTGCGTAGCGGACAGGTGTCGGTGTTTCGCTCTGGGTCAGAATAACTGCGTGGAAGGTATATTGTACATGCTCGGTGGAAAACTGCATTTTCGTCTGTCGAGACTGGTTGTTCTGATGGGGTTGCTCCTGTTTTCCTGTTCGGTCGCGTTGGCCGATTCCGGGAAGAGCATTGAGCTTCCGCAATTGTTGGACGACCTGCTGAAGAACCACGAGCGCCTCCAGGCTGCGGAAGCGGCCGTGGAAGCCGCCCGGCACACGGTGGACCGTGCGCGTTCGGGCTGGTATCCCCGGGTGGACGCCTCGGCCGAGGGCGGAACCGAGGAAATCGACCTGCCCGGCAGAGACCACGCCACCAGCAAGCTGCGCAACGAGGAAACTCTGACCGCCACCCAGCTGCTCTACGATTTCGGCGGGGTCGCGGGCAGCGTGGACGCCTCCGAGGCCATGGTTGACGAAACCATCGCCCGTCGCGAACAGATTCGGCAACAATTGCTCGTCCAGGGCATTTCCGCCTACCTCATGGTCGTGCGCGGACGAGAGATGCTGCGCTACGCCAAGCTCTCCGAGGAGAACATCAAGCGCCTTTCAGGCATGCAGGAGGCGCTGGTCAACCGAGGGGCCGGCCTTTCCTACGAAGACCTTCAGGTCAAGGCGCAGCTCGCCGGGGCCCAGGCCCACCGGGTCAATGTGGAGCGGGAGTTGCAAACCGGCATGAACGCCTTCCGCTCCGTGTTCGGGTTTTCTCCCAGCGAGGAGGAGGTCGAACATCTGGTCATGCCGAAGCTTCCGCAGAAAGCCTTGCCCATGAGTCTGGATGCGGCCATCGAGTCCGCGTTCAAGGACAATCCCGTTCTGGTGGAAATGGCCGGAACCGTGGACCGCAACCAGGGGCTGGTGCGCAATGCGGAGTCTTCGTATTATCCGCAGTTCGATTTCGTGGTCGAGGGCGTGCGCAAGGAACAGGACCAGGGCGATGACGGCGTGCGCTACGAAAACCGGACCTCCGTGATGATGAACTACAATCTCTTCAACGGCGGCGGGGACACGGACGCGGTCCGCGCCGCGCGGTCCGATCTGGTCTCCGCCCGCAAGAGCGTGCTTGACGGTCGCCGGGGCGTGGAAGAGGCGGTGCGCAACGCCTGGAACGACCTGATGACCCTGCGCAAGAACGTGGAACTCTACGAAAACCAGGCAAACATCACCTGGGAATTCCTGGGATTGGTCAAGAAAAAGAAGGCCATGGGCGCGGAAGTGGGCCTGCTGGACATCCTCGTGGGTGAGCGGGACTACATTTCCGCCATCAGTTCCAAGGTTACGGCCGAGATCGACGAGGTCATCGCCGCATATACCCTGCTGTTCCAGATGGGCCGGATTTCCGTGGAAGACGTGCGCCGCTGACGGCGCGTTTCGGCAGCGGGGCGGATTTCTGGAATGGAACCGGCCCTGTTTGGTCGGGACATTCCACCCGTCCCAGAAAGCTCGACCACGAGCACAGGTGTAGCACCAGCCATGAGAGAGCTTTTCCGCCGTCTGTTTCTCCGCCCCTGGCTCGCCTGGGAGATCTTCATCGCCTCCTTCTTTCTCAATCTGCTCTTTCTGGCGTCCCCGATCTACGTCATCCAGATTCTCTCCCGCTACATTCCCTATGGCTTTTCCGGCACGCTGGTCACACTGACCGTGGGCATGGTTCTGGCCCTGGTGCTGTTGTTTCTCTTCACCGTGGTGCGCAACCGGCTTGCTTCCGCAGTGAGCGTCAGGCCGGACAGGGAGCTGGAGGAGCGGACTCTGGAGACCCTGGCCCGCGCCCGGACCCAGGCCTTGCAATCGTTTTCCTCCGGCGATCTGCATGAAATGGCCACGATCCCCCAGGCTGTGCAGCCCGCCTTCGATGCCGTGCGCATCAATTCGGTCATGGACATGCCGTTTTTCCTGCTCTTTCTGTTGGCGGTGCTGCTGCTCAGTCCGGCGCTGGCGCTGTTGACGCTGTTGGGCGTGGGCTGCAACGTTGTCGGCGGCTGGCTGTCCATGGAGCGTTCCCGCGCGGACGGCGCGGCCCTGCAACAGGAGCTGGCCGCCCACCGGGGACTGGTGGCCTCGGCAGTGGCCGGAGCCGAGACCGTGCGGGCCTTTCGCGGCCGCGCGCTCCTGCGGGAGGCCTGGGCGGCCCGGAGCGAACGCATCCGGTCCCTGCGTTGGCGCGGCGAGGATCTGCGCAACGTGTTCCAGTCGTCGCTCCAGGGGCTGGCCGGGTTGTTGCGCGTGGCGGTCTACGCCTTTGGAGCGTACGAAGTGGTGCTGGGTGACCTGAGCGTGGGCGCGCTCATCGGCGCGAGCATCCTCTCTGGCAAGGCCATGCAGATCGCCTCGCAATTCATGCAGTCGCTGCACATGCTTGTGCGGGCCGAGGAAAACCTGAAGAAACTGGCGGGGTTTTTCTCCCTGCCCCTGGAGCCGCTGGAAGGTTCGGGATTGAAGCGCTATTCCGGAAGACTTCAGTTCCAGGACGTGGCCTTTGCCTATCCCGGCAGTGCCGGACCGCTGTTCGAGTCTTTGAATTTCCTGCTCGAGCCGGGCAGGGTGCTGGTCGTACTGGGCCGCAACGGAGCCGGAAAGACCACCCTGGTGCGGCTGGTGACCGGGCTGCTCCAGCCGAGCCGGGGGCACATCCTGGCGGACGGCGTGGACCTGCGCCAGCTCGCTCCGGACTGGTGGCGGGGTCAGCTCTCCTACATGCCGCAGGAACCCTCTTTCCTGAATGCCACCATCCGCGAGAACATCCTGCTCGGCCTGCCGGGCATGGAAAGCGCGCGGCTCAACGCCGTGGTGCGTACGGCCGGATTGCGGCAGTATCTGGACATGACCCGCGACGGCCTGGAGACGCGCATTGAGGAGGGGGGCCGCCAGTTGCCCCTGGGAATCCGCAAGCGGCTGGCCCTGGCCCGGGCTCTGGCCATTTCCGGCCCCCTGGTGGTGCTGGACGAACCCACGGACGGCCTGGACGACGAAGGCTGTACCGCGGTCTACGCGGTGATGAACGCCATGGTCCGTCAGGGGGCCAGCATGGTCGTGGTCACGCGGGATTCGAACATCATCAAGGGCGCGGCCCTGGTGCTGGACCTGGGAGCCAAGCCCGTGCCGGAGCTGCGGGCTTGCGGTGTGGCCGGAGAGGCCGGAGAGGCCGTTGTGCGGGAAGCGGGAGGCGGAAATGGATGAACCGCGCATGTCCTCGGGCGGGGAGCGCCCCCTGAAGAACTCCGTGAAAACCGTTTTCGCGCTCGGCGAGCGGGCCGCTAGCGCCCTGCGCGCTCTGCGCGCGTTCTGGGACCGGGCCGGAGGGCCGGACGCGGATGTGAGCCGCGCCACCCATCTTCTGTTTCTGCTCTGCTCCCTGGCCTGCCTCTCGTTTCTGCTCTGGGCCTCGTTTTTCGAGCTGGACATCGTCAGCGAATCCATGGGCGAGGTCATTCCGCGCACACGGGTCAAGCGGGTGCAGCATCTGGAAGGCGGCATTGTCCGGGAGATTCTGGTGCGCGAAGGGGACAGCGTGCGCGAGGGCCAGCCCCTGATCAGCCTGGAGGAGGTCTCCAGCGAGACCAATGTGGAGGAATTGCAGATCCGGTCCAATGCCCTGCGCATGGAGATCGTGGGTCTGGAGGCCGCGCAGGCCGGACGCGATGCGCCCGAATACCCCGTGGACCTGTTGCGCGCCGCGCCCGACCTCGTGGATGAGGCCGCCGCGCTGTTCGAGGCCCGCAAGAACCGCTGGCGCAACGAACTGGCCGGGTACGAGGAAACCTACAAGCAGCGCCTTCAGGACGTGGTGGAGATCGAGTCCCGCCTGGCCACGCTGGCCAAGAACCTGCCCCTGGTGCGGCGGCAGGTGGCCCGCGACAAGGATCTTTTTGCGGAAAAACTGATCCGCGAGGACCAGTTCATCGCCCACCAGAAGGAATTGAACAATCTGCTCAGCGACATCCAGGAGCAGAACGCCGCCCTGGAGCGCGCCCGGTCCATGGTCACCAGCGCGGAAGCCGCGCTCCATCGTGAACAGGAAGGTTTTTCCGAGGAAATCCGGACCGCGCTCAAGGATGCGCGGCGGGAACTGGGCGAGGTCGAGCAGCGGCTGCGCAAGTTTACGGACATTGAGGAACGCACCGTGATCCGCTCCCCGGTGGACGGTGTGGTCAATTCCCTGTACATCGTCAATGAGGGCGAAGTGGTCCGGCCCGGCATGACCATCCTGGACATCGTGCCCGCCGGGGATCGTCTGGTCGTCGAAGCGCACCTGCCCGTGCGGGACATCGGCTATGTCCAGCCGGGACAGCACGCCGTGATCCGGCTGGCCTCCGGAGACGCGCGGCGCTTCGGCAGCCTGAGCGGCGAGGTTGCACACATCAGCCCGGATGCCGTGACCCTGGAGGGGGGCGAGACGTTTTACCGCGTGCTGGTGGAAACGGACAAGGACGTGTTCGAGCGCGACGGGGAGAGCTACCGACTGTTTCCGGGAATGCGCGTGATCTGCGCCGTGCATACCGGCAGGCGCACCGTGCTCCAGTATCTGGCCTACCCGTATTTCAACTCGCTTTCCGAAGGGTTGCGCGAACGCTGAATCTCCGTCGCCTCCTGTCCGTCCCGGCCGCTGAACAATGGTTTTGACAATGCGCGGCCACGAAGCTATGGAGGCCGTCCACTAGAGGCGGCCTTGCCGCCGGGACCAAGGAGTGAGCAGCAATGCCGCCGCTGAACGACGTATCCTATATTGATTTCATCCGTTGCCTTTCGCGGGCCATGGACCTCATCAGCCGGGCCGTGGTCAACCACCATCTCCGGGTGGGCTACTTTGCCGCGCAACTGGCCGGGGATGTGGGGCTGGCAGCGGATGTGCAGCGCGACCTGCTTGTGGCCGGTCTGCTGCACGACGCGGGAGCGCTCTCGCTGAAGAGCCGTCTGGACGCCCTCCAGTTCGAGCACGACGGCGTGGCCCACGCCGAAGCCGGGTATCGCCTGCTGCGGCCCTACGAGCGGCTGCGCCGTGTGGCGCAGTACGTCCGGCTGCATCATACGCCGTATCGTGAACTCTCCAACAGGCCGGACTTCCTGCCCGAGGCGAACATTCTTTTTCTGGCCGACCGCATCGACGCGCTCATCGAACGGGGCGTGCCCCTACCGATCCAGGTGGAGCATATCCGCTCGCGCATCCAGTCCCAATCCGGACTGTCGATTGATCCGAGGCTGGCGGAGGCTTTTCTGGACCACCGGCCCGGCGACGCGTTCTGGCGCGGAGCCGATCATCCGGACCGGGAGTTGCACACCTCGGCCCCGGAACATCTGGAACAGGAACGGCTGGACGCGCGCGAGGTGCTCGAGCTGTCCCGCCTGTTTTCCCAGATCATCGACTTCCGGAGCCGCTTCACCTCGACCCATTCCAGCGGCGTGGCCGCCACGGCCGTGGTGCTGGCCGACAAGATCGGATTTGGCGAACGGGAGCAGCTCTTCATGCGCATTGCCGGGAACCTGCACGATCTCGGCAAGCTGGCCGTGCCCGCCGAGGTGCTCGACAAGCCCGGTCCGCTCAATGATCGCGAGTGGCAGGTGATGCGCGACCACGCCCTGCACACCCACCGGGTGCTGGAGGATCTCCAGGGGCTGGAGTCCGTGGCCAAATGGGCCGGAGAGCACCACGAGCGCCTGGACGGCGGGGGCTATCCCTTCGGTCTGGGCAAATGGGACCTTTCCATGGGCAGCCGCATCATGTCCGTTGCGGACGTGTTCACCGCTGTGGCCGAGGACCGGCCTTACCGCGCGGGCATGAATCGCCAGGACGCCCTGGGCGTGCTGGAGGAGCAGGCCGTTTCAGGGCTGGATTCGGAAGTGGTCAGTCTGCTGTGGACAAATTATGAGGAAATCAATGCGGTTCGCCAGGAGGCGCAGTTCGACGCGGCACGCGCCTTTGCCGCGTTCGGCTCGTCCGGGGAGGCGCGATGATCGCCCTGGCAAAGCTGGTTCCCAAGCCGCAGATGTTTCGCCATGCCTTCAAAACAGCGCTGGCCGCCTACATCTCCTTGCTGGTTTCCAGCTGGATCGGACTGGAATACGGCTATTGGGCGGCCATTTCCGCCGTCATCGTCATGCAGGCGGATCTGGGCGGCTCCATCCGGGCCGGACTCTGGCGGTTGACCGGGACCTTTATCGGCGCCCTCGTGGGCATGGCCTGCCTCTGGCTCTATCCGCCGTCGCCTCTGCTGCTGGCCGCAGGCGTGTTCATCGTCATCCTGACCTGCTCCAGCGTGCCGGGCCTGCGCGAAAGCTTCCGCATCGCGGGCATCACGGTCTGTATCGTTGTCCTGGGCTCCTCGGTTTTGCATTCCCCGCTGGTGGTGGGCACGGAGCGTTTTCTGGAAATCGCGGTGGGGGTCTTTTCCGCCGTGATCGTCTCCGGACTGCTCTGGCCCGCCCACGCCGCGGGAATCCTGCGGAACGAGCTGGCCCTGCAACTGTTGGAGGCGGGCGTTCTCTATCGCACGGCCCTGGACCATTTGCTTCAGGGCGGTCCGCCCGTGGAGCGCAAGAAGCTGGACAGCCTGCTGGCACAGGCTCGGGGGAACCGGGAACTGCTGGACAAGGCCCGGCGCGAGGCCTCGCCTTTCACAGGGAGGCGGGCCATGCTCCTCGGACGGTTTGTGGAGGCCCTGGAGCGGCTGGTGGGCCATGCGCGCGCCCTGGATCGGCTTTCGCGCGCCTTGCCGTCCGGCGGCTACCATCAGGAGGTGCGCGAAGACCTGCGCACCCTGGCCGAGGTCATGACCGGAACGCTGGACCACCTGGCCGGAGAGCTTTCCGGCAGGCCGGAAACGGGGCGCACTCCGGATATCCGGCCCTATCTGCACCGGGTGGAGGAGCATTTGCAACAGCTGCGGAATAACGGCGCTCCCAAGGGATATGCCCTGGATGCCGTGGCCAATCTGTATTCGCTGTTCGAGCACCTCAAGGCCCTGGCCAGGGAACTGATCCTGCTGCGGGAGGTCCTGGAGCGCAGTGTGCGTTGAGGAAAATGTGTGGTTTCGTATTGACAAGCTTTGGGCTTGCGAATAGTTTTTCTCAAACGACCTTCAACAAGGGATCTGCGATCATGCAGCGCGACAGAATGACCATGCTACTTTCGATCTCCGCCGTTCTCGGCGTAGTAGTACGCGTAGTCGAGGCTGTCGCGTCGTAGCGGGATCGTAAGAATCATTGTATCCACAAATCCCCTGCCGGCGCGCGTCGGCAGGGGATTTTTCATCAGCGCCGGAGCGCTCCCCCGCCGAAACGCGCCGCCAAGGGGCAACCCAGGGAGGCGAGACATGTTTCGCATGACCGGCGCGGAAATCCTCATCCGCCTGTTGGAACGACAGGGCATCCAGACCATTCCCGGCATTCCCGGAGGGGCGAACCTGCCTCTTTACGACGCGCTTTCGCGCAGCCCCGTGATCCGCCACGTTTTGGCCCGGCATGAGCAGGGCGCGGGATTCATGGCCCAGGGCATGGCCCGGGTCACGGGCAAACCTCAGGTTTTCTTTGCCACGTCCGGACCAGGGGCCACCAACACCCTGACGGCTTTGGCTGATGCCAAGCTCGATTCCGTCCCCGTGATCTGCATCACCGGCCAGGTTCCCCGCGCCATGATCGGCACGGATGCCTTCCAGGAGGTGGACATCTACGGCATGAGCATTCCGGCCACCAAGCACAACTTTCTGGTCCGCTCTGTGGAGGAACTGCTGAGCGTGATTCCGGAGGCCTTTCGCATTGCCGCGTCCGGCCGCCCCGGCCCCGTGCTGGTGGATGTGCCCAAGGACGTGCAGTGCGCCGAACTCGCCTTTGCCTCCTGGCCGGAGCCGGGCCTGCCGGAAACCCCCAGGGATATCCCCACGGTGGACATCGTCCGGGCAGCGGAAATGATCAATGCCTCGCAGCGGCCCATGTTCTACCTGGGCGGCGGGGTGATCCAGGCCGGAGCGTCCGCCTCGGCCCGCGCTCTGATCGAAAAAACGGGGATTCCCACGGTCATGACCTTGATGGGCCTGGGGGGGCTGCCCTCGGATCATCCGCTGTCCCTGGGCATGCTCGGCATGCACGCCGCGCCCTGCGCCAACCTCGCCCTGGAGGAGTGCGACCTGCTCATCGCGGCGGGCGTGCGTTTTGACGACCGGGCCACGGGCAAGGTCGAACAGTTCTGTCCCAAGGCCAAAGTCATCCATATGGACATCGACCCGGCCGAACTGGGCAAGATCCGCCCGGCGCATCAGGCCCTGGTGGGCGACGTGGGCCAGGCGCTCCAGGCGCTTCTGCCCCTGGTGGAGGACGCGCGGCGCGGCCCCTGGCTGGAACGGGTCCGGAAGCTCAAAAGCGAACAGCCCATGCGCCTGCCCGACGCCGGAAACGTGCGTTCCGGGTACGGGCTGATTCTGGAGGCCGCCCGGCTGGCCGGACCCGAGGCCGTGGTGGCCACGGACGTGGGCCAGCACCAGATGCGCGCGGCCCAGGCCTACCCCTTTGGCACGCCCCGGCGCTGGTTGACTTCCGGCGGCCTCGGAACCATGGGCTTCGGCCTGCCGGCGGCCATCGGCGCGGGCATGGCCCGTCCCGACCTGCCCGTGGTCTGTTTCAGCGGCGACGGCAGCCTGCTGATGAACATCCAGGAAATGGCCACTGCCGTGGAGCAGAACGTCAACGTCAAAATCGTGCTGACCAACAACAATGCTTTGGGACTGGTTCGGCAGCAGCAGGAACTCTTCTACGAAGGCAATCTCTTCGCCTCCAGCTACGGCTATTGCGTGGACTTCGTGCGCATTGCCGAGGGGTTCGGCATGCGGGCCGTGAATCTGGACGCCAGCGCGGACCCGGCCGCGGATCTGGCCCGGGCCTTTGCCTTTTCCGGGCCGTGCCTGATCCACGCCAGCGTGGACGCGGCCCAGAACGTGTATCCCATGGTTCCTCCGGGCGCCGCCAACAAGGAAATGATCAAGGGAGAGGAGTATGCCGATGTCTGCGCATGAGAACGGGGCTGGAACCCTCATGGACCGGGGCAACAGGAGCGCTGCGGTGTTGGAGCTGGCGGTGCGCAACCATCCCGGCGTGATGACCCATATCTGCGGGTTGTTCGCCCGGCGTGCCTACAACGTGGAGGGCATCGCCTGCATGCCCACGGGGGACGGCGGCCAGAGTCGCGCCTGGCTGCTGGTCAACGAGGACGAGCGTCTGGAGCAGGTCGTCCGGCAGGTGGAAAAGCTCCACGACGTGCTGGAGGTGCGCCGCCACGAGGGCGGGCATCCGGTCTTCGAGGGCTTGGGGCCGTATTTCCGGCCTTGAAGGTGGAGTGGGGCGGCGTCCGTCCTGTTGTTTTCCAGGGACGGATGCCGCTTCAGACGGGCAGACCGAGATAGGCGAGGAATTCGTCGAAGGGCAGCGGCTTGCTGAAGAAGTAGCCCTGGATTTCGTCGCAGCCGAGGCGCTCCAGAAATTCCAGCTGTTCGCGTTCTTCCACGCCCTCGGCCACCAGAGTCAGACCGAAGTTCTTGGCCAGCAGAATGATGGTCTCCACGAGCTTGGCGTCGTTGGGGTCCGTGGTGATGTCCTGGATGAACGAGCGGTCGATCTTGAGCACGTCGATGGGCAGGCGCTTGAGGTAGTAGAGCGAGGAATAGCCTGTACCGAAATCGTCGATGGCCAGACGGATGCCGCGCCGGGAAAGACGGTGCAGGTTGCCCAGGGAGGTTTCCAGGTGTTTCATGATCACGGTTTCCGTGATCTCGAATTCGAGCTGGCGGGCAGGATACCCGGTCCGCTTGAGGACCTCCTCGACCCGGTCCATAAGATCCGACTGCATGAACTGCTTGGGGGAGAGGTTCACGGAAAGGTGCAGTGGGCGTCCCTTGTCGTGGATGGTCTTGACGGCCCGCAGCGCCTTTTCCAGGATCATCAGCCCGAGCGGCACGATCAGGCCGGTTTCTTCGGCCAGGGGGATGAACTCAGACGGGGGGATGACTTCTCCGGTGGGCAGAATCCAGCGCGCCAGGGCTTCAACGCCCCGGACCTCTCGTTCCGGCAGGGAAACGCGGGGTTGGAAGTAGACGCCGATTTCGTCATGTTCCATGGCCTTGCGCAGATCGGCTTCCAGTTGAAGACGCCGTGTGATCTGTTCGTTCATTTCCCCGGTATAGAGGTGGTAGCGGTTTTTCCCTGCGTCCTTGGCCCAATACATGGCCAGGTCCGCATTCTTGATCAACTCGCCGGGGGTTTTCCCGTCGTGGGGGAAGACCGTGATACCCATGCTTGCGGTGGCGTAGAACTCCTTTCCTTCGAGCTGGAAGGGCGTATCCAGGCAGGACATGATCCGCTCGGCCAGCAGGACCAGGGAGGACTCCGTGGAAATGTCCTCGGCCATGACCACGAATTCGTCGCCGCCCAGACGGGCGAGGGTGTCCGTATCGCGAACGACTTTTTGCACGCGGCGGACGAATTCCACAAGCATGGTGTCGCCCTGGGCATGGCCAAGACTGTCGTTGACGTGCTTGAAGTTGTCCAGATCGATGAAGAGAATGGCCATGCGTGAGTTGTGCCGCTTGGCGTGGCTGATGGCCACTTCCAGGCGGTCCATGAGCAGCGAGCGGTTGGGCAGGCCGGTCAGGGAGTCGTGGTAGGCCAGGAAGCGGATCTGATCTTCCTGCATCTTCACGGCGGAGATGTCGTGGAACACGGCCATGTAATGGGTCACGGCTCCCTGGGTGTCCCGGATGCTGCTGATGCTCAGCCATTCGGGATAGACCTCGCCGTCCTTTCGGCGGTTCCAGACCTCCCCGGACCAGGCTCCCTCGGTCTTCAGGCTGTCCCACATGTGCTTGTAGAACATCTTGTCCTGGCGGTCGGATTTGAGAACGCTCGACGGTTTTCCCAGCACCTCCTCCTCGGCATAACCGGTGATTTTCGTGAAGGCCGGGTTGACCGCAACGATGAGGCCATCCGGGGTGGTAAGGGAAATGCCTTCGATGGCGTTTTCGTAGATTTCCTTGAACAGCAGCAGTTGTCCTTCCGCGTTCTTACGCTCCTGGACCTCGGCGTTGAGTTCCTCGCGGGTGTTCACAATGCGGTCCATGAAGCTGTTGAAGTGTTTCGTCAACATTCCGAGTTCGTCTTTGCTGTCCCACTGCACGCGCACCATGCGTCCCTGCTCCGCATCGCCGGCGGAAAGGGCGGCAATCAACCGGGTCAGCGGCTGGGTGATGGACCGGTTCAGGAGCAGAACCAGTGGCAAGGCGAGGAGCAGAACGGCGACCAGGGAGAGGAGAATCAGGAGACGGGCGCGGTTCGCCGGCTCGTAGAATTCGTCGAGGTAGCCGGAGCTGCCCACGATCCAGCCGTATTGGGGAATGCGGTTGAAAAAGACCATTTTTTCCCGGGGTTCCTCGTCTCCCGGATTTTTCCAGAGGTAGGTCATTTCCCCGTGGTCCAACCCACTCATTCCCTTGGAGAGTTCTCTTCGGGTGGCATCCTTGGAGTTGAAAAAATTGCCGCTGAGGAACGGATGAATGATGATGTCTCCGTTTTCGGCGATGACATAGGCGTACCCGCTTTTGCCCAGCCGGATGGCTTCGATGCGTTCCCGGAAATCCTCCACGGAAATGAGTTGGGCGAATTCGCTTTTGTAGGACGTTACGGAGACGATCCAGTCCCAGGGGGCGAAATAGGCCATGTAGAGGACCTTGTCCCTGGGCATCCGGTCTTCGGGATTCTTCCACTTGTATTCCAGGTAGCCCGCCTTGAGCCGCATCTGCCGCTGCACGAATTCGGCATTGGACACGTTGGTTCCCAGCACGCCGCGTTTGGGATGCACCGTGACAGTCCCTTTGGAATTGACGCAATAAATGTAACCCGTCCGGGCGATGTGCTGGCCCACGAGGATGCTTCTGGCCTGCTCCTTGGCCTGGGTTTCCGTCAACTCGCCCAGCTGTTGGCGCTCGTGCAGGCGTGTCAGGGTTTCGATATTGGATTCGGCCACTGCCCGGAGATAATTGCGAATGGACACGTCCGCGGCGGTTTCCACCATGCCGGTGATCATTTCCGTGGTACTGCGTAGTTGTTTGTCGATTTCCCGGACCACGTTGGCGCGCATGATCTGGTATTGCACGGCAAGGCCAAGGGCAAAGGCCAGCATGAGGACCGCAGCGCCCATTCCCAGTTTTGCCCGTACAGGCAGGTTTTTTATGATCCGAACCATATTCCCGGCCATTGGTGTGAGAAGCAAAATTATCCGCAGTTGCAAATCGGTGGCACAGAATAACCGACACTGTAGAATATGAGAAGCCTCTTCTACAATCGGTCGAAGGTTTGAATCGGTACGGAAGGAGGTCACGGGGAGCGATTCGAGCGCAATGAAGTGGCGTAGATGTCCCGTCTTGTCGGGGTTGTAGATATTTATTTCTTATGTTTCAGACTGTTAAGCCATTATTCGTTGAAGAACTCAGAATAATTGGAAGCGCATAAAATCAATATATTGATTTTTTGTTTAAAATTGATTATATTTCAAGCTAATGCTGAACACGGAATAGGGAGGCAGTATGCCGGAACAGAAAACATCCAAAAAGCTCCGGATGACTCCATCCGGAAACTTGGCGTCGCAGATCGCCAGCCCTGCTCCTGGTGAGTGTCCCTATACGCTTTTATTGGGCGCGGGCGCATCAGTGTCCTCTGGAATACCGCATGTAAAAGATTTGATCGAAGAATGGAAGCAGGAAATATATTGCGATGAGAAGGAATTGCTGCTTCCATTATCTCCAGATAAATTTCAAGAATACAAAAGCTGGGAGAGGACGGAATACAAAGATATCCTGGACGGGATTAGAAATGAGCTGGCAACGGTTTCAGAATATGGCACTTTGTTTCAACATAAAAGGAAGACGAGAGAAGAGAGGCAGATGTATGTCGAGCAGTTGATCACTGGAAAGTCGCCATGTCCAGGATACTTCTATCTCGCAAGCCTTATCGATTCTGGAAGATTTAATCGTGTTTTGACAACAAACTTTGATGACTTGGTTAATGATGCGCTTGTCGCATACTTCAACGTGAAGCCAATTAATTGTGCTTTCGATTCAGCGGTAAACAGTTTCAATCCTACAAGTTTACGCCCAAAGATCATTAAACTTCATGGTGATTATTTGTACGATAATTTAAAGAATACAGATGAAGAGCTTCAGGATCTCAGCACCAATATGGAAGAGAAGATGGTTGAGATGTGCGAGAACAAGGGCTTGATCGTTATTGGTTATGGGGGGGACGACGAGAGTGTGATGACCCCCATACGTGAAAACTTAAGGAAAAACAAAAAGTTTATCACAAAGGGCATACATTGGTGCATTCATGTTCCAGACGGAGACAAAGCGGAGATCCGCGAAGAGGATATACCGGAAAAGCTAGCGACGATTCGGCGTCGACATCCTGATCGGGTTTTTTTGTATTCCATTGAGAGTTTTGATAAGTTCATGGAAAGCGTGTTTACACGCTGTCGTTTGGCGTTCCCATTGTCAATTTTAAAGCCTTATGAAAGCAATGCCGCCAATGTTTTCTATGAATCTTGCGAAGCATTGGAACGAAGTGAAAAATTGTCCATTCAGACTAAGCAACATATGACCATCGCCATGAAAGGTTTGACTGAGGCGCGTGCAAGTGTTCAACTCGAAATTCGAAAAGCTGATTGCAAATTTCGAGATGGACGCGATGCGAGAGATTTAGACAAAGATTATAAGTCCGCCATTGAACATTTTTCTGCTGCTATATCCATATTTGAGTCGATTGAAGCAGAGCAGGCTAGCTCCATTGAACGGTTGCAAATACAAAGAAGAAAGATCGGTTGCT
>JBFWMD010000075.1:0-17377 GCA_050251775.1 Desulfovibrio sp.
GTTCATGCAGGAGATCCTCAATGCGGGCGGCCTGGTCCCGTATGTGAAGAAACGTCTGGCCGCATAGTTTTGCGACAGGCGCAACGTGTTGCAATAGAAGAGAGTTGATTGCCATGACCAAGATTTGTGTGCTTGCCGGAGACGGCATCGGCCCGGAGATTGTGGCCCAGGCCCTGCGGGTGCTGGAAAAGATCGGCGAGCGTTTCGGCCGTTCGTTCGAGTTCACGCACGCGCTCATCGGTGGCTGTGCCATTGACGCCACGGGCGGTCCGCTGCCCCAGGAGACCGTGGACAAATGCCGGGCCGCGGACGCCGTGCTGCTCGGAGCGGTGGGCGGGCCGAAGTGGGACGACCTGGATCCGGCCATCCGTCCGGAAAAAGGCCTGCTCGGCATCCGCAAGGAGCTGGGCCTCTTTGCCAATGTCCGGCCCGCCAAGCTGTTCGACCAGCTTCGGCACGCCTGCTACCTGCGCGAGGATATCGCGGCCAAGGGACTGGACGTGATGGTCGTGCGCGAGCTCACGGGCGGCATTTATTTCGGCGAACCGCGCGGCGAGGAAGTGCGCGACGGCCAGCGCGTGGGCTACAACACCATGGTCTACCACGAGGAAGAGATCCGGCGCATCGGCGTGGTGGCCTTTGAGGCGGCCATGAAGCGCGGCAAGCGGCTCTGCTCCGTGGACAAGGCCAATGTGCTGGACGTTTCGCGCGTCTGGCGCGCGGTCATGCGCGAGGTGGCGGCGGAATATCCGGACGTGGAGTTCAGCGAGATGTACGTGGACAACGCGTCCATGCAGCTTGTGCGCGATCCCTCCCAGTTCGACGTGCTGGTCACGGGCAACCTCTTTGGCGACATTCTTTCGGACGAGGCTGCGGCCATCACCGGTTCCATCGGCATGCTGCCCTCGGCCTCCCTGGGCAGCGGCGGTCCCGGCCTGTATGAGCCGATCCATGGTTCCGCCCCGGACATCGCCGGGCAGAACAAGGCCAACCCCCTGGCCACGATCCTGTCTCTTTCCATGATGCTGCGCCATTCCCTGGATATGGTCGAGGAAGCCAACGCCGTGGAGGCTGCGGTGGAAAAGGCCCTGGCCCAGGGCTACCGTACCGGAGACATCATGCAGCCCGGCGCGACCCCGGTGGGTTGTGCGGAAATGGCCGACGCTGTCCTTGCGAATCTGTGAGCCAGTTGATATTCATTCCTGAAGTCCCCGCCGCTT
The DNA here is from genome assembly GCA_050251775.1 of Desulfovibrio sp. Lineage (GTDB taxonomy): Bacteria > Desulfobacterota > Desulfovibrionia > Desulfovibrionales > Desulfovibrionaceae > Paucidesulfovibrio. Next base: position 1,221 of record JBFWMD010000075.1, read on the forward strand.
GGTGCGGCGGGCGTCTTCGGAGGTTCAAGTGGTCTATGCGGAATGGGACGATTCTCTCTCCGTGGGAGACGCTGAAATCGATGGCCAGCACCGCTGGCTGTTCTTCATCCTCAATCGGCTTGTGGAGGCCATTGGGGGAGAAGACGAGGAGCAGGCCGCGATTCGCTGCATGGTGGACATGGAGCGCTACGCGCTGACGCATTTTGCCTCGGAGGAGGCGTACATGGACAGCATCGGCTATCCCCGTCTGGCCGAACACCGGCTGCTGCATCTCGGATTCGCAGAAAAGGCGGAAGAGTTTCGTGAGGCCTTGATTACCGGAAGCATTTCCGCCACGGAAGTGGCCGCGTATCTCAAAAATTGGCTGGTCACGCACATCAAAAAGGCCGACGCCGACATCGCCAGGACCATGGGGCTGGGCGGCTGATCGCCGGGAGTGTCATGCCTTCGTTGCAAGACGTGCGTTTTTGGCGCGATCCGGACCTGCACGGCCTGGAAATACGCTATTCTCGCTATCGCGAGATCTCGTTCCCCCGACACGCCCACGAGACTTACTCTGTCGGCGTGGTGCTCGCAGGCTCAACGCGGCTTTGGGCGCGTGGCCTGGAGCGTCGTGTCATTGAGGGCGATCTGGCCCTGTTCGCCCCCGGTGAAGTCCATTCCTGCAATCCGGAGCAGGCGAACTGGGCCTATTATATGTTTCATGTCCAGCCTGAGTGGTTGGAGGGACTGGCCGCTGACATGGCCGGAATCACCAACGGGCGCGTCGATCGGATCATTTTTCCGAGCAGCGTGGTGCGCGATGCGGAGCTTGCGGAATCGCTGCAACGACTTGCGGCGCTGGTGACGGAGCAGGGCGAATTGCTGGAGCGCCAGGAGCTGGCCACCGAGGTCTTCGGGTGGCTGCTGGCGCGACACGGAGAGGTGCGCCGCGCCGGAGGCGAAACTCAAGGTGATCCCGAGGCCGTGCGCCGCGCCCGCGAAGCCCTGGAATCGAATCTTTCCGAAAAGCTCACGCTGGATGAACTCGCCCGGCGGGCGGCCCTGAGTCCGTATCACCTGTTGCGCGTCTTTCGCGAAAGCACGGGCCTGCCGCCCCATGCCTGGCGGACGCAGCGGCGCATCAGCCATGCGCGCGCACTGCTGGCCGGGGGCGCGCCTCTGGCCCAGGCCGCTGTTGAGGCGGGCTTCACGGACCAGAGCCACTTCAGCAAGGCCTTCAAACAGTATGTGGGTGTGACGCCGGGCGGGTATCGGCGCGAAGGTTCCTCGGAGAGCAATTTTTGACAAGACGCGGCGTTTTTTCCGTGTCAGCCTGGCGTCATGATCAGGAGGTCGGGAATCAACGATGCAGCCGAACGATCAAGTGCGCTTCTGGCGCGACCCGGATCTCGCGGGCATGGAATTCCGTGTTTCGCAATACGAACGCTTCGCCTTTTCGTCCCACACCCACGACACGTATTCCATAGGGTTGGTCCATGTGGGCGGCAGCCGTCTCTTTGACCGCGGCCCGAACGATTCACGTGTTTTTGCGGGAGAAATTGCAGTTCTCGCACCCGGTGAGGTCCATTCCGGCGTCCCTTTGGACGACTCGGGCTTAACTTACCACATGCTCTATGTGAACGCGGACTGGCTGCGCGGCCTCCATGCGGATCTGGGCGGAGCTGGCGAGAATCTGCCCTGCTTTCGGGATACCGTGCTCCGCGACCCCGCCCTGCGCAACGCCCTGCGCTTTCTGGTGGATCTGACCACCCGGTCCGGCCGGGCCGAGGGGCTGGCCAAGCAGTCCGCCTCGGTGGTGGCCTTTTCCTGGCTTCTGGCCCGCCATGGAGAGGCCGGGGCGCGGCGTCTGGACGTGGCGGAGGAACCCCGCGCCGTGCGCCTTGCCCGGGAATACCTGGCCGACAACTACGCCCGCAAAATCAGCCTGGACGAGTTGGCCGCCGTGACGGGTTTAAGCCGCTATCATCTTCTGCGTCAGTTCAAACGCAGCCTGGGCCTGCCGCCCCATGCCTGGCAGATCCAGCAGCGCGTGCAGCGCGCCCAGCATTTGCTCGCCGCCGGAGAACCCATCGTGGAAGCGGCCCTGGCCACCGGCTTTACGGACCAGAGCCATTTCAGCAAGATCTTCAAGCAGATCGTCGGAGCCACGCCGAATCAGTACCGTCGTTCTCCGGCCTGAGCCGGAGAGTCCGCCTTTCTTTGCTGCGCAGCAATATTCTACAAGAGTCCTTCCGCCCGGAGCGCTACAGCTGTTCCACGAATCACGCGGAGGATACGATGCAGGAAACAAAACGTACGCTCTGGCCTGTGGCCGCCGTGCTCGGCGCGGTGGTGCTCTGGGGCAGTGCTTTTCCGATGATGAAGGCGGTGCTGGCCGTGTTCGGTCCGTGGACGGTCATGTGGCTGCGCATGGCCGTGGGCGCGCTGGTGCTTTTGCCGTTTCTGGGCAGAATGAGTCTGGCGGGCTATCGCAAGGGCGACTGGCTGCTCCTGGGCGGCATGGCCCTGTGCATGCCCTGTCTGTATTTTCTGTTGGAGTCCAACGCCCTGACCCTGACCACTTCTTCCCAGGCGGGTGTGGTTTCGGCCATCCTGCCGCTGACCGTGGCCCTGGGGGGCTGGATATTTTTGCGAGAACCCCTGGAGCGCGGCTCGCTCTTTGGTCTGGCCCTGGCCCTGGGCGGGGTGGTCTGGCTGACTCTGAGCGGCAGCCCTGCGGCCGACGCGCCCAATCCGGTTCTCGGCAACCTGCTCGAACTTTGTGCCATGCTCATGGCCGGAGTCTACATGCTCCTGGCGCGGCAATTGGGCGACCGCTATTCCGCCTTGACCCTGACCGCGATTCAGACTGCGGCAGGGCTGGTCTTCTTTTCTCCGGGCGCGCTGGATCTCGGGCCGGAGAGCCTGACGCGGACCGATGCGCTGCTGGCCACCGGCTATTTGGGGGCTTTCGTGAGCATCGGCGCGTTCGGGCTGTACAACTTTGGTCTTTCGCACCTTCCTGCCGGGCGGGCCGCTGCGTCCATCAACCTCGTGCCCGTGGTGGCCGTGACCCTGGCCTGGGTCTGGCTGGGCGAGTCCCTGAATGCCACCCAGGCCGTGGCCGCCGGGGTCATCCTCTTCGGCGTCTGGCTGGCGCAGCGGGGCGTTTCGTCGGAGAGCGGCGCAACAGAGGCCGAGCCCGCGACCAACGAGGCCCGCTGAGCGGCGTCGGGTTCATTTCCCCTGGGCGCGGCGCTGGGTGACGCTTTCCCCGCCGATGCCCCAGTTGTCCGTGTCCACTTCCTCGATGACGACCACGGTGGTGGCCGGGTTCTTGCCGAGCACGTCGGCGAGCAGCCCGGTCACGCCTTTGATCAGTTCGGCCTTCTGCTCGGTCGTGGCTCCCTCGCGGGTGATCTTGATGTTCACGAAGGGCATGGCGGTTCCTCCACGGCGGCATGCGCAAGGGCCGCCAATTTCTTGTTTTTCGGGAGCTTTTTGATAGTCATTTCCAGGCGCAGGGCCGCGCTTTTATCCGCACAGGCGCAACGGGCCGCCATGCGCACGGGCCGTCGCGAGCGGGTGTATTTCGCGCCCGTGCCCGCGTTGTGCTCGGCCAGCCGCCGTTCCAGGTCCGTGGTCACGCCGCAGTAGAGCGTACCGTCGGCGCATTCCAGCAGATACACGAACCAGGACGCGTCAGACACGTTTTCCCTCCAACAAAACCGCAATCCAGGCTTGCGGACGGTTGCACGTTGCACGCGGCGGACTCGCTCATCTAGCGGCCCGCCCTTGCCATTCCTGGCGTGCCGGTATATTCCGATGCACGCGGGGCGTTCGCCCCGAGCATGCGAATCCGCAGTTTCCACAAACTCCAACCAAACCGCAACCCCGGTTGCGGGAAAAGAGCGTTTGCATGGCCCGCGTGACAGTACAATCCCTTGAAAAATCCTACGGCGGCCGCGACCTTTTCGGTGGTCTGTCCTTTGAGCTGGTTCCGGGCATGCGTCTGGCCATTGCCGGCCCCAACGGCTGCGGCAAGACCACGCTGATGCGCATCCTGGCCGGGGAGTCCAGCGCCGATGCCGGGCAGGTCAGCATGGCCAAGGGTGTGCGTGTGGGCTACGTGCGCCAGGAGCTGGACGAGGCGGATCTGGAGCAGCGGCTGCTGCCCTGGGTGCTTTCGGCCCTGCCCTCCTGGAACGATTTCTGGGACGACTGGGAAAAGGCCGTGCAGGCCAGGGATACGGCTCTTCTGGAGCGCCTTTCGCACCAACAGGCCGAGTTCGAGCAGCAGTACGGTTACAACCCGGATCACCAAGCCCGGACCATTCTTTCGGGTCTTGGTTTTTCCGAGTCGGACCTGCTCAAGACCATGAGCGAGCTTTCCGGCGGCTGGCGCGAACGCGCCAAGCTCAGCCGCGTGCTGCTCCAGGGCGCGGATGTGCTTTTGCTCGACGAACCCACCAACCACCTGGACCTGGAGGCCGTGGAGTGGCTGGAGCAATATCTGCTCGGTTTTCGCGGAACCCTGGCCTTCGTGGCCCACGACCGGGTTTTTCTGGAAAAGGTGGGAACGCACGTGCTCTTTGTGGCGGGCGGGCGCGGACTGTTGCGCAAGGGTACATTTTCGCAGTTTTTGGACTGGGAGCAGGAGAACCGGGAGCAGTTGAACCGCGAGGCGGCCAAGCTGAGTAACCGCATCGAATCGGAAATGAGCTACATCCGCCGCTTCCGGGTCAAGGCCCGCAAGGCGGCCCAGGCCCAGAGCAAGCTCAAGAAGGTGGAAAAGCTCCAGACCGAACTGGCCCGGCTCCAGGGCGAGCAGAACGCGGCCCGGCCCGGCAAGTCCCTGAGCTTTCGGCTGCCCGAACCCAAGCGCGGCGACAAGGTGGCCATCAACGCCGTGGATTTGCGTTTTTCCTATCCGGGCGGGGCGAGCGTCTGGGACGGCCTCGGGTTCCAGCTCTTCCGGGGCAAAAAAGTGGCCCTGGCCGCGCCCAACGGCGCGGGCAAGACCACACTTTTGAAGATCATCACCGGCGCGCTCAAGCCGGACGAGGGCCACGTCAAGATCGGTCAGAACACCAGCGTGGGCTACTTCAGCCAGCACCAGAGCGAGATTCTGAACACGGGCAATACGGTCATCGGGGAAATCCGCCGTCTTTCCGACCCGAATCTCACTGAAGAGCAGCTCATGTCCGTGCTCGGGCTGTTTCTGCTGGGCGAATCGTATTTCGAGCGCCGCGTGGAGGCGCTCTCCGGCGGCGAGAAAAACCGCCTGATTCTGGCCACGCTCTTTCTGGCCCGGGCCAATCTGCTGATTTTGGACGAACCCACCAACCACCTGGACCTGGAAAGCCGCATGGGCCTGGTTTCGGCGCTCAAGGACTACGAAGGCACGCTCTTTTTCGTGGCCCACGACCGGTATCTGCTCAGTGAAGTGGCCGAGGAGGTCTGGTCCCTGAGCCGGACGGGCATTGAACAGCACACGGGTTTCGAGGCCTGGGACGCCTGGCGGCGGCAGCAGCTTTCCGGGGCCGGAACCCAGGGCGCGGCAAGGGCGCTGGAAGCGGACGCGGCGGACGGAAAACCGGGGGATGCCACGGATCAGGCTGTTGCGGAGGGGGCTCCGGCGCAACGGATTTCCAAGGAAGACAAGCGCCGCCTTGCGGAAGCGCGCAACCGCCTGTACCGTGAACTCAAGCCGCTGAAAGAGGAATATGCCGCCAAGGAGGCCGAGCTGGAAAAGGTCCTGGCGGAAATGGCCGGGCTGGAACAGCGCATGAACGACCCGGCCACCTACGAAAAGCCCGAGGAGGCCCTCCAGGTCAACAAGGCCTATCGCGAGGCCGAGGACTGGTCCGAGCGGATCATGGAGCGGATGCACGAACTGGAGACGAAGATGGAAGCGATCAACGTCAAACGCGCCGAGCTGGGCCTGGAGTAGGCGCTTGCGCGGCGAAATCCACGTTGTTGCCGCCGTGATCTGGCGGGACGGTAAATACCTTGCGGTGGAGCGGCCCGACCACGGCCCCTGGGCGGGCTGGTGGGAGTTTCCCGGCGGCAAGATCGAGCCGGGCGAACAACGCGAGGCCGCGCTGGTCCGCGAACTCCAGGAAGAGCTGAACATCACGCCGGTGCGCTTTGAATTCTGGCGCGAAAAGCGGCACAGCTACCGCCGCATGGACGTGAACCTCTATTTCTACCACGTCTTCGAGTACACGGGGCTGCTTGTGCCGCAGGAAGGACAGGTCATGACCTGGCTCGCGCCGGAGGTTCCGGGCTCACGCGTGTTTTTGCCCGCCGATGTGGAAATCGTCCAGGATCTCAAGCTGTCCGGCCCGCCCGTTCGCTGATCTATTGAACCTTCCCAGGGAAGGGAGTAAGAGACAAGTTTCGCCCCGAAGAGCATTCGGGAGAAGTGTCAAAGGAGAGATGCGATTTGCGGATACCCGAACTGATGGACCCCCGGTCCCCGTTCCTCTCGCTGGAATTCTTCCCGCCCAAGGAACGCGAGGCCTGGCCCAAATTTTTTGAAGTGGTCGAGCGGCTCAAGACCCTCAACCCGCTGTTTGCCTCCGTGACCTACGGCGCAGGCGGCGGAACCCAGGACAACAGCCTGGAGATCGTGCGCCGCCTCAAACAGGACATGGGGCTGGAACCGCTGGCCCACCTGACCTGCGTGGGCGCATCCGCCGCCAAGATCGAGGGCTTTCTCTCCGCGCTGCGCGAAGCGGATGTGCAAAACGTCCTGGCCCTGCGTGGCGATCCACCCAAAAACAATCCCGATTTCGACTTCAGCGCGGGCGAGTTCGGCCACGGCTCGGATCTGGCCGCGTTCATCAAACGCCGCTTCCCGGAGATGGCCGTGGGGGTGACCGGCTATCCCGAGCCGCACACCGAGTCTCCGTCCATCAAAGAAGACCTGCACTGGACCAAGGTCAAGGTCGAGTCGGGCGGCGAGTTCCTCGTCACACAGCTTTTCTTCGACAACCGGCTGTACTTCGATTTCCTGGAGCGGCTCGCGGGCCTGGGCGTCCACGTTCCCGTGGTTCCCGGCGTGCTGCCCATCCTGAGCATCAAGTCGGCCAAGTTCATCCTCTCGCTCTGCGGGGCCTCCATTCCGGGCAAGTTTCTTGCCGCTCTGGAGTCCGCCTATGAACAGGGCGGAGATGAAGCCGTTCGGGAGGTGGGGCTGGCCTATGCCGTGCGCCAGGCCCAGGAATTGATCGACAAGGGAGCTCCGGGCGTGCATCTGTACACGCTGAACAAGGCCGAGGCCTGCCTGGAGATCGGCAGCAAACTCAAGATGTAGGGGGGAGCATGAGCAGGAATCCCAGAGTCGCGGTCTGCGGCGCCACGGGCGCTGTGGGGCGCGAAATGCTCAAGGTGCTTGAGCAACGCAATTTTCCGGCGGAGGAAGTCGTGCCGTTCGCCTCGGCCCGTTCCAAGGGCAGCAAGGTTCCCTTCCGGGACGGCGAGCTCACGGTCCACGAACTGACCCACGAGTGTTTCGAGGGCTTTGATCTGGCGCTTTTCTCCGCTGGCGGCGGCACTTCCGAGACCTTCGCGCCGTCCGCGGCCAAGCTCGGCTGCACCGTGGTGGACAACTCCAGCGCTTGGCGTATGAACCCGGAGTGCCCGCTGGTCGTGCCCGAGGTCAACCCGCACGACCTGGAATGGCACAAGGGCATCATCGCCAACCCGAACTGCTCCACCATCCAGATGGTCGTGGCCCTGCAGCCCATCCACCTGGAGGCCAAGATCAAGCGCGTGGTGGTTTCCACCTACCAGGCCGTGTCCGGCACGGGCCAGAAGGCCATCAACGAGCTGGAGACCCAGGTGCGCCGCCTGTTCAACGCCCAGGAAGTGGTCCCCCAGGTCTATCCGTACCAGATCGCCTTCAACTGCCTGCCGCAGATCGATGTCTTCCTGGAAAACGGCTATACCAAGGAAGAGATGAAGATGGTCAACGAGACCCAGAAGATCATGGGCGACCCGAGCATCAAGGTCACGGCCACCACGGTGCGCGTGCCCGTGTTTTTCGGCCACTCCGAGGCCGTGAACATCGAGACCGAGACCAAGCTCACCGCCGAGGACTGCCGCGCCCTGCTGGCCACGGCTCCGGGCATCGAGGTACTGGACTACCCCGAAAAGAAAGTCTACCCCATGGCGCTCGACGCGGCCGGACGGGACGAGGTTTTTGTGGGTCGCATCCGCGAGGACGAGAGCATCGAGAACGGCCTGAACCTCTGGATCGTGTCCGACAACATCCGCAAGGGCGCGGCCCTGAACGCGGTGCAGATCGCGGAAAAGCTCCTGGAGATGGATCTGCTCCGGGTCAACCGCTAGGAGGGCCTCGTGGCCGAAGTGCTGGGTTCCGACGCCTACCTTGCCGCACTGCTCAACGCCCCCCGACCGGGCATGAGCCAGGTGCATGCCTTCTACGACCACAGGGTGGGGGCCATCTGCCGCGACCCTCGCATGATGCTCATGCCCTGGGACGACCACCTTGTGCATCGCGGGGACGGTGTCTTTGAGACCATGAAGTACGTCGGGCGGCGCATCTATCAGGTGGAACCACATCTGGCGCGGCTTCAGCGTTCGTCCTCGGCCATCCACCTCATGGTTCCCTGCGCCTGGGAGGAGATTCGCGAGCTCATCGTGGAAGTGGCCCGGGCGGGCGGTCGCGAGAATGGACTGGTCCGCGTGCTGCTCGGTCGGGGTCCCGGCGGGTTCGGCATTTCCCCGGACGAATGTCCGCGCGCCAGCCTCTACGTGGTGGCCTACGAGATCCATCCCAAGCCGGAATCCGTTTATGAAAAGGGCGTCACGGCCTTCAAGACCTCCATTCCGGCCAAGCAGGCCTATCTGGCCACGATCAAGAGCATCGACTATCTGCCCAACGTGCTCATGAAGCACGAGGCCGCGGAAAAGGGCTACGACTTCCCGCTTTGCTTCGACGAGCGCGGTTTTCTGGCCGAAGGGGCCACGGAGAACGTCTGCATCGTGGACCAGGCCGGCAAGCTGCATATCCCGGAGTTCACCAACGCCCTGGCCGGAACCACGTTGATGCGCGCCGTGGACCTGATCAAAAACGAGTACGACATCATCTTCCGGGCCATCACCGAGGCCGAGGTGCGTGAAGCCAGGGAAGTGATCATCGTGGGCACGACCACGGACGCCATTTCCGTGGTCCGTTATGAAGGCAAGCCTATTCACAACGTCAAGCCCGGCCCGGTGAGCAAGCGCATCCGCGAACTGCTCCGGCAGGACCTGCGCGAAAACGGTCTGGCGTTCTGATCCGTACGATCAATCAGCGCTGACCGGATATCAGAAAGAGACCGCCTTCGGGTGGTCTCTTTTTTGTTGCGAAATCGTGGCAAGGGCGTGAGCGGGTTTATGCTCCCACTGCTCCCAGCACGCCCAGGCGGCGCAAGGGGCCGGGGAGGACTTCGACGGGGCGTTGACCATGCCCCGCGAGCCGCACGCACCGCACCCGCTGTTCCATGAGCTTGCGGATTTCGGGCGGTGAGGGCAGCCGAGCGGGTTCCAGAGGAGCGGCCCAGTGGCTCCTGCGGAGCACGCCCAAGGCCCAGCGCACCTGATCCACGTGGAAGAATCCGGACTGCCGGGTCACGAGGCGTGCCAGCTCCTCGGCGGAGCCGCCGGGTCGCCAGGCGTCCGGGGTCGTGGAGGAGAGCGGTTTGCGCAGCCGGTGGAAGCGCAGGCCCAGTTGTACCGCGTGGATGCCCAGTTCCCAGCCGGGAAAGGGCGACGCCTCGCGAAAGCGCAGGATGCGCCGCGCCTTGGAAGTGAGCGCGAATAGAGGGCCGAGCGCGTCGCATTGCCGGAGCTGTTCCTGGGGGGAGCTGTGGAACCGGACCAGTCCCGTTCCCTGTTCGCCGCATTGCAGGAAGTCGGCGCTGAAGACATCCGCCTCGGGATGCCTGCGCAGGGCCTCCAGATGCGAGGTGACAAAGGCCGGGTCCAGGCGCAACCCGGGCTGCGCAACGCAGGCGAGCAGGCCGGAGCAGTGTTCCAGAGCCGCGTTCCAGGCGTTTGCCGCGCTTGCTCCCTGTACGGGGACCACGTTCAGCTGAAAATCCCGGTCAGAGGTGCAAAAGCGTTCGATGAGTTCGCGCACGGCGAGGTTGGTTCCGGTGTCCGCAAAGCAGACTTCGAGACGGCACGTGGGCAGATTTTGGGCGGCCAGGGAATGGAAGAAGCGCGCCAGTCTGTCCGCGCCCTGGCGGTCGTGGAGGATGAAGGAAAAGGCAGCGATGCTGTTCATGGAACCCTTCCTTGGGAAACCCTGAAGAAGCGTGTGTCCGGTTCATGGAGGCCGCCCGTCCCTGGGTACTCTTCACCTCACTCGTACCTCTTCGGCGGAAATCTTGAAATCTTTAGGGGCGGGTCGTGGATTATCAGGGCGGTTGCGAAGCCCAGCGCCTTGCAATACAAGGAGCCATGGCCTGCATCCACTACGAAGCGCGCGTCCTGCGGGAAGGGGGGCGCATCACCGATCTCGCGGTCCGGTTCCCCGCCGACGGGCGCGAGTTGCACTGCTGGGGACGGGCCGGGGAGGACCGGGAGCGGAAACTGGCCGAAACCGTGCCCAGAGGGGCACTGCCTGTGCTGCTCGGAGCGGGACTCGGGATCTGCCTTGAACTGCTCGCCGCGCGCGGTCCTGTGGTCGTGGTGGACCGCGAGGCTCCGCTGCTTGCCGCCAGCGGAATTCGGGAACGCTTCGGAGATCATGAGAATATTTGCTGGCTTTTCGGAGACACCCCTGAGGTTCTGCACGAATTGCAGGACCGGCAACGCCGGGACGGGCGTCCGCTTCATTTTTTGCGCGTGCCGCTCTATCTGCGCCTGGACCCCGGCCATTACCGCGTCGTTCTGGAGTCGCTGGCGCCTCTTTCCGCCGGATGCGAAGCGGATCTGACCGGGCTGCCGCTCTGGGCGCGCCATCCCCGCTTTACCGGGGTTCGTCCCCGCGTGCTCCTGCTGCGCAGGAAGTATTTCCTGTACTCGGAGATCGAGTCCGCCTTGAAGCACCTCGGCGTGCCCTTCGCCGTGCTCGACGTGCAGGACGGAGAACGTGTGCATCCGCGCTTCATTGAGGATCTGTTGTTGGCGGTGGCGGAATTTCGGCCTGATTTTCTGCTGACAGTGAACCATTTCGGCCTGGACCGGGAGGGTCGCCTTGCAGGATTGCTGGAGGAGGCCCGGCTTCCTCTGGCCTCCTGGTTTGTGGACAGTCCCGAGCTGATTCTGCACAATTGGCCGGGCCAGAACCGTCCAAACATTGCGGTGTTTTCCTTTGACGCAGGCAGCCTGGAGTTTTTGCATACCCAGGGATTCAGCCACGCCGCGTTTCTTCCCCTGGCCACGGACCCGGAGCGTTTCGCGCCGGGCGCGTTACAGAGATCGCAGTGGCGCAGTCCCGTATCCTTTGTGGGGGAAAGCATTACCGGGCGGGTTTGCAGCCTCATGGCGTTGCTCCGGGAAAACAGCCTGGGAACGCGGCTCGCCGCCGCTGGAGAGCACTTTGCCAAGGCTGAAGCCCGTTCAGCCGGAAGCTATCTGCGCGAACATCTCCCGGATCTCGCCGGAGAGGTGGCCGCGCTGCCGCAGGACAAGCAACTGGCGGCGGAATCCTTGGTGACCTTTTCCGCAGCCCGGTTGTATCGCATCGCCTGCCTGCGCCGACTCGCGCCCAGCCCCACGTTGGTGGTGGGGGATGCGGCCTGGGCCGATCTCCTTCGGGAGCCATCGTACCGCATTCTGCCCAGGGTCAATTATTACACCGAATTGGCCGGAGTGTATGTCAGCGCCGACGTGAACTTCAATTGCACGAGCACGCAGATGAAGGGCGCGGTGAACCAGCGGGTCTTCGATGTTCCCGCCTGCGGGGCGTTTTTGCTCACGGACGAGCGCGACCAGCTTGCACGGCTTTTTGAGCCGGGGAGCGAGGCGGCCTGCTATGCCGACATTGATGAGATCCCGGAATTGCTGGAGCGCTGGCTCCGGACGCCTAAAGAGCGTAAGAGACTGGTGGAAAGGGCGCGCAAACGGGTGCTGGCCCAGCATACCTACGAGCTGCGGCTGGAGTCCTTGCTGGCCGAAATGCGCGCCGCCTTTGACGCACGGAGCGTTGGGGGCGGAAATGATCGCGGCGTAAATGGATGAACAACGGCGGTAGCCGAAAAAGGGCGGCGATAAGACCATGGCTCGATTCCACTGCGCGAAATGTGACATCAGTAAGGAAGTCCCGGACGACTATCTCGGACGCAAGGCTCGCTGCCCGCAGTGCGGCGCGGTGCTCCAGGTGGTTTCGGCGCATCCCCTGGGGCGTCCCGATGAAGGTGACCTGAATCTCGATGACCTTGCTGCGGATTTTTCCGAGGATCAGGCCAGGGAATCCGGAGTTGGCGGAACAGGAATTCCCTCCGCACAGACGCACCTGGGCGGGGAACAGAACCTGGACGCGTTGGAGGCTTCGGATTCTCTGACGGATTTGCCCGGCCAAGTCTCCCCACCGGTTTCGCCGGGGACAGTGCGCAGGCTGCTCAACGGCCTGGGCCTGGGATGTGCGGTGGTATTTTTCTGTCTGGGACTGGCCCTGGCCCCGTCCGTGGGCGCGGGCGACCTCGCGCTCTACCCGCTTCTGCTGCAAATGGCCCTGACTGCGGCCTTGTTCGGCGGTCTGATTTACACGTTGCGCAGCCGGGTGTCCTTTGCCACTGCCGGTCCCGAGAGCGTGAGTTGTGCCGGGCTGTTTCTGCTGGCGCAGGCCGTGGCGGCGAACATGCCCGGCTCCGGTGGCTCTGCGGTCGCGACCCTGGTCTGTGCCATGCTGGCCACGGCACTGCTTTCCGGCCTGTTCTGCCTGCTTTTTTCCCGCGTCCGGGGCGGCGACTGGATGCGTTTTGTGCCGTTTCCCGTGCTGGGCGGCGTGCTGGCCGGGCTGGGGCTGCTGCTGCTTCAGATCGCGTTCCAGGCCCGCACTGGGGTCCGGCTCGACCTGGAGCTGCTGCTGCGGGCCCTGCACGGAACCGACGAAGTGCTCTATGCGGGCGGCGCGTACCGCCGCTGGTTGCCTTCGTTGCTTTTTGGCGTTCTGCTGTTTCTGGCATACCGGCGCATCCGGGCCATCTGGTGGTTGGGCCTTCCGCTGCTGCTCGGACTCGGCTGGAGTGCGGCCGCTCCCCTGCTGGCCCGGACCGGGCCGGGGGCGTTGGCCGTGGAGTGGCTCGGCGGAACCACTCCGCCCATGACGTTTGGCGGACTGCTGCAACTGCATTCGCCTTTCTTGCTGACCGGGACGGACTGGTCGGTGCTTTGGGGACTGCCCGGTCTGATTTTTTCCGTGGCTTTGCTGCTGGCTCTGAACGCTTCTTCCAAGGCCCTGGTGCTGGAAGAAAACCTGGGTCGGGAGGTCTCTCCAGGGCCGGAACTCCGTGCTCTGGGCGTCGCCAATCTCGTTTCCGGACTTGCCTCGGGCTTTCCCGTGTCCCTTTCCCTGGGGCGCAGCCTGGGCTCGTTGCGCGCAGGTGGGTTGGGCCTGACCGGGGCGCTGGCCGCGTCCGCGGTTTGCGGCGCGGCGCTTTTCCTGGGCGGGCCGCTCCTGGCGACCGTTCCCCCGTTCATTCCCGTGGGGCTGCTTTGCTTCATGGGGTTGAATCTGCTCAAACGCTGGCTGGTGGACGTGGTGGCCGAGGACCTGCGCGCAGAGGAATACGCCTGCCTGCTGTTGGCCTTTGCCGTGACCGTGGGCATCGGTTTTGTTCCCGGCGTGGTCGTTGGCAGTTTTCTCGCGCTCATGCTCGGGCTGTCCCGTCATTCCACGACAGCGGCCATCAAGTCGATCATGTCCGGCGGAGCGCACCACAGCAATGTGGACCGCGCCCCGGCCCAGGCGGACGCCTTGCAGTACCTGGGGGAGAGCATCTTCATTCTGCGGATGCAGGGATTTCTTTCCAGTGGCTCCTTGAGCGCTGCGCTGCGGGTGGTCTGGGAGCGCCTGGAAGAACCGGGGCACAGACCGCTACGGTTCGTGGTTTTGGACTTTACCCTGATCAAGGGCTTCGGTTCGGGCCTGACCCGTGTGTTCGGCGGGCTGGCGCGCCTGGGCCGTGACCTTGGAGTGCGTATGGTCCTGACCAACGTCTCCTTCGTGCTGGAGGACCGCCTGGAAAAAGCGGGACTCGCAGGCGAGGAGCAAGGGGCGTTCCTACTCTTCCGCAATCTCGACTACGCTCTGGAATGGTGCGAGGACAGGCTGTTGGAGGCGGAAGGGCTGCAACAGGCCGAGGAACCGCCTCTGGCGGACCTGCTCGCCCCGGTGTTTCCGGACAAGGATGCCCTGCCGCTGCTGATGCGCATCCTGCAACGCGTGGATGTGCGCGACGGCGCCTATGTCTTTCGGCAGGGCGATGCTTCGGATTCCATGTATTTCGTGGAGTCCGGAATGCTGACCGTGGAACTGGAGATTCCGGACGGCAAGACCGTACGGCTCAAGAAGCTGGGGCCGGGATCGGTGTTCGGGGAGATGGGGCTGTATACCCACGCGGAACGCAGCGCGTCGGTGCGGGCCAATGAGCCGAGCGTGGTGCGGCGGCTGTCCAAAAAGCGTCTGGCCGTGCTCAAGGAAAAGCAGCCGCATCTGGCCACGTCCCTGGACCGTTTCCTGGTCACGTTGCTGGCCCGGAGGGTCGCCGACGCCAACGTCATGGTTCGCGACCTGATGCGCTGATTCCGGTTGGGGCTTATTCCTCGCCGAATTCCCCGGCGAATTCGGCGGCAAGATCCGAGTAGATGTAATCGCGCAGGGCCTGGACCCAGGGGCGGGGCGTTTTGCCCGTGGTCCGGGCGAGCTTGCTGGTGTCCAGCTGGGATGAGGCGGGGCGCACGGCCCTGGCCGGATAGGCGCTGGAGGGAATGGCCTCGATGCGGCAGTTCAGTCCGGCGATGCGGATGGCTTCGGCCGCCAGCTCGCACCAGCTTGCCCGGCCTCCGTTGACCACATGGAAGATTCCGGTTGCCCCGACTTCCGCCAGCGCGAGCGTATGCGCGGCCAGGTCCGGGGTATAGGTGGGCGAGCCGACCTGGTCGTGGACCACGGAAAGAATTTCCCGCTCGCGTGCCAGTCGTAGGATTTTGGAGACGAAATTTTCGCGGCCGGGTCCGAAGAGCCAGGCCGAACGGATGATCAGCGTATTTTTGAGCCCCAGTCCCAGCAGTTTTTGCTCTCCGCGAAGTTTTGTCTTGCCGTAAACCGAGAGCGGGGCGGTTTCGTCCTCTTCGGTGTAGGCAGCGTCCTTGCGCCCGTCAAAGACAAAATCCGTGCTGAAATGGATGAGCTGGAAACCGAGTTCCGCGCTGAGCCGGCCCAGGTGTTCCGGCAGCGCCGCGTTGAGCTGTTCGGCCTGCGCGGTTTCCTCCTCGGCCATGTCCACCTGGGTATGGGCCACGGCATTGAAGACCATTGCGGGGTCCTCGCGCTGGAGAAAGGCGGTCAGCGCGTCCTTGTCCAGCGGGTCCAGTTCCGAACGGGAGGTGGCCGTGACTTTGGCTTCGGCATCTGCGAGCGCCCGGACCAGGGCCTGCCCGAGCAGACCGGTTCCGCCGCCCAGAACCACCGCCTTCCTGTCTTGGAAGAAGCTCATTTCCGTTCTCCGTACCATTGGTTCATGAACTCGCGGTAGGCCCCGCTCTGGACCTGCTCCAGCCAGCCCGCGTTGTCGCGATACCAGGCCAGGGTTTGCTCCAGTCCCTGGGCAAAGGAAACCAGCGGCTCGAAGCCGAGTTCTTTGGCGGCCAGACTGTAGTCCATGGCGTAGCGCCGGTCATGGCCGGGGCGGTCCTTGACAAAGGAGATCAGGGACTCGGGCTTGCCGAGCAGACCGAGCAGGGTCCGGACCAGTTCGATGTTCGGCAGTTCCGCGTTTCCGCCGAAATTGTAGGCCTGCCCGGTGCGCCCCTTGAGCAGCGCCAGTTCCACACCACGGCAATGGTCATCCACAAAGATCCAGTCCCGCACGTTGCCGCCGTCGCCGTAGACGGGCAGCGGCTCGTTGCGCTGCGCCTTGAGGAACATGAGCGGGATGAGCTTTTCCGGAAACTGGTAGGGACCATAGTTGTTCGAGCAGCGGGTGATCACC
>JBFWMD010000076.1:0-17253 GCA_050251775.1 Desulfovibrio sp.
GGTCCCCCCCGGCCCCCCCTCCCAACGACCGTACACCTGCCGGACACCAGAGGTGTCCGGCGGGGTCATCAACAAAAAAGTCCACAACACCCCCCCCCGCGCCGCCCTGCGGATGCGCAGCATCGCAGGGAGGCGCAGAATGGGATTGCAAAGGGGCATTGCCCCTTTGCCCGCCGGAGGCCTGCCTCTCCTCTTTGCTCGCCGGAGGCATTGCCTTTGCAAACGCGCGCGGAGCCGTCGGCAGGTCCGACAGCTCCGCGCAGAAGAAAAATTATGTCAGGGGTGGAAGCTTGGGGGAGGGTTTCCCCTCCCCCAAGCAATCGCACGCCTTATTTCGCGTAGCCCACGGCGCGTTTTTCGCGGATCACGGTCACGCGGATCTGACCGGGATAGGTCATGTTGTTTTCGATCTTTTCCGAGATGTCCTTACAGAGCACGTAGGTATCGTCGTCGCCCACGCGGTCCGAATCGACCATGACCCGGATTTCCCGGCCCGCCTGGATGGCGTAGGCCTTGGCCACGCCCCGGAATCCGGTGGCGATGCCTTCGAGTTCCTCTAGGCGTTTGACGTAGTTCTCCAGCAGCTCCTTGCGTGCGCCGGGCCGTGCGCCGGACAGGGAGTCCGCGGCCTGGACAAGGTTGGCGAGGATGGACTGCGGGGGCACGTCCTCGTGGTGCGCGGCAATGGCATGCACGATGGCCTTGGATTCACCGTGCTTCTTGGCCAGATCCGCGCCGATGGTGGCGTGGGGGCCTTCGATTTCGTGGTCCACGGCCTTGCCGATGTCGTGCAGCAGTCCGGCGCGCTTGGCCTGTTTCTCGTCGAGTCCCAGTTCGGCGGCCATGATCCCGCAGAGGAAGGCGACTTCCAGGGAGTGGTGCAGCACGTTCTGGGAGAAGCTGGTGCGGTACTGAAGCTGTCCGAGCAGCTTGATCAGGTCGGGGTGGATGCCGTGGACGCCCACGTCAAAGGTGGCCTGTTCGCCGATTTCGCGGAGCTTGACTTCCAGTTCCTGTTCGACCTTTTTGACGATGTCCTCGATGCGCGCTGGGTGGATGCGTCCGTCGTGGATCAGCCGTTCCAGGGCCAGTTTGGCCACTTCGCGACGCAGCGGGCTGAACGCGGAGAGCACAACGGTTTCGGGCGTGTCGTCGATGATCAGGTCCACGCCGGTGGCGGCTTCGAGCGCGCGGATGTTGCGTCCTTCGCGGCCGATGATCCGGCCCTTCATGTCCTCGGAAGGCAGGGTCACGGCGGTGACGGTGTGTTCGCCCGCGTATTCGCCCGCATAACGCTGCAAGGCCAGGGAAAGGATTTCCTTGGCTTTCTTGTCGGCGGTCTCCTTGGCTTCCATTTCAATGGCCCGGACCATCTTTCCGGCCTCGTGCCGCGTACGCGACTCGATTTCGGTCATCAGCTGTTCACGGGCCTCTTCCTTGGTCAGTCCGGAGATCTCCTGAAGCTTGCGGTCGTGCTCGTCCCACTGGTGGTCGAGGTCCTCCTGGCGGTCTTCCAGCTCCTTTTCGAGCTTGATGAGCCGTTTTTCCATCTGGTTGACCTCGGACTCCTTGCCCGCGACCTTTTCCAGTTTGGATTCCAGGCGTTCCTCTTTTTCTTGGAGCCGGGTTTCCTGCTTCTTCAGTTCGCTTTCGCGGTTCTTAAACTCCTGTTCCTGTTCTTTTTTCTGGGAGTAAATCTCGTCCTGCGCCTGAAGACGCAGTTCCTTTTTCAGGGCATCCGCTTCCTTGCGGGCTTCTTCCACGATGCGCTTGGCCAGCTCGTTGGCATCGCCCACTTTTTTCGCGGAGATATGTCTATGCAGCAGGTAACCCGTGCCCCCTCCGGCTACGAGACCCGCCAAAGCAAATAGCGCTTCGAACATGGCGCACTCCTTGTTGGTATGTTGACAGGCACTGGGCCTGATATCTCCGCCTCGGCACTTTTGCGCACGGGCGGTCGTCACTCGCAATGTGGTGAGTGCATACGGAAGGAGCCGGTCTCAAACCGGATTCGGCGGGAGAGATGCGGAGCAGGGCGGTCCGGGCGGGCGCTCACGTTCACATGAGCGCGCCGACCATTCCGCCGGGGTTAAACGGAACCCCGGGAGGCCGTGTTGCCGTCAGTTTTGAACCTGGTTTGACCAGGTGGGCTCCGCCGGCCACCGTCAGGCTTCCCGGCGATGCCGGGCATGCACAAGGGTAGGCCTTGGCTTGGATCCCTTTTAGAATACATTGGCTCAAAAACCATCGGACAATCACCAACTCCCCAGGGTATACGCCGTTTTCAATCGGGCCTGTTATCGGCCCGGTTTATCTCTCCAAAAGCTCGCCGATTCGCTCTTCCATCCGCCTCCGGGCAGCCGCCGACTCCAAAAAGTCGTCAGCGAGTCCGAGGGCTACGCACGCGAGCAGCTTATCTTTGCTGATGCTGCCACCGCTCTTGCTCAAGCTGTTCACTCGCTCTTCAAGCAGGGCCTTGGCGGCTTCGATGCGGTCCGCTTCAGCGTCGGTCCGGAAGCTGACTTCCAGACCGCACAGGGACAGGGAATAGCGCGGCATGGCATGTCCCCTATCCGGACTGTTCCTCGATCCGCTCCAGGAGGCGTTCGATGCGAATCTGCACCTGCCGCCTGTTGTCGGTTTCCTGCTCGACCAGTGCTCTCAGCCGCTGGTTTTCTTCCTCCAACGCGCTGATTTTGCTTAGCATCTCGTCAAACTTGCTTTCCAGCCGAGCAATGATTTCCATGTTTTCGTAATATCCGGTTCCTTTCCGAAAATCAAGAGTCCCCGCCCCTGCGGGCGATATTGGCCTGCCTGCCCCTGGCAACGGCCAGATTTCCGTCCGGAACGTCCTTGGTGATCACGGAACCGGCCCCCACAAGGGCCTTTTTTCCCACGGTCACTGGCGCCACCAGCGCGGTATTGGAGCCAATAAAGGCCCCGTCCATGATGGTGGTCTGAAATTTATTTTTGCCGTCGTAGTTGCAGGTGATGGTCCCCGCGCCCACGTTGACGCCTTCACCGATCACGGCATCGCCCACGTAGCTCAGGTGGTTGACCTTGGACCCCTTGCCCACGAAGGCCTTCTTCAGCTCGCAAAAGTTGCCGACCTTGGCCTCTTCCGCAAGCACCGCGCCGGGCCGCAGCCGCGCATAGGGTCCGACCACGCAGTTACTCCCCACCTCGGCCTGTTCCAGGTGCGAAAAGGCGCGGACCATGGCCCCGGCGGCAAGGGTGCTGTCCTTGATCCAGGTGTTGGACTGGACCACGGCTCCGTTGGCGATACGGGTTTTCCCATAGAACTCGAAGGGACCGTACACTTCCGCGCCCGGTTCCAGTTCCACGTTGGGTCCGATGGTGGCGCTCTCGGGCGCGTGGATGATCACGCCCTTATCCAGCCATTGGGCCACGATTTTTTTGCGCAGGCTGAACTCGGCCTGGACCAGCTCCTTGGGAGAATTCACGCCCATGAGATTCGGGTCCGCGCCGCAGTTGTAGCCCATGACCACGCGCCCGCGCTTCACGCCCAGGTCCACGAGGTCCGTGATGTAGTATTCGCCGCTCTTGTTCTCGTTGGTCAGTTCCCCGAGCAGGTCCTGGACAGCGGCCAGACGCAGCAGATAGATGCCTGCGTTGACCTCGCCCGTGGACGGTCCGTGTTCGGCAATGCTGTAGTCTTTGGCCTCCACGATGGCCCGCACATGCCCTTCCTTGCTGCGGATCACGCGGCCGAACGCGCCGGGGTCCTTGAGCGTGATGGACATGAAAGCCACATCCGCCTGCATGTCCTGGGACATGGCCCGGAGAAAGCCCGCCAGGGGCGCACCGCCCAGGAGCGGCGTGTCGCCGTTGACCACAAAGACGCTCTCACAGCCCATGGCTTCCAGTTCCCGCATGGATTCCATCAAGGCGTGGCCCGTGCCGAGTTGCCGTTCCTGGACAATGAAGCCGCTGCTCCAGTGGGGGAACCGTTTGGCCACCTCGTCGCGGCCATGGCCCACCACGGTGCGGATGTCGTCCCCGAACAGAGGCGTCAGCGCCTCGTAGACATAGTGGAGCATGGGCTCGCCAAGAATTTCCTGCAAGACCTTGGGACGCGGGGAATGCATCCGGGTTCCCTTGCCCGCTGCCAGCACCAGGGCGGCGATGTTGCCTTCGTACACGGACTTCTCTCCTTTCCTGGGGAAAACTGTCGCCGATGACGTAGCTTGTCCGGACGCGCATGGCAAGCCCCGCCGTCATTTCGTCTCGACAAGGGATCCCTGGCCCGGCGATTCCCGCGCCCCAAGTGCCGGGACAGGACAGGGGAAAGCAGCTGTTGTCCGCAGAACTCCGCTGACACGGACACGCTCTTCGCCAGCTTGCCGGCCCCGCATCGGCGTCTCGGCCCGATCATCCGAACACTCCCAAAAATCAGCCGGATTTTCGTTCCAGATGCAGCAGAGGATACGGTTTCCCGCAACCGTCCAGCGCGGAACGCCCAACCACCTCGAACCCGAAATGTCGATAAAACCCCAGAGCAGAAGGGTTCTGCTCATTCACGTCCACGCGCTGTACGCCGATCTTGTGCACAGCGAATTCCATCAGCGCCCGGCCCAAGCCCTGGCCCAGAACAGACGGATGCAGGAAGAGCATTTCGATCATCGCACCGTCCGTGCCCAGAAAACCCCAGATTCGATCCCCGGCGTCGCGCAGCACATGCAAACGCACAGAGTCCAGGCCGCCCTCACCGCACAGCAGCCCACGGTAAAAGACCACATCCGCTTCCGCGAGGAATGCATGGGTCGCCCTTACGGACGCCTCCCAGACATCCAAAATTTCGTTATGATCCTGATTGGTTGCAGCGACGACACGCATATGCTTTTCCTTGAGAAGCTTACCTGTTGCCCCACAAGTAAACATATCTCGCCTGTTTTCTCATTGCAATTAAAGAAAAAAGAGCCCCGATTGAGGGCGTAGCGCTGTTCGGTTTCTCGTGTTTCGCGGGCATATCGGATGCGCCGTGGAGCTGTGAACAGGCATTGTGCGCTTGTTTTTCGCCGCCACGCAGCACGGAAAAGGGCGGACCGGTTTCCCGATCCGCCCTTGTTTAGGTCTGCGGTACAGCCTGGAGAGCTAGCAGGTGCCGGAACGGGAGCCGTTTTCACGGCAGCCCATGCGGGCAACGGCGCGGCGCAGGGCAGCCTGATTGCGTGCCCAATCCACATTCTCCTTGGCCTTGGCCGAGCGCTGTTCAGCGCGTTCGCGGGCTTTGCGAGCGCGATCGATGTCGATCTCGGACGCCTTTTCCGCAACTTCGGCCAGCACCGTCATCTTGGTCCCGCTCACCTCGGCGAACCCGCCGGCCACGAAGACGTAGTAGGTCTTCCCGCCGAGCTTGTAATACAGGTTGCCGATGCCCAGAGCGGAGAGGAAGGGAATGTGGTTCGGCAGCACGCCGAACTCACCGAGAGCGCCGGGCGCTCCCACGTATTCCACGTCCTCGGACAGCACTTTCCGATCGGGCGTGACGATTTCCAGAAGGATGGTATTAGCCATGACCACCTCTTCTAGTTGTTCTTGGCGTTTTCGACCGCCTCTTCAATGCCGCCGCACATGTAGAAGGCCTGCTCCGGCAGGTCGTCGTACTTGCCGTCAATGATATCGCGGAAGGAGCGGATGGTGTCCTCCAGCTTGACGTACTTGCCGGGACGGCCGGTAAAGGCCTCGGCAACGTGGAACGGCTGAGACAGGAAACGCTGGGTCTTGCGCGCGCGAGACACGATCAGCTTGTCCTCGTCGGAGAGCTCGTCCATACCCAGAATGGCGATGATGTCCTGGAGTTCCTTGTACTTCTGGAGCACCTGCTGGACCTCGCGGGCGGTGAAGTAATGCTCTTCACCAAGCACCAGCGGGTCAAGGATGCGGGAAGTGGAGTCCAGCGGGTCCACCGCAGGGTAGATGCCGAGCTCGGCGATCTGACGAGAGAGAACCAGGGTTCCGTCAAGGTGCGAGAAGGTCGTGGCCGGCGCGGGGTCGGTCAAGTCGTCCGCGGGGACGTACACGGCCTGGACCGAGGTGATGGAACCCTTGTTAGTGGAAGTGATGCGCTCCTGCAGGCCACCAAGGTCCGTGCCCAGGGTCGGCTGGTAACCAACCGCGGAAGGCATGCGTCCGAGCAGAGCGGACACTTCGGAACCCGCCTGGGTGAAGCGGAAGATGTTGTCGATGAACAGCAGCACGTCCTGTCCTTCTTCGTCGCGGAAGTATTCCGCGCAGGTCAGACCGGTCAGAGCGACGCGGGCACGGGCTCCCGGGGGCTCGTTCATCTGGCCGTAAACCAAGGCCGCTTTCTCCAGAATGCCGGCGTCCTTGAACTCGTGGTAAAGGTCGTTGCCTTCACGAGTGCGCTCACCAACACCGGCGAACACGGACAGACCACCGTGCTGCTTGGCGATGTTGTTGATCATCTCCATGAGGATAACGGTCTTGCCCACGCCGGCGCCGCCGAACAGGCCCATCTTGCCGCCCTTGGGGAAGGGAATCAGCAAGTCAACGACCTTGATGCCGGTTTCAAGCAGTTCCACCTTGGTGGACTGCTCGGTGAAGCTCGGGGCCGCACGGTGAATGGAGAGGTGTTTCTTGGCGTTGATAGGGCCAAGTTCGTCCACGGGACGGCCGACGACGTTCATGATTCGCCCGAGGGATTCCTTGCCCACCGGAACAGTGATGGGAGCACCGGTGTCGGTGGCTGCCATACCGCGGACCAAGCCCTCCGTAGCGTCCATGGCGATGGTACGCACGACGTTGTTACCCAGGTGCTGGGCAACTTCGCAGATCAGGTTCGGAGCGTCCGTGTTGTTCGGGTTCTTGATGTCCAAAGCATTCAAGATGTTGGGCAGGTTGCCTTCAGGAAATTCCACGTCGACAACCGCGCCGATAACCTGCACGATTTTTCCAACGTTGCTCATTGATCTTCCCCTTCTTTATCCTTTGAGCGCTTCAGCGCCGCCGACGATGTCCATGAGTTCCGTGGTGATAGCCGCCTGGCGCGTCTTGTTGAAAAGAAGCGTCAAGGACAGGGTCATATCATCACAAGCCTTGGTCGCATTGTCCATGGCAGCCATACGCGCAGCATGCTCGGAAGCAGAGGTGTCCAAGAGGCCGCGATAGACCTGGACCTTGATGAACCGCGGAAGCAGCTCAGCTAGTAAGCCCTCGACCGAAGGCTCGTAGATGTATTCCTGTGCGGCGGTCGCATCCTCGGCGGCGGACTCCTCGGGGGCCAGGGGCAGGAGTGGAAGAGCCACCGGCTCCTGTCTGCCCATGCTGATGAGCTCGCCGTAGACCAGATGAACTTCGTCCAGTTCGCCCTTGATGTAGGCATCAATGATCATGTTGCCTACTTCCATGCCGAGGGTGAAGTCGAAATTGCCCATCGCGTCGCGATAGCCCTTGACGATTTCATACTCGAGTTTGCGAACCGAATCGTTGCCCTTCTTGCCGACACAGTAGAACTTGACCTCTTTACCCTCGGCCTTTTTCTGCGCCGCCAGTCTCAGTCCCGCCTTGATCAGGTTGGCGTTGAAACTGCCGCAAAGGCCGCGGTCGGAGGTTGCCATAACGATACCGCAGGTTTTGACCTCTTCGCGCACCTCAAGCAGAGGATGCACGGAGGAGTCGGCCCCGCCGGCCAGTTCGCGCAGCATCTCATAGAACTTCGCAGCGTAGGGGCGGAATCTTTCGATCCTCTCCTGCGCCTTGCGCAGCTTCGCCGAGGCCACCATGTTCATGGCCTTGGTGATCTGCTTCGTCTTTTTGACGCTGGCGATCTTGTTTTGTACGTCCCTAAGTGATGCCATAGGTCACCTCCCAGGGTTAAGCGCGGAAGCCTTTCTTGAACTCGTCGATAGCGTCACCAAGCTTTTTGATCAGATCGTCGTCAAGCTTCTGCTTGTTCTTGATCTCAGCCAGAACGTCGGCCTTGGAGTTGCGCATGAACTCCAGCAGCTCGGCTTCGAACTTGCGAATGGCCTCGACGGGCACGCTGTCCATGTATCCCTTGGCACCGGCAAAGATGGAGGTCACCTGCTCCTGGACTTCCAGGGGCTGGTACTGGGGCTGCTTGAGCAGCTCGACCATCCGGGCGCCGCGGTTCAGCTTCAGCTGGGTGGCCTTGTCCAGGTCGGAACCGAACTGGGCAAAGGCGGCCAGCTCGCGATACTGGGCCAGGTCCAGACGCAGCGTACCGGCGACCTGCTTCATGGCCTTGATCTGGGCCGCGCCGCCGACTCGGGAAACCGAGAGACCGACGTTGATGGCGGGGCGCACACCGGCGTTGAAGAGGTTCGGCTCCAGGTAGATCTGTCCGTCGGTGATGGAGATGACGTTGGTCGGGATGTACGCGGACACGTCACCGGCCTGGGTCTCAATCACGGGCAGAGCGGTCAGGGAGCCCGCACCGTACTTGTCGTCCATCTTGGCGGCGCGCTCCAGCAAACGGGAGTGGAGGTAGAAAACGTCGCCGGGGAAGGCCTCACGTCCCGGAGGACGGCGAAGCAGCAGGGACATCTGGCGGTAGGCCACGGCCTGCTTGGAAAGGTCATCGTAAACGATGAGGGCGTGCTTGCCGTTGTCGCGGTAGAACTCCGCCATGGCGCAGCCGGAGTAGGCGGCGATGAACTGGAGCGGAGCGGGCTCGGAAGCGGTGGCGGAGATGATGGTGGTGTATTCCATGGCGCCGTGCTTGCGCAGGATGTCGGCCACCAGGGCGACGGACGCTTTCTTCTGGCCGATGGCCACGTAGAAGCAATGCACGTCGGTGTTCTTCTGCGCCAGGATGGCGTCGATGCCGATGGCGGTCTTGCCGACCTGACGGTCGCCGATGATCAGCTCGCGCTGGCCGCGACCGACCGGGGTCATGGCGTCAACGGCCTTCAGGCCGGTGTAGCAGGGCTCATGGACCGACTTCCGGGGGATGATGCCGGGGGCCTTGAGCTCGACCGGGCGCAGTTCGGTGGACTCCAACGGTCCCAGTCCGTCGATGGGCTGGCCGAGGGGGTTCAGAACGCGGCCCATGACGCCGTCGCCGACGGGCACGGAGAAGATCTGACCGGTACGCTTGACCGTGTCGCCTTCCTTAATCTGGGTGTCTTCACCGAGCAGCGCGACACCGACGTTGTCTTCTTCCAGGTTGAGGACCATGCCCATGACGCCGCCGGGGAACTCCAGCAGCTCCATGGCCATGGCGTTTTCCACGCCATGGACACGGGCGATGCCGTCACCGACGTAGAGGACGGTTCCGGTCTCGCTCATCTCCACCCGAGACTGGTAACTTTGGATTTGATCCTCAATGATCTTGCTGATTTCTTCTGCTTTAATTTGCATGGCCCTACTCACCCCTTTTGATCTGTTCTTTCAAAATGTCGAGCTGAGCGCGGAGGCTCGCGTCCAGCACTTTGTCGCCAACTTTGAGTACGACGCCGCCGAGAATATCCGCATCGGTGGCGAAATCCAGATCGAGTTTCTTGCCGGTCTGCTTTTCCAGTTTGTCGGTGAGCTCTTTTCTGCGACCTTCCGAGAGCTCCACAGCCGTGACCAGGGAACCGGAGATGACCCCGTTGACCTTGTCCAGCATGTCCTGGAAATCGTCGGCGATGCAAGGCAGGACATCCACCCGGCCTTTATCGGCGAGCAGATCGCAAAAATTCTGCACCATCTGCCCGACAGACACCTTCTCCGCGATCTTTTTCAGCACCGCTTTCTTTTCTTCGGCGCTGAAGGCGGGGTTCTTGAAGAACGAGAACGCCTCGGGCGAACCGTCGAGAACACCGGCGAGCGCGGACAACTCCTTGCCGAACGCGTCCAGCGCATTTCCACCGGACTTCTGTCCCACGGCGAAAAGGGCTTTGGCGTACCTGCGAGCTACAACGTTCCCGGTCAATTGAGCACCACCTTTGTTAAGTATTCGTCCACAAGACGCTCATGGTCCTTTTCGGAAAGCTGTTCCTTGACCATCTTGGCGGCGGCCTCCGCGACGAGATCGGCCATTTCGCCGCGCATCTTGTCGATGGCGGCCTTGGCTTCGTTCTCGGCAGTGCGCTTGGCCTGCTCCTTCATGGTCTCGGCGTCCCGTTCGGCCTTTTCAATGATGGCGGCCTTAAGGGCCTCACCCTGCTTTTGGGCCTCGTCGAGGATCTTCTGCTTTTCCTGGTTGAGATTGGCAATGCCGCGCTCAACGCCCTTGAGCTTCTCTTCGGCTTCGGCCTTGCGGGCCTCGAGGCTGTTGAGCTCTTCCCGGATGTCGGTCTTGCGACCACCGAAGAAGGCCTTCAACTTGCTGCCGGCAGCCCACCAGATGATGCCGATGAAGATCACCAGGTTGGCGACGCGAGCAGCAAAGTTGCCCCAGGGGATGCCGTGAGCCTCCGCATGACCTCCCTCGTGCGCCGCTTCAGCGGCTTCCGCCCCGGCGCCCGTGGCGTACGCGACGCCCACAAGCCCGAGCACGAAAGCGGCAACCAGCGCCCAGAGTGCGAACCGTCTCAATTTCAAAACGAACCCCTCCTTACCGTCTGTTATGCCTGGCCAAGAATCTTGTTCGTGGCCTTCTGCGCGTAACCTGCAACACTTTTCTTCAACACATCCATGGCACTGTTGGTTTCGGCGTCGATCTTGGCCTCGGCCTCACGCAGCGTAGCCGCGGCCTGCGCACCAGCGGCGGACATGAGCTCCTGCTCCTTGGCCGAGCCTTCTCCCTTGAGCTGGCTGCGGATTTCCATGCCTTCCTTGCGGGCGGCATCCAGAGCGGCCTCATAGTCCTTCAGCTTGGTCTCGGCTTCGGAGGTGAATTTTTCGATGCCGCCCATCTGCTCGGCCATCAACTCCTTGCGTTTCTGAATGATTCCGCGGATGGGCTTGATGAGAACCCAGTTCAGCAGGATCAGCATCAGCACGAAGTTGACGAATTGGATGAAGATTGATTTATCCGGTATAACCATACGCTCTCCCCCGACTGAGGTTGTGAAATTTGGGTCAAAGTGCTTGCGCTTTATCTCACTTTTGGAATGCTGTCAAAGGCTTTTTCAGGAAAGCCAACGACATCACCACACCTAACCTCTTGAAAAATTGATATAAAACGAGATGAAGAGAAGCTCAGCTCTCGGAGCTCGAAGGCAGCGCGTCCTGGGATCCCATGGTCAGACGCCCCTCAAGAACAGCACCCTCGTCCATGGTCAGGATGGGGGTGCGGATATCGCCCTTCATATCGGCGGTCTTCTTCAGAGAAACCCTCTGGTGCGCCTGCACCTCGCCCGTCAGCCGCCCGGAGAGCACCAACTGCCCGACCAGGATGGTCCCTTCGACCACGGCGTCCTTGCCGATGACCAGGGTCCCTTCGGACTGCACCTCGCCAGTGAAGGTCCCGTCGATGCGCACTGAACCCTGAAAGTTCAATTTACCGTGATAATTCGTCCCTGCCCCGAGAAAGGCATTGATTTCGTCCTTGGCCATTTCCTCTCCTCCTCTCCCCTGCCTGGATCCCGTTTAGACCTTTTTGAACAGGAACCTGCGCATGGAAACGTTCAGTACGAGCCCCACCAGACAGAAGTTTACCAGGGTGGCGCTGCCCCCATAACTCAAGAAGGGCAAAGGGATACCCACCACCGGCATTAACCCCAGCACCATACCCATATTTATAAGGATTTGCCAGAAGAAATAAAAGAACACTCCCGCGGCCAGATAGCTGCCGAAGAGGTCCTTGGCGTCCCTCGCGACCAGGGCGATCTGGTATAAAAATGCGCAAAACAGCGTCAGCAGGACCATGGCCCCCACAAAGCCCCACTCTTCGGCAAAGACCGCCAGGGCGAAGTCCGTGTGTTTCTCCGGAAGAAAGCGATAGTGGCTCTGGGTTCCGCCCAGAAAGCCCTTGCCCCAGATTTCCCCGGACCCCACGGCGATCTCGGATTGCAGCTTGTGATACCCTGCGCCCTTGGGGTCGCTCTCCGGATTCAGAAAAGAGATGATCCGCCGTTTCTGGTAGTCGTGCAGCGCGAACCAGGCCATGGGCAGCGTGGCGGGCACGGCCACGATGAGCGTGCGCAGCACCCGGGAGGTCAGGCCCCTGTAGAGCACCATGCCGCCCAGAATCAAAAAGACGCTCAACCCGGATCCCAGGTCCGGCTGCCTCATGACCAGCAGCACCGGGAGGCTGCAGATCCCGAGCACTGCGCCGAGCTGGAAGAAGTCCAGCTTGCCCGTGTCCCGCGAAAGCAGACGCGCGCCCAGGATGAGCACGCTGATCTTGGCCAGCTCGCTGGGCTGGAAGTGCATGAAGCCGAGATCGATCCAGCGCCGGGCGCCGTAAATGGTCTTGCCAAAGAAGAACACGGCGATGAGCAGGATCACCGTGGCCCAGAAGAGCGGCCAGGCCGCGGTCTTGAGATGGCGGTAGTCCGCGAGCATGAACACGGCCATGCAGGGCAGCCCCATGAGTCCCCAGATGAGCTGCTTGCGGAAATAGGGATCCACGTTGAGCCCCTCCTCCATGCGGAAGCCGCTGGCGGAATAGAGGTTCAGAACGCCGAGAAAAAAGAGCACGGCGGTGACGCCGACCAGGGGCCAGTTGATGGAGAGAAAAAACTTGCGATCCATGCTCCGCGCCCGCCCTTCACATTATATATTGCATCAATTCCCCGCGCCTTTGGCGTTCTGCGGGAAGAGATAGTCCATACAGACCCGGACCAGGGGGCCGGCTCCGGACCCGCCGTGCAGGCCGTGCTCGACCATGGCCACCACTGCGTAACGGCGACCGTTCTTTTCGCCGAATCCGGCCATCCAGGCATGGTCCCGCAGCTTGTATGGAATGTCATTGTCCTTGAGGGCCTTGAGCTCATCCGTGAACCGGGCCACCTGGGCCGTTCCGGTTTTGGCCCCGACCACGGCCCCGGGCGTGCGCGCCCTGTGGCAGGTTCCGGCCGCGTCCTCCACGGTGTGGATCATGGCTTCCTTGATCAGACCGCGCTGCTTTTCGTCCAGGGGGATTTGCGTCTGCACCTCGGGCTCGGCATCCAGGAGCAACTGGGGCTTGAGCAGCCGTCCCCCGTTGATCAGCGCGCTGATATACCGCGCCACCTGAAGTGGGGTGACCAGGGTGTAGCCCTGGCCGATGGCGAAGTTGAGGTCCTCGCCCTTTTGCCAGCGCTCGCCAAAGGTCTTCAGCTTCCATTCGCGCGTGGGGATGTTTCCGCCCTTCTCGTGCGGCAAGTCAATGCCCGTGGGCTTGCCAAACCCGCAGGCAAAGGCAAAGGCGCTGATGCGGTCCACACCGAGCTTCATGCCCAGCTTGTAGAAGTACACGTCGCAGGATTCCACCAGGGCGCGCCGCAGGTTCACCGTTCCGTGCCCTCCCCGACGCCAGCAGCGAAAAACGTGGCTGCCCAGGCTCAGGGATCCCTGGCAAAAAACGGTTTCGCTGGGGTTGAGCATCTCCTCCTTGAGACCGCAGCCCGCCATGACCAGTTTGAACACCGATCCGGGCGGATAGGCCGACTGGGTCACGCGGTTCAGCAGGGGGTGCTGGGGGTCGTCGGAGAGCTTACGCCACTCCTCGGGGCTGATGCCCCCCGTGAAATGGTTGGCGTCGAACGAGGGTGCGCTCACAAGGGCCAGAACCTGGCCGCTGTCCGCATCCATGACCACGACCACGCCCTCCTTACCGAGCATGGCCTGCTGCACGCGCTGTTGCAGCTCGAGATCGATGGACAATGTCACGTCCTGGCCCGCGTTGGGCGGCAGGCTGTTGACCTCGGCCATGCGCCGGCCCGTAACGTCCACCTCGAACTCGCGCACGCCCTTGATGCCGCGCAGCCGTGTTTCCAGAATCTTTTCCAGGCCCAGCTTGCCCACGTTGTCTCCGAGAGAGAGCCCCTCGTCGTTGTCCAGCTCGGATTCGTTGGCCTCGGCCACATATCCGAGCACGTGGCAGAAGAGGTCGCCGTGGGTGTAGTTGCGCCGCGAGCGGACCAGGATCTCCAAGCCGGGCCAGCGCAGCTTGTGCGCCTCCACCTCAGCCACCTCCTCGAATCCGAGGTCCTGGCTGAGAATCAGCGGCTCGAACGGCTTCACCTTGCCCCGGCCCTTGCGATAGATCTCGTCGAGCTTGGCCCGCTCCAGACCGGTCCAGCGACTCACAGCATCCAGGGTGGCCTCCACGTCGTGGCAGTCCTCGCGCACGAGTCCCAGGGCGTAGGCCGGTTCGTTGGTGGCCAGCAGTTCGCCGCCCCGCGCCCGGATCAGCCCGCGCGGCGCGTAGATGTATTCCCGCCGCAACTGGTTGGCCTTGGCCTTGCGGGCGAACTCCTGCCCCTCGTGGACCTGAAGATACCAGAAACGCAAGGTGAAGACGCAAAAAACCCCCAGGATCAGCAGCTGCAACAGTAGCAGGCCGTGTCTTGGAGGCTCTTTCTCGTGAGGACTAAGCAGTCCGCTCATCGTCTTTCAAACGCTCCGGGAAGGACTTGTGGATGAAGAACCAGATGATCGGGAACAGCACGCCCTGGGCCACGGATTCCCAGACCACGTGTTGCAATGTGAAATTCATGCCTTCCAGCCTGATCAGGAAGAAGGTCAGCGAAAAATGCAGCCAGCCCAGGAAGACGCCCAGCAAAATGACCAGCCCCAGACTGCGGGGATCGAAAAAACGGCGGCCAAGCTGATAGACGATGACCAGAACCCCGTACCAGGCCAGGGAATAGCCGAAGCCCAGGCTGCCCATGCCATCCTGGAGCAGCACCGCCGCGCCGAGCAGCCAGACCGTGCCCCGCCACCAGCGCTCCTCCTGCATGCTGACCACCAGGGCCGGCGCCAGAAAATCCAGCCCTGGAAAGAAAAATTGGAGCCAGACCGCCAGAAGGCAGTACAACGCCCACCAGACAAACCCGAGCACGTCACATGCCTCCGGGCTCGGGCGCGGTCGGGCGCATGATCAACGCCTCCTCCAGTTCGCTCGCATCCACCAGCGGGGTCGCAGTCACATCCAGGAAAAGCGACAGCTCGGAGCGCTCCACCCTGGTGATCACGGCCACGGGCATGCCCTTGGGGTAGATGCCGCCCAGGCCGGAAGTGACCAGCAGTTCGCCGGGTTGCAAATCGGCGTTGATGTTCATATAGCGCACGGCCAGTTCCTTGCCCGGCCCCCGCCCAAAGGCCACGCCCTTGGTGCGGTGTTCCTGGCCGACCACGGCCACGGCGCTGTTCACGTCCGTGAGCAGCATGACCTGGGAGACCGTGACGCCCGCCTTGAGCACACGACCAACCACGCCGCTGGTGGTGACCACGGGCATGTCCTCGGTGATACCGCTGAAAAGCCCCTTGTCGATCATCACGGTTTCCAGCGCGGCGGCAGGCCCCATGCGGTGGGCCACCACACGCACGCCCTCCGTGGCCCAGTCCTTGGGCGGATGAAAACGCAGCAGCCGCTCCAACCGCCGGGAAGCCACGGCCTGCTCCCGCAGGCCCACGTTCTCCAGGACGATGCGGTCCAGCTCGCTCCGCAGGCGCTCGTTTTCCCGCTCGACCCCCACGAGAAAGGCATACCGCTGCCAATACTCGGAGGCCTCATCCGCGAACCAGCGTCCCGGTTGCAGGACCCAACCCGTGACCTCCAGGCCCGTGGTCGATGTCAACGCATCCAGATGACCGGTTCGCAGGTTCCAAGTGTAGAGGGCCAGATAGACGAACAGCCCGGCCAGGGCGATCACTGCGAGCCGTTTGGGCTTCACGTCCCTAGTCCGTGCAGATCTCGCGGTAGAGTTCGATGTTGTCCAGCGCGCGACCGGAACCCAGGACCACGGCGGTGAGCGGGTCATCCACCACGGTAATGGGCAACTGGGTCTCGTGCTGGAGCAGGGCGTCCAGGCCGTTGAGCAGCGCGCCGCCGCCCGTGAGCACGATGCCGCGATCCACGATGTCCGCGGCCAGTTCGGGCGGGGTCTGCTCCAGGGCGATGCGCACACCCTGGACAATGCCGTCCACCTGCTCGGCGATGGCCTCGCGCACTTCCTCGTCGTTGATGGTCCGGTTCTGGGGAATGCCCGTGACCAAGTCACGGCCCTTGATCTCCATCTCCCGGGCGCCGTCCACGGGGTAGGCGGATCCCACCGTCATCTTGATGATTTCCGCCGTGGATTCACCGATGAGCATGTTGTACTTGCGCTTGACGTACTGCATGATGGCTTCGTCCATCTTGTCGCCGCCGATGCGCACGCTCTTGGCGTAAACGATGCCCGAAAGGGAGATGACCGCGATTTCCGTGGTTCCGCCGCCAATGTCCACCACCATGTTGGAGGTGGGTTCCGTGATGGGCAGGTCCGCGCCAATGGCCGCGGCCATGGGCTCCTCAATGAGATAGACCTCGCGGGCGCCCGCGGACTGGGCCGATTCCTTCACCGCGCGTTTTTCCACCTGGGTGATGCCCGTGGGCACGCAGATCATGATGCGCGGCCGCACCAGACGGCGCGAGTTGTGGACCTTGGAGATGAAATGCCGGAGCATGGCCTCGGTGACCTCGAAGTCGGCGATAACGCCGTCCTTCATGGGCCGGATGGCCACGATGTTTCCGGGCGTGCGGCCGAGCATCTTCTTGGCTTCGGCGCCCACAGCCAGCACGGTCTTGCCGCCCCGCGCGTCCTTTTTCACGGCGACCACCGAGGGTTCCGAGAGCAGGACGCCTCTTCCCTTGACGTATACCAACGTGTTGGCCGTTCCCAGGTCAATGGCGAGATCCGTGGAAAACGAGCCCACGAGCTTGTCGAACATCTTCATTTTTGTTTGCTTCCCCTGCGAGGTAAACGGATGGCGCTGCCCAGGCTGGACATGCGCGCCTTCGCGTGCCACAAGCGATTATGCAACTGACCTAACAGAAGAACCCTTGGGGAGCAACAACCTCTCCACAATCATCGCCATGAACGCCTCCGGATCTTACAATAAACTTTCCACCCATCTTCGTGAACGCTTTGGCGGGCGTGTGCAAAAAATCCCCCTGGACGCGGGCTTTTCCTGCCCCAACCGGGACGGAACCCTTTCCCGCTCCGGTTGCGCCTTCTGCAATGCCCAAGGTTCCGGCTCCGGGCTGCTCGCCCAGGGTCTCGACCTTGCCGAACAGTGGAAATTCTGGCGCTCCCGACTGGAATTAAAATACTAGGCCATTCTTGTTCTCGCCTTTCTGCAATCCTTTTCCAACACCCATGGCCCGCTGGAACGCTATCGCGCCGTGCT
>JBFWMD010000077.1:0-17227 GCA_050251775.1 Desulfovibrio sp.
CCCATGAAGCCGCGCGGGCCGCCAATGATGTCCAGATTCTCGATGCCGGAGATGACCATATAGTTCACGGCGATGGTGATGATGGCCAGGTAGTCGCCGCGCGTCTTGAACGAGGGCAGGGCCACGAGGATGCCTGCGATGGCCGCCACCACTCCGCCCACCAGGATGGAGATGGGGAAGACCAGCACGGATAGCTGGGGCGGCAGCAGCGGCTCACCGAGAATGCCGTTGGGCACGAGCAGAAGCACGGTCACCAGTGAAGAGACATAGGCCCCGACGCAGAGGAAGGCCGCGTGGCCGCAGGAGAATTCGCCCATGTTTCCGTTCACCAGGTTCAGGCTCGTGGCGATCATGATGTTGATGCCCATGAACATGATGACGGATTGGACGTAGAGGTTGATCATCTTGAACTGCGCCAGCAGGATAAGCAGGACGCAGCCCGAAATCACCGCGAGGGTGAAGGCGTTTCTTTGAAGCTTGTTGCCGATTTCCATGGAGTGGTATCCCTTCGCGTTGCGGTCGTCAGATCTTCTGGTGCCTGGCCCGGCCGAACAGTCCCGTGGGCTTGGCCCAGAGGATCATCAGCAGGATGGTGAAGGCGAAGAGATCCCGCATGGTGGACGGGAAGACCGCCACCACACCGATCTCGATGAAGCCGAGCAGAAATCCGCCCACAAAGGCTCCCCGGATGTCACCGATGCCGCCCACGACCGCCGCGATAAAGGCCTTCCAGCCGATCAGCGCGCCCATGTACGGTTCGAGCACGGGGTAGCTCATGGCGAAGAGCAGGCCCGCCAGTCCGGCGAAACCGGACCCAAGGATGAAGGTGAACACGATGATCGTGTCCACGGGAATGCCCATGAGGGGGATGGCGAACTTGTCGTAGGAGATGCCGCGCATGGCCATGCCTATCTTGGTGCGCGTGACCACGAAATGCAGAAAAAGGAAGACCAGGATGGCGGCAACGATGACGATGAGCTTGATGTTCGTCACGGAGATGTCGCCGAAGCGGTAGACCGTGGTTTCCAGCAGTTCGGGAAATTTCTTGCGGCTTGCGCCGAGCAGCGCCAGGTTGCCGTTCTCCAGGATCAGGCCGCACATCAGCGCGGTGATGACCACGTAGAGACGGTGTGCGCCTTTACGCCGCAACGGGCGGTAGGCGATGCGCTCCAGGGTCACGCCCACACAGGCGGTCAGGATCATGGTCAGGGGCACGGCCAGGGCCAGGGCCACGCCCGGCGAAAGGCTCAGGGTCCCGAGCAGGGTGATGACCACGAAGAAGGCGATGTAGGCGCCGACCATGAAGATATCGCCGTGGGCGAAGTTGATCAGCAGCAGTACGCCGTACACCAGGGTGTAGCCCAGGGCGATGAGGGCGTAGAAACTGCCCCATTGCAGCGCGTTGATGATGTTCTGGATGAGGACTTCCACGTATGTCGTTCCTTTAGCCGGCAGACCCGAAACCGGGAGCCGGGACGATGCTCATGCACAAGAAGAGCGGGGGCCGGGAAGGCCCCCGCTTCGATAATCGGATGCTCAGCTTACGGGCAGACGGACTCTGCGAATTCGAAAGTGCCCTCGTCAGAGATCTTCACGACCACGGCGCACTTAATCGGGTCGCCCTGCTCGTCGAACCTCATGGTTCCGGTGACGCCGGCAAACTCGGCGATGTCCTTCAGACCGTCCTTGATGGCGGCGCGCTCGGCCTTGAGGTCCTTGGGCCATTCATTCAGGCCCTGGATGGCCTGGAGAACCAGACGGGTGGCGTCCCAGGTCAGAGCGGCCACGTCGTCGGGAGTGTAGCCGTACTTTTCCTTGTAGCGGTCGATGAAGACCTTGGTGTCGCCCTTGGCGCCGGCAGCGGCGTAGTGGGTGGAGAAGTACTGACCCTTGCAGTCGTCGCCGCAAAGTTCCATCAGCTCGGCGGAACCCCAGGCGTCGGAACCCATGAAGGGACCCTGCCAGCCGAGGTCGTGGGCCTGCTTCACGATCAACGCGACCTGGTTGTAGTTGTCAGGCACGAAGATGAAGTCCGGGGCCGCGCCGATGATGGTGGTCAGCTGCGCGGAGAAGTCCTGGTCCTTGGTTCCGTGGGACTCGAAGGCCACCACGGTTCCGTCGCCCATCTTCTTCTCCCACTCCTGCTTGAAGATCTCGGCGAGACCCTTGGAGTAGTCGTTGGAGATGTCGAAGATGACCGCGGCGGTCTTGGCGCCGAAGGTCTTGGCCGCGAAGTTCACGGCCACCGGGCCCTGGAACGGGTCGAGGAACGCGGCGCGGAAGACCCACGGACGATCCTTGGTGGTATCCGGGTTGGTGGACCACGGGGAGATCATCGGGGTTTCGTTGTCGTTGGCGGTTCCGCCAGCGGGCACGGCCTGCTTGGACGAGTTGGGGCCGATGATGGCGACCACGCCGTCCTGGTCGATGAGCTTCAGAGCCGCGTTGACAGCGGACTCGGCCTTGGACTCGTTGTCCTCGTAGACAAAGTCGAGGGTGTACTTTTTACCACCGACAGTGAGGCCGCCCTGGGAATTCACGTCTTCCTTGAGCATTTCAGCCGCAAACTTGGAGGCTTCGCCCACTTTGGGGATGTCGCCGGTCAGCGGGATGTTGAAGCCAATCTTGATGACGTTGCTGTCTTCGGAACCGCAGCCGGACAGCATGAATGCAGCCAGGACCACAGCGACCGCCACAAAGGCGGCACGTTTAAGGAACCGTTTCATCAACTCCTCCTCTTCTTGTGAACTATCGTTTGAACTGTTGACACGGATGGTAGGATGTACCCCAATTCAGTATCGAAAGGAAGCGATTTTCAGACTTTACATTTTTGAAATTTCTCTTGTTCTCCTTTGACGACAATGTGTTCCACTGGAAGCACCGAGCATGCACCCACTTGCCCGCTTCTCCCCTTTGGGATAGATACCGACCCGTGTGGCATGTCTGATCTTTTTCGACCAACCCGGCATTCAAACCGAGGAAATATCATGAGCAAAAGCGCACTGGAAAAGGTTCGCGCCCATGCGGAAGCCGGTCTTCGCGCCAGGGAGCGGTTCTTTGCCGAGCAGTCCGAGCTGCTGGTGGACACGGCCCGCACCTTTGCCGTCTGCATGGCCAAAGGCGGCAAGATTCTGCTCTGCGGCAACGGCGGCTCTGCTGCGGACTGCCAGCATCTGGCTGCGGAATTCGTAAACCGCTTCAAGCTGGAACGGCCGCCCCTGCCGGCCATCGCCCTGACCACAGACACCTCCATCCTCACGGCCATCGGCAACGACTACGGATTCAATCAGGTTTTCGAAAAGCAGGTCCAGGCCCTGGGCAATCCCGGCGACATCCTGGTGGGCATCTCCACTTCGGGCGGCAGCCCCAACGTGCTCGCGGCATTGCGCGAGGCCCGTCGGCGCAACATGACCACTGTGGGCATGACCGGCGAACGCGGCGGAGAAATGGCGACCCTCTGCGACACGCTCATCGCCGCACCCTCCACAGACACCCCGGTAATCCAGGAAATCCACATTGCGGCGGGACATTTGCTCTGCCATCTGGTGGACCATTTCCTTTTCGAGTCGGTCATGGAACTGAACCCGTATCTCCACGCCGACGACATCTGATTTTCCAAAAGGAAAATTTCGCCCCCAGCCATTCCGAACCGGCAAATCTCAAGGGTGAGTTTTTACTTTTTTGGGAATTTCCCCTGCCACAGGCCGCATAAAAAAAATGCGTCCGCAGAATCTTCTGCGGACGCATTTTTGGGGGTGGGGAGCGCAACACCCTGGTGCGCCTCTCCCGTTACCATCTCCGGTCTTAAAACCGTTCCCGCGTGACGCGCATGGTCAACCCCTTGGAACGCAGGCGCTCGGCCACGCGTTCGGCCCGGTCCTGGGTGGGCAGGGTCGTGATCACGAGTTGCACGCGATTGTCTTCATCCCAGACCCAGATCAGCTCCGGCAACACGATGCCCGCGGCCTCGACCTCCGCGCGCAGCCGTTCCCGCAGGGCGTCCCGGTCGCACAGCTCCGCGTCCCCGAAAGATTCGCCGCAGGCCAGCACCCACCAGCCATAGTCCTTGTCCTGTTCCCGGGCTTCGCCGTAGAGACGATGCACCGCCGCCGTCAGTCTGCGGATGCTCGCTTCCAGATGTTTCGCTTCACTTGCGCCACTCATGCCGTCTTTCCGGTTCCGGTCTTCATTTCCGGACGATATCCGAGGCCCCGCCCCACTGACAAGACCTTTGCGGAGCTTGTTCACCCGAAAAAAACGGTGTAGCTTTCCGCATGACTGGCGGCACGCGGGTCCCCTCCCTCCTGCGCAAAGGGGCGGCCCTGACCGGGACAATCCTCGTACTCTGGACGCTGGCCCGAATTCCTTATGCGCTCCTTCGCGAGGAGCGTATCCGCTCTTTTGGCGAGACCAGAACCACGGTCTGGGTTCTGGAACGACTCCCTTCTGATTCCCGGGATTCCGGCCTGCTTCGGGTCCGATATCGCGGACCGGACGGCCGCGCCCGGGAAGCCGTGCTCCCGGTCCGGCGCGAGGTATGGAGTTCGACCGTTCCCGGCAGCGGCGTGGTGGGCTTCGTGGCCCGCGCCGACCCCTCTCTCTGTCGCCTGCGCGGCCAGATCGAGGCCCCTTTCCAGATCTGGCTGCGGAACGCTCTGGGGTACGCATCGCAATGAACGTTGTGCGCCGACCTCCTATTAGGTATAACCCGCGAAATCCCGTCACACATACTGGAGCGCAAGGCCGCAACGGATGATGAAAAGCAAAGCGAAGCCCACTTCCCAAAGGGAAAATATAAGAGCACGGCGGTCATTGTCCCAGGACATGACCATTTCGCTGATTTTGCTCATCGCGCTGGTCATGCTCGTGCTTTTTGCCACCGGATACTATTTCCGTTCCGAAGGCATGCGCCACGAAATCGACGCCACTGCGGACGAATACGCCTCCAATCTGGCCGACATCCTGGCCGTGCCGCTCTGGACCTTTGACGAAAACGGCATCCGCCAGGCGGGCAGTGTCTTCACCCAGAACGAGCAGGTCGCCTCGGTGCGCATTGAGGACCATCGCGGCCGAGTGCTCTTCGAGCTGGTCAAGGCTCCGGACGGGGCCGAACGCGTGGAGCGGGTCCGCCCCATCTTCTTTGAGGAACAGCGCATCGGCACAGCGCGGATCACCCTGACTCTGGCCCCCTACAAACGCAGCCTGCGCGTGTTCTCCGCCACCATGATCGCGGCGTTCGGCGGCGTGGTCATGGTTCTGGCCCTGTCCACGGGGCTTTTTTTGCGCATCTTCCTGGTCCGTCCCTTTCTCGCTCTGAAGCAGGGTATGAAGCTGCTCGCGGACGGACGCTTCTCCGACGACTTCAAACGTCCGCACCACCGTGAACTGGAAGAGATCATGGCGGAGTTCCGGGGCATGGCCAGCCGGGTCCAGTCCAGGGAGGGGGCGCTCGAAGCCGAGGTTCTCGAACGCGAAAAGGCCCAGGAACGTTACACTCTGGCCGTTCGCGGAGCCAACGACGGCATTTGGGACTGGGACCTCTACACGGACCAAGTCTATTACTCCCCGCGCTGGAAGGAAATCATCGGCTTTGCCGAGAACGAGTTCCCGGCCAATGTGGAAGAATGGAAAAAACGTATCCACCCCGATGACCTGGAAGCTGTGGTCAATGCTCACCAAAGTCTCATGGCCGGCATCTCCGACGAGATGAACCTGGAATACCGCCTGCGCCACAAGCACGGCTCCTACCGCTGGGTCCACGCGCGCGGCGCGAGTCTCAAGGACGAGGCCGGGGAACCTCTGCGCATCGCCGGAGCCATCACGGACGTGACCCAGCGCAAGCAGGCCGAGAGCCAGCTGCGCAAGAGCGAGGAAATGTACCGCTCGCTCATCGAGACCACGTCCGAGGGCTATCTTATGCTCGACCGCGACGCCGTCATCCGGGGCACGAACAAGGCCTTCCGCGACATGGTCGGCTACTCGCGCATCGAGATCGAGGGTCGCACGCCCATGGATTACATGGAGCGGAACGAGGCCCGCCTTTTCCGCAACCTGCTGGCCCAGCGCGCCAGTTCGCCTCACCAGCAGGGCGAGTTCACCTTTCAGCGCAAGGAAGGCGATGATGTCAACGTGCTGGCCAGCGCCACGACCATGTTCGACTCCCAGGGCGAGGTGAAGGGCTGCTTCGTGCTCTTCACGGACATCACCGAACGCAAACGCATGGAGAACCAGCTCCGGCATCAGGCCATGCACGACCCGCTCACCGGACTGGCCAACCGGACGCTGTGCATGGACAGGCTGACCCGCGCCCTGGAACGCGTCCGGCGTCGCGGCAACTACAATTTCGCGCTGATCTTCGTGGATTTGGATCGCTTCAAGATCATCAACGACAGCCTGGGTCACAACGTGGGCGACGTGGTGCTCATCGAGGTTTCCCGGCGGCTGGAGGAAAGCGTGCGCGAGCTGGACACGGTTTCGCGCTTCGGTGGCGACGAGTTCATCGTACTGCTGGAGGAACTCCAGTCTCCGCGCATGGCCATCCAGGTGGTCAAGCGCATGCGCAGCAGACTGCGCCGCCCCTACAACCTCGCCGGGCACGAAATCCAGATTTCAGCCAGCCTCGGCATCGTGCTCGGGCCGGTGGAAGCCCAGCACGCCGAAGACATCCTGCGCTATTCCAACCTGGCCATGCACCGCGCCAAGGCAGCTGGGCGCGACCGGTTCAAGGTCTTCAGCAATCGCCTGCTCGAACACGCGGTCCAGCTCATGACCCTGGAAAACGACATGGACACGGCCATGGTCGAAGGCCAGTTTTTCCTCAATTACCAGCCCATAGTGCAGCTCCAGGGCGAGAAACGGATCTTTGCCTTCGAGGCCCTGGCCCGCTGGATGCATCCCGAACGCGGTCTGATCCCTCCCTCGGAGTTCATTTCCGTGGCCGAGGAGACAGGACAGATCACGGACCTGGGGCTCTGGGTCCTGCGTGAGGCCTGCGTGACCATGGTCCGCTGGCGCAAGACCCTGCCGCAGGCCCCCGACATCTACCTGAGCGTGAACATCTCCGGAAAGCAGTTCGCCCAGTCCGACCTGATCGGTAAGATCCGGCGCATTCTCAAGGAAACCGGCATGCCCGCCAACCGGCTCAAGCTGGAGATCACGGAAACCGCGATCATGCAGAACGCCCTCCAGGCGACCAACACCCTGCGCATGCTCAAAGAACTGGGCGTGACCCTGGCCGTGGACGATTTCGGCACGGGCTATTCCTCCATGAGCTACCTCCAGAAACTGCCCCTCGACCACCTCAAGATCGATCTCAGTTTTGTGCAGGCCCTGGACGCGGGACCGGAAAACGTGGAAATCGTCAAGGCCATTATCAACCTGGCCCATACCCTCGGCCTGCAAGTGGTGGCCGAAGGCGTGGAGCGCCCGGAACACGCTCGGTTTCTGCAGGAACTCGGCTGCGAATACTACCAGGGCTACCTCTACTCCCGCCCCCTCTCCGCCGAGGACGCGGAGAATGTCATTCTGCACCAGGAAATCCTGTTCCCTTCCGAATGATCCCGCACCGGCCATGGGCCGGAAGCCCTGTTCCTCCACGAACTCATCCGCAAACACCCAAAGCCCAAAGCCAGGCCAACACCGGCAACAGGGCTGCCGCGCTCCAGCAGAACAGCCCGGCCCAGACCGGAGGCCGTCCCGAACGCCTCACCGCCAGGCCCACGGGCAGGCCCAAGGCCAGACCCGAAACGAACCCGAACAGGTGGGCGCCCAGGTCGGTGTTCTCCCCGCCGGAGCCGAGCATGGCCAGCAGCCCCAGGCCGGCGCCCACGGGAACCAACGTGCGCAGCAGCCCGCCCCGGCCCTCGAGAACCCCCTGGGCGGCCAGCAAACCGGCCCCGGCAAAGACCGCCGTGGAAAAACCGATGGAATCGTGCGGCGATCCCATGGCCAGCGCATTGCAAAAATTCCCAAGCACACCGCCAAGCAGCGTCAGCAGCATGGCCAACCCGCACCCCAGGCGACGGCAGGCCAGACTCACGAACAGCGTGCCCACCACGGCGTTGCCCAGGACGTGCGGTCCGTCCGCATGCAGGGTCAGCGCGGTGACCAGCCGCCACCATTGGCCGGAGAGAATGGACCCGGCATCGCCGCTGCCCAGCTCCAGCATCCGCAGCGGGTAGAGCTCCAGGCCGGGGTGCGGTCGGGTCGCAAAGGCGTGGAACGCGGCCAGTCCGAGTCCGTAGATGGCTGGCGGAAAAATCTCTGGCGCGCCGGGCAGGGGCGGGGGCGGCGGGGGCGCGGCCCGTTCGCGGTTTTCTTCGCTCCAGAGCCGGACTTCGAGCGCCGCACGCTCCGCATCCATGCGCCGGACCTGCACATTCCAGCCCGTTCCCAGACGCCGCGTGCGGCAGGGAATCCGGCGGGCCTCCAGCACCAGCGCGAAGAGCCGGGCCGTTTCATATTCGAGGATCGCGCCCTGGACCATGGGGGAATCCGGCTTGGCATCCGAATCGGAATCCTGGCCGGAGGAGCGGGGCAACGCGGACCCGCCCTCGCGGGCAGCGGTCCCCGCCGTGGCGGCCGGAGCTTCCAGGTCCACCCACAACGGAGGACGCCGCCGCAGGGCAGTGGTTCGGCGAAAAAATGTCGGCATGGGTCCGCACTCTAGCCCATGCCCGGAGCGGAGCAAAGCGAAACCGTGTCCACCCCCGTCCGGATGCTTCCCCTGGAGCGTTCCTGGTGCTACACCCCGGCCATGACCCGACTCTCGCGCCGAACCCTGTTGCGTCTGATCGCCTCGCTGCCCGCCGCTCTGCCCCTCTGGGGCGGCCTTTCGGTTCCGCATGCCGGAGCAACCCCGCTCGCGGACCCGTTGTCCGGCACTTCGCGGGAAGAGCTGTTGCGCCGCGCCCTGGGTCAGTTGCTCCTGGTGGGCTTTCGCGGCGCGGACGCACTGCGGGGCTCGCCCCAGGTGCGCGACCTGGCGGAACTGAACGTGGCCGGGCTGGTGCTCTTCGACTACGACACCGTGCTCAAGGAATACGGACGCAATATCCAGGGGCCGGAGCAACTCGCCCGGCTGACCGCCGCGCTGCGGGCCTGCGCAACCACGCCGCCCCTGCTGGCCGTGGACCAGGAGGGCGGGCGCGTGCAGCGGCTCAAGGACCGCTACGGATTTCCGGAAACCCCGTCCGCAGCCGAACTCGGCGCAGCTGGGGCCGACACCTCGGCCACTCTCACAGCGGGAAGAGACGTGGGCGCACTGCTCTCGCGCATGGGCCTGAACCTCGACTTCGCGCCTGTGCTCGACGTGAACCGCAACCCGGAAAGCCCGGCCATCGGCGCTGTGGGGCGCAGTTTTTCCGCCGACCCCGCCCTGGTGGCGACGCACGGCGCGGCCTTTGCGCGCGGGCTGCGCTCCCGTGGCCTGCTCTCCTGCGTCAAGCATTTCCCCGGCCACGGTTCCGCACGGGAGGACAGCCACCTCGGTCTGCCCGACGTGACCGGCCTCTGGTCTCCCGTGGAGCTGGATCCCTTCCGCGCCCTGATCCGCGCGGGGCTTGTGGACATGGTCATGACCGCGCACCTTTTCAACCGGGACTGGGACACGGTTCCGGCCTCCCTTTCCCGCCGCGTCATCACCGGCATCCTGCGCACCGACCTGGGCTTTGACGGCGTGGTGGTCAGCGACGATCTGAACATGGAGGCCGTGGCTGGCCGCTACGGCCTGGAACAAGCCGTGCTCATGGCCCTGGACGCGGGCTGCGACCTGCTGCTCTTCGGCAACAACCTGCGCTACGATCCGGACATCGCGCCCAAGGTCCTGGAGATTCTCTTCCGCAACGCCCTGTCCGGGCGCATCCCCCTGGCCCATCTCCGCCAGAGCTTCGCGCGCATCGCCCGGCTCAAGGCCCGGCTGCGCTGACGAAAAAGGCGGCCCGGTTTCCCGGACCGCCCCGCTTCCATTCCGTTTCGTCTAAGGAATGTCCGGACAATCCTTGAGCGCGTTGTCGATGTCCGCCTGGGGCAGTTCGAAGTTGGTCAGCCTGCCCTGCAAATAGGCGTCGTAGGAGGCCAGATCAAGCATGCCGTGGCCGGAATAGAGGAAGACCACGGTCTGGTCCGGCCCGGCCTCCTTGGCCACCTCGATGGCCGCCTTGATGGCGTGGGAGGTTTCCGGCGCGGGCAAAAAGCCCTGGGTGCGCAGGAAGAGTTGCGCCGCGTCAAAGCACTCGGTCTGGAAGTAGGCGCGCGCATCGACAAGGCCTTCGGCCATGAGATTGCAGAGGATCGGCGCGTCGCCGTGGTAGCGCAGCCCGCCCGCGTGGATGGGCGCGGGCATGAAGGAATGCCCCAGGGTGTGCATCTTCATCAGCGGGGTCAGGCGGGCCATGTCGCCGTAGTCGTAGCGGTATTGTCCGCGCGTGAGCGAGGGACAGGCCTTGGGCTCCGAGGCCACGAAGGTGATCTTCTCCCCCGCGAGTTTCCGCTGCAAAAAGGGCAGCACGAGTCCGGCGAAGTTGGAACCGCCGCCCACGCAGCCCACGAGGTAATCGGGCTTGATCCCGATGCTGGCGAGCTGCTTCTCGGTCTCCAGCCCCACGATGGTCTGGTGGATAAGCACGTGGTTGAGCACGCTGCCCAGAGTGTACTTGGTGTCCTCATGGGTGGCGGCGTCCTCCACAGCCTCGGAAATGGCCAGCCCGAGACTGCCCTTGCAGTCCGGATCCTTTTCCAGCATGGCCGCGCCGGTCCGCGTGACCGGGGAGGGCGAGGGGTGGATGGTGGCCCCGTAGTTCCGGATCAGAATCTGCCGGTAGGGCTTCATCTCATAGCTGACCTTGACCATGTACACGGTGCAGTCCATGCCGAACTGGCTGCACGCGAAGGACAGGGCCGTGCCCCACTGGCCCGCGCCGGTTTCCGTTGCAAGCCGCTTCACGCCCTCCAGCTTGTTGTAATACGCCTGGGGCACGGCGGTATTGGGCTTGTGCGAGCCTGCCGGAGAAACGGATTCGTCCTTGTAATAGATTTTGCACTTCGCGCCGATGGCCTTTT
This sequence comes from Desulfovibrio sp., assembly GCA_050251775.1. GTDB lineage: Bacteria > Desulfobacterota > Desulfovibrionia > Desulfovibrionales > Desulfovibrionaceae > Paucidesulfovibrio. The sequence continues at coordinate 11,059 of JBFWMD010000077.1, forward strand.
CCAGATTGCGCGCCCGCACCAGCGGGGTGGGCCGCCAGAGCCGGTAGGTGTCCATGACGGGCTGGGGAATGGCGATCCAGGATTCCGGGCTCATTTCCTGTTCGATGAGCGCATTGGGGAAAATCACGCCGAGCTGTTCCGGGGAGACCGGCTGTTTTGTCTGGGGGTCCAGGGGCGGGGCCAGAGGCGTGGGCAGGTCGGGCAGCGGGTTGTACCATTTGTCCGGCATTTCGGATGCGGGCAGGATGATCCTTTCTTCCATGACATTCCTCCTTGGGGTTGCGAAAAGGGCTGCGGTTCCAGTCCCGCAGCCCTTCTCCACAACCCCCTGGGAGGGGCAAGAAAAAACCGCGGGCCTTGAGCCCGCGGCATTTGGATCAATACATCACCTCGCCAGCGGCTCAAACACTCTGCCGCCAGCACCACCAAAAATTGTTGAAGGTGATTTTTACCATGGCTTTTTGTATCCGTGCGCCAGAATTCTGTCAAGCCGGAGCCAGTCGAAGCGGTAATCCCCCTGTCTTCCCGAAGAAACACAATCCAGCCGAAAGGGGAAAGTATCCTGCCCGCTTCTTGCGAAATACCGCCGGACCACGTATGCAGGTAAGATGAGGAAACCCGGCTGGCGCTGTTTCGCCCCGGTTCTTTGCCACCGCACCCGGACGGGAGTGTCCACATGCCCGAGAGCAAGCAGATAGAAACCCAACTGTCCGCCATCGGGAGGATCGTCTCCTGTGAGCTGGACCGCGTCCTGGACACGCTGCACTACCTGGCCTGCAACACGGAGCAGCTGCTGCGGCTGGCCCCGCCGGACCCGGCGGCCATCGATGCCTGGCTCAGGGAGGAAGGCTTCGGCGTTGGCAAGGACGGCTTCTTCCTCAGCCTGCCCCAGCTGGAGGAATACCGCCGGGGGACGCTTGCGGACGACGTTCTGAGCTATTCCTGGCCCCCGGTAAAACGCGACGACCCGGATGCCCGCCACCGCCTTTTCATCCACCGAAACATGGCCCGGACGCTCAAGACCCTGCACGAACGGCTGCCCGGAGCCGTCTGGATCTATTACCAGGACATCACCAACACGGCTTTCCAATATCCCTACATCGACCAGCGCACGGCCATCACCCCGGATTTTGACTGGTCCACGTACCACACCTACGTATCAGTGGAACCTGGAGCCAACCCGGCGGGAGAGGCACGCTGGTCGCCGCCGCACGTCGATTACGCGGGTCAGGGACTCATCGTGGCCGCGTCCATTCCCGTCAACATCGACGGCGCATTCATAGGTCTTTGGAGCATTGACATCCGGGTGGACAGTCTGGTGCGCCACGAAATTCTGACGCCGAACCGCAAGACCCAGCTGACCTGCGTCGTGCAACGAGACGGCATGCTGATTTCCAGCAGCCACGGCATCCTCTGCTGCGAAATGGCCTGCGGAGAGATTGCTTTCCGGCATTCCCAGGAGGTGCATCCCGCCTTTCACCAACTGGACATGGAGCAATTGTTTGCCACGGGTCAGGGCCATCGCCGGATGCGCATTGCTTCGAAGAGCTACCAGATCCACTGGAAGGCGCTGGAGGGCATCGACTGGCTATGCCTTACTGTTTTCTCCATGGACGAACTGCTCAGTACGGCGAGAAAGCACTTCGAGCACGCGTTCCAGAGCCTCGGCAAAGGCGATCTCGAAGCCTCCATCGAACTGGACGCGCTCCCGGACGAGATGCGCGAACTGGGCATGGCCTACAACCGCATGGTTCGGAAACTGAATCGCGCCAGGGCCGGCATCCTGAAAAAACAGGAGGAACTCGCACAGGAAAAAGAAAAGGCCGAGGCTGCGAACCAGGCCAAATCCATGTTCCTGGCCAACATGAGCCACGAGTTGCGCACGCCGCTGAACGGCATTGTGGGCATGCAGCACCTGCTCCGCTCGACCGCATTGGATCAGGAGCAGGAGCAGTACGTCTCCATGGCCTTGCAGGCATCCCAGCGGCTCACCGTGCTTCTCGGCGACATTCTCGACCTGACCAGGGCCGAATCCGGCAAAATCCGGCTCGTAACCGGACCGTTCGACCTGGCCGAACTCCTGGATGTATCGCGACAGCTCTTTGCCCTCTCCTGCGGTCAAAAAGGACTGGAATTCGCGGTTTCTCTCGACAAAGACATCCCGCGCAAACTTCTGGGCGACTCCATGCGCTTACAGCAAATCATCAACAACCTCATGGGCAATGCCGTCAAATTTACGGAAACGGGCGGGATTCAACTTCGAGCCGAAAGGGTCGGCGAGATCACAACAGGCACGGCTCGCGTGCTTTTTTCCGTGTCCGACACGGGCATCGGCATTGAGAACGATACGCTGGACAGCCTGTTCCACCCTTTTACCCAGGCGGACCAGGGGTACGACCGCACGCACCAGGGAGCCGGACTCGGACTTTCCATCGTCCGTCAGCTCGTCCTGTTGATGCGGGGGAGTCTGGTCGTGGACAGCGCTCCCGGAGAGGGCAGTGTGTTCTCCTTCTGCCTGAGCTTCGAAATTGTGCAGCCTCTTCCAGACCAAGGGACGACATCCGAAATCGAATCCCGACACGTATCCAATTCCCGCACCGTTCTCCTGGTCGAAGACGATGCCGTCAACCGGCTCGCCCTCTCCCGCTACCTGGAAAAGGAAGGTTTTCGGACCAGCGTGGCGGAAAACGGAGCCGAGGCGCTGGATGCGGTCTCAGCAACACCATTTTCCCTGATCCTGATGGACATCCAGATGCCGGTCATGGACGGTTTGACGGCCACCAGGGCCATTCGTTCCGGAGTCGCCGGGGAACAAAACAAACGCATCCCCATCATTGCGCTGACCGCGTACGCCATGACCGGAGATCGGGAAGTGTTCCTTGAATCCGGAGCGGACGACTACCTGACCAAACCCGTGGACCCGAGAAACCTCATGAAGCACATCGCCCAACTGCTTTCGGATTGAGCATCCGTATCCTGCTTTTTCTCTTGCGCGGAATCTATTGACGGAGAGAAATCTTGCGCCGAGGCCCCTCCTTCTCGCTGCGCTTTCCTGTCCTGACAGCCCGAAATACGGCCTGCTTGATCGCGTGCTTTTCTCCCTGGCATGCTGGGCGAGCAACCGAAAAAACAGGGCCCGCGACACTCCGCCAGGCGCTTTTCCTTTCTCCCGGCGTGACATTTGTCAACATGCGGACCATGGCCCTGGTTCCGTTTGTGTCTTTTTTACGGGCGGCAGGCGCTCATTTACACTCCACACCGAATGATCTTCGGCACTCCTGGGCTCGTCTTTTTTGCAACGCTCCTCAGGCCGGAGTGCTCCCGCCGGAACGTCTTTCCCTTGCCAACCCGGCCTTGCCCCGGTTAAACACAGGGACTCACGGCGCACCCGCCGCGCCGCATTCCACATAGCAGGAGGATCTCTTGGCTCAAAAAACCGTATATTTCATCGAAGGCGACGGCATCGGACCCGAAGTTTGGGCGGCTGCCCGGCCCGTTATCGACGGGGCCGTCCAAAAGGCCTACGGCAAGACCCATAAGCTGATCTGGGAAGAACTGCTCGCCGGTCAGAAGGCCTTCAAGGAAGTGGGCGAATATCTGCCCCAGGCCACCATGGACGTGCTCGCCGGCGCGGAACTGGCCATGAAAGGCCCCCTGGGAACACCCGTGGGCAAGGGCTTCCGCAGCCTGAACGTGACCATGCGCCAGGTCTTCGACCTCTATGCCTGCATCCGCCCGATCCGTTATTTCGACGGCATCGAATCCCCGGTCAAGCACCCGGAAAAGGTGGACATGGTCGTCTTTCGCGAAAATACCGAAGACGTTTATGCGGGCATCGAATACGCCGCGGGCACGCCCGAGGCCAAGCGGCTTATCGAGTTCCTGCGCACCGAGCTCAAGGCCAACGTGGACGTTGCCGCGGGAGTCGGCATCAAACCCATGACCGAACGCGCGTCCAAACGCCTCGTGGAAAAGGCCATCCGCTACGCCCTGGACCAGAAGCGTTCCTCCGTGACCCTGGTCCACAAGGGCAACATCATGAAGTACACCGAAGGCGCCTTCATGAACTGGGGCTACGAAGTGGCCCGCGAAAAATTCGCGGACGAGGTCATGACCGAGGCGGAACTGGAAACCGGCGTCAAGCCCGTGGTCATCAAGGACCGCATCGCCGACGCCATGTTCCAGGCCGTGCTCCAGGCTCCGCAGGATTACGACATCATCGCCACCACGAACCTCAACGGCGATTACATCTCCGACGCGCTGGCCGCCCAGGTCGGCGGACTCGGCCTCGCGCCCGGCGTGAACAAGTCCGAGACCCTTTCTTTCTACGAAGCCACCCACGGCACGGCCCCGACCCTCGCGGGCCGCGACAAGGCCAACCCCGGCAGCCTGATCCTCAGCGGAGCCATGCTCCTGGAGGACATCGGCTGGCAGGAAGCCGCCGACGCCATCCGCAACGCCGTGAACAAGGCCATCGCGGGCAAACGCGTCACCGTGGACCTGGCCATGCAGATCGCCGGAGCCGAAAAGGTCGGCTGCAAGGAATTCGGCGAAATCCTGCTCGCCAACCTCTAGCAATCAAGGCGGCCTCCGGGCCGCCTTTTTCATGGGAAAATGAGCGAAACCCTGTTTGAAATAAAGGACCTGACCTACGGCTACCCCGGCAGGACCAAGGTCTTCAAAAACGTCTCGGCTCGAGTGGACGCGGGCGAATTCCTCGTGCTCGAAGGCCCCTCGGGCGCAGGGAAATCCACCTTGCTCCGGCTGCTCTGCCGTCTGGAAGAACCCGACTTCGGGACCATTTTCCTGCATGGCGAGCCCCTTTCCTCCCTCGATCCCGTGCGGCTGCGCCGCCGCGTCTGCTACATCCAGCAGACCCCCACAGTGGTCGAGGGCAGCGTGCGCGCCAACCTGCTGCTGCCCTTCAGCTTCAAGGTCAACCACGACCTCCCGCGCCCCCCGGACAGCGATTTGCGCGCGCGGCTGGCCGAATTCCTGCTCGACGAAGTGGACCTGGAACAACCCGCGTCCGCCCTTTCCGTGGGCCAAAAGCAACGGCTCTGCCTGATCCGCGCGCTGCTCCTCTCGCCCGAGGCCATGCTCTTCGACGAGCCCACCAGCGCCCTGGACAAACAAAGCGCCGCCGTGGTCATGGACGCCGCGCACCGCCTCCACGCCCAGGGCGTGGCCGTGATCCTCGTGACCCACTCCATCGGACACGAGGACATCCCCGGGGCCACGGCCCTGCACGTCGGCAAACAGGGACTTACACGATGAACATCCATCCCGTGGACATCGGCCCGCTGCAACTCGGCATCGGACTCTTCTTCATCCTGCTCGCCCAGGGGCTCTCCCTGATCCACCGGCTCGGACTCGTGCGCGACCTGGCCGTGGGCACTCTGCGCACCTTTGCCCAGCTCTTTCTCATGGGCTACCTGCTGCGCATCGTCTTTGACGTGAACCTCGCCGTGGTCACCTTCGCCGTGTTCTGCGTCATGCTCGCCACAGCCGTCCACACCGTGCGCGGCCGCGTGCGCGAAAAAAGCGTGCCCTTTCTCGCGCCGCTGAGCTTCTCCATGTTCACCAGCTACTTCGTGGTCTCCGTGCTCGTCACAGGCGTGATCATCCAGGCCAAACCGTGGTGGAACCCGGTCTACTTCATCCCCCTCTCCGGCATGGTCGTGGGCAACTCCATGACCGCCGTGGCCGTGGCCCTGGACCGGCTCTTCTCGACCCTGCGCGCCCGGCGAAACGAAGTGGAAATGATGCTCAGCCTCGGCGCGGACTACCGCGAAGCCAGCGCGGAGATCACCCGCGAGGCCGTGCGCGCGGGCATGATCCCCTCCATCACCTCCATGATGGGCGTGGGCCTCGTGTTCATCCCCGGCATGATGACCGGACAAATCCTCTCCGGAACCGATCCGCTCCTGGCCATCCGCTACCAGATCGTGGTCATGCTCATGCTCGTGGCCTCCACCGCCATCGGCTCCATCCTCACCGTGCTGCTCGTGCGCCGCCGCTGTTTCGGCAAAGGACAACAACTGCTGCTGCCCATGCTCTAATGGGGCGTGGAAACGGAATCGGGGGAAGGGGAAACTCTTGCAAGAGTTTCCCCTTCCCCCGAACCCTCATCCCCTTCCCCCGAACCCTCATCCCCTTCCCCCGAACC
>JBFWMD010000078.1:0-16779 GCA_050251775.1 Desulfovibrio sp.
CGCCAGCCACGAGTCCGACCCTCAGCTCAACATGGCCGTGGAAAAGACTCGCCAGAAGGCCGACGTGGTGCTCAACGCGGACAATATCCATATCACCGCGTACGAAGAGTCCCCGGACATGTACGCCACCATTGAGTCCGTGGTGGACAAGCTTGAGGCCCAACTGCGCAAGATTCGCGAGAAGATGAAGGACAGGCGTCGCAAGGCCATGACCCGGGATGTGCGCACGGAGTATTTCTCGCTTTCCGAAGCGGGGTCCGCTCCGACCATCACCGGCACGGACAATTACGAACCCAAGCCCATGTCCGTTGAAGAAGCGGCCATGCAGCTTGATTCGCTCCAGTTCGAGTTCCTCGTGTTTCGCAACGCGGAAACCGAGGGGGTCAACGTTATCTACCGCCGCAAGGACGGCGACTACGGATTGATCGATCCTGGAAATTAACATGAGATTAGGCGAGTACCTTGATTCTGATCTGATATTGCCGGAGTTGACCTCCGCCACCAAGGCGGAGGTCCTCCGGGAAATCGTGGACGCCGTGAGCGCCAAGATCCCCGAAATGGACGCGGAGGAGGCCCTCCGCGTCCTTCTTGACCGTGAGAGCCTCGGTTCCACAGGCATCGGGGACGGCATCGCCATCCCCCACGGCAAACTCGAATCCCTGGACCGCATCGTCGTGGCCGTGGCCCGCAGCAGCAAGGGGGTGGATTTCGAGGCGCTTGACCACGCCCCGTGCCGGATCATCTTCCTGGTGATCGCCCCGGAGCAGGTGGCCGGACTGCATTTGCGCATCCTTGCGCACATTTCAAGATTGCTCAAGGACCCAGAATTCCGAAAGAATTTTCTTGAGGCGGACGGAGTCGAAGGGCTCCAGCAACTCCTCCAGGGAACTTAGGAAGGCATGCTGCTTGAAGAAGAACGTTTCCTTCCCCGTCATCGTGGTTTCCGGCCTGTCCGGGGCCGGGAAGAGCACGGCTCTCAACGTCTTTGAGGATCTCGGTTTTTTCTGTGTCGATGGACTGCCCGCGGGCATGCTGCCCAAGATGGTGGAACTGTTTCGCGGCATGGACAAGAACTACCGGGGTCTTGCCCTGGGCATGGATCTGCGGCAGGTGGACTTCGTGGAGGAGTGGGAACACGCCTCCCGCGAGTTCGGTTCCATGGGCGTCAAGGTCCAGGTCGTCTTTCTGGAAACCCGGCAGGACAAGCTGCTGACGCGCTATGCCACCACACGGCGACTGCACCCCTTGGAAAGTAATGCGCTCGGACTGGAGCAGGCCCTGGAAAAGGAGCGTCAGCTTCTTGCGCCGATCCGCGCTGGGGCCGATCTGGTCATCGACACCACCGGGTATTCCATCCACGACCTCCGGCGCGTGATTCAGGAGAAGTGGACCGCCCTGGAGGACTCCGGTTCCCGGATGCGCGTTCATCTGCTGAGTTTCGGCTTCAAATACGGAGTGCCCATAGACGCCGATCTGGTTTTCGATCTTCGCTTCTTGCCAAATCCTTATTTTGATGAGAAACTACGGCCTCTTTCGGGCAAGGATCCGGAGATAGCGGAGTACGTTCTCGAAAGTGAACTCGGACGCTCCTTCAAGGAGCGGTTTGTGGATTTCCTCTGTTATCTCCTGCCGCTCTATGCGCAGGAGGGCCGCTATCGGGTCACTGTGGGGCTCGGTTGCACAGGCGGTCGGCATCGTTCGGTCTCCACAGGGGAAATGCTCAACAGAGTGCTCAAGAAGGCCGGGTATTCCGTAACTCTTGAACACCGTCACTACGAACTCGGATAGTCATGTCGAAAACACAGCAAGAGCAGCTTGTCGGGGTGGTGTTGGTAACCCATGGCTCGTTCGGGGCAAGCCTGCTGGAGGCCGCCGAACTTGTTGTCGGGCCGCAGGAAAACATCCAGGCCGTCAGCGTTCCGCAGAGCGCCGCTGTGGACGAACTGGTCGTCTCCATTCGCGAGGCGGTCGAAAAGTGCAACAGGGGCGCGGGGGTGCTGGTGCTGACCGACCTGTTCGGCGGAACCCCCACAACTCTCAGCCTCTCGTTGCTCAAGTCCTATGCGCTGGAAGTCATTTCCGGCGTGAACATGCCTATGGTGGTCAAGGCCATCCAATCCCGCGACCTGCCCCTGGCGGAATTGGCGTCCCAGGTCAAGAGCGCCGGTCGGCAGGGCATCGTGGTCGCCGGGGAAATGCTTACGCGCCGGGCCGCCGGACCGCGCACGGGGAACGGATCATGAATTGGGTGCGGGTGGACAACAGGCTCGTCCACGGCCAGGTTGTGGAAACTTGGTTGCCCTACACCGGGGCCACGTCCATCATTGTGGCCAACGATCATGTCGCCGAAGATGTCCTCACCCAGCAGATCATGTCCCTGGCCATTCCCCAGACCACGTACACCTCTTTTGTAACCGTGTGCGACCTCCTGCACCTCCAGCAGACTTCCATGTGGACTTCGAGCCAGTCTTCGACCCTGGTGCTGTTTTCCAATTGCGAAGACGCGCGGCGAGCCTACCAGTGCGGGTTTTGCTTCTCGGCCATCAACATTGGCAACATTCATTACTCACCGGGAAAGCGGCAGCTTTCCCCAAGTGTGGCCATCAACGACCAGGAGGAGGACTGTTTGCGTTTCTTCCTGGAAAGCAAGGTCAAGCTTGATTTCCGATGCGTTCCCAATGATCCGGTGCAAGTGAGGTTCGGATGATGGACATCTCCGCTCTTGCGTGGTTCGCGCTGATCGGTTTTTTTTTGCGCTCTTCTCCCTCTTCCGCTTTTCGCTGAGCATCGGCCTGCTTGAACGGCCGCTGTTCATCGGCCTGCTTTGGGCTCTGGTTACGGGCGATTACGAAATCTGCCTCAAAATCGCAATTTTTTTCGAACTGGCCTGGCTGGACATCATCCCGGCCGGAACCTACATCCCCCCGCATCTGGGCGCGGCCATGTTCACGGCCCTGGCTTTGACGAGTCTGCATGGTCTGACCGATACTGGGCAGATCACTCTGGTCATGGCTGCGGGAATTCCCATGGCCTGGCTCGGCACGCGTCTGGAGGCCCGGCAGCGGACCTTTCAACGCCGGTGTCACACACAGGCCTTGCAGTGGGCCAGAAACGTGAACGCTGGGCCGTTTCCGGAGCGGATCGTCTATTCCGCACTGTTGCGAAATTTTCTCACCTCCTGGATATTTTTTTTCGTGTCCATGCTGGTGCTGGACATGCTCCTGGGCCTCTTGCTCCACAATCTCGGCACGCTGCTTGATCAGATGCACGTGGACTGGCCGCATCTCTGGCTCGCCGCGAGCCTCGGCGGACTGCTCGCCCTGCGCATCCGGCGGGCCTATGCCGTGTTTTTCAGCGGGGCGGCTTTGGCCGGTCTGGTCATGATAATCCAGGCTCTATGACTTGGCAGACGAATGAGCTTGTGATACTCCGAACAAGCTGATTCGGTCACCAGTGGGACAGTCGATCAGGGCGCAAAAATGTATGGTGATATTTCAACCAGTTCACACATTCAGGCTCCCCTGTCCATGCCCACTCTGTGACTTGGCAGCCCGGTGACTTTGTGATATCTGGAACAACCTAAGCTTTTGGCACGCATTGAACCACTCATAGGAGGATCAACATTATGGCTATTCTTGTTGTTGGACACAAAAACCCTGATACCGATACCGTTGCTTCCGCCGTTGCCGCCGCCGACCTGTATTCCAAACGCGGCATGGAAGCCAAGCCCGTGACCCAGGGCGAGATCGCCCCAGAGACCAAGTTCGTCCTGGACAAGTTCGGCATCAAGGCTCCCGAGATCGTCACGGACGCCACCGGCCAGAAGATCATTCTGGTGGACCACACCGACATCTCCCAGACCATCGACAATCTGGCCAAGGGTGAACTCCTGGCCGTGGTCGACCACCACAAGCTGGGCGATGTGACCACCTCCAACCCCCTGGAAATGTGGGTTTGGCCCGTGGGATGCACCGGAACCGTGCTGAAGTCCATGTACGACTTCTACGGCATCGAGATCCCGGCCAACATCGCCGGCATCCTCCTGTGTGCCATTCTCTCCGACACCGTCATGTTCAAGTCCGTGACCACCACCGATCAGGACAAGAAGGCCGTCGAGGCCCTGGCCAAGGCCGCTGGCGTCAAGGATGTCATGGCTCTGGGCATGGAAATGTTCAAGGTCAAGTCCGCTGTTGACGGCGCCTCCCCGAACGAGCTGGTTTTCCGCGACTTCAAGGACTTCGATATGTCCGGCAACACCGTTGGCATCGGCCAGCTGGAAGTGGTGGACCTGTCCATGCTCGACGCACACAAGGCCGCTCTCCAGGCCGAGATTGAAAAGGTCAAGGGCGAGAAGGGCCGTCACTCCGTGTTCCTGCTGCTCACCGACATCATGAAGGAAGGCTCCGAGATGCTGATCGCTTCCGACGACGCTTCCGTGGTCGAGAAGGCCTTTGGCGTGAAGCCCGATGGCAAGTCCGTCTGGCTGCCCGGTGTCATGAGCCGCAAGAAGCAGGTCGCCCCGAACTTCATCAAGGCCTTCGAAGGCTAGCCGTTCGGTTTCCAAGATACGTAAGCCCCGGTCGCTGTCGCGACCGGGGCTTTTTCATGTTTTTTAGGATTGCCCGAAATCAGCTCAGCCGCAAACCTGACCATCTGCCAATTCAATGGTCCGGCTTCCCCGTTTAGCATATTCCTGGTCGTGTGTGACCATGACCACGGTCAGTCCGTCACGGTTGAGTTCCTGGAGAAGATCCATGACGCTTTCCCCCGTCTCGCGATCCAGACTGCCCGTGGGTTCGTCCGCAAAGAGGATGCGCGAATCCTTGACCAGAGCCCTGGCAATGGCGGCCCGCTGCTGCTCGCCACCGGAAAGCTCACCCGGAAGCCGGTTTTCCTTGCCGCCGAGCCCGACCCGTTCCAGGCAGCTTCTGGCTTTGCGAAGAGCCGAACCCGGCACGGGACGAAAGCCATTCATGTAGGGAAGCAGGGCATTCTCTTCGGCAGTGAGGTAGGGCATGAGGTGGTGGAACTGGAAGATGACCGAAAAGTCGGCATGGCGCAGCAGGTTGAGTCCGTCTGCACCCAGCTTTGTCACATCTTTCCCTTGGTAAAGCAGGCTGCCCGAATCCGGCGCGAGCAGCGAGGAAAGCACCGCGAGCAGCGTGGACTTCCCGGACCCGGACCGCCCCACCACGGAGACGAATTCCCCCTGGTCGATGCACAGGCTCACGGATTGCAACGCGGGAAGCGCGCCAGGAGCCTTGCTGAACTGTTTCTGAATACCGATTGCTTGGAGCATGATTCCTCCTACAGAGCCGAAAGTGCGTCGTACGGGAGCACTCTGGATGCCTTGACCGCAGGAATGGAGGCCGAAATCGTGGAAACCAGAGCCGCCACAAGAACAACGAGAGCCAAATGGCCGAGATGAAACGGCAAGGCGCTTTTGCCTGCGTTCTCCAGCACGTCGATGACCCTGCCGGCCACGAGCCAGCCGAAAACGTAGCCCGCGATCCCGGCGCCCAGGCCGATGAACAGCGCTTCCAGGCTGAAGATCGTGAAGACGTCGGCATTGGAGTAACCAAGGGAGCGCAGGATTCCGATCTCCTTGCGGCGTTCATTCACCGAGGAGAGCATGGACAGACCAACCATGGCGCAGGCTGTGAGCAAAATGACCAGACTCACTGCCAACCCCAGCCGTTGCACGAATTCCACGGAGTACATGCGCTGCTTGACCACGTTTTTCAGCGCCATGACTTCGGTTCCAGGCATGGCCGCACTGATTTCCGCCACGATGTCGTCGATGGGGCAGCCGGAGCAGAGCGCGGCCACTTCCATAAAACTGATGCGTCCCGGTTGCGCGGTGAGTTTCTGTAATTCTCTGATATCCGTGAAGAGCACCTTGTCGTCGTCGGAACCAGTGGCATGCAAAACCCCGCTTACGCGGGATGTCTTGCCGAAAAGAGCCAGAGTGTCGCCCGGTTGCACGCCCAGGCCTTGGGCAACCCGGGAACCGACGAGCAGTTCCGACTTGTTCTGCGGGTAGGCTCCGTTTACGGCCCAGAATCCTTTGAGTTGTATTTCATCCTGCCAACGCACGCCGACTACACCGACCCCGATCCGGGCGTTCTGGCCGGTCGTCTCGGTCATAACCACGAGTTTCGGGGCCATTGCGCTGATCCGTTCTTTGAGCGTTATGGATTGAATCGCAGCATCAAGTTGCGCCAACGGCAGATTTCGTTCGCCAAAGGGCAGGTCGCCCAGCTGGAACCCCCCATAGCTGACAGTAAGCGTATCGGTTTTCGGTGTGATAAGAATATTTGCCCCAAAAGCCAGGAGTTTTTGCTCCAGACTTTCTCCGACCCGGTCGGAAACATAGACCAGGGCGATGACGGCGCCGAGCCCAAGGGCGAAGACCCCGAACAGCAGTCCGGCTCGCAGTGGCTTTCGACGCAGATTTCGCAGAGGTATGGTTAGAATGTTCATCGCTTTCCCCTAGAAATAGCCCGCGCCTGTTGCGATGTCCGCCACGTTGAAGCGAACCTTGGCATGGTCGAAGGTCCGGTTCAGGGGCGCGGGATTGCAGCCTCCGCGCACCTCATTGATCCGTGCGCTGTGGAATTTCTGTCCGCAGTTCTGGCAGACCATGAAATCTCCTTCCTGGATGTACCCTTTTCCGGATTCAAAGCAGACATCGCAGGCGTCAAAAGCGGCACGGATGACCCCGTCGCTGCTCTTGAGCACGAATAAACGTACGGTTTTGCCATTGGCGTCAAAAGCATAATAGTGCGCGGTTCCGTCTGATACCTCGGACACCGGAATAGTCACCACACCCTGATGGGCCTCAATCTGTCTGTATTTGCTGAACAAACCAAATGCATGGGCGGGAACGATGCTGACGGAGGCAACCAGCAGTGACAGGCAGGCAACGGCGACACAACAACGATTCATCTGAGACATGACTCTTTCCTTTTGCGGCATAAGCCGAGATTGTTCGCGGAACGCTACGAACGATACGGGAAAAGCCCCGTGCGGGGCACTAGGAGAAGGCCGGAGAAAAGGATTATGGACTAGAGTCGGAGAGAAAGATTTTTCAGATAAAGGGCCACCCCTGGCAACCTGGGCGCAAGCAAACAATCCGCTCCAGGGGTTGTATCGGGCGGAGGCCAAAGGGGGGCAAGAGAACCGTGCGCTGCGGGAAGCGAAAACAAGGGAGAAAAACTTGTGGGGTCCCGCGTGACCGGTAACGGGTCGCAGGTCCGCTCAAGAATGCAGCCGCAGGACCGGGAAGCTCCGCGACAGGATGCCTGGGGAAATCCGTCCGGGAGGAAGGTAACGTCTACACAGCAGGGCCTGGAGGCGGCCAGGCGCTCTTCCTGGGCGTGTGGGTGATGGTCGGAAGTACCGCAATGAGCACAGGCGTCGGCGTTCACGGTCGCCAAAAAAAACGCCGTGAGCAAGAACGCGGATATGCCGTGAAAGACGAGGGGACGTAGTCCTGTTTTTATTCCTACCACTGAGGTTCGGATTAACCTTGTCAAATCGTCCTGTCAACCGCAAACGATATTGAACACTCTGATAGGTGTATTCATCATGTGTTACAGATTGCTTGTATGAAAACTGATGGTTGCGGGAAACCAAAACTCCAGGTAAGGGGTAAGTGCTCCATAACTGATGGAACCAACGGGATTCGATCTACAACAAACCTCGGGTTTAGCTATCATCCCGGAGAATCGTTGTAGAGAATGATCAAACAAAAACGAAATGATACGGAAGATATTGCTTTTACTTTGACAGAACGTTGCAAAGGCTACAAAATATGCCTTGTCGGGAATGCACGGGCAAGGCAATGATTTTCACCTGTTAAAAGCAGCCGTGTGAGAGCGAACTTGGTCAACTGGGATTTGGAGAAAACCCATACGATCCTCGTCGTTGAGGACTCCCGCTTTCAGCGGAAGACCCTTGTGCGCCAGCTCAAAGGCTGGGACTTTGATATCCTTGAGGCCACGGACGGCAAAGACGGACTCGAACAGTTCGAACGCCATTCCCCGAAGTTGATCATCACGGACCTGGAAATGCCCGTCATGGACGGATTCGATCTGATCCGGACTATCCGTCAGCGGGAGATCAACTACACCTACATCATCGTGCTCACGGCCCTGGCCGACAAGGAAAACCTCGTCAAGGCGCTGGGAGTCGGAGCGGACGACTTCATCATCAAGCCCGTCAATCTTGAGGAACTCAAGGTCCGGCTCGGCGCGGCCGAGCGGATCTTCAAACTCCAGAGCCAGGACAAGCTGATTTTCGCCTTGGCCCAGCTCGCGGACTGCCGCAGCGAGGAAACCGGCAACCACCTGCGTCGGGTCAAGCTCTGTACGCGCCTGCTTTGCGAGGACCTCGCTGAGCACGGCTTCAGCATGCTCACTTCGGCGCGCATTTCCACCATTGAATCCATGTCGGTTCTGCACGACATCGGCAAGGTGGCCGTGCCGGACAGCGTGCTGAACAAGCCCGGAAAGTACACCAAGCTTGAATACCGGATCATGCGCAAACATACGGAAGTCGGCGGCGAACTGCTCGAGAACATCTACAAGGAAACTGGATCGGAACAACTGCGAGTCGCCAAGGATATCGTCATGCACCACCATGAGAAGTGGGACGGAAGCGGCTATCCGCAACAGCTCGCCGGGGAGAATATTCCCCTGGCGGCCCGAATCGTGGCTCTTGCGGACGTGTTCGACGCTTTGGGCAGCCCGCGCTGCTACAAGCCGTCCTTTTCCCGTGAGCGTTGCCGGGATATCATTGTCTCGGAGAGCGGCAAGCATTTTGACCCGGCCATTGTGGAATCGTTCCTGCGAAAGGAAGACGAACTCTGGGAAGTCTTGATTCAATTGCAGGACCCCAACTGTCAAAAATAAAAGGCCTCCTGAGGGAGGCCTTTTATTTTGCTTTATCGTCCTGAAATTCTACGAGATCAAAGCGGAATTGCGCAGCACGCTCTTGAGGGGCTCCTGGTTCTGCTCCAACAGGGGAACCATGGGCAGGCGGAATTCCGCGCGTTCCAGAACGCCCATGTAGCACAGGGCGGTCTTCACCGGAATGGGGTTGGTCTCCATGAACATGGCCCGGTTGAGCGGAGCCATTTTCAGGCTCAGTTCCAGGGCCTTCTGGGTGTCCTTCGCCGCAAAGGCCTTGCACAGTCCGCTCATGAGGCCAGGCACGATGTTAGAAACCACAGAGATGACACCGCTGCCTCCCACGGCGAGCAACGGCAGCACCGTGAAGTCGTCGCCGGAAAGCAGTGCGAAATCCGGCCCGCAGAGCTCCCGGACCTCGGCGCACTGGCAGAGGTTTCCCGTGGCTTCCTTGACAGCTTTGACCTCCGGCACTTCGCGGGCAATGCGCGCCACTGTGGCTGGCAGGCAGTTCAGGCCCGTGCGACCCGGGACGTTGTAGAGCACCATGGGAATGGAGCATTCCGCGGCAATGGCCTTGAAGTGGGCCACCAGACCGCCGGGAGTGGGTTTATTGTAGTAGGGAGTGATCTGGAGAGCGGCGTCGGCTCCGGCGTCTTTGGCCAGCTGGGTCAGCTGGATCGCCTCTTTGGTATTGTTGGATCCGGCTCCGGCTATGACCGGAACGCGCCCTTTGACCTGCTCGACGCAAATCCGGATGACCCGGCCTTGCTCTTCGTGGGTCATGGTGGCGGCTTCGCCGGTGGTTCCACAGGGGACAACGCCGTCGATTCCTTGCTCGATCTGCCATTCGATCAGGGCGCGGTATGCGTCCTCGTCGATGGCACCATCCCGGAAAGGCGTGACCAATGCGGTGAACGCGCCGCTAAAAATCATGTGATCCTCCTTCAGGTCTGCCGGGTTGTTGGTTGCGCGATGTCCTATTCGGCATCGACACCGACCAATGCGGAAAGGACATCAATATCTTCAATATAACGGTCAGTCAATGCGGGCGATTCAAAACGGATATTCCCGTTCTCCGCCCAGGCGAAGGATGCCCTGCCGCGCGGCAGGGCCAGAACATCGATGCGTGTGACGGTCTTTCCCTTGGCGGAGGGACGGGTCCAGAACGTTCTGCCTTCGGCCATGATGCTGCCCGGCACTTCGACGCCGGGACCGCTGCCGAGCAGCAGATCGGGCGAATCCGCGCCGGATTCGAGATATGCCTTTTCCACCCAGAGCCCCCAGGGGGACATGCCCACAAGCAGATCCACCTTTCCGCGCTCTTTTCGGAGAATCCGGGAGATGTCCGCAAGCACGCGAGCGGGAGGCGTTTTTGCATCGGGCGGAATTTCTGGAAAAAGAATCACCCCGATGCCAACCTTGCCGCGATCAAGACGCATGAACTGGACTTCATTGGGGTGAACCCAGTGTTCCGGTGGCGTCAGGCCGTTGTCCCCGAATTCCTTGAATTCGAATTCCGTGAGCAGGCCAAGATCATAGCCCAGCATCCCATAGCTGACGCGCAAGGCCTTGAGGCTTTCCGCATCCTTGGAGCCAAGCGCCTCCCTTCCGAATTCGCATCCTCCGGCCAGAGCGAGCAGGGGAACGTCCTTGGGTTGGTCCTTCCGCGCCAGGTTGAAAAAGGTGGCCCTCCGGGCCACACCGCCGACGGTACGACCGCCTCAGGTGGGGCAGGGGCGCACCGTTCCGTAGTTGTTGCCGGTGTAGAGGATGGTCAGGGAATTTTCAGCAAGCGCAATGGAAGCACCGGCTGCGAGCAGGATCGCAGCCAGCAAAAGAAGAATTCGTATACGCATATCAGCCGTTGATGAATTCCTTCAGTTCCTTGCCGGGACGGAAGAAGGGAAGTTTCTTGGGATGCACATGCACCACGTCCCCGGTCTTGGGGTTGCGACCGACGTATCCTTCGTAGTCCTTGATCTTGAAGCTGCCGAATCCGCGGATTTCCACCCGGTCTCCGCGCACAAGGGCTTCCTTGATGGAGTCGATGAACGCGCTGACGATTTTGGTGGATTCATCCACATGGAGCTTTTTTTGCTCGGCCAATGCCTTAATAAGTTCGCTCTTGTTCATGTGGGCTCCGGTCTTGCCGGTTTTTGGGTTTCCCCAATGGAAACCCAGTGGGAAAAATTACAAGTGTCTTATCTATGCCGAAAGACAGACACTTCCGTCAAGCTCAAATTATGCTTCCTGACCGGGAAATTGTTTGAGCACGGAACGCTGGGCAATGGCTTCAGCATTATCCGTGCGGTAACGTTGGAATTTTCGTCCCAAAGATACGATATCCTGGGCTGCGGGGGATCCCGGCGCGATCTTGAGCAGCGCCTTTTGCCGGCGCACCGCTTCGGACACGTTGCGGTCGTCGCGGATGTGTCCGAGATTGCGGATTTCAATGCCCAGAAAGGTCTTGCAGGCTTCGGAGAGCCGCGTGAAGGTGCGTTCGGCCTCGGTTTTGGACTCCACCTGGTTGACCACCACCAGAAAATCCCGGACCCCGTGTTCGGTGGCGAGCACCTTGATCACGGCATAGCCGTCCGTGAGCGAGGTCGGCTCCGGAGTGACCACCACCAGCCGCAGCTGGGCCATGGAGGCGAAGCTCATGACCGTGCGGCTGATGCCCGCGCCGAGATCGAGAATGAGCATGTTGTAGCCGCCCGCAAGTTCCACGATTTTGTCAAGCATGACCTTCTGCATGTCCTCATCCATCTCCACCAGCTCGGGAACCCCGCTGGCCGCGGGAAGCACGTCCAGCCCACCGGGTTCCACGGCCACGGCCACGTCCGCCGTCCGGGTGTCCTGCCGGAGCAGGTCCTGAAGATTCTTCTCCGGTGCAATACCCAGGAGCACGTCCAGGTTGGCGAGCCCGAGGTCGCAATCCATAAGCAGGGTCTTCAGTCCCGCATTGTAGAGCGCGTAGCCAAGATTCAGCGAGATGCTTGTCTTGCCGACGCCGCCCTTGCCGCTCATGACGGCCAGACTGAGAGTCATGTTCGGATTGATCATAGTCATGAATCCTAGGGTTTGCCGGTGAAGAGAAAGCGCTTTTCGCTGGCCTGCACCAGGGAGGGGCGGCTGGCCTGCTCGATGTCGGGCATAGGGGCCAGCTCAGTGCGGTTCTTCCCGCTGTTTTTGGCCGCGTAGAGGGCCTTGTCCGCAAGTTCGAAGAACTCTCTGGGGGAGAGCCGGGCCGTGCCGCGATAGCTTGCGATGCCTGCGGAACAGCTGACCTGGAACGAGCCGCTGCCGGGTGCGGAGAATCCGCTTTCCAGCAGGTCGCAGCGGATGCGTTCCACGACCTTGGCGCTGCGCACCTGACCGATGCCGGGCAGGACAATGGCGAACTCCTCGCCGCCGATGCGCGCGGCCAGATCGTAGCGCCGTTTGTTTCCGGAAATGATCCGCGCCAGCCGAACCAGGACTTCGTCCCCGGCCACATGGCCGTGGGTGTCGTTGATGCGTTTGAAGTCGTCCAAGTCAATGACTGCCAGACTGAGCGCGTTTTCGGCCCGCGCGGCCCGTTCCATTTCCAGGTCGAGGACGCGGTCAAAGGCCCGGCGGTTGGCCAGCCCGGTCAAGGCGTCGTGGTCGGACTGGTAGGACAGCTCGTCCAGGCTCTCCTGGAGCACGGTAAGGTGCGGATAGATGTCACGGTCGATGGGCAGGGTCAGCCAGCCCTTGAGCTCCAGGCGGCGGGCAATGGAGCGCCACTGCTGGAGAGTGATGCCGCTGAAAAGGCGAAACACGCCAAGATTGGTCCGCGCGTCCAACTGCTCGCAGGGCGTTCTGTCAGCCGCACAGATTTCGTCGCGCAGCCGGGTGAGCTCCTTGAGCAACTCGCGCTCCAGGGCCGTGTCCGGTGCGGCGGACGCCTTGCCGTAGGCTATGTCGTCAGGTGCTTTGCTTTCCGGCATGGGCATACAACAGATAGCTGCGCATGAGGCGGTCCAGTGCGCCGTCCAATACGGCGTCCACGTTGCCGTCCTCCGTGTTCGAACGGTGGTCCTTGACCAGCCGGTAGGGCTGGAGCGTGTATGTTCTGATCTGGCTGCCGAAATTGATGGCGTCCTTGCTGGCGTAGTCCACGCGCTGGGATTCCTCGCGCTTCTTCAACTCCAGCTCATAGAGCCGGGCCTTGATCAGTTTCATGGCGGTCTGGCGGTTGCGGAGCTGCGACTTTTCGTTCTGGCACTGGGCCACGATGTTGGTCGGCAGGTGCGTGATACGCACGGCCGAGTTGGTCTTGTTTACGTGTTGTCCGCCGGGGCCGCTGGCGCGGAAGACATCCACGCGAAGATCCTCTTCCCGGACCTCGATTTCAATGTCGTCGTCCACGTCCGGATAGACATCCACCGAAGCAAAGGAGGTGTGCCGTCTGCCCGAGGCGTCAAAGGGGGAGATGCGGATCAGCCTGTGGATTCCGGCTTCGCCGCGCAGAAAGCCATAGGCATAGGGGCCTTCAATCTGCAAGGCGGCGCTTTTGATGCCAGCTTCGTCAGCGGGCTGCACGTCGAGCACCGTGAGCTTGAAATCTTTGTCCTCAGCCCAGCGGGTGTACATGCGCAGGAGCATTTCGGCCCAGTCCTGGGATTCCACGCCGCCCGCACCCGGATGAATTTCCAGGATGGCGTTGCTGCCATCCTGTTCGCCGCCGAGCAGGGTGGCCATTTCCGTCTGGCGCAAGACCTTCTCGAAGTCTTTCATGCTGCGGAAGAGCTCGTCCAGGGAGCCCTCATCCTCATCGGCAAGCTCCAACCAGACCTCCAGGTCTTCTTTGGATTTGCGCAGGGCGTCGTACGTGGAGATCTTGTGTTCGAGCTGGCTCTTTTCCCGGAGCACCGGGGTCAGCTTGTCCGGCTGGTTCCAGGCGTCGGGTTGGGAGATTTGGGCTTCTATCGCAGCGAGGCGTTCCACGAGCTTGCCGTAGTCAAAGCCGCCCCCAGAGGGTTTCGTATTTGTCGAAAAGCGCGACGCTGCTGCCTTTGAGTTCGGAATATTGGTGCATATGCTTCTTGCCGTTGCGGGGTTAGGGCCGACGCAGGGCCGGACAGAGCAGGGTCAGGGAGAACAGGAGTCCGGCCAGCAGATACGCTCCGCTCGTCAGCCAGTGGTAGGCGTCATGGTAGATCGTGGTCACTTGAACAGGTTTGACCGTCCAGGTCAAGACCTGGTCCTGGAACAACTCTGAAGAGGCCGCGAGGCGACCGAGAGGATCAATGAACGCGCTCACTCCGGTGTTGGTCCCCCGGGCGATCCAGCGGGATTGTTCCACGGCGCGCATCCTGGTCTGGGCCAGATGTTGCCAGGGGGCGGAGGAACGTCCGAACCAGGCGTCGTTGCTGATATTCACGAGGATGTCCGCGCCTCGGGCCACGCGCTCCTGGGCCAGCTCCGGGAAAATGGCCTCGTAGCAAATCAAGAGGCCAAGATGCATGCCGTCGGCGTTCAGCGGGGCGAGTCGGTCGCCCGGCAGATAGTCGCCCACACCGCTGGCCAGCTTGTCCACAGGGAGCCATTCCTTGAGGGGGACGTACTCGCCAAAGGGCACGAGATGCACCTTGTCGTACCAACTCACGGAGTCGTCGTGGGGATTGAAGAGAAAGGCGCGATTGTAGAAATTGAAGGATCCGTCTTCCTGCTGCATATAGGCGGGCGCGCCCGCGATCAGCGGGACCCCGGAGGTGCGCACGAATTCGCTGACCTGATTGCTGTAGACGCTGGCATCCTGAAGATAGAAGGGCATGGCCGTTTCCGGCCAGACGATCAGATCCGGCTGGTTCGCGTTCGAGGAGGCGGTGGTCGTGCCAGTGGCCGGGACAGTGGGAATCAGGCTTTCCCGGCTCATGTCAATGTACTTTTGCACTGTGCCGATCTGGAACGGGGCTTCCCATTTCTCAGCCTGATCAATGTTCCCCTGGATCAGGGCGACGTGCTTGTCGAGTCCGCTCGGGGCATACCCGGCCATGCGGTAGCAGCCGAAGCCCAGCAGAAATATGCAGAGGAAAAGTGCCAGATGGCGCGGCGGGCGGGCCGTGTTCCAGAGCAGCAGTCCGGCAACGATGCTGACGAACAGGCCGGACAGGCCGTAGGCCCCGACCAGGGAGGCGCCCTGGATGAACAGCGGCCAGGGGGCAAAGGCCACGGAAAGCGTGACCCAGGGGAACCCGCTGAAGAGCCAGGAGCCGGTCTGTTCCAGAGCGGTCCAGAGAATACCCGCGAAGATGCAGAGCAGCAGCGGGGGAAACCGTCTGGCCGCGCGGTGCATGCCCCAGCCGAAAGCCCCGCCGTAGAGGCCCATGACCAGAGAAACGCCAAAGGGGCAGGGTAGCGCCAGCCACCAGGGCAACCCGCCGTACTGGGCCACTGGGCCGGCCACCCAGTAGAGGCAGGCGGTGAGTGCGAGCACGCTGGTCAGATAGGACCAGCCCAAGGCCCGCCACTGACTCGTGGCGCGGAAGGCCATCAGGCAGAGCGCGGCCGGGAAAAGCAGCATCAGCGGGGGCAGGTGCAGCCAGGGGTTGGGATACCCCAGAAAAGCGCCGATCACGGCGAGCAGACAGAGCAGGGGCACGGCTATCCTTGTTCGGGGGCTTGCGGTTCCAGCGGTTCGATGAGCACGGTCTTGATCTGCTTGGCGTCAGCGTCTTGAACCGTGAAGCGGCGGTTCTGCAGGATGAAGGAATCGCCGGGCACTGGAATTCGTCCCGCGATTTCACTGAGATGTCCGCCCAGGGTGTCCACTTGTTCGGAGGTCACCCCAAGCTGAAAGCGTTCGTTGAGCTCTTCCAGTTCGGTGCGGCCGGAGACCAGCAGGGAGCCGTTGTCGAGCACCTGGATGTCGTCGGGCCGGAGCACATCGTACTCGTCCTCAATGTCGCCGACGATCTCCTCAATCACGTCTTCCAGCGTGACCAGACCCGCGGTTCCGCCGTATTCGTCCACAACGATGGCCATGTGTGTTCTGCGGGAGCGCATGGTGGCCAGAAGATATTTGACGTTGGTCATTTCCGGCACAAAAAGCAACTCGCGGAGCAGTTCCCGCAGGGGGTAGTCCTCGGCCTCGTGCTGCACGAGGGCGCTGAGCAGATCCTTGGCGTGGATCACGCCGATCATGCGGTCGCGGGTTTCCTCATAGACGGGGATGCGGGAATGGCCGTGCGCAACGATAAGCTGGGCCACGTCGTCCAGGGAACTGCCGACCTCGGAGCAAACGATGTCGGTGCGCGGGACCATGATGTCCGACGCCGTGGTCTCGCCGAGATCGAGCACGTTGAGGAGCATGTAGGCGTCTTCACGCTTGAGCGCGCCGCCGTCCTGGGCGTCCATGATCTGTTCTTCGAGATCATGCCCGTTTCGTTTGAATATGTTTCGCATTCTCGTCCAGAATCGACTGTCCGAACCTTCGTCCAAGCAGAGGCCTCCTTGCTGAAATATGCTTGGGCGTCAACGAAGACAGCACCTTGCAATACCTAAGGCAGTATGTTGTCAACCCGCGACTGTCAACCGCAAGAGACGCTCTCCACGAATCTTTTACAAGAGACGGCTTTTTTTCAGGTGGACCTCCAGACAGGAGAGCGCGGCCGGAGTGATGCCGGAAATACGTCCGGCCTGACCCAGGGTCAGCGGACGGACAGTTCCCAGTTTTTCCACGGCCTCGCGCGTGAGCCCGGCCACTTTCGCGTAGTCCAGATCCACAGGCAGGGACGTGGACTCCAGGCCGCTGAAACGGCGCACCAAATCTTCCTGGCGTTCGATGTAGCCTTCGTAGCGGATCTGGGTTTCCGCCTCTGCCAGAACCGCGTCACCC
>JBFWMD010000079.1:0-15970 GCA_050251775.1 Desulfovibrio sp.
TTGAACCGGAGAATGGAGGTTTTGCAGACCTCTGCCTTCCCACTTGGCTATGCCGCCGAAACTGTCAAAGAGTGGAGCGGGAAACGGGATTTGAACCCGCGACTTCAACCTTGGCAAGGTTGCACTCTACCACTGAGTTATTCCCGCTCAATCAAGGAGATTCTGTTTACTCGTGCCGCCTTCACCTGTCAACCCTTCACTTTAACTTTTTCGCGGGATAAAACTTCCTGGTTTCATTACTCATATTCATATGCTTTACTTTTGGCACTTTTCTGATATATCCACACACTTCATTCGAGCGCGGTGGTCCGAAGGATTCGCGCCGCCGACATCCCCGCAGGAGTATTCTCTTATGGAAGCCAACGATATCAAGTATTTCCGCGAAGTGCTCGAAGGCCTGCTCGACGAGATCATGCAGAAGAGTCAGGAAACCATCGAGGACATGACGGAATCCGGCGAGATCTACGCCGACCCCGCAGACCGCGCCACCGCGGAATCGGATCGCGCCTTCACCCTGCGCATTCGCGACCGCGAGCGCAAGCTTGTCCGCAAGATTCAGCAGGCCTTGCAGCGTATTGAGGACGGCGACTTCGGCATCTGCTCTGAATGCGGCGACGAAATCGGCACTCCCCGACTCAAGGCCCGTCCCATGACCACGCTTTGCATCCAGTGCAAGAGCAAACAGGAAGAGGACGAGCAGGTCCGGGGCGACTAGCCCCGTCGCAAGACCACCGCAATGGAGGCCAACTTCTTCCGCCATCTGGCCGCCGAGGCCGGAGACCTGCTCGCGGGGCGGCGCATTGAAAAAATCCATGCTCCGACCGAGAACGTCTGGACATTGCGTCTGGACGGGAAGGAATCGGCTCGCCATCTGCTCTTCCGACCCGCGAAAATCGCGGGTCTTCTCTTTTTTTCCGCGCAAAAACCCGCCAATCCCTTTACCGCGCCCGCGCGGGTCATGTGGCTGCGAAAACGCCTCGGCGGCCGCCGCATTGTGGGCTGGCGCGCGGACTGGCCCACCCTGCGCCTCGCCCTGGAACTGGCCCCCACCACACGCGAAAACGCCGGCCGCTACCTGATCCTGGACCTGCGGGAGGGCTTGTGCGTCCGCGACGAACTGGACCCGAACTTTGGCCGCGAACCGGACTGGCCCGCCCTGGACGACATCCTGAGCGGCGATCAGAACGACGCCCTGAACAATCGGGAAATCTGGCGGGCATTTCCCCAAATTTCTCCGCCCCTGCGCAAACGACTCGCCTCCCTCGATCTCGAGGACACCTGCGAACTCTATTTCCGGGTGGCGCGCGGGGAACGCCCCGCCCGTTTCCATGCGCCCGAAGAGGCCGACGGTCCGGGCATGCCCCTGGTCTGGGCCTCGTCCGGCCGGAACATTTCCTTTGCCTCCGCCCTGGAAGCCGCTGCCGCCTGGGGCGAACGCACGCTTTTTCCCGATCTGGAAGAGCAGGCCGAACGCCCGGAGCTGATTCAATTGAAACGCCAGCGCAAAAGAGTGACCAGAACCCTGGAAAAGCTCGACCAGGAAAAGGCACGGCTGGACGCGCTGCTCGCCCTGCGGCATCAGGGCGAAACGCTCCAGGCCAATCTCTACCGCCTGACGGCATATGACGGCGAGTTGCACAGGCTGCCCGAACGACTCACGCTGGACCACCCCGCACTCGGGCCGCTGGAAATCGAACTGGACCCGTATCTCTCCCCGGCCCAGAACATGGAACGGCTTTTCCGGCTTTCGGACAAGGCCCGGCGTGGCTTCGAGCATCTGGCCCGGCGGCGCAACGAGCTGGGCAAGGAACTGGCCCGCCTGGAGGCCGGAGGCGCGCCCGCGCCCGGACCGCGTTCCTCCCACAAGAAGGGCGCGAACCAGAGCGGCATGAACACGCCCTCCCCGCTGCCCAAACGCTGGCAGGGCCTCGCGGTCAGCCTCTTCACCACGGAGGACGGCTTCACCCTGGTGCGCGGCAAAAACAAAAAAGCCAACCACGAGATGCTTTCCCGGGCGGCCAGTCCCTTCGACTATTGGTTCCATGCCCACGACGGCCCCAGCTCCCACGTGATCCTGAAGCGCGACCACCCGGCACAGGAAGTCCCGGAGCGCTCCCTGCTCCAGGCCGCAGCGCTCTGCGCGGTGAAGAGCGCTTTCAAAGGAGACGGCCGCGTGGAGATCATCTACGCGCTGGTCAAGGATGTGCGCAAGGTCAAGGGCTGGGACCTCGGTCGTGTTGCCGTGGACCAGGTCCAGGGAACTCTGGCCGTGCAGCCGGATGCATCCCTGGAAGAGCGGCTGGCGCGCCGGGGGTAAGCTCCTGGGGCCAAAAACGCCGAAACGCCGCCCCCATGCCAGGAGAGCGGCGTTTTCGTCTTCGATGTTCGAAAACTCAAGCCAGCATGTTCAGGCTGCCTGCATCCAGCATGGCCAGGGCCATGCGCTTTTCATGGTCCATGCGGCTCTGCACGCTGGCGCGCACACTGCGGCTCGATGAGCCGAACTGTGTCTTGCGGCTGTCGTAGACCTCGTCGATGAGTTTGTGAACGAACTCGCTGTTCTCCGGCTTGACGTGCAGTCCGGCAATGGCCTGGCCAAAGATCTCCGCCGCGCCCGTGGCCCCGTGCTGAACCGCCGTGCTCCAGAGCACTTCCCGGGCGGCCAGAGGCAGGGAATCCACATCCACGCCTGTCTGGGCCATGATCTTCTCCCGAGCGGGCTGGTAATGATCCTGGCGGATGAATTGACGCTGCAACAACTCAAAACGCTCCGGCTCCTCCGAGGCGATCTTCCGCCACTCGCGGGGCATGCCGCCCCGGCGTCCCCCGGTGTTGGCCGGTCCGGCCGCGCGCAGGCGCTTGGAAAACTCGGGCGCGCGTTCATCCAGAAACTTCAGAAAGCTGCTCATGGTTCCAGTGCGCGACGCGATCTGAAACTTGCCGTAGGACGTGCCGCCCACGCGGTCGAAACCCACGGCCTCAATGCCCTTGTCTCCGGATTCGAACATGGCGGAAAGCGCCCCCGCCACCAGGGCGTTTTCCTGAGGTTCGGCGATCTTGGCCCGCACCACGTTCATAGGCTGGCCGCGCTCCAGCGCCTGGTCGCCCATAATACGCGAAATGGCCGAAAGCGCGTCGAACATCAGCGCATCGTTCATCAGGGACCCACCCATCACCGGAGACGACCCCGCCTGGGTCTCCTTGCCGTCGCTGAAAAGATTCAACGCCATCTGCATCTGGGTATGGAACGCCAGATTCTCGGCCTGCTTCGGACTTATCGGCTGCCGGACCGCCGTGGCGGGCCTCGTGCCGAGGACCTGCATCAATTGGGAATAGTCCATTTCCGCCATGTCGGCTTCCCCCTGTCAAAATCCGGACACGAAAGACTGTGTCCACAGGGGGTGAGCAGAAACCATGCCAGAAAGAATTTATGCTCAAAAAAGTATATGAAATCAAAATGAAAGCAACTCGTCGAACACCGGATCAGCGCTCATCCGTTCGATGAGCTTGCGATGGCCCGCAGGAAAAGCGAAATCCGCCAACCGGGCGGGCAACACAAAACGCCCCTCCACAGCCTCGTTGCAGGCCGGGGTTTGCGGCACACCGGCATAACGAAGGTAGAAACAGTGCAGCGTGACCCGAAATTTGGTGTAGCTGTATTTGATCACGCCGGATTTATGCACAGGCGTGACGCCAAGATCCGTTTCTTCCAGATATTCGCGCACCACGGCGGCTTCCGGACTCTCCCCGGCTTCGATGCCCCCGCCCGGAAATTCCCAGAGTCCGGGCCAGACATCGTCGGGCCGCCGCTTCTGGATGTAGACGTTCCCGGCATGCACCAGCACTCCGGTGGCCACGGTGACGTACACGGTTTCCTGGCGCTTGCCCGGCACGGGCCGTTCGGCTTCGAGGCCCAGTGCGCGACTGCGGCAATGGGCCTGCACCGGGCATTCCGGACATTGCGGATTGCGGGGCGTGCAGACCAGGGCGCCCAATTCCATGAGCGCCTGATTGAATATCCGGGCCTTGCCCTCGGGGATCAAAGCCTGGGCGCGGTCCTCGATAAAAGCTTGGTTGGCCGGGAGCTTCACGGGTTTGTCCAGATCGTAGACCCGGGCGAGAACGCGCTCCACATTGGCGTCCACCGCCGGATACGCGGCATTGAAGGCCACGCTCATAATCGCGCCCGCCGTGTACGGCCCCACACCGGGCAATGCCAGGACCGCTTCCCGGGTATCGGGAAACCCGTCCCTCCCGGACATAAGCCGTGCGGCCTTGTGAAGATTGCGCGCCCGGCTGTAATATCCCAGGCCTTCCCAGAGCCGGAGCACCTCGTCCTCGTCCGCCTCGGCCAGACTTTGCACGTCGGGAAACCGGCGCATCCAGCGCTGGAAATATTCGACCACACGGCCCATCTGGGTCTGCTGGGCCATGATCTCGGAGATCCAGACCGCATAGGGCGTGTAGTCACGTCGCCAGGGCAGGTCGCGGCCATGAGCCGCGAACCAGTCGCAGAGCTTTGCGGCGAAAAGGCGCTCGTCCAGTACGTTGGGAGAGGAATCGTTGCAGGGCATGCGCAGGTGTACCCTCTGCCCCCTTCGGGGGCAAGCGGCCCCTGCTAGGCTTTGCCCTGGGCCGCCACCGAAGCCTGGGCCGCCGCCACCGCATCCGGGTCGCCCAGATAGCGCCGGGAAACCGCCCGCAGTTCGTTGTCCAATTCGTAAAGCAACGGCACGCCCGTGGGGATGTTCACGCGGGTGATGGCTTCGTTGTCCAGGCCGTCGAGATATTTGACCAGCCCGCGCAGGGAATTGCCGTGCGCCACCACCAGAACGCGCCTGCCCGCGCGGATTTCCGGCGCTATCTGTTCGAACCAGTAGGGCATGGTCCGGGCAATGGTCAGTTCCAGGCTTTCGCCCAGGGGAAGTTCGCCGGGGTCCAGATGCGCATAACGGGGGTCGCGACCAGGCCAGCGCTCGTCCGAAGCGTCCAGAAACGGCGGGGGCACGTCGTAGCTTCGTCTCCAGGTGAAAACCTGTTCTTCGCCGAACTTCGCGGCGGTTTCCGCCTTGTTCAGCCCCTGAAGCGCACCGTAATGCCGCTCGTTGAGCCGCCAGGTCTTGCGGACGGGCAGCCAGAGCCGGTCCAGCTCCTCCTGTACAATCCACAGCGTACGGATGGCCCGTTTGAGCAGGGAGGTATGGCAAAGATCGAAATCCAGACCTTCGGCCCGAAGACTGGCGGCTCCGGTCCGGGCCTCGGCACGGCCCTGTTCCGTGAGGTCCACATCCGTCCAGCCCGTGAAGCGATTTTCAAGATTCCAGGCGCTCTGGCCGTGGCGGATCAGGACGAGTCGGTGCATAGCGCGTTCTCCAAAGCGGGAGAAAGAACCGTCCCGCCTATTTTCGGCTCTTTGGTTTGGGCTTGGCTGCGGATTTGGACCGGGTGTTGGCCCCGCCCTTGCCGCCCCGTTTGCCTTCTTCCTCCGGACGCTCAAAGAGTTCCTTTTTCCGTCGCTCGAAGGAAATGGCCGTCTTGAGCAAGGATACCACAAGCGCGAGCACGCTCAAGATCAGAATCAGGCCTTTTTGAAATTCCCACTGCTGTTCGCGGATCACGTCCACAAGCCAGATGTTTTCCATGGACCGAGTGAAATAGATCGCCAGCGGCAGCCCCACCAGACCGAGCCCCAGACCAATAACCTCGAACCAGATGAAGCTGCGCCCGAGCATGAGGATGAACAGGGTGGAGTCGCGGATGATCCGCAAGGTCACGAGACGGCTTTGCAGGCTGGTCAGACGTTCCTCGACCTCGGAAAGGAATTTGGCCGCCTGCCGAAAATTGTCTGCGGCCTTGATGTGCTGGTGGTTAACCCAGTTGATTTTTTCCACGCAATAGTTGAAATCGCGGTTGAACTCGCGCAGCAGCTTGGGAAAGGGGAACCAGGAGGCCTCCTGCTGCACATCCTTGAGTCGTTCCACCAGATACTCGACCTTGGACTGCATGCGCTTGATGTCCTGCTCCACCTGCCGCGACAACTTGCTGTCGAACTGCGCCAGAGCACTGATCAGTTCCAGAAAGGCAACGAAGTTGTTCAACTTCGCCAGGGCCTTCATGTGTTCCAGGGTCTTCTTGGCCGGCTCGTAGAAGTCGTGATCCTCGCTGAAGCGTTGCTCAATTTCCGCATCGAGTTTTTCCACCCGCTCACGTTCCCCCTCCACCTCGCTCTCGGCCGCGGCCCAGCGGTCCCACATGGCGGAAAGCACGTGCGCGCGACCCCGGTCCAGCTCTGGGTCGATCAGCGCCTGGTTGAAGAAGTTCGGGTCCTGCTGCCAGAGGTCGTTGAACATATCGATGGCCTGGCCCGTGAACCCCAGTTTGACCATGCAGACCCCCCCCCGGTAGAGCGTGTCCAGCCATTTCGGGGAGGCCATGTACGCTCGGCGGTACAGCGTGGCCGCTTCCTTGTATTCCCCTTCCACTTCCAGACTCCGGGCCTGGAGAAAGGCGAAATAGCCCTGCTGGAGCGGGGTGTAGCTCAGGCGTTCGGCCTCCTGCCAGTAGAAGCGCGCCTGATGCTGGTCATTCTCCTCCATGGCCAGAAAGCCCTGGAGCGAGGAAGGAATGTAGCTGCGAGCGTATTTCAGGCGCAACTGCTTGAGCAGCAACGCGGTGCGTTCATAATCGCGGGCCTTGAACGCCTCCATGGCCTCGTTCACGAACTGGCCCTCTTCAGGCACAAGCTGCTTGAGCCCGGAGGGCCACTCCTTGCCCCGGCTGCGCCAGACCCGCTCCAGGATGCGGAACTGCGCCGCGCTGTTGATCTCGAACATGGCGGCGGCCATAAGGTTCTCAATTTTTTTCTCGGACCCGAGCAAGGATGTGAGGCTGCCCAAGGTGTCCTGCTCGTCCAGAGCGTCGTCCAGCTTGCGCATGCCCACGGGGAATTCCTTGATGTCCACCCGCGCCAGGGCGCTCCAGACGCCGGGTTTGGGCGCGGAAAGCCAGCGGGAGGGGCATTCCCCGGACTTATGGCTGCGCAACCCGCAATAAAAACATTCCTCATCGTGCCGCAGGGCCATGAGCTTGCGCGGCAAAATGATCTCGGCGGCACTTTTGGAGACCTCTCCGGCATCGGCGGCTAGCCCCACATTGCACCAGGATTCCAGGGATTCGTCCCCACCGTAGCGCGCCTCGTTGACCTTGAAGCCGTCACCGAGCATAAAGGCGTCGCGATAGCTCAGGTGCGGCAGATCCGGCGTGAGCTTGTTCCAGTCGAGATTAAACTTGTGGATGATTTCTTCGGTGAACTGCTTGCCCTTCTGCCCCACGGCGGCCATGACGCAGGGCCAGTAGGACCGATCGGGCTGGTTTTTGGTCTCGGCGATGAGCTTGAGCGACTCGCTGATGAAGCCGCGCAGGGAGCGGAGTCCCTTGATCGAGAAGATCAGCACTTCCTCGCGCGTGCCCACGAGGTACTTGATGCTCAGCCGCCCAAAGAGCTTCTTGATCTCGTCGGCCCAGGCCCGCCAGCCCATGATGCTGTCCTTCTCGCCCATGCGGCCCACGGGCTTGATGACGAAGAACCAGTTCAGGAGCGTTTCATAGTCGAGGCCCTCGTCCGCGTCGAAAAGACGCCAGTCCGCATTGGCCAAGCCTGCCATG
This sequence comes from Desulfovibrio sp., assembly GCA_050251775.1. GTDB lineage: Bacteria > Desulfobacterota > Desulfovibrionia > Desulfovibrionales > Desulfovibrionaceae > Paucidesulfovibrio. Next base: position 7,666 of record JBFWMD010000079.1, read on the forward strand.
GCTCCCTTCTGCTGCATACTCAGGCCTGAGATGTGCTGCAAGGCTTCACCCAGCTTGGGATGCACCCAGACCTCGAATTCCTTGGGCGCATCGACAACCTGCTTGCCCAGTTCCGAAGGCAGGGCCATGGACAGCGTCAAGTCGTAGCCCACCAGCACCGTGACAGGCACGACCTGGCAGAACAGCGGCATGGGGTTCAGGCGGGCCCAGATCTGCAACCGGGCCAGGGCGCGAAAGATTTCCGGAGTGGGCGAGAGCCAGAGCGCCTGCCCCTCGCTCTGGGCCATGGGGATCGCGCCGTAATCTTTGAGCGTATGCGGCACAGCAGTGTTCAGCGATCCGCCCCAGACGAGCCAGACTCCATAGCCCGAACCAATCATCCGCGATTGGGAGACCTTTGGCAGGGCTTGCAAAAGTGAGGAAATGCTGCTCATCTGGACACCTCAACAAACAAGGAGAAGACCATGAATCTGACCGAGACCCTTGCCGAGCTGAAAAAAGAGCCCGGATTCACCGAAAACGTCGGCATGATCCTTATCCATAACGGAGTCGTGCGTGGTTGGTCCAGAAAAGATAGGAACACGGTCACGGCCGTGGAAGTCCATCCGGACCACGAAAAGATCAAGGCCCTGTGCTCCGAATTCGAAAAACGCCCTGGCATCTGGCGCGCCACTGCCAAAGCCAGCGAAGGCCGTCTCGTGCCCGGCGACGACCTGCTCTTCATCATCGTGGCCGGGGATGTGCGTGAGAACGTCAAGCCCGCCCTGGCCGACCTGCTGGACAGAATCAAATCCGAGGCGGTCCACAAGCAGGAAGTCTTCGCCTAGTCAGGGGAATTCTTTGCCCCCGGCTCAAAGGTGCAAGAGAGGTTCCAAAACGGCGTCCGCATCCCGGACGCCGTTTTCCCAGGACGCTTACCCGGAGAGCGCACCCGGAGAACTTGCCAAGGGCGCGGCGCACTGCCATAGTGCCGCCAGCCGCACAAGAGACGGAAACCACATCCATGAACATCATTCAGGTCGCCAACGTCCGCTGGTTTAACGCCACCGCCTGGTACGCCCTCTACCTCAGCAAACTGTTGCAGGACGACGGCCACAACGTTCTCGTGCTCACGCTCAAGGACACTCCCACCCATGCCCGGGCGCTGGAAATGGGCCTCACGGTCGTGCCCGTGGACCTGAACACCAACAACCCCCTGCGACTCGCAGCCGGGTGCGTGGATCTGGTGCGTTTGATCCATACCTTCAAGCCGGAAATCGTCAACTGCCATCGCGGCGAGGGTTTTTTCCTCTGGGGCCTGCTGCGCAAGCTGGGCATGCCCTTTCAACTCGTGCGCACCCGTGGCGACCAGCGTCCGCCGCGCTGCGACTTCTTCAACCGCTGGCTGCACCGCAGCGTGGCCTCCTCCGTGGTCGTGACCAACAAACGCATGGCCACCCACTTCCTGGAAGCCATGCGCACCCCGGAACAGCAGGTCTGGTGCATCCACGGCGGCGTGGACACGGACCTTTTCCGTTTCGACCCGGAAGGCCGCGAACGCGTGCGCCGAGAATTCGGATTCGGCCCGGACGACTTCGTCATCGGGCTGCTGGGCCGCTTCGACGAGGTCAAGGGCCAGCGCGAACTGGCGCAGAGCGTGGCGCGGCTGCGGCAGAAACACGGATTCACGCGGGTGCGCCTCTTCTACATCGGCTTCGAAACCTCCACCCGGCTGGACGAGGTCCGGCAATGGATCGCCGAGGAAGGCATCGAGGCGGTCACCGCCATCAGCGGCAAACGCGATGACATCGTGGCCTGCATCTCCGCGCTTGACCTGGGCGTGGTGGCCTCGCTCTGGTCCGAGGCCATTGCCAGGGCCGCTCTGGAGATCATGGCCTGCAAGCGGCCGCTCGTGTCCACCAGCGTCAACGTCATGCCCGACCTCGTGCCGGCACAGGGGCTCTTCCCGCCCGGAGACCTGGAAGCCATGACCACCTATCTGGCCCGAGCCGTGAACGATGCGGCCTTTCGCGAGCAGTTGCTCCAAGCGCAGAGCAAGACCATGTCGCAGCTCACCGGGCGAGACTTCCTGAACCGGACACTGAACCTCTACGGCAGCCTGCTGGAACGCACGTCCACGACCTGATTCGCGTCTGATTCTGGCCTGATCCCTCCGTCCAGGCCCGTTCCCGCCCCGAAAAGAAAACCCGGAACCGGCGCAGGCCTGCGCGCGGCTCCGGGTCGCATAACGAGATGCATCCGGCAAGCAATCAGAGCCGGTCCATGGGAATCCAGCCCAAATCCTCCTCAAAGGGATCGTCGATCTGGTCGGCGATTTCCCGCAACTCCAGCGTGGCTCCGCAGGAGCGGCAGCGCATGACCACCCAGGGGCAGCGCCGCGTGGCGTAGAGTTCTCCGCCGCATTTCTCGCAGACCTTGGGTTCTCCTGCGGGACTTTCCCCCTTCAGCCGGTCAAAGGACATCTATTTGGTCTCCAGACCGAGGTTCCGCTCACCCATGGCGATGTACAGGGTAGACAGGGAACTCTGGTAGTCGGCCAGAGCCTGGATCAGTTGGGCCTCACTGGAGGAGACGTTGGCCTGGGCATCGAGCACGTCGGTGTTGGTTCCAACCTGGGCCTGATAGCGGGCCAGGGCCATGCGATAGGCCTCGGTGGCCGCGGTCACAGACTTGTGCGCCACCACGATGCGGTCTCGGGCCTCGGCAATGTTCAGCAGGGCGGCCTTGACCTCGTATCCGGCGTCCAGCTTGGTTTTTTCAAGCTCCGCCATGATTTGGGAGACGTTATGGTCCGCCTTGAGGCTGTCGAGGACCTGGGTTGTACCGAGTGCGCCCAGGGAATAGGTCATGCTCACGCCGGCGGTCCAGTACTCCTGCGCGGAGCGGGACCACTGCGCGCTGTCATTGGAAAGGTCCGCGCCGTCGCCTTTCTTGTAATAGTCGAGCTCGGCATCCACCGAGGGCAGCAGTCCGCTGGCCGTGATGTTGAAATCCTTGCGGGCGATGGCCACGCTCTTTTCGCCGATGCGGATGTCCGGCCGGTTGGCATAAGCGCGGGCCAGGGCCTGCTTGAGATCAAGGGAAAAATCCCGTTCGTCCAGTTGGCCCACGTATTCCACGTCGGCCTCCAGGGGCAGGTTCAGCAAGGTATTCAGCTTGGCGACCTGGGTGGCCACCGAGTTGCGGGCCTTGAGCAGTTCCTGCTCGGCAGTGGCCAGATCGGTTTCCGCCTGAAGCACGTCGAGGCGGGGCTTCAGCCCGACCTCGTAATAGGCGGTGGTGACCTGAAGCTGCGACTTAAGGCGCTCCAGGGAGTCCTCGGCGCTCTTCACGTTCATGCGGGCCTGGAGCAGAGTCAGGAAGGCGGTCTGGATCTCGCCGATGAGGGTCAGTTCCACGTTCTGGAGCTGCGCCTGGGTCTGCTCTTCCTCAAGCATGCCCTTCTGAAAAGCGTTCAACAGAGAGACGCCGGGAAACAGCGGTTGGGTGACATTGAGGTGCAGCCCCCAGACATCGCGTCGGCCCGAGGCGTTTTCGCCGACTTCGCGGTCCTGGTGCGTGTAGCCGTATGTCGCCGTGGTTGAGGGCAGCATGTCCGTAAACGTCGAATACGTCTCGTACTCGGCGCCGGAGAGCTGCGCACGGACGGCCAGAATGGACGGGTTGGCGGCCAGTCCCCGCTCGACGCAGGCCTTCATGTCATACACTTTCCCGACGCCGTCAGGAACTTTCCGCAGGTCCTGAGGGGCGGTCGTCTCGACCACCTGCGCCGGTTTTTGCGCGGGGTCCTGCGCCGAGTCCTGAGGCTCCTGCGCAAAGGCAATGCCCGCGAAAAGAAGCAGCGCCGCAAGGCTGGTCAATACTTTCCCTATCTGCATGGCAACTCCGTGGTTACGCTTGATCCGTCAACGTTGAATCCGCTTGCTGTTCCTGAAAATGAAACAGGCGTTTAACATCGCTTCCGTCAGCTTGCAAGTCTTGTGAAAGAAACCTTCGAGCTCAGAACGCGCCACAATCCGAAGGGTCGCCCTGAAGCTTTTCCAGGGTATGCTCCAGGGCGGGCAGCACCACACCCAGGCATTCCCGAACGGCCTTGGGGCTTCCCGGCAGATTCACGATCAAGGTCTGTCCCAGGGCTCCGGCCACGGCTCGGGAAATCACCGCACGTGGAGTTTTGGCCAGACTCTCCAGGGTCATGGCCCGCTCGAATCCGGGCAGACGCTTCTCAATTACCGCCAGGGTCGCGTCCGGGGCCACGTCGCGCGGGGCCACGCCCGTGCCTCCCGTGGTCACCACCAGATCAAACCTCTGAACCAGAGCCAGCTCGGCCAGCAGCGCCTGGAGCGGCCCCTGGTCGTCCGGCAATAAATATCCGCAACTCAGGGAGACGTTCAGGGCCTGCCCCACCAGTTCAGCCACCAGGGGCCCGGCGGTGTCCTCGCGCTCTCCGCGCGCGCCCTTGTCGCTGAGCGTGACCCAGGCCAGCGACCAGCCCTTGCGTAGCCAACGCAGGCCGTCCAGATTTCCAGCGGACAAATCGCGCAAGGCCTCGAAGGTCCGCACGGTCGTGGCCGGAACGCTTCCCTTGCCGGGCGACCAATGCCGGGTCAGCGAGCGCAGGGCGGGTCCGTCCCCGTTACAGAGCATCGCTCCGGCGCGGGCCTCGGGCAAACGAGACCAGTCCAGGGACACCCGCTCACCGGCGCGCAACGAGCGCTCTATCTTTAATGATAACGTTTCCCCATCAACCATGCAAGATGCTCCTCTGCTCAGCCGCATACTTGCGCACGCGGACCATGAATTCCTCGCGGCGGCATGGATCAGCGAGCAGCACCTCGTCCGCCACGGGAACGGAGGGAAACCGCTCGCAAAACGCCCGGGCAAAGAGCCCGAAACTGCTTCCGGCAGAACGTCCGTCCCGCCGATAAATCCGTTTGGGCGTGACCACGGCGCAACTCGGAGAATTGCTCTTGAGCACCAGGCCATGCACGGGTTCCCGGTCGAAAAGCTCCAGCCGGGGCCAGACCCAGGCCATCAGCCGGGTGGTCAGATTACGGCCCGACCCAAAACAGTAAAAGGTCGGATTGAACGGCGTGCCCCCGATCTCCGCTGGTTCGCGCGGAATGGGCATGCCGCTTTCCACTTCAGGGCAAATCCGCACAAAATCCGCTTCGCGCGCCAATGCCGGAACAACGGCCCCTGCATGGCGCGCACCGCCGTCGTAGCGAACGCGCTCCCCGAGCAGACAGCGGCTGATGGCGATCCGGAACCGCTCCATGGCCGCTAGCCCACCAGCCCGGCCACGATGCAGCCGAAAAACACGCCCCAAAAGAATCGCTCCCCGCCGAGCACCACGTGCGGCGCGTCCACCCGCGCCCGCAGGTGCGGAAGCAGAAGCGGCGTCAGTCCGCTGCCCAGCAGCGGGCCAAGCACGGCCGCGGCAAAGGCGGCCGGGGCAATGAATCCCTGGGCCGGAAGCATGAACGCGGTCAGGGCCGCGCACACGGGCGGCATGAACACGGGAAGACGCGGGGGGAGGCCTGGACGGTATGTGGTGGCCGCAAAGCAGACCACGGAGGCCAGGGCCACGCTCGCCCCGGTCCAGGCCAGGGCATCGGGCAGATCGGCCACCCGCGCCAGAAACAGAATGCTCATGCCCAGCGGCAAGAGCAGGCCGCCCAGGCCCACGGCAAAAGTCTGCGGCACAAGTTCATCCCCGAAGATTTCCTCTCCCGCGCCCGCCATGCCCTGTCTGCGCATGAATGCGGAAAACGGCGGTTCCGGAAGGATCACATCACGCACGAGCCGGTCGCTACGATAGACGGTGAATTCAACACTCCGGGTCAGAACCATGGCCACCAGGAGCAAGATACCTTGCACGGGCGTCAGGCCGAGACCTTCGGCCGCATGGGCCGCGATGTTCGCGGGCAGGATCACGAAAAGCAGCAGCATGAAGCCCAGAAACAGAATCAGGGCGAAAAGAGAACCGGGTCCTCCGGACTGATAGATAAAACGCATTGGGCAGGTTCCTCCGGGCCGGCGGCGTAGCGGTTGCATTTCCGCAACAGCCGCGTAATAGTCGCCGCCGGTGGGCAAGGGTGTTATCCCAACCCGCCGTTCAAGTAAATGAAAAGCGAGGTCAGGACATGAAAGGCATCATTCTGGCGGGCGGATCGGGCACGCGCCTCTACCCGCTCACGCGCGCCATGAGCAAGCAGCTTCTCCCGGTCCACGACAAACCGATGATCTATTATCCGCTTTCCACGCTGATGCTTGCGGGAATCCGTGAAATCCTGATCATCTCCACGCCTACGGACCTGCCCCGTTTCCGGGACCTTTTCGGAGACGGCTCCCAGCTCGGACTGGCCATCTCCTACGTGGAGCAGCCCAGCCCGGACGGACTGGCCCAGGCCTTCCTGCTCGGCGAAAAATTCATCGGCAACGACACGGTCTGTCTCGTACTCGGCGACAACGTCTTCTACGGGCAAGGCTTGCCCACCATCCTGGAACAATGCGCCCGGCTGGAACAGGGCGGCCTGGTCTTCGCCTATCCGGTCAAGGACCCGGAACGCTACGGCGTGGTGGCTTTCGACAGGGACAAAGCCGCCATCAGCATTGAGGAAAAGCCCGAAAAACCCAAATCACGCTACGCCGTGACCGGTCTCTATTTCTATGACAACGAGGTCATCGAGATCGCCCGGAACCTGAAACCTTCGCCGCGCGGCGAACTGGAAATCACGGATGTGAACAACGTCTACCTGAAACGCGGCAAGCTCACGGTGGAGGTGCTCGGGCGCGGCTTTGCCTGGCTGGACATGGGAACCCACGAATCCCTGCTCCAGGCCGCCAACTATGTGGACGTGATCCAGAAGAGGCAGGGTCTGATCATTTCCTGCATTGAGGAAATTTCCTACCGCAAGGGCTACATTGATGAAACCGGGCTGCGCGCCCTGGCCGAACCCATGCTCAAGAACAACTACGGAAAATATTTGCTGGAAGTGATCCGCGACGTGGAAGAAGGCCTGACCCGACGGTATTGAACCCCGAGAACCCGCGAACCAGATTGAAACGACGAAGCCCCCTGTGATTGACGCGGGGGGCTTCGTTATTGGAATTCAACAGAAACAAAACATCTCCACCCCCATGAGGAGGCGAAAAAAACAATCGCGAACGCCAGCCCCAAGGCCGGGCCGCTCGCCAAGGCCGTGCTCAGTGGTGGTCGTGCTGCTTGGTTTCCTTGATGCGGATCATCGCGATGCTGATGATCCAGGCAAGGTAAACAAAAATCAGGGAAACACCGATGAAGCCCTGCGTGGTGCTCTGCGCCATTCCATGAAGAAGCTCGCCGATCATAGTCCTTCCTCCCAGTTTCCTGCGAAAATTCTTAGAACTCTTTTGCCGGATTCCGGCAGAAAGTCAAGGCCAAAACAAGATTGTGAAGCCTTTCCCGCACGCCCGAGCCACTTTGTAACGGCCTTGCCATTTGCCGCCACGCCGTATATTCTTCAATAAATAGATCACAAAAGCAGGGTGTTATGGGCATCATCAATTTTTTCTCCTCGCTTATCTCCGGCAAGCCGAAGCAGGGCAAAGCTCCGCAGCGCAAGCGCGCTCAAACGCCCCCCCTGGACCTGGAGGTCAAGGTCAAACCGGAAGCGGCCAAAGCCGCCCGGCAGTCCCGGGCCACCCCCCCGGCCCCGCCCGAGGAGGCCCTCGGCTTCAAGGTCGTGGGCGGACGTCCGGACGGCAAGGCGGAACGCCGGCGTAGCTACCGCGTGAGCTACGAGGGACTGGTCTGCCGGGTCAAAGAACTTCAGAAGGTCGTGCGCGTCCGCGACATCAGCGCGAGCGGCATTGGCCTGCTCGTGAAGGAAAAACGGATCAAGGCGGGCACACGGCTGCATCTCGTGCTCGGCGCGGACGGCAAGGCGCTGGTCAAGGGGCTGGTCATGCGTGTCGTTCGCCACGACCAAGGCGTGCTCGGCGGGGAATTCGAAGCACTGGACCGCCAGCATGAGGATCAGATCAACCAGCTGGTTCTGGATGCCCAGAAACGTCGCAGCGAGCGCAAAAAGCCGCGTTCGGCCTGAGGCGTTCAGGCTGTACGCTGTTCTGACAGCGCGGAGAGACGAACAAAATCCGGAAGCCATCCTCGGACGCGCGAAACGGTTCAGCCCGCCGTGGCGGACTGAATGGCTTCCAGGAGTCTCGCTTTGGGCACGGGCTTGGTGATGTAGGCGTCCCCGCCACACTCCAAAACCCGTTTCCGGAGTTCCTCGGAGGCGTGCGCGGTCACTGCAATGAT